>JBDHVE010000083.1:0-39429 GCA_039809485.1 Polyangiaceae bacterium | reverse complement strand
CCAGGAGCCCAACTCTAGACGTCGTCTAGTTGAACGTACGATTCAGTTTTCAAGGACCGAGGCAGTGGAAGCGGGCTTCCGTATGCGTTGGGGTCGCGAATCATACTCAGGACGGCGACCCCGTCAACTTCTTTTTTCTGCCCGGCGATTTTTTCTCGCCGCCCGCATCAGCGCCGTTTCCGGCGGGGGGAGCGGGACCTCGGCCACTGCTGTCGCAGCGACCGAAGGGAGAGCGTCTAGTAGTCACCGCCTTCCAACCGGTCAAGCCTTCGTTCGAGATTCTCACGAGGGCTGTTCTGGTCTTCCGCCAGCTCGACCTTGGGGTGTCCCCATGGGGAGAACTGGTGGATGGAAGCTCGGCTTCGGCCAGGGTTACCAGGAGTTGGCTCCTGGTCGAGGCTGGGGAGAAGCGCGGTTTTCCACAGACTTCCCCCTCGCCTCTCTCTCGGGCGCGGAGCGCTGCGAGGTCGAGGGGCTCGGGCGCATCGCTGCGATTCCGAACCGGGGGAGCGCGGAAAATAGTCAGGGCGCCATCTGAGTCAAACGCAAAGCACACATCGTGTGCTGTTTTGTCACACGTTTAGGAGATCATTGACGATTTTCCCGTGTATGGCGCAACCCGAATTGGGGTTCGGTGGCCTCTTTCGCCACGCCGCCGTCGAGACCGTGGCCGGTCGCAGCACCTCGCGTCGTCCGCTCGGGGGCACCGTGCTCAGCGCATCGCGACGTCGGCGTACCAGCAGCGCCGCGCCTCGCGGACGAGCGTCACTTCCTCGCCGTGCTGCGTGCGCACGCGGAAGCCTTTTTCACGGGCAGAAAGGCCCATCACGGCGCCGAGCACCTCGACGGCGACGACGTCGTCGCGCCCTGGGACGCGGACGCGTGAAGGGCGTCCGCGGACATCCATCTCGACCTGGACCGCCCACCACGAGCGGTCGTTCTTCGCGATCGGCCAGCCCGCTTCGGCCGCGAGCTCTCGCTCGCAGGCGGCGAATGCGCGTCGCGACGCCGTGAAGCCTGCGCGGCGGCGGAAGAGGACGACGAGCGCGTAGCCGTCCGGCAGCTTCCGCGCGGTGATGCTCCGGCGCTCGCCGCGGATGACCATCCATTGCGCTTCGCTCGCGCGCATCGCGCGGCTCACCTGATCGAGCGCGAGACGCGCTTCGGCGGCGGCGACACGGAGCTCGAACGCATCGGAGAGGCCGACGTAGTCCACGGTCTCGCCCTCGGCGTCGACGAGCGCCGCCGCGAACGCCCCAGGGAGGCACTTCACGAGGCGAACGAGGATTTCCGCGAACGGCGTCGCGTCCGTGTCGCGCTCCGGCGGGCGTCGCGAAGGGCGTAGCCGCCGAGGCGGCACCGAGGTCACGGACGCCTCTCGGCTCCGTGCAGCTCGCGCATCGACGTTTCCGCCGACGGGAGCACTTCGACCGGCGTCTGCGCGCGCAGCGACGCGATCAGCGTCTCGTACGCCGAGCGGGCGCGCCTCGTCACCACCTCGTCCGCGAACGCGACGCGCCGGTTCTCCATCGGCATCCGCTGCTCGGGCAGGCGCTCGAGGAGGCGAATCACGTGGAAGCCGAACTCGGTCTCGACGATACCGCTCGTGTCGCCCGCCGTCGCGAGTGCATGCGCGGCCTTCGCGAACGGCTCGACGAGGGTTCCGCCTTCGACCATCTTCCCGCCCGCCTCGAACGGCGCGAGCGACTCGACGACGACTTCGAGCCCCTGGCCCTTCGCCGCCTTTCCCTCCTCCGTCGCCTGCGCCTTGAAGTCGTCCTCGCTCGTCGTCGTCGCGAGCTTCGTCCGGAGCGCGGCGGCAAAGGCGCGCGCATCGCCTTCCGCTTCCTTCCGCGACGGCCTCTTCACGAGCGCGTGGATGACCCGCACGGTGGGCGGACGATCGACCTGGACCCAGTGGATCTCGCTGAGCTCCGCGATCTCGCGGTCCGTCGGCGGTCCCGCGGCGCGCGCGTTCTGGAGCAGCCGCTGGGACGTGAGCCGCGCGCGCGCGGCGGTGAGCCGCCAGCGGCCCGATGGCGCCGCGTCGAGCCCCCTCTCCTTCGCCGAGACGGCGGCCACGGCGTCGTCGATCAACCTCCGCGCCGCTTCGGCCGGCGTGACCTGCTGCGTGCGCGCGACCTCCGCGACGAGGCTCTTCGGAATCGTCTCGCTCCCGACCCGGGCGACGATCTCGCCTCCGAGCGCGGCCTGCTCGCTCTTCTCCGACGCCTTCCGCTCGGGGCCGCACGCCGCGACGGCGACCGCGGCGACCACGAGCAGCGGCAGGCAACGCACCTTCATGCGCTCGTCCCCGGACGCGCGACCTGGACGCCGGCGCGGAGCGCGACGATGCCGACGACGAGGAAGTAGAGCGCTTCGACGTCGCTCGAGCGCGACAACGCGAGTGCCCCGAACGTGAAGGCAGCGGCCGCCGCGACGACGAGCAGCGCCGCGAGGAGGTCGAGGAGCTGCATGTCCCCGCAAGATACTCCGGCCGCGTTCCGGCCGCGAGGGGGCGACTACCGGAACGCCGAGAGCGCCAGACCGGCACCGCCGGCGACGAGCAGGAGCGCGATCCAGGGCGACGCACGCCGCATGCGGGTGCGCCCCGACGAAGGCGCACGGGGCATGTGCCGCGCGAGCGCGATGCTCGTCATCCCACCGAGCACGGCGATGCCGCACGTCACCGTCACGAGCCGGACGAGGACGGCTCGCTCGGGAACGGCGATGTTCCAGCCGACGAGCTGCATCACGAGCGCGAGCACGACACCGACGGCGACGTAGACGCCGTCACCGCGCGGAAGCTCGGAGCGCGGCTTGAGCGGCGAGCCGGCGACGATCCGCGACGCGGCGTCCGGATCGGCGCGGAGGGCGGGACCCGCGGACGCGAACGCGAACAGACCCCAGCCGACGAGCCCGAGCGCGCCGCGCACGCCGTCGAGACGCGCCGAGGAGAGCGCGGCCGGCGAAAGCGCCCACACGATCGCGCTCGAGAGCACGAATCCCCAGACCGACCAGACCCGCGCCCACGTCGCGCCCGTCCACGCGAGAAGCGCACGCGGCGGAGCCCTGCCCTCTTCCCGCGCCGCGGCCTGCGATTTCGTCACCGCGCCTTCGACGAGGGGCGCCGTCGCGAGCGCGGCCACGCCGACGAGCGCCGCGAGCTTGGCCGGCCACGGGGCGCCCCGCGCCCACGCCGCCGGCGCCACCGTGATCGCCCAGGCGTAGATCCCGGGGATCGCCGCCTGCGCGGACGCGCCGAGGTTCGAGAGGTGCGTGAGGGCCTTGCCCGGCAGTCGAGGTGCAGCACGCGATGCCGCCTGCTCCGTCTCGCCGGCCTGCCCCCCGCTGCCGGCCTCGTTCACGCGACCTCGCTCATGCCGTTGCGTCCCGGACGAGCCGTGTGAGCTTCACGAGCCCGTCGTTCTCGACCTCGCGCGCCGCCTCGAGGCCGAGCGACTTCCAGAGATCCTTGTCGAGGAGCTGACTCGGGCGGACGTTCTGCGTCGCGGCGAGCATGACGGCCTTGATCCCGGGGTGCTTCTCTTCGAGGTCGTTCAGGAGCGCGCCGACCTGCTTGCGCTGGAGGTTGTCCTGCGAACCGCACAAGTCGCAAGGGAGGATCGGGAACTCCTTGGCGCGCGCGTATTCGGCGATGTCCTCCTCGGCACAGTACGCGAGCGGGCGGATGACGACGTGGCCTTCGGCGGAGACGAGCTTCGGCGGCATCGCGCCGAGCTGACCCGAGAAGAACAGGTTCAGGAGCAGCGTCTGCAGGATGTCGTCGCGGTGATGACCGAGCGCGATCTTCGTGCAGCGGAGCTCGCGCGCGACGCGGTAGAGGATGCCGCGCCGGAGACGCGAGCACAGCGAGCAGTAGGTCTTCCCCTCCGGGATCTTCTCCGTGACGATCGAGTGGGTGTCCTCCTCGATCATGTGGAAGTCGTAGCCCTCCGCGCGCATGTAGTTGCGGAGGCGATCGGCGGGATAACCCGGGTGGCCCTGGTCGACGTTGACGACGACGAGCTCGAAGCGGACCGGCGCGCGCTTCGCGAGATCGCGGAGGAGGTGGAGGAGGGTGTAGCTGTCCTTCCCGCCGCTCACGCAGACCATCACGCGATCGCCGTCCTCGATCATCCGGAAGTCGAGGAGCGCGCGCGACAAGGCACGCGTCAGGCGGCGTTCGACAGCGGCTAGCGGCTCCGCGCTCATGTGAGCGTGGGGCTAGCAGCTCGGGGGAACGCCGGCAAGGGAAGGCCCCCGGCGCGCGCGGCGCCGAGGGCCTCTCGAGGACAGTAGAGCCTCGTGCTCAGCGCCGCTTCGCGCGCGCGGCGGTCTTCGCGCCACCCTTCGGCGGAGCGGCAGCCGGCGCCTTCGCCGCGGGCTTCGCCGCCGCCTTCTTCGCGCCGCCCTTCGCCGGCTCGGCCTTGGGCGGCTCCGCCTTCGGCGCTTCCGGCTTCGCGGCGACCTTCGCCCCCTTGGTCGCGCCGCCCTTCGGCGCCTTCCGTGCCGCCGTTTTGACCGCGGGCGCGGACTCCGGCGCGGCAGGAGCGGGCGCAGCGGCCTTCTGCGGGAGGGGAGCCGCCGGGGCGAGCGTCGAGACCGAGCGCGCTGCGCGATCGATGACCTCGACGAACGTGAGCACGCCGTGACCGGTGCCGCCCTTGGGATCCCAGCCGCGGACGCGATCGCCCATCGCCGGCCCGGCGATGTCGCAGTGGACCCAGTTCGGGAGGCCACCGACGAACTCGCGGAGGAAGAGCGCCGCGCTGATCGAGCCACCCCAGCGATCGCCGGTGTGCTTGAGGTCGGCCGAGTCGCTCTTCAGCTGATCCTTGAGGTCCTCGAGGAGCGGGAGGCGCCACATCTGCTCGCCCGACGCCTTGATCGCGGCACCGAACTCCTCCGCCGTCGCCTCGTTGCTCGCGTACCAGCCGGAGCAGCCGTTGCCGAGCGCGACGACGCACGCACCGGTCAGGGTCGCGTTGTCGACGAGGAGCTCGGGCTCGAGCGCGCGCGCGTAGGCGAGCGCGTCGGCGAGGATCAGCCGGCCTTCCGCGTCCGTGTTCACGATCTCGACGCTGCGTCCATCGAGCGAGCCCCACACGTCGCCGGGGCGGTACGCGCCGCCGTCGGGCATGTTCTCGGCGGCGACGAAGATGCCGTGGACCTCGACCTCGGGCTTCAGCCGCCCGACGATCGCCATGAGGCCGACGACGTTCGCCGCGCCGCTCATGTCGTGCTTCATCTCGCCCATGCCGGCCGCCGGCTTGATCGAGAGACCGCCCGAGTCGAACGTGATGCCCTTGCCGACGAAGACGATGCGGCGCTTGGCGTTCCGCGGCTTGTGCGAAAGGTGCACCATGCACGGCTTGTTGACGCTGCCCTGGCCGACGGCCTGGAGCAGCTGCATGCCGCGGTTCTGGATCTCGGCGTAGTCGTAGTGCTGGACCTCGAGGCCGGTCTCCTTCGCCATCGCCTTCGCGGCGTCAGCGAGCGTCTCCGGGTAGAGGACGTTCGGCGGCTCGTTCGACAGGTCGCGCGCGAGGTTGACACCCGCGGCGACGGCCTGACCGAGCTCCACCGCGCGCTTCGCTTCCTTGCCGAGGTCGCTCGGGAAGCAGATCGTCACCTGACCGAGCTCCGCCTTCGGCCTGCGGTCGCCCGTCATGTACTTGGTGAAGCGGTAGGCGCCGAGCTCGAGGCCCTCGACGACCTCACGGAGGCGCGGGGCGACCGAGTCCGGGAGACCGAGCACGAGGCGCTTCGCCTTGTCGGCGTTGGCAGCGCGTGCGGCCTTCGCCGCGAACGTGCGGAGGTCCGCGGCGCCGAGCTTCTCGACGTCGCCGAGGCCGATCACGATCAAGCGATCCGCCTTCACGCGACCGAGCGTCGACAGCGAGAGCTGCTGATCCTTCTTGCCCTTGAACTCTTCCTTCTTGATCAGCTTGCCGAGCGCTCCGCCGAGCGCGCGATCGAAGCCGTCGAGCGGGCTCTTGGCGTTCTTCTTCGAGGAACCCCCGAGCGTGGACACACCGACGACGATGACGTCGCCGACCTCGCGCACCGGCTGCGCGGAACGAACGCTGATCTTCAGAGCCATGGATCCGTGGCCTCCCGGACGATTGAGGGCCTCGGTTATAAGGCAGACGCGCGCGTGCGGGATACAACAAAAACGGGTGCACTCGGCCTTCGATACGCGCTTCCGCGCGCGTCAGGCGCGCAGGCGAGCGTGCTTGCCGAGCGCGAGCGGCATCGACATCCGCGGGCCCGGCACCGAGGCGAACACGGCGCGCGTCGGGATCCCGTCGACGTGCAGCGCGACGATGGTCGGCGCGCCCTTGTAGACCCAGAGCACCGTGCACGGCAGCGCGTACTCGACGCCGGTGATCGCGTCGGCGGTCCGGAGGATCACGTGCGAGCCGACCGGGACCGACGACGCACAGCTCACGACGACCGCGGCCGCCGAGACGGTGCGGACCTCGACGGCGAGGATCGTCCCGTCGCCGATCATCTGCGCCGGTAGTGCGCCCTTGGGACGATCGACAGGCCCAGCGGCCGGCACGTCCAGATCGCCCGTCACGAGCTGCATGAGCGAGAGCAGCTCGATCTGCTCCCTCGGGCCGAGCGGCTCGCCGAGCGACGCGTTGCGCGCTTTCAGCTCCCAGAAACGGACGAGGAAGTCGAGCTTGTCGATCAAGGCGCACCTTCTACGGCCAGGTGTCATATGTGCTCGGCGAAACGCCGAACGCAGGGGAAATCCCGTACGGCAGACCTGCGAAGCACATGCCACCGCGGTCGATCGTTCGACGGACGGGGCGCTCGAAAGTTTCTCGCCGGCAAAGGCACGGGTCCTGGCCGGGGTCGCGACGGCGGAGGCCTCGCGTACGTGCCGGCTGCGAACGCGTGGCTGCAGGGGCGCCATCGTCGTTGGCGGCGGCCTCGCCACAATGAGGCGTTCGCAATCCACGACGCCGCCACGACTGCGCCGCCATGCCTCCGGATGTACGCATGCGCGTGCAGCGGTTCGCGGTCGCAAGCGCGGGACTTGCGACGCGCCGTGCGGATGAGCCAGAGTGGGCGCATGGCCGACGTCGGCAGGCAGCTCTCGAGACGCGCGATCGTGTGGGCGCCGTTCGCCCTCGCGATGTGCGCGCTGACGACGGCGTGCGCCGAGCCGAGGGTCTCGATGGCCTCCGGCGCCCGCGAGTACACCGAGAGCGACTACGACCAGGTGCTGAAGCGCTGGACGCGCGAGAAGAGCCTCGTCGCACTGAGCGAGCTCGACAACCTGCTCACCGTCACGGCGACGTACGAGTCGTGGGACTTCCGCTGGGCCTACGTCGTCCGGTACGCGAACGACTACCGCCTCACCGTCGAGCAGCGGCGGAGCCTCCTCGAGCGGACGCTCGCCGAGACGCAGGACGGGCATCACTTCTACGTCGCGCTCTACGGCACGAAGATCCGTTGGGCCGATCTCACCCGCGCCGACAGCTCGTGGATCGTTCGCCTGATCGACGAGGAAGGCAACGAGACGGCCCCGGCGACGATCCAGATCGTCACGCGGCCCGGACCGCTCGAGATCCGCTACTTCCCGTACACGACGGTGTGGCGGAACGTCTTCCGCATCAAGTTCCCGACGACGACGCCCGACGGCCGCGCGACGATCTCGCCGAACGCGCGCTGGTTCGGCCTCCGCTTCGCCGGCGCGGAAGGCAACCAGGAGCTCCGCTGGGACATCGAGGACGAGAGCGGCGCGCCCGCGAAGAAGACCGCGCGCCGCTAGGAGCGCGTGGCGCTCACATCCCGGCGAAGACCTCGAGGAGCGGCGGGCACGTCACGAGCAGCTCCTGCGCGACGTGGCGATCGCCGAACATCACGAGCGCGCCCCCCGCGCCTGCACGCGCCGTGTAGGGCGCCGAACCCGCGCCGAGGACCTCGGTCGGGAAGAGGAACTCGCCCGAGCCGACGATCGCCGAGACGCCTTCGGCCTTCGCGAGCTCGAGCTCCCCGATGCCGACGAGGAGCAGGCCGGGCACGGTCTCGCCTGCGTTGACGACGACCTCGCCGGGCTCGAGCGTGCGGATCGTGAGGCGCGCGACGATCGCTTCACGGATCGAAGCGTCGAGTCGCTCGCCGAGCGGACCGATCGTGATGCCGACCAGCGTGAGCATGCGGTCGGCCGCAGCGCGGAGATCGTCCTCGACCCAGGGACACGAGTTGAACGCGGCAGCGACCTCGTCGTCTCCCCAGGTCGCGACGGTGGCGCCGGCGCCCGTCGCGACGAGGCGCATCGGGACGGCCTCGTTCGTCGTTCCACGCGAGCGGAGGACCGCGCCCTTCCGGAGCCGCATCGCCGGCGCGTCGACGACGGTGGCGGCGACGTCGACCTCGCCTTCGACCACGTACGCGAGCGCGAAGTGGCTGACCTCTTCGCCTTCGGCGAGGCGGTCGATCTTCGCCGCAGCGGCGAACGCCACACGCGCGTCGTCGGGGAGATCGGAGAACGACTCGACGTCCTCGAGATCGAGGCCCGGCTCGGGCGACGGGGCGGGAGCGGGGGCGGGTTCGAGCTCCACCTTCGGGAGCGGAGCCGGCGCGAGCTGCGCGGATTCGACGGTCGGACCGTCCGGATGCGCGGCGCGCGGCGCCTCCGACTCGAGCAACGCGTCGTCGCCGAGCTCTTCCGGCTCCACGGGCGCGGCGGCGGGCATGCGAGGCGCGCTCGTCTCGACGTCGGCATCCGACGGGCGCGGGGCGGGGATCGGTGGCTTCGGTCGCTTCGGAGGAAGCGGCGGCGGCTTGCCCGGTGCGCGCGAGGGCGTGCCCGGCGGCGGAGCCGCGGACGGCGCCGGCGCGACGCCGATGCGCGTCGGCGCAGCGGGAACGGCGAGCGCCGCACCCGACATGCTCGCGGGCCCTGCGCTCGTGAGGACCTCGTCGTCCGAGTCGTCGTCGGTCGACCCCGAAGCGATGGCCACCGCCGGCACCGACGGCGCGCGCGGCGGCGACCCGGACATACGCGGCGGGACCGAAGGAACCGGGGCCTGCGGCGGGCGCGTGGCGGCCGGAGCGGCGGGCACGCGCGGCGCCGAGCTTGCTTCCCGCACCGGCGGAGGAGGCGGCGGAGCAGGCGGCGCAGCCGCCGGAGGCTCGACCGCCGACGGCCTGTCGTCCCACGGATTGAACATGCCCGCGTGGACCTGCTCGGCCGGCGGAACGGACGGCGACGTCGAAGGCGCAGCCGCGTCCTCGACCGGCCTGTCGAGCATCGGCTGCGTCGCGTGCATGGGTCGCGACGGCGCGGTCTCGACGCTCGGCGCGTCCGGCGGCGGCGGCTCGGGCAGCTGGGGCTCGCGTGCGGTCTCCGCGGGCAGGCTGTCGTCGACGTTCACGTCGATCGACGACGACTCGGCGGCGGCCGGCGCGGCCGGCGCGGCCGGCGCGGGCTCCTCCTCCGGAGCCCCCTTCGCGAGCCAGTCGGAGAGATCGGCGGCGACCCTGCCGAGCTCGACGGCGCGGGACGGCGCATCCGCGTCCATCGCGGCCTGCGCCGCACGGCGGAGCCAGACGACGGCGTCGATCCGCTCGCCGCGCTTCCACAGCGACGCGGCCGTCTGGAGCCCCCAGACGACGTCTTCCGCATCGGTGTCACTTGCAGGCGGGATGACAGGCATCACGAGCGAGGGCGGAGGATACCAGGTTCCGGAGAGCTCACGGCAAGAGCAGCGTGATCGTCCCGTCTTCGGAGGGAACGACGAGCGTTCCGTCGGAGAGGAGGCTCAGCGGCGCGTCGACGTCGGCCTTCGTGGGGAAGCTCCACCGGAGCGCGCCGTCCGGCCCGACCGCGCGCACGACATCGTCCTGGGCCCCGAAGAAGACCGTTCCGCTCTCGTCCTCGAGCGGGCCGCCGTGGATGCCGAACTCGCGCGCGCCGGTCCCGCGGATCGCGAAGGCGCCGAGGATCGCGCCTTCGCGTGAGACGCGCACGACGCGCGGGACGGGTCCATACGTGCCGGCGAGCACGTCGCCGTTCCGCGCGATTGCGAGCGTGCCGCGCACGTAACCGCCGACGTTCGTGCGCCACGTCGGCACGCCCTTCGGGTCGAGCGCCACGATCTCGCCCTTGTCGGTCCCGACGAAGACCGAGCCGTCGTCCCCGATCGCGGGACCGCCGTCGACGTCCGCGCCGAGGTCGACCGCCCAGGCGAGCGTCCCGTCGGGTGCCAGCGCATACACGTGATGATCCTGCGAGCCGAAGACGACGCGCCCCTGATCGTCGACCGCGGGCGAGGTGTAGACCTTGTTCTTCGCCGTGAAACGCCAGGCGAGGTCGCCGCCGCGTCGAACGGAGACGACCGACTTGCCCGCGGCGACGACGACGTTGCCGTCCTTCGCGAAGACAGGCCCGGTGTCGACCTCACCGTCGAGCTCGAGCCGGAAAACCACCGCGCCGGCCGGCGAGACCGCGAAGAGCTTCTTCGCGTCGCTCCCGAGGTAGACCGTCCCGTCGTCGTGGACGAGGGGTGTACTATACACGCGATCGACGAGGTCGACTTTCCACGTCACGGCCCCGTTCTCACGCGCGATCGCGAGGAGGCTCCCGGCGAGCGTCGCGACGTAGAGGGTCTTCTCGTCCGGCGACGCGGTGACCTGCGCGGCGACGGGGCCGCCGACCTCGATCCGCTTGCCGACATTCACCGAAGCGGGGCCGCGGGCAGCCGCGCGATGGGTTCGATGCGGATCGCCGTGCAGCATGCGCGGCGCTCCGCGCGAGACGGCGGCGGATCCCGACGTGCTCGGAGCGACGAGCGGCCGTTCGAGCGGCGCGACGGCCGCGCTGCTCGACGCCGTGATCGCGACCGAGCCGACGCCGGCCGGCGACGGAGGCGCGGGGCTTCGCCCGAAGCGCGCGACGACCGCGACGGCAACGACGGTCGCCAGCGCGGAGATGGGGAGCAGACGCGCCCCCTTCATGACGCTCCGCTCTAACGCGCCTTGCGCTGTGCTGCGCGGAGACGACGCTCCGATTGACGCGCCTCGGCGACGCCGATGGCGTGCGGCGCCTCGCCAGGCATGCGGCGCGCGAGCCAGCCGATGAGCGTGAGCCCGGCGACGCGCGTCGTCTCGGGCATGTGCGGCTCTCGGAGCAGACGCGTGATGTCGCCGATGAGCCGCGCTCGCTCGCCCTCGTCGGGCAGCTCGCCATCGCGCGCGACCGGGGCGACTCCCGTTCGCGATGCGTAGATGGCCTCGATCGTCAGCTCGGAAGCTTTGCGCGAAGAAGGCGGCACGAGTGCCCGAGAGTCTACGCCATTCTGGCGGCTCGTCGAATTTGCCGTCGGCATCGATCCGCGTCCTCCTCTTCCCATGCCGTCCATGCGCGTACCGCGCGTGTCCTCCCCCGACGTCAACGCTCCCACACGCACGGAGCATTCACGCTCGTCGGTTCCTTCCATCGCAGACCACACGCGGACGCGATTTCCGGACTCAGCGAGTCGGGCCGGAATAGCGCAACGCCCGAGGCGTGCAAGGTCGATCGCGCTCGAATCGCTCGTTCGTGTACGCGTGCCGCGGTGCGACGTTTCCCCGGAAAAAGCAGGTTGCCTGGCACGAGTCCTGCCACACCCGAGATCTCCGCGGAACCATCGCGTGGTCCGCTTCCTGCCTGAGCCATATGCGGTTCAACGCGCGTCGAGCGTCCTGCAGCTCCGGCCGACCTCGACGCGCTTCATTCCACGCGTGACGCGCACCTTCACGAGCGGATCGCCGCTCTGGTCGAGGAGCCAGACGGTCTGGTTCCCGTCGTCGTCGCGCGGTCCCTCCCCGCTCGTGCTCGGGGCGAGCTTCCGCTGGTAGGCATTCGGTGCCTTCGGATCCTCCCCGAACACGACCGTCGCGACGTCGGTGCACGCGTTGTGGATCTCGAACGGCTTGCGGTGCCGCTTCGGCGCCGGCTCGGCCGCCGCGCCTGCATCGGCCGCTTCGGGCGTCTCTGCCGTCGTTGCCGGCGGCGCGGACGACGCCGTCTTCGGCGGCTCGCTCCCGCCGCCACAACCGATCGAGAGCACGACCGCGAACAACGTCCCCACGCGCGCAAGGCTCGCCATGGGCGCCATCGTACGGCGAGCGCGCGCTACGGGGCGACGAAGATGCGCGTCTGGCGCGGCGGGATCGTGACGGTGGGCCCGTTCACCGTCGCGCCGGTGACGAGCTCGGTGAGGCCGCCGGCCGGGAGCTTCGTCACGTCGTTCGGCCCGTCGGCGCGGTTCACGACGATGTAGACCGTGTCCCCGACCGTCTCGCGCTTGTACGCCCAGAGGTCCTTGCCGACCTCGACCGTCGTCCGGGTGCCGCGGCGGAGCGCCGGGTGCTTGCTCCGGATGTCGAGGAGCTTCTTCATCCGGTCGCGGAGGTACGTCTGGTTCGGCGAGAGGCCGGTCCACTGCATGAAGCGGCGGTTGTCGGGGTCACCTGCGCCGGGGAGCCCGATCTCGTCGCCGTAGTAGACGAGGGGCGCGCCGCGGTTCGTGAAGAGCACGGCGAAGCCGTTCGCGAGCCGCTCGTACGCCTCGAGCTCTGCGACGGCGCCGGGCTGGCCCGACCACGCGAGGTTCTTCCCGTCCGCGCCCTGGTTGTCGCCCCAGATCCGGTTGTTCGCGGCGAGGTGGATGATGCGCGGCAGGTCGTGGTTGCCCACGAACGTGCTCATGATCGCGTTCGCGCCGTAGAAGTAGTCGTTGCCGTTCATGAACGACGCGAGGTCGGTCATGCTCCCGAGGCGCATCACGACGTTCTCGACGAGCACGCGGCGGAGCGGGAAGTCGAACTGCCCGTCGAGCTTCGTCGACGGCTCGACGTAGCTCTTGATGACGTCGCGGTTCCCGAAGTCGTAGGTCTCGCCGACCATGTAGAACCGCTGCTGCGGCGTCTGCTGGGCGATGACGTCGGTCTTGAGCTTCGCGCGGAGCGACGTGAGCCACGACGTGTCGACGTGCTTGATCGCGTCGGCGCGGAAGCCGTCGACGCCGGTCTGCTTCACCCACTCGACGGCGTTCTGCACCGAGTAGTCGCGCGCGGCCGCGTTCGTGTAGTTCCAGTGCGGGAGGTAGCCGGTGAACCAGCAGCGCTCGCGGTCGGGGAGCGCGTCCCACGAGCAGCCCTCGCCACAGACGCAGTTGCCGCCCTTGCCGTTGTCGTTCGGCCAGAACCAGTCCTGGTGCTGCGTCCACAGCCCCGAGTCGATGTGGACGTGCACCATCGCGTAGTCGATGAGGACCTTGAGGCCCTTCTGGTGCGCGGCGGCGACCATCGCCTTGAACTCGGCCTCGGTGCCGAAGCACCCCTCGTAGGCGAGCTGGGCCGGGTTGCTCGAGTCGAGCTTCGGCCAGTAGCCGTGGTAGCCGGAGTAGCGGTTCGTGTCGCCGCCGACGCCCTGACCCGACACGTTCGGGTTGTCGAACGGGACCGTGACCCAGAGCGTGTTCACGCCGAGGTCGTTGAAGTAGCCCTCGTTGATCTTCTGCGTGACGCCGGCCCAGTCGCCGCCCTGGTAGTTCGCGATCGACTTCGAACCGCCGGTGACGCCGGGCACGGTGCAGTCGTTGCCCGGATTGCCGTTCTGGAAGCGGTCGACGAAGACGAAGTAGATGACCGAGTCACGCCAGTCGTAGACGCCGGGCGGGAGCTGGCCTTCCTCCTCGCAGATCGCGGGCTCGCACGTCGTGCCGGCGAACACGTTGTTCGTGTTCTGGTTCGCGTCGGTCTGCGTCGGCTGCGCGCTGTCGATCTTCCACTCGTTGCCGTTCACGAAGAACTTGAATTGAACCGGCGTCGAGAACGGGACGTTCACGTCCACACTCCAGACGCTGCCGTTCTTCACCATCGGCTTGCCCGTCACCCACGTGTCCGGGCCGCCGAAGTCGCCGCGGAGCTCGACGGACGAATAACCCGCGTCGGGGAAGGTGAACGTGTGGCTACAGCGCTTCAACGCGTCGGGGCACACGAACGGCTGCTCGCCGCCGTACTGGCCGTAGGGGTCGTTGCCGCCCTGGCCCGGGTTGAAGATCGACGCGTCGGGGGGCGAGCCGAAGTCCGGGTTCTGCGCGTCGGAGCTCCCGCACGCGGGGAGGCTCGAGGCGAGCGCGCCTCCGGCGAGGACGAAGAACGCGGTGGCGAAGGAGCGGAGGAACGGCATGAAGCGAGAGCGCAGGATGGCGTGCGGCGGCGCGATGTCAACTCAGGGCTGAGTGACGGCGCACCGGGACGCGTTCGGGACGTAAACGTGGACCGCCAGCGGGTCGTTCGCCACCGCGATTCCGCCCGGTTCGAGGCGGGCCGGAGTCCCCGTGACGACGTCGACGAGATCCGATGCCGAGACCGGGAGCCCGGCGAGGGGTACGACCGTCGGGAGCGTCGGACGCCGGGTGAGGACGACGATCGCGAGGTCGTCCTCCGTCGTACGGGCGAAGACGAAGCGCTCGTCGTCCGCGAGGAGGGTGCGGACGTCGCCGCGCCGGAGCGCCTTCGAGCAGCTCCGGGCCCGGCCGAGGGTGCGGGCGAGCGCGCGCGTCTCGGCCTGCGCCGGGAGGAGATCCTGCTCGCGCGGCATCACCCGCCGGCAGTCCGGATCGCTCCGACCCGCGAGCCCGACCTCGTCCCCGTAGTAGAGGACGGGCGCGCCCGGCAGGGTGAGCACGGTCGCGAGCGCGAGGCGCTGCTTCGCGTAGACGGCCGGGTCGACCGGCTGCGGCGTCGGCTCCCACGCGTCGCCGTTCGCGCTGCCCGCGCTGACGGAGGCGAACCGCGATACGTCGTGGTTGCCGATCATGAGCCCCATCACCGCGCCCGACCCGGCCCACGCCTCTTCACCCGCGCGATAGCTCGTGTCGATCGCGCTCATCGGGCTGCGCTCCTCGGCGACGACCGAACGGAGCGTCCACATCAGCGGGAAGTGGAAGCTGCCGTCGAGCCCGTACGGGCCGAGGTCGTAGCGGAGGCTCTGGTAGCCGCCGGGTCCGGTGAAGTTCTCGCCGAGGACGTAGGGATGATGGCCGGGGTGCTCGAACCGGCTCCGCACCGCCGTCGTGATCCGGCGCGTCGCGGCGCGTGGCATCATCGGCACCGCGTCGATCCGGAGACCGTCGGCGTCCCAGCGGTCCATCCACCACATCACCTCGGCTGTCTCGGCGCGCGCGACGTCGTCCCGCTTCCAGTCGAGATCGGGGAGATAGGGCGCGAACCAGCACGTCTTGATGTTCGTGCCCCAGTCGCACGCGCCCTGCCCGCACACGCAGCCCTTCGGGAACCAGTCGGCGTGCTGCGTCGTCCAGCGGTGCTCGCTGTGGACGTGGTTCGGCACGACGTCGAAGAGGACGCGGAGCCCGCGCGAATGCGCGAGCGCCATGAACGCGTCGAGCTCGCCTTCGGTCGTGACGCGCGCGTCGAGCTCGCGCGACGCGACGGGCCAGTAACCGTGGTAGCTCGAATACAGGCGGCCGTCGTTGCCGGGGAACGTGCCCTCCGGGTTCTTGTAGAGGGGCGAGAGCCAGAGCGTGTTGACGCCGAGCGCCTCGAGCTCGCCGCTCTCGATCGCGCGCCGCACGCCGGCGAGGTTCCCGCCCGCGCGCGACGAAGGCGTCGCCGGAGGCGCGAGCGGCCCGTCGCCGTTCCGGAACCGATCGACGAGCACCTGGTAGACGACGGCGTCGCGCGGATCCCACGGATCCTTCCGCCACGGCTCGACCCAGACCGTGGCGCGCGCGTCCTCGGCGACGACGTGATCGGTGTCTTTGGCGGAGATCGTGACGACGTGCTTTCCCGCGGGGAGCGCTTCGGCGGCGAGCTCGATCGCGCCGCTCTCCGGCGCGGAGGACGTGACCGTGAGGCGCGTGCCGTCGCGGGTGACGGCCGTGATCGACGCCGGATCGAGGGCGACGCCGCTCCTCGCGGCGAGGAACGTCGCCTTCACGACCGCATGCCCGCTGCCCTCCGCACGCACGTCGTCGACGCGCACGAGCGGTCGACCGCAGTCGGCCGCCTCGACGAGCGCGACCTCGCGGCCCTCGTGGAACGCGGTCATCGGCACGTTCTTGTCGGTGAGCCAGACGCCGTCCTCGATGATCGCGTAGGCATGCTCGCCGGGCGCGACGTCGAACGCCGCGACGCGCCAGCCGTCCTCGCGTGCTCCGGGCGCGACCCCCGGGCGCTTCCACCCGTCCCAGTCGCCGACGATCTCGACGGCGGCCGCGCTCGATGCGGGGCGATGCCAGACGGTGACGCCGCACGCGCGGGTCGGGGCCGAGGGCGCCGGATCGCTCGCGCACGCGAGTGGCCACAGGACGGCCAGTCCGAACGCCAAAGGCAGCGAGCGCCTCACCCGCGTGGTCTAGCGGGCGGCGAGCCGATGCGCCAGCTCAGGGACCTTCGAACGTCGACCGCTCGGCGACGAGCGCCGCGTACGTGTGCTCGACGAACGCCCGCACACGCGCGTTCCTCCGCAGGTCGACGTGGACGAGCAACCAGAGGTTGCTCGCGGCGTCGGGGAACGCGAACGGAAGCCGGACGAGATCCTTCTCCCGCTCGCCCATGAAGCATCCGAGGAAGCCGATCCCGACGCCGGCCCGGATCGCGCCGAGGCGAGCGAAGAGCGAACGGCTGCGGAAGGCGGTCTTCGCCGGATCGGCCCAGCGTGACATCTCGCGCTCCATCGGCATGCCGCCGGCGCCCTCTTCGCCACGCACGATCACGTGCTCGCGCAGGTCCTCGAGTCGCTTCGGACGACCGTGCTCGGAGAGATACGCGCGGCTCGCATAGAGGCCGACGCCCACGCGCGCGACGAGCTTCGCGACGACGTCGCCGTCGGGCGGCTTCGCGCCGAACCGGATCGCCACGTCGGCCTGCTGCTTCGCGAGGTCGGCGAAGCTCTCGCGAACGTCCACGCAGACCGTGACGTTCGGATGCGCGTCGCGGAACGTGCGCACGATCGGCGAGAGGACGACGACGGCGAGATCGTCCACGGTGGCCACACGAACGGAGCCCTCGAGCGTCGCGTCGCGACCGACCACCCGGCGGCGCGCCGTGACGAGGTGCTCCTCCATCCCGAGCGCGTGCTGGTAGAGCTCCTCGCCCGCGGCGGTGAGCGCGTACCCGCGCTGGCTCCGCTCGAAGAGGCGCGTCCGCAGCGCCGCCTCGAGCTTGCCGATCCGCCGCTGGACCGTCGAGGCATCCAGCCCGAGCGCTCCGGCGCCGGCCGCGAGCGTCCCCCCGCGGGCGGTCGCGAGGAAGATCTCGAGATCGGACCACTCGAAGGATCTTGCAGCCATGCAAGACGAGCGTGCATCGATGGCCCTACCTACGCAAGACACCGCGCTTCATGGTCCATCGGAGAAAGGGGATGTCCCATGGACCTCTACGTCAACCAGGCCGCGACCACGTCGCGCGCCGTCCTCGCGTTCTGCCATGCCGCCGGTCTCGACGTCGTCGTGAAGGACGTCGACCTGATGCGGGGCGAGCACCACCAGCCCGCGTTCGCCGCGCTCAACCCGAACCGTCTCGTCCCGGTGCTCGTCGACGGCGACTTCGTCCTCACCGAAGCGTCGGCGATCCTCCGCTACGTCGCGAACAAGACGCGCTCGCCGCTCTACCCGGACGACCTCCGGACCCGCGCGCGCATCGACGAGGTGATGGCCTGGTTCGAGGCCAACTTCTACAAGGACTTCGGCTTCCAGTACGTCTACCCGCAGCTGATGCCCCACCACGCGCGGAGCACGAGCGAAGCGACACGCGGCGCGGTGGAATGGGGACGGGACAAGTCGCGCACGTGGCTCTCGATCCTCGACCAGCACTTCCTGCGAGGGGGTGGGGCGTATCTCGTCGGGGAACGGATCAGCATCGCCGACTTCTTCGGCGCGTCGATCCTGAGCCTCGGTGAGCTCGTGCACTGCAGCTTCGACGCGTACCCGAACGTCGCGCGGTGGTACGGCAGCGTCACGAGCCACCCGAGCTGGGAGGCGATCAACGTCGCGTTCAGGGGGTTCGCAGCGTCGCTCCGCGACAAGGACTTCGTGAGGCTGTCATGAGCCTCCAGCTGGAGCCGCGCCGGGGCGAGCGCCCGCGCACGACCACGGAGATCCCGCATCGCCAGCTCGACGATACGCCGTCGCCCGAGCTCTACGCACGCCTCGTCGCGCGCTTCGTCGCGCTGCCGGGCACGACGACGGGGCCGAGCCTCATCTCGGTGCCCGGGGCGCGTGCGCTCTTCGTCCCGGAGGACGCGCCGTGCAACGCGCACGCGTGCTTCCGCGGTCGCGAGTTCGCACACGTCCACCCCGCGAGCGACGGGAGCTTCCACATGATGCTGTCGGAAGCCGACTGCAGAGAGGTGCTCGAACGAGGCTGGGGCGAGCTCCATCCCCTCGCCGTCACGGGCGCGATCGCGAAGACAGCCACGCTCGTGTACGCGCCGCGGGACGATGAGGAGATCGCGACGGTGCTCGCCATCGCCGAAGCCGCGCTGCGCCACGCCGCGTCGAAGGCGTGAGATCGCTCACCGCACGCCTCCGCGCGGCCGCCGCCCAGGCGGGACGGGACTAGACTGGGCCGCATGCCGTCCGAGAACCCGCTCGTACGTGACCGCGACGTCGACTTCCTCCTCTACGAGATGCTCGACGTGACGTCGCTCTGTCGCCTGCCCGCCTTCGCCGGGCACGACAAGGAGACGTTCGACATGTACGTCGCGAGCGCGCGGAGGCTCGCACGCGAGGTCCTCTACCCCGCGTTCAAGCCGATGGACGAGGCGCCGCCGCGCCTCGAGAACGGCCGTGTCGTCGTCCACCCGCGGATGAAGGACGTGTGGCCGCGCCTCCGCGAGCTCGGCGCCGTCTCGGCGACGCGCCCGGCGCGCGTCGGCGGCGCGCACCTCCCGATCACCGTCGCCGCGCTCGCGCACGCGTACCTGATGGCGGCGAACGCGAGCGCATACGGGTACGCCGGCCTCACGAACGGCGCGGCGCACCTGATCGAGGCGTTCGGCGACGAGCAGCTCCAGCGCATGTTCATGGACCGCATGTACGGCGGCGAGTGGACCGGCACGATGGCGCTCACCGAGCCGCACGCCGGCTCGAGCCTCGCCGACGTGACGACGAAGGCCGTGCCGCGCGACGACGGCACGTACTCGATCACCGGTGCGAAGATCTTCATCTCCGGCGCGGATCACGATCTCGCGCCGAACGTCGTCAACATGACGCTCGCGCGGATCGAGGGCGCGCCGCCCGGGATCAAGGGGATCTCCCTCTTCGCCGTGCCGCGCGAGCGCGAGGAGAACGGCCAGCTCGTCCCGAACGACGTGAACGTCGCCGGAGTCATCCACAAGATCGGCTGGCGCGGGCTGCCGAGCCTCGCCCTCTCGTTCGGCGATCGCGGCGACTGCCGTGGCTGGCTCGTCGGCGAGCCCCACCGCGGCCTCGCGTACATGTTCCAGATGATGAACGAGGCCCGGATCATGGTCGGCCTCAACGCGGCGTCGACCGCGTCGGTCGCGTACCACGAAGCGCTCGCCTACGCGCGGACGCGGCCGCAGGGCAGGCCGCCTTCGGCGAAAGGCGGCAGCGCGAAGCAGGTGCCGATCATCGAGCACGTCGACGTGAGACGCATGCTCCTCCGCCAGAAGGCGATCGTCGAAGGCGCGTTCGCGCTGCTCGCCTACACCTCGAAGCAGGCCGACCTCGCCGAGCACGCGACCGACGAGGGTGAACGGGCTCGCGCGCGCCTCCTCGTCGACGCGCTCACGCCGATCGCGAAGTCGTTTCCGGCCGAATGGGGCTTCGAGGCGAACGCGCTCGCGGTGCAGGTCCACGGCGGCTACGGCTACTCGAGCGAGCAGCTGCCCGAGGCCTGGCTCCGCGAGCAGAAGCTGAACAGCATCCACGAGGGCACGACCGGGATCCACGGCTTGGATCTGCTCGGGAGGCGGATCGTCGCCGGTGGCGGCGCCGCGCTACGCGCGCTCCTCGAGGAGATCGAGAAGACCGCGGCGATCGCCGAGAAGAGCGACGTCGAGGTCGACCTCGTCCGTGCCGTCCGCGAGGCCGCGCGCACGATGGCGAACGTGACCGCGACGCTCGGCGCGAAGGGTGGGAGCGGCGACGTCGAAGGGATGCTCCTCCACAGCACCGACTATCTCGCGCTCGCGAGCATCACCGTCGTCGCGTGGCTCTGGCTCTGGCAAGCCGCGCTCGCGGAGCAGGCGCTCGAGCACACCGAGCGCGAGGCGCCCTTCTACGAAGGGAAGCTCCACGCCGCGCAGTACTGGATCCGCACCGAGCTCCCGCGCGTGTCCCATCTCGCGCGGCTGTGCGTCGAGGGCGAGGACTCCTACGCGCGCATGCGCGACGCCTGGTTCTGAGGCCTACCGATACGGGCGATCGTTCTTCGGCCTGAGCAGCGTCGCGAGGCGCGCTTCGGCGTCGGGCGAGAGCGGCGGCGGGTCGTCGTCGATCGACTCGATCACGCGGAGGTGCGCGGCGCTCTTCACGCGCGCGGCGCGCATCCGGCGGAGCGCGGCAAGGTCCTCCTGCCGGCGGAGGTGGTGCATCCGGAAGCGGCGGAGCGGACGCACGACGCTGTCGCGGAACAGGTACGCGAAGACGGCGACCTCGGTGAGCAGCACGGGGAGCTCGTGCTCCCAGCCGTGGTAGACGGCATAGAGGACGGTGAGGATCAAGGTCCCCCACGCGATCCAGACCGCCTTCACGGTGAAGACGAACCAGATCCGCACGAAGCGATCCGGGAACGTGAAGCCCCACGCGATCAGCATCGCGCCCGTCATCGGGATCGTGCCGATGTAGCTCTGCGTGCGGACGGAAGGATCGACGACGGAGAGGAGCACGGTGAGGATGCTCGCGCCGAGCGTGAGCCCGCCGAAGACGCGGAGGAACCACGCGTCACCCCACTCGCGCGCGAGGTCACGGCCGAACCAGACGTACGTGAGGCCGGCGAAGAAGAGACCGTACGCGCTCGGCTCGACGAGCACGTGGGTCGCGAGCCGCCACACCTGGCCGTGCAGCACATCCGGCGGCGTGAGCGCGACGGCCGCGAAGATCGGGCCGACGTGTCGCGACGAGAACGCGACGAAGAGCGAGGGAACGACGGTGACGAGGAGGAGGAGTCCGACGCTCCACGGCAGGCGGTCACCGAAGGTCAGCGAGTCGAGAGCGTCCGCGCGCTGCGGGCGAGGGCGGGCCATGCCCTTCGGAGCCCGCCCGGCTCCGCCGGTCGCAACCTTTTCAGGTCCCGTCCGGCGCGTACGTCGCCTCGTAGCCGTCCTTGCCCGTCATCACGAGCGATTTCGAGCCGTTGGTCCCTGTCTCGACCCGCCACGTGTACGTGTCGTCCTGCGCCTCGATGTCCTCGACCGCGATCACGGCGTCCTTGCACGAGTCCGACTTCGTGCGCCGCGCGACCGTCGAGCGGAGGTTCACCGTCGTCGCGGTGAACGTCGCGGTGCCTTCGCGGTGGGCGAGGTACTCGGTCCCGCACGACTCGCCGGGGTGGGCGTTCACGAGCGTGTCGCTCGTGTACGCGCCGTCCGCCGTGAACGCGATCGACTGTCCGCCGTTCGACGTCACCCACGTCCAGCTGCCGACGACCTCGGCGGGAGCGCTTCCGTTCTGGGTCGTGCCGGACGAGGACCCGCCCGACGACGAGGATCCGCCCGACGACGACGACGACGAGGGGTTCTGCGCCGTCCCGCTCCCGTCACCCGACGACGAGCTCGAGCCGTTCGTCGTGCGCACGGTGCACGCGGCGAGGGAGAGTACGACGACGACCGGAGCGAAGGAGCGGAGCGCCATGCTCCGAGGATGGGTTTCCGCTCCCCACCCCGCCATGGCGCAGATGCGCCATGACGCGCGTGTCAGCGCGCCTTCGCGCGGTCGAGCATCGCGTGGAGGAGCACGTTGCAGCCGGCCTCGAGGTGCTCGGGCTTCGCGTCCTCGATCTCGTTGTGGCTGATCCCGTCCTTGCACGGGACGAAGATCATCCCGGCCGGCGCGAGGCGCGCCATGTAGACCGCGTCGTGCCCGGCGCCGGAGACCGCGTTCATGTGCGAGTAGCCGAGCGTCTTCGCCGCGCCCTCGACGGCCTCGACGCAGCCCTTCTCGAACGGGCACGGCGGGAAGTACGAGACCTGCTCGATCGAGATCCGGAGGCCGGACTCGGCCGCCGTCTTCTCGACGAACGCGCGGATCTCCTTGTCCATCGTGTCGAGCCGCTCGCTGTCGACGTTGCGGAGATCGATCGAGAACTTCACCGTCCCGGGAATGACGTTCCGGCTGTTCGGGAAGCACTGGACGAAGCCGACCGTCCCGCGCCCGTAGGGCGGGTAGCGATGCGCGATCGCGACGGTCTCCTGCATGATCTTCGTCGCGACCTGGAGGGCGTCCTTCCGGAGCGCCATCGGCGTCGGGCCGGCGTGGGCTTCCATCCCGGTCACGACGCAGTCGTACCAGCGGAGGCCGAGCACACCGGTGACGACACCGATCGTGATGCCCGCGTCCTCGAGGACCGGTCCCTGCTCGATGTGCGCTTCGAAGTACGCGCCGAGCGGGTGCTTGCCGGGCTCCTCGTCGCCGACGTAGCCGATCCGCGTGAGCTCGTCCTTCACGGTCTTCCCGTCGACGTCCTTCGCGGCGTAGCAGTGCTCGAGGCTGAACGCGCCGGCGAACACGCCCGAGCCCATCATGACGGGGACGAAGCGCGAGCCCTCTTCGTTCGTCCAGAAGACGACCTCGATCGGCGCCTCGGTCTCGATCTTGTGGTCGTTCAGCGTGCGCACGACCTCGAGGCCGGCGAGCACGCCGTAGTTGCCGTCGAACTTGCCGCCGGTCGGCTGCGTGTCGATGTGGCTGCCGCACGCGATCGGCGGGAGGGCGGGGTTCTTCCCCGCGCGGCGCATGAAGACGTTGCCGATCTTGTCGACCGTCACGGTCATGCCCGCCTGCTTCGCCCAACCGACGACGAGATCGCGTCCCTGGCGGTCGAGGTCGGTGAGCGCGAGACGGCACACGCCGCCCTTCGCCGTTCCGCCGATGCGCGCGAGCTCCATCAGCGAGGTCCAGAGACGGTCACCGTTGATGCGCAGGTTCGCGGGCGTGGTGCTCATGGCACCAACTCTACCGCGACCGTATGGCCCCTTGCCTAGCCCGAAGGCGTCGTCGGGTGCGTCGGGTCCGGCGGCGGGATCGGCAGCGGCTCCGGCTGGGGCGCATCCGGCGTGTGCGGCGTCGGTGCCGGGTCGGGGCTCGGCAACGGGGGCGAAGGCAGGGGACCAGGCTGGATCGCGAGGGGGCGCATGCCGATGTGCGACGCAACCGACGTGCCCGCATCGCTCGTGCTAAGTCCCGCCGGGCCGATGTCGCGTGCGCCGCTCCCGCTCCCCAACGTCGCCCCTCTCGCCGCGCCGGCCGACTTCGGCGCGCGCCTCGCCGAGCTCGGCGTCACGCTCGACGCGGCGCAGGTCGAGAAGCTCGGCGCGTTCCTCGCGCTGCTCCTCGCGATGAACGAGCAGGTGAACCTCACGGCGATCACCGAGCCCGAGGCGGCGTGGTCGCGGCACGTCCTCGACGCGCTCTCGCTCGTCCCGCTCCTCGAAGGCGAGCCGGCCGGCGCACGCGTGCTCGACGTCGGCTCGGGCGGTGGCGTCCCCGGGATCCCGCTCGCGATCGCGCGGCCCGACCTCCGCGTCTCGCTCCTCGACGCGACCGAGAAGAAGATCGCGTTCCTCGCGGCGGCCGCCGATTCGCTCGGGCTCGCGAACGTGGCGACGGCCTGCGGGCGCGCCGAGGAGGTCGATCTCGGCCCGCCGTTCGACGTCGTCACCGCGCGCGCCGTGGCCAAGCTCTCCACGCTCCTCGACTGGACCGCCCCGTTCGTGAAGCGCGGCGGGCGGCTCCTCCTGATCAAGGGCGAGCGCGCCGAGGCCGAGCTCCGCGAGGCGACCAAGATGCTCCGCCGCCACAAGTGCACGCACGAGCGCACCGTGCTCACGCCGACCGGCCGGATCGTCGTGCTCCGCGCAGCCTAGGGCGCGCGCCAGCGGAGGACGCGGAGCGCGCGGGTGAGGACGCGATCCTCGCCGAAGCCGCGCTCGTCCGTCGTCCAGAGTCGCACGCGCGTCGAGAGGAGGCCTGCCCTCACGATCGCACGGCGCTGGGTGACGTTCGGCAGCGCGGTCGTCGTGTCGACGGGCAGGACGCCGATCGCCGCCCGCGCGAGCGCTCCGGCGTCACGACCGAGCGCCGACCAGTAGCTCGGACGGACGCCGAGCTTCTCCATGAAGGCGCGGACATCGGCATCGTTCGCGTCCTGCGCGCGCGACGCGAGCACCGGCACGATCCCGGCCGATGCGCTGAGGACCGCGATCCCGCGCGGGACGTCCTGGAGCGGGATCCCCGCCTCGAGCGTGAGCGCGACGCTCGGCTCTCCACCGGAGCGCATGCGACGACGTTCGAGCGCACGCCCGACGTCGCGGATCACGTCACGCGCGCAGCTCGACGGCCCCGCGACGAGCCACCCCTCCGCGCCCGACGCGAACCACGCATCGACCGGAAAACGGGGCTTTCCGGCCTCCGAGAGCGGGACGTCGCAACGTACGGCGGGGAGGAGCGTCACTCCCTTCCCCTCCGCGGCGCGGGCGGACGCCTCTTCCTCGGCGCCGTCGGCGACGAAGGCGGCCGTCTTCGATCCCGCCCGCGCGAGCGCTTCGGCGAGCATGACGAGCTCGCGTTCGGGCCGCTCGCCGAGGAGGAAGACGCCCGGCCTCCGCAAGTGCTCGGCGCTCGGCGCCGAGAGGAGGAGGACGGACACCCCGGATTCTTCGCTCCACGCCGCGGCGCGGTCGGCGCCGGTGTGATCGAACCCGGCGATGATGATCGCGGCGCCCTCGCCCGCGAGCTCCTCCATCGCGGTGCGCGTCGTCGCCTTGTCGTTGCCGTCCTCGCGCGTGACGAGCCGGAGGCCTTCGTCGCGCCCCGTCCCACGCGGCAGATCGAGCGCCCACGAGAGGCCGCGGACGACGTCGGCCGCTTCGTCGCGGAGGCCGCGGCTCCGCGTGGGGAGGAGGAGCCCGATCGTGCGACCGGCGACGATCGAGATGCCACGCCGGCTCGCCGCGAGCTCGCCGAGCTCGAGACCCGCGTCTCCTCCCGCCTGCGCGGCGCTCACGCCGCTCGTCTCGACGAGCCAGCGCGCGAGGGCGGCGTCGTCGCTCTCGACCGCGATCCGCGCGAGCCGCGCCGCGACGAGGCGCTGCGTGTCCTGCCCGTAGCCGGACGCGACCCCGCGCGTCCGCATCGCGCGGTACGTCTGCTCGAGGACCTGGCGCGGGAGCGTGTCGAGGATCTGCGCGACCTTCACGCGCACGCGATCCTTGTCGTCGTCGCTGCTCCCACGCAGCCACGCGTCGAGATACGCGAGCGCTTCGTAGTCGTCGTGGGACGCGATCGCGCACAGCGCGAGCTCCTCGAGGAAGACCTCGCGGTCCGTGTCGTCGACCACCTTGCCGACGAGCGGGCGCATGCGCTCGAGCGCGGACTGCGGCGCGCCGTGGAGGCGCAGGCTGCGCGCGCGCGCGACGTCGGCGAGGTCCTTCGTCGAGCCGGGGGGGAGATCGGCGATCGAAGCGAGCACGCCGTCGGCCTCGAGCAGGCTGCCGCGATCGAGGAGCGCGAACGCGAGATAGACCTTCGCGAGCGGTGCGAGCCCGTCGCTTCCGTACGCGCGCACGAACGCACGCAGCTGCTCGGGGTCGAGCTTCCGCGCTTCCCACTGCTCGCGGAGCGGAGCGAATGCGCGCGCGGCCTCGGTCTTGTTCGCGAGGCTGGCGATCGGCGGAGCCGTCTTCACGCCCCGACCGCACGCGAGCACGCCGAGCGCGGCGGTTCCGCCGACGAGGCTCGCGAGGACGACGCGGAGGAGCGTGAGGGCCACGCGGCCATCCTAGCTCAGGGCACGAGCTGGTATTCGACCCGATGCTTGTACGTGCTCGCGACGACGGTGGGGCCGCTCACCTCGAATTCGAGCGCGGCGCCGAAGAGGGGGAGGGTCTGGACGACGGCGCCGTCGTAGCGACGGAGGAGCTTCAGCGCGTACGGCGTGTCGTGCGCGCCGTACCCGGTGAGGACGTAGTCGGCGACGAGCGTGAGCACGCCTCCGCAGACCTTCTGCGGGCTCCGCCACCGGAGCTCGCCGGTCGCCGCGTCGATCGCGGTCACGATCCCGGTCTTGCCGCCCTTCGCGTTGTAGCCACGACACGCGAAGAGGACGCCGTCCTCGTAGACGACCTGGTGGACCTCGTCGAAGAGGCGATCCTCCTCGCTGAGAGGGAGCTCCGGAGGCTCGAAGTCGACGACCTCTTCGACGTTCTTGCCGTCGACGACCGCGACGAAGCGACCGGCATAGACGAGGAGGAGCTTCCCCCCCGACTCGGAGATGACCGTGAGCGCGCCCTCGAACGTGAGCGGGATGTCCGGTCGTGCGCCCTTCGGGAGCTCGCTCGCAGCGGTGCGGAGCTCGAACGGACGCTTCGGATCGTACGTCGTGCCGGACTCCGCGCGTTCGAGCGCGCTCGCGTCCTTCACCTTCGAGACCTCGCGGAGGAGCCGGACCTTGATCGGGCGGGTCCCGATCGGACGCGGCGCCTCGGACTTCGCGAGCGTGCTCTTGATCGACACGCGACGGGCGTGATCGAGGTCGAGCGGGAAGTAGTCGGGCTCCTTCGCGACGACGACCGGCGTGGGCTGCGCGACCGGAGCCGCGGCGATGCTCGACGGAGCGGGCGCGACGGGAGGCGTCTCTGCGACGACGACGGGCTGCATCGGGGCCGGAGACGAGCCGCATGCGACCGCGGCGAAGACGAGGAGGATCGCGACCCGCACGGTCGTATCCTCGCCGGCATGAGGGCACCGCGCCACCTCTTGCTCCTCGGGATCGTCGTCGCATGCGGCGAGCCCGCACGGCCTCCACCCGCTGCTCCGCCGCTCCTCGTCGTTCCGCCGATCAGCGCTCCTCCCGTCGTGGTCGCGTCCGAGCCTGCCGACGCCGGCGCCGCTCCGTCGGCGCGGCCGGCGGCGCCGCGAGGGTCGGTCCGGCTCGGTACGCTCGAGACCGACCAGGATCGCGCCGCGGTGCGCGGGGTGCTCGAGGCGAACGAGGCGACCTTCGTGACGTGCTACGAGACGGCGCTCGCGTCCGACGCGGGGCTCGAAGGCCGCGTCGTCATCCTGTTCGAGATCGGCAAGACCGGCGACGTCGAGTCGGCGATCGACGGGGGGTCGCGGATCGCCGACACGGCCGTCGTCGGCTGCATCAAGCGCGCCGTGCTCGCGCTCGACTTCCCGCCTCCGAAGCGCGGGTCGTCGTTCCTCGTGACGGCGCCCTTCGAGCTGAGGCGCGTCACGCCGTAGGTCACTGCTCCGGCTTCGACTCGCAGTTCGCCGTCTTCGCGCACGCTTCGGTCGCGGCCGACGCGGCCTTGCACGCCGCGTTCGCCTGGCACGCCGTGTCCGCCGCTTGCTCGCAGGAGGCGCCCTTCGAATCCATGCACGTCATGCACGCCTGGCTCGGCTCCGTGTCCGCGCCGGCGCAGACGTCCTGCGCGCACTCGGTCTTGCAGACACCGGACGCGCCGCAGAGGCAGGCCTGATAGGCGTCCTCGCCCGCCTTCATCGCCGTCTTGTCCGGCGCGCAGCAGTCGAAACAGGCGAACATGTCCTTCTCGGCGGCGCACTTCGTCGCGTCCGGCCCGCCGCTCGACGAGCTCGTCGATCCGCTGCTGCTCGACGACGACGAGGACGACGAGCTCGTGGCCCCGCCGCTGCTCGAGGAGCTCGAGGAGCTCGACTCGTCGTCGTCGTTCGCCCCCTTCGTCGATGAGCCCGTCGTGCTCCCCGTCGCGGGTGCGCTGCTGCAGGCGACGACGGCGAGCGCAGCAGCGAGGAGGGAGCCGACGGCGAGGAGCGAACGCGTGGGGGTCACCATGAGGCAGTGTCCTTTCGAAGCGGCACTCGTCGCCGCGACAGGACACCAGTGCAGCGGCCGGACCATGGCTGCCGAGATGTAGGCTCGCCCCCTCGTCGAACGCGGATCTCTCCTTCCAGCCCTACCCGCGCAGCCCGATCTGGATCCCCCGAGGCCTCCCCCCCCGGCCTTTCATTCCCCTGCGCTTTCCGCGATCCGGACACGGATCACCCTTTCGATATCGCACCTTGGAGCCATTTGAGTGGCGATTTGCAGGTACCACGGAAACTGCCGTTGCTCGCTGGGCAACGAGTCTCCGAACCGCCGCGCGGAGTCCAGGCATCGTGCTTGCTGGAGGGTGATCCCGAACAGCATGGCAGCCACGATCACCACGCCGGCCAAGCGCACCGCGATGCTCCGGGGGAACCCGGGAGCCTCCGCGGCGCTCCGTCCGGCGCTCGAGAACAGCCTGCTGCTCCCGGAGATCCCCGAGGCGCTCACGTCGGCGCGCGGCGGTCGCCGGTACGAGCTGCTCGGGGAGATCGCGACGGGTGGCATGGCCACCGTCCACCTCGCGCGGCTCCGCCGTCCGATGGGCTTCTCGCGCCTCGTCGCGATCAAGCACATGCACCCGCAGTACGCGAAGGACCCGGACTTCGCCGCGATGTTCATCGACGAGGCGCTCCTGACGGCGCGCCTCCGCCACCCGAACATCGTCCCGACCGTCGACATCGTCGCGCAGCAGGGCCACCTCCTCCTCGTGATGGAGTACGTCGAGGGCGCCTCGCTCTCGACCCTCGTTCGCCTCCTCTCCCAGACCGCGGAGAAGAAGATCCCCGTCGGCATCGCCTGCGCGATCATCCACGACGTCCTCCTCGGCCTCCACGCCGCGCACGAAGCGACCGACGACGAGGGCGCGGCCCTCGGCATCATCCATCGCGACGTCTCCCCGCAGAACATCCTCGTCGGCTCCGACGGCCTCGCCCGCCTCCTCGACTTCGGCGTTGCCAAGGCGCGCAGCTCGGTGCACCACAGCATCGACGGCGAGATCCGCGGGAAGGTCCCGTACATGGCACCCGAGCAGCTCTTCGGCGAGGCCATCGGCGCGAACGTGGACATCTGGTCCGTCGGCGTCTGCCTCTGGGAGATGCTCGTCGGCGCGCGCCTCTTCGACGGCAGCGAGCAGGCGCTCGTGCACCGCATCGCCAACGAGCGCCCGGCTCCCCCGAGCGCGCGCGGCGCGTCGTCGTCCGCCGCGCTCGACGCGGTCGTCCTCCGCGCCCTCGAGCAGGATCCCGCGCGCCGCTACCAGTCGGCGCTCGAGATGGCCGAGCAGCTCGCCGACGTCGTCCGCCTCGCGACGCGCACGGAAGTGTCGTCCTGGATCAAGCGCCACGTCGCGCCGCGTCCGATCCCGCGTGAGCCGGTCCGCTCGCCCGAGTCGGCCGCGATCGCGGCGATCCTCGACGGGTCGCGTCCGGGGAGCTCGCCGTCGACCCGCGTGGTCGCGAAGAGCGACCACACCCCGACGCCCTCGGCCGCGATGGAGCTCCCCGTCCGCGCCTCGCGCCGGAGCGGGAAGCCGGCCTGGATCGCGATCCCGGTCGCGCTCGGCCTCGTCGCCACCGCCGCCATCGCTGCGATCGCGTCGAGCTCGTCGAGCGCCGCCGCGCCCTGGCAGAGCAAGGCCGTCGCCGCCGTCTCGTCCGCCGAGGCGAGCGCCGCCGCGACCGCGGCGCCCACGACGGTGACGGCGCCCGTCGTCGTCGCCCCCGCCGCCGCTGCCCCGGTCCATCCGGCCGCGAAGACCCAGGTCCGTCGCGCGCCGGCGACGGCAAGCGCTCCGACCACCGCTCCGAGCTGCCGCCTCCCCTACACCGTCGACGCCGACGGCAACCGCCACTTCAGGCCCGAATGTCTCTGATCCGCGCCACCGTCCTCGCGAGCCTCGCCGCAGGCATCGCCCTCGCCGTTCCGGCGCGCGCCGACGCGCAGCCGGAGACGCGCGAGGGCGCGGCCCGCAAGGCGGCGTGCGTCGCGTCGCACGACAAGGCGCAGTCGCTCTCGAGCGTGCGCCGGCTCAAGGACGCGCGCGCGGAGCTCATCTCCTGCTCGGCCGACACCTGCCCCGCCGTCGTCCGCGAGGACTGCGCGCGTTCGCTCCTCTCCGTCGACGCGCAGATCCCCACCGTCGTGCTCGGCGCGCAGGTCGACGGCCGCGACGTGAGCGACGCGCAGATCGTCCTCGACGGCGACGCCGTCACCTCCGCCCCCGGCCGCTCGATCGCCGTCGATCCAGGCAAGCACTCGGCACGATTCGAGCAGGGTGGTCGTACCGTGAGCGTCGACTTCGTGGCCCGCGAGGGCGAGAAGAACCGTCTCGTCACCGGCCAGTTCGTCTCCAAGCTTCCTCCTGCCGTGGGACCGACGCGCGAGCGCGGCGAAGCACGGCGCACTCCCGTGGTTCCGATCCTCCTTGCCGGCACCGGCGCGATCGCGCTCGGCGGCGGTCTCTACATGAGGCTTCGCGCAGACAGCGACGCCGCGGACCTGAAGTCCACGTGCGCACCCTTCTGCGACCCCACGCAACGCGACGCGCTGAGTGACCGGGTGGTCCTCTCGAACGTCGCGATCGGACTCGGCGCGGGAGCCCTCGCGCTCGCCGCGGCCACTTATCTCCTCGACAGAAAGTGAAGGAAGTCATGAACCCGACCACGCGTAGCCCGTCGAACCGCCCCGCAGAGACCGCGACCGTCCGCCGCCAGTCGTTCACGCGACCGAAGCCCCAGTCGGGTGCGTCGGCGTTCGTGCTCGCCGTGGTCTCCGGACCCGACGCGGGGACGGTGCTGACGCTCGACGCGAGCGGCCCGTCGCGCGCGCTCCTCGGCCAGAGCCCCGTCTGCGTGCTCCGCCTGTCGGACCCGAAGGTCTCGCGCCGTCACGCGTCGGTGAGCGTGATGGACAACCACCTCGAGATCCGCGACCTCGGCTCGACGAACGGCACGACGGTCAACGGCGTGCTCGTCCGCGAAGCGATCCTCGTCGGCGGCGAGGCCATCCGCGTCGGTGACACCGTCCTCTCCGTCCAGCGCGAGGCGCCCCGCTTCGTCGAGCTCACGCAGGCGACGTCGTTCGGCAAGATCCTCGGCGAGAGCGCCGCGATGCGGAAGCTCTACCCCGTCCTCGCGAGCCTCGCGGCGAGCGAGCAGGCGGTCCTCGTCGAAGGCGAGACCGGCACCGGCAAGTCGCTCATCGCGGAGGAGCTCCACGCTGCGAGCCGCCGCAAGGACGGACCCTTCGTCTCGCTCGAGACGAGCGCGCTCGCGTCGAGCGACATCGGCAACCGCCTCTTCGGGTTCGGCGACGACCCGGGCCTCCTCGCGACGGCCCGCTCTGGCGTCCTCTTCATCGACGAGATCGGCAACCTTCCGCGCGACGTCCAGGCCCGCCTCCGCGACGTGCTCGAGGGCGCCGACGTCCGCCTCATCGCCGCGACCCGCCGCGACCTCGACCGCGACGTGCAGAACGAGCGCTTCGACGAGCGCCTCTTCTTCATGCTCGCGTCCGGCCGCGTCGAGCTCCCCGCGCTCCGCGAGCGCGAAGGCGACGTCGCCTCGCTCGCGCGTCAGTTCTGGGCCGAGCTCGCGCCCGCGCACGGCGCGTCCACGGAGCTGCCCGAGGACTTCCTCCCCCGCTTCGAGCACTACCCCTGGCCGGGCAACATCCGCGAGCTCCGCTCGGCGATCGTCTCGCGCATGACGCTCGGTGAGCTCGGCGCGTCGTTCCGCACGACGGAAGCGAAGGCGCACGGCCTCGACTTCCTCGCCTCCGTCATCGAGGAAGACCTCCCGTTCCCCGCCGCGCGCGAGCGCGTCGTGATGGAGTTCGAGCGCCGCTACGTCGAGCGCGTCCTCGCCCGCCACGGTGGCAACGTCACTCGCGCGGCGCGCGCGAGCGGTGTCGCGCACCGTTACTTCCAGCTCATCCGCGCCCGCCTGAAGTGAGCGCGTCATGCGCCGCGTCTGGGGGCTCGTGCTCGCGAGCGCAGCGTTCGGCTGCGCTCCGGGCTCGGTGTACGACGACCTGTCGGGCGGACGCCCGGTAGGTGGAGGAAGCGCCGCACCGTCGCTGACCTCCGAGGCGAAACAAGACGAATCCCTCGCGCCGCCGCGGCCGGTCGCGCCGATCTCCGTGTCGGCGATCGCGACCGCGCGGCCCTCGCTCCGCTGGGAGAACACGTCGGGCGCGACCGGCGCCGTCGTGGAGATGTCGCAATCGCGCAAGTTCCCGCCGGAGGCGACGAAGACGTTCGAGCTCGACGGCGATCGCGGCGAGGTCCCCGAGCAGCTCGCGTCCGGGATGTGGTTCTGGCGGCTGAAGAGCCGCGCCCCCGGGCGCCTCGGGACGAAGACGAGCCCGATCTGGCAGATGTACCTCCGCGGCCCGATGAAGACGGGCGCCGCCGCGGGTCCGACCGGCACCGTCCTCGACTGGGACGGCGACGGTCTCGCCGATCTCGCCACGGTCGGTGACGAGACGATCCCGGACGACACCGGTGACGGCTTCCTGACCGCGCCCGTGCTCTACGTGATCCCGGGGCTCGAGGACGGCACGTTCGGCTACCCGACCCCGGTCGCGTTCTTCGACGGCTCGCCGCTCGGCGGCGCCGCGACGCTCGCAGGCGGGATGGACGTGGACGGCGACGGCTTCGCCGACCTCGCGCACAACGGCCTCGTCACCGTCTACGAAGGCGACGACGGCAGCGGGCCGCCGCCGAGCCCGCGGCCGCCGGACGCCGTGTTGAAGACGTACATCTCCGGCGTCATGCTCGGCGGCGCGAGCCAGGCCGACCAGCTCCGGGAGATGGCGCTCCCCTACTTCGAGGACTCGAAGCTCGTCACGCCGCTCGTCTCGGCGGGCGACGTCGACGGCGACGGCTACGGCGACATCTTCCACGTCGATCAACGCGTGCTCGGCGTCGTGCACGGCGCCCCGAAGACGCTGCAGTCGGTCACGCCCCTCTTCCGCAACGACGTGCCGATGATCGTGCCGATGACCGGCGGGTTCGACGTGAACGGCGACGGCTCTCCCGATCTCGTCCACGCCGGCGTGCTCGTCCCCGATCACAAGAAGCGCGCGCAGCTCGTGATGGGCGGCAGCGAGCTCGAACGGCGAGGTCAGTCGCTCGTCCCGCAGCTCGACGGCGCGTACGAGGTCCGCGCTGTCGCGAGCGGCGACTTCGACGGCAACGGCGTCTCGGACGTCGCGCTCGGCACGAAGCGGACGGACAACGGAACCTTCGCGGTCTGCGTCTTCTTCGGTGCGAAGGGAGGCGCGATGCAGGGCGGTTCCTGCAGCCCGAGCGGCCGCCCCGACACCGACTGGGCGAGCGTGATGACGGTCGTCGATCTCGACGGCGACGGTCGCGACGAGCTGCTCGTCTCCGGCACCGATCCTTCGGGGGTTCGGATCGAGGCGCTCCACTTCGACCCGTCGCTCACGTTCTTCGAGACGATCGATCGCGGGACCGGGACGGTGCTGACGACGATCTATCCCGGCGCCGTCGGCAAGCCGGGACGCTGGGCGGCGACGCCGCCCACGCTCGACGCGATCCACGTCTACACGGGGTTCGAGCGCACGCAGACGATCACGACGCCGTACGCGAAGAGCTTCGGCCGCGCGCTCCGCTGATCACGGACAGCGCGCGGTGAGGTACTCGACGCCCGACTCGGTGCGGAGGGCGTAGACGATCGTGCCGTCGCCCTGAACGACGAAGTCCTTGAAGGACTCGTCGGCGGACGTGCTGAACGGCACCGTCACGAACCCGAGCGCATGCCCGTCGCTCGGATCGAGGCACGCGATCGTGGCGCGCCCTTCGCCTCCGCCGGCGGCGCCGACGTAGACCGTGCCCCGGTCGTCGCTGTCGAGCAGGACGAGGCCCTCGAGCGGGCGCGGGAACGTGAGCTGCCGTGCGAAGCGGAGCGCCGCCGTCTTGCGATCGACGGCGTTCACGACGACGCGTCCTTGCGCCTTCACGGAGATGACGGCGGTGAGGAGGAGCGTGCCGTCCTTGCTCGGGCGGCCGACGAGCTCTTCACGTCCCTCGGCCGGCTCGCCGTCGACGGTGCCCGCTCTCACGAGCTTGCCGTGCTCGATCTCGAGGTAGACGTCCTTGCCGTCGACGAACATCCCCGTGATGGCGCCGAGCTCGCCGAGCCCTGCGCGCTCGAGCGACAGGCGGCCCGTCGGCCTGCCGCTCGCGTCGGTCAGCGTGATCGCCTTCTCGCCGAGACGATCGAGGAGGAGCATTCGTCCGTCCTTCGTCACGGCGACGTCCTGCACCGTCGGCGCGATCGAGCTCGTGTCCTTCACGCTCCCGTCCTTCGCGAAGCGGACGACGCGACCGTTCACCTGATCGACGACGACGAGATCGTCTCCCGCGAGCGTGAAGCTCATCGGACCTTCGGCGTTGCCCTCCTGCTGGCGCAGATGTCCGAGCTCGCCGCGCCCCGCGCCCCACGCCGCGCGGAGCCATGTCGTCGTCGGGGCGTTGCCACCGTCGCTCGTCGCACGCGTCGACGACGCGGAGGTCGCGACGTCGCGAACCGCGCTGCTCGTGCCTGTGGACAACTTCTCGTCCGTCGTCGCCTTCGGCGCCGCGGGAGGCGCGTCGTCACGCGACGAGGTGCGTCGCGAGGCCACCAACGCCGCGATGCATGCGGCGCAGAGGAAAGCAGCGATGACGAGGTTCCGGGTACGAGGACTCACGCGCAATCCGCCGAACAGGAGATAGGCACTTATATCGCGAAGGTTCGCGAGCGACGCTCGCGATCGGCTCGCGATGGACGACGAGGCCGGCCTCTTATCGTGTGCGCGCCGCGGCGCGCGCCGGCGAGGAACGGACAGTGAGAGCGTGTCCATTCCAGTCTGCATGCGTCCATCCGAGGTCGAGAGCGGGGCCGCTGGGATGATCACGTCGTCGGCCCAGCTCTTGCGGAGAGCCCGTCGTGATGCGCCTCGCTTCCGTGTTCGCCCTCACGATTTCCTTCCTCGCCATCGCTTGTGCAAGCGAGGCCGACTCGGTGGGCACGGGTGGGGAGACGAACGTCTTCGAGGCCACCATCACCCCGGGTGAGGAGTCGCCGGAGGGAGATGTGGGCGGCGATCCCGGCGACGGGGACGTCACGGGCGACAAGCCGCTCGTCGGTGCGAACGAGACGGTCGCGACCAAGGACCTCTCCGCGCTCGTCGACAGCAAGACGCTCATCGCGATCGACGACGTGAACCTCCGCAAGGGCCCGGCGACGACCTTCGACGTCCTCGCCGTCATCCCGGAGGGCGCCGCCGTCACGCTGCTGAACCCGACGCCCAGCGGCGGGTACCTCAACGTGCAGTTCAACGGCCAGGTCGGCTGGGCGCACGGCAACTACTTCCAGGGCGCGAAGCCGGCGACGACCGGCACGGTCGACATCAACGGCGCGCCGTCGCCCGCGAACGCGCTCGCGCGTGCGAAGACGAGCGTCGGCTTCTCGTACTGGTGGGGCTACGGCGCGTGGCAGCCGACGGGCGCCAACTCGAGCAACGCAGGCTCGTGCACCGGCAGCTGCCCGAGCTGCTCGCACAAGGGCACGAACGGCGCCGACTGCTCCGGCATGGTCGCGAAGGCCTGGCAGTACGGGACGAAGGACATCACCGTCAACTCGCACCCGTACAGCACGATCGACTTCGTGCAGGACGTGTCCGGCAAGTGGTCGACCGTCTCGCGCGGCGCGATGAAGCCGGGCGACGCGCTCGTGTACCGCAAGGACGGCGCGGGCCACGTCGTCATCTGGGAGAAGGGCGACGGCTGGGGCGCCTCCACGGTCGTCGAGTGCCGCGGCTGCGCGTACGGCTGCGTCTACAACACGCGGTCGTTCGGCGCCGAGTACAAGGCGATCCGCCGCGCCGGCTTCTGAGCGGACGCTTGCCTCTCCTGCCGCCGATCGTCTTTAGTGACGATCGGCGATGACGGCGGCGGTCTCCCACGAAGGACAGGCGAGCGGGAGCCGTCGTGCGTTCCTCCTCCGCCGCCTCCACTCGCTCACCGGCGTCGTGCCGGTCGGCATCTTCCTGATCGAGCATCTCTGGACGAACGCCGCCGCGCTCGGCGGACAGCGCCGCTTCGATGCCGCCGTCGCCCGGATCCAGGAGCTCCCGGCGCTCCCGTTCGTCGAGATCTTCGGCGTCTTCCTGCCCCTCGCGTTCCACGCGATCTACGGCGTGTGGATCGCGACGCGCGGCAGCGCGAACGCCGGCGCGTATCCGTTCACGCGCAACTGGATGTACGTCCTCCAGCGCGTGTCCGGGATCGTGATCCTCGCCTTCGTCGTCGGTCACCTCTGGGAGTTCCGCGTCCAGAAGTGGCTCTTCGGGATGAGCACCGCCGCGTTCTACCCGAAGCTCGAGGCGCACCTGTCCTCGACGCAGTGGGGCGTTCCGTGGATCGCGATCGGCTACCTGCTCGGGATCGCCGCAAGCGTGTTCCACCTCGCGAACGGGCTCGTGACCTCCTGCATCGCGTGGGGGATCACGATCGGACGCGCCGGCCAGCGCCGCGCCGCCTGGCTCTTCGGCATCTTCGGCGTCGTCCTCTTCACGCTCGCGACGCTGACGCTCGTCCGCCTCGCGACGGGGTCGACGGTGATGCCGTGGCTCGACCGCGAGCCTGCGCCCGACTGCCCGGCCGCCGCGTCGCGTTGATGACGTAAATCAACGGAACCTCTCGACTTCAGCCGGGTCCGCAGGAGTTCCTTGCCGCCCGCCGCCGTCCGCCCCATGAACGGGCCTTCCCAGGACTCCCCATGGCCAAGAAGACCAGCATCGTCACGGACTCGGGCAAGGTTCGCAGGGTCATCGTCGTCGGCGGCGGCCTCGCCGGGCTCACGACCGTCATCAAGCTCTGCGAGGCCGGGATCCCGGTCGACCTGTTCTCGCTCGTGCCCGTGAAGCGCTCCCACTCGGTCTGCGCGCAGGGCGGCATCAACGCCAGCGTGAACACGAAGGGCGAAGGTGACTCGCCCCAGGTCCACATGGAGGAGACCGTCTACGGCGGCGACTTCCTCGCGAACCAGCCGCCCGTGATGGGCATGGCGGCGGCCGCGCCGGGCATCGTTTACATGCTCGACCGCATGGGCGTGCCGTTCAACCGCACGCCCGAGGGCCTCCTCGACTTCCGTCGCTTCGGCGGAACGCTCTTCCACCGCACCGCGTTCGCCGGTGCGACGACGGGCCAGCAGCTCCTCTACGCGCTCGACGAGCAGGTCCGTCGCTACGAGACGGTGGACGTCGAGAACGAGAAGGGCGTCGCCGTCCGCGGCGAGAAGATGGTCCGCAAGTTCGAGTTCTGGGACTTCCTCTCGATCGTGCAGGACGACTCCGGCCGCGCCGTCGGCATCGTCGCGCAGGACCTGAAGACGATGGCGATCGAGGCCTTCCCCGGCGAGGCGGTGTGCCTCGCGACGGGCGGTCCGGGCATCGTTTTCGGCAAGTCGACGAACTCGGTCATCAACACCGGCACGGCGGCGAGCGCGGTCTACCAGCAGGGCGCCTGCTACGCGAACGGCGAGTTCATCCAGGTCCACCCGACCGCCATCCCCGGCGCCGACAAGCTCCGCCTCATCTCGGAGAGCGTGCGCGGCGAGGGCGGGCGCGTCTGGGTACCGAAGGATCCGAAGGAGACGCGCCGCGGCCGCGACGTGCCGGAGAAGGAGCGCGAATACTTCCTCGAAGCGAAGTACCCGGGCTACGGCAACCTCGTCCCGCGCGACATCGCGAGCCGCGAGCTGTTCCTCAAGTGCTTCCACGAGGGGCGCGGGATCTGGAACAACAAGACCCAGAAGAACGAGCTCGAGGTCTACCTCGACGTCACGCACCTGCCGAAGGAGACGCTCCGGAAGAAGCTCGCCGGCGTCCTCGAGATCTACGAGAAGTTCGCGGGCGACGATCCGTACGAGAACCCGATGAAGATCTTCCCGGCCGTCCACTACTCGATGGGCGGGCTATGGGTCGACTTCGAGCGGAGCGCGGACGGCAAGCTCGTCGTCGGTTCGCCGCGCAACCAGGCGACGAACATCGAGGGCCTCTACGCGGCCGGAGAGTGCGAGTACCAGTACCACGGCGCCAATCGCCTCGGCGCCAACTCGCTCCTCTCGTGCATCTACGGCGGCATGGTCGCGGGGCCCGCGCTCGCGACGTACGTCGGGAACCTGAAGTCGAGCGCCTACGACATGAAGTCGAGCCTGTTCGACCGCGCGAAGAAGCGCGAACAGGAGAAGTACGACGGGATCCTGAAGATGGACGGGACGGAGAACCCGTACCGCCTCCACGAGGAGCTCTCGACCGTGATGCTCCGCGATTGCACGATCGAGCGGCACAACGGCACGCTCGAGAAGGTGCTCGCGAAGGTCGACGAGCTCGAGGATCGCTTCGCGAAGATCGGCGTCACCGACACGAGCGCGCGCGCGAACCAGGGCGCACAGTTCGTGCGTCACCTCCGGAACATGTTCGTGCTCGCGCGCGTCATCGCGACCGGCGCGAAGAACCGCGACGAGTCGCGCGGCGCGCACTACAAGCCGGACTTCAAGCAGCGTGACGACGAGAACTGGCTCCGCACGACGATGGCGCTCTACGAGCCCGGCGAGGGCACGCGCTCGGTCGTGAAGTACGTCCGCGCGCTCGACTACTCGTGTGCGGGGCAGCCGGTGCACGTCACCGACGCCGTCGACATCAGCCTCGTGAAGCCGCGCGCGCGGAAGTACGAGCAGGCGGGCGCCGCGAGCGCGGCGGCGAAGGCGGACGAGAAGCCGGCCGCGAAGCCCGTCAGCGCGACGACCTGATTCGCGACGCTCGACGTCACTCGTACGAGCCACGCATCGTCACGGCGACGGTGCACAGGTTCTCGGGGCACCCGGACGCGCGTGTGCTCCGGAGCGCCTTTTCGATGCAGTCTGCGCGCGACGTCCCGGTCACGACGAGCTGGACGGTCGAGTCGATGTGCCCGTCCTTGTAGAGATTGAACTGGATGCTCTCGAGCTCGTTCGCCTTCGTGAGCGGCGGACACTTCCGATAGCACTCCGTGAACGCGCCACGCACCTCTTGCTCGACGAAGCGGCGAACGTCCGACGGCGGCGGGATCTCGCCCTTCCCGCCCGTGTCGGAGTAGCGAATCGACACGAGGTGGAGCGGCGGGTCGAACCGGTGGTTCCCCGCGACGCCTCCGCACTCGGCGCGCCAGCCCGGGATGCCGGGCGGCGGTGGTGACACCGCACCCGCGTCGCGCACGAGCGGCGCACGCTGCCCTGCCGGCGTCGTGACCGGACGCGGCACGGACCTCGGCATCGGCTCGCGCAACGCGAGGGCCGACGGCTCGGGTGG
>JBDHVE010000082.1:0-39487 GCA_039809485.1 Polyangiaceae bacterium | reverse complement strand
CCGGCCCCCTCGTCGGCGGAGCCGACGAGCCTCCCCCGCCTCGCCTTCGGCGACCCGCGCTTCGCGCGGAGTGAGACAAGACTCCACGGAAGACGGAAGACGCACGTCTCTCTGGCTGAAGACTGAAGAGTGAAGACTCCCGTCATGGATCCCTTCGCCACACTCGGCGCTCCGCGCCGCTTCGACCTCGACCTCGCCGTGCTCGAGAAGACGCACCGCGAGCTCTCGCGCGCGCTGCATCCGGACAAGTTCGCCGGCGCGGGCGCGACGGAGAGGCGAGAAGCGCTCGAGAAGGCGGCGTCGGTGAACGAGGCGTGGCGTGCGCTCCGCGATCCGATCACGCGTGCGGAAGCGCTCTTCCGCGCCGTCGGCCTCCCGATCGGAGAGACGAACGAGCCGAAGCCCGAGCCGGCCTTCCTGATGGAGATGCTCGAGGACCGCGAGGCGCTCGCCGAAGCGCGCGCGAAGAAGGATTTCGACCGCGTCGCCGCGCTCGGCGCCGTCGTCGAGGGGCGGATGAAGAAGGCCGAGGCGAAGCTCGCCGCGGGCTTCGCGCGCGAAGGCGCCGCCGCCGCCGACGTGCGGCCGCTCCTCCCCGTGCTGGGCGAGCTCCGCTTCTACCGCCGATTCCTCGACGAGGTGTCGGCCATCGAAGACGAGGCACTCGGATGAGCTTGCTCGAGATCTTCGACCCGAAGGCGCCGCCGAAGCCGATCGGGATCGACCTCGGCACGACGAACTCGCTCGTGGCCGTCGTGAAGAACGAGCGACCGCTCGCGATCCGCGACTGCGACGGCGCCGCGATCCTGCCGAGCGTCGTCCACTACGGCCCCCGCGGCGAGGTCGTCGTCGGCGAGCCGGCGAAGAAGATCGCGGCCGAGCACCCGCGCGAGACGATCGTCAGCGTGAAGCGCTTCATGGGGCGCGGTGCCGACGATCCGGAGACGCGGAAGCTCGGTCCCTACGAGTTCGCGAAGCCGGGCGACGGCGAGCCCAACGTGGTGCGCTTCCGCGTCGGCGGCCGCGCGGTCACGCCGGTCGAGGTGAGCGCCGAGATCCTCCGCACCCTGAAGCGCCTCGCCGAGGACGAGCTCCGGAGCGTCGGCGGCGCGGTCATCACCGTCCCCGCCTACTTCGACGACGCCCAGCGCCAGGCGACGAAGGACGCCGGCCGCCTCGCGGGGCTCGAGGTCCTCCGGCTCCTGAACGAGCCGACGGCCGCCGCGCTCGCATACGGGCTCGAGAAGAAGCAGAACGGCACGTTCGCGGTCTACGACCTCGGTGGCGGCACGTTCGACGTCACGATCCTCGTGCTCGAGGACGGCGTGTTCCAGGTGAAGTCGACCGGCGGCGACAGCGCGCTCGGCGGCGACGACATGGACCGCGCGCTCGCGGAGGAGATCTTCACCGGGCTCCGCCGTGACGCAACGACTGCGACGGCGGGAGAGGTCCGCCTCGTGCTCGACATGGCGCGCCAGGTGAAGCACGCGTTGACGGAGGCCGAGGTCGTCGACTTCGAGTCGCCGCTTCCGGTCACGGGCGATGCGCCCGCGACGCTCACGATGACGCGCGCGCGGTTCGAGGAGCTCATCCAGCCGATCCTCGCCCGCACCGGCGTCGCGTGTCGCCGTGCGCTGAAGGACGCCGGCCTCCGCCCCGAGCAGCTCGACGGCGTCATCCTCGTCGGCGGCTCGACCCGCGTTCCCGCGGTCCGGAGCTACGTCGCGAAGATGTTCGGCAAGGAGCCGCTCGGCGACATCGATCCCGATCAGGTGGTCGCGCTCGGCGCCGCGATCCAGGCCGATCTCCTCGCCGGCGAGGGCCGCGCGGACGAGGTCCTCCTCCTCGACGTGATCCCGCTCTCGCTCGGGATCGAGGTCGGCGGCGGTGTCGTCGATCGGATCCTCCCGCGCAACACGACCACGCCCGCTGCCGCCCGCGCGACCTACACGACGCAGGAAGACCGCCAGACGGGCTTCGAGATCCACGTCGTGCAGGGCGAGCGCGAGATGGCCGCGGACTGCCGGAGCCTCGCGAAGTTCACCCTCCGCGGGATCCCTCCGATGCCGGCGGGGATGGCGCGTCTCGAGGTCACGTTCCGGGTCGACGCCGACGGCCTCCTCAGCGTGCACGCACGCGAGGAGCGCACCGGCCTCGAGCAGACGGTCACCGTCAAGCCGTCCTACGGCCTCGACGACGAGACCGTCGAGAACATGCTCCTCGAAGCGATCGACCACGGCGAAGAGGACCTCGCCGCGCGCAAGCTCGCCGAGACGCGCGTCGAAGCGGGGCGCGTCGCGAGCTCCACGCGCAAGTCGCTCGCCGCCGACCCGGATCTGCTCGAGCCGGGCGAGAAGGAGAAGATCGAGGCCGCCCTCACGGCGCTCGACGACGCGATCGCGGGCACGGACGCGGCGCGCATCCAGCTCCGGCTCGACGACCTCGACACTTCGACGAAGGACTTCGCCGGAAGGCGGATGAACCGCGCGATCGCGAAGGCGATCGAAGGGCACGCGCTCGAAGAGGTCGAGAGGACCGTCGAGCACGCCAAGGGCATCGAGAAAGCGCACGAGGACAAGCCGCTCCCGGCTGCGCCTCGCTGAGGCAAGACATGGCGATCGTTCGATTCAAGGGGTACGGCGAGACCGAGGTTCCCGTCGGCACGAGCATCCTCGAGGCGGCGCAGAAGATCGATGCGCCGGAAGGCTATGCGTGCGGCGGCGTCTGCGCCTGCTCGACGTGTCACGTCTACGTGACGAAGGGGCGCGAGCTCCTCTCCGAGCAGGAAGACGAGGAGAACGACATCCTCGACAAGGCCTTCGACGTGCGTCCGAGCTCGCGGCTCGGGTGTCAGTCGGTGATCGAGGAGGACGGCGAGATCGAAGTCGAGATCACGCGCGAGAGTCTCGAAGCGTTCGAGAACGAGCACCCGGAGCACCGGGGCCAGTTCACGAAGCGCTGACACTCGCGCCTGGCAAGTGCTGCTGCCGGGCCGAAGCGCCTGGCACGCGGCTCTCCGAGTCCGGATTTCCCGTACGGCGAAACGTGTGCGGCATGCTGCGCGTGGGCGACACGCATGCACGGCGCCACTCGCCCGCCGAGCGTGCGCGTTGTAGTTGTAAAGTGCACCGTTTTCGTTTCGACAGACGCTCCATAGTCTGAGCCCCGAGGGATGGGGACGTGGACGCGCGAGTCGCTCTTGCGCGCGTCGGCTTCCCCATGAAGGGAGGTTCGAGAATGACGCGAACGAACACCGTCGTGGTGGCTCTGACATGGGCGGGACTCGTCTTGACCGCGGGCGCATGCTCCGTCGACACGGAGGGACGCGACGAGATCGACAACGAGGACAATCTCGGGAAGGTCACGCAGGCCGTGACCCTGACGCAGGTGACGAGCTTCGGCTCGAACCCGGGCGCGCTCAACATGTACAAGTACGTTCCGGCCGGGCTCGGGACCGGCAAGCCGCTCGTCGTCGCGCTCCACGGCTGCACCCAGACCGCGACGGAGTACGAGACGCGAACGCAGTGGGGTGACCTCGCGAACCGCCTCGGCTTCGCCGTCGTGCACGCGGAGCAGAACACGGCGAACAACAGCAGCCGGTGCTTCAACTGGTTCCAGCTCTCGGACATCACGCGCGGCCAGGGCGAGGCGCTGTCGATCAAGCAGATGGTCGACAAGATGAAGACCGATCACGGCGTCGACCCCGCCCGCATCTACGTCACCGGTCTGTCCGCCGGCGCGTACATGACCGAGGTCATGCTCGCGACGTACCCCGACGTGTTCGCGGGCGGCGCCGTCATGGCCGGCGGCCCGTACAAGTGCGCGACGAGCTTGAGCGGGGCGTCGGCCTGTCAGCAGGGGCTCGACAAGACGCCGGCGCAGTGGGGCGACCTCGTCCGCGCCCAGAACTCCGGCTACACGGGGCCGTGGCCGCGAGTCGTCTCGTTCCACGGCAACTCGGACTACACGGTCTATCCGAAGAACCAGATCGAGACCGTCGACCAGTGGACCAACGTCCACGGCATCGACCAGACCGCGGACTTCACCGAGACGTTCCGCGGCTGGACCCACAACTCGTATCGGAACGGCTCGGGCACGAGCCTCGTCGAGACGTGGCTCTTCCCGACGATGGGCCACGCCGTCTCGGTCGACCCGGGCACCAACACGGACCAGGGCGGCGCGACCGGCGCCTACGCCGACGACCGCGACGTCTACTCGTCGTACTACGCGGCGCTCTTCTGGGGCCTCACCGGCGGCGGTGGCGGCGGCGGCGGTGGTGACACGACCGCTCCGGTCGCGAACGTGACGTCGCCGACAAACGGGGCGACCGTGAGCGGCACGATCACCGTGTCCGCGACGGCGACGGACAACGTCGGCGTGACGAAGGTCGAGCTCTACGTCGACGGCGTCCTGAAGGGGACCGACACGGCCTCGCCGTACTCGTTCTCGCTCGACACGACGACGCTCTCGAACGCGAGCCACGCGATCTCGGTGCGCGCGTACGACGCCGCGAACAACATCGGAATCGACAACGACACGAGCGTGACCGTCTCGAACAGTGGCTCGCCTCCGCCCAGCACGTTCGCCGAGACGTTCTCGAACGGCGGCACCCCGGACAACGCGACCTTCTCGGTCGGGACCTGGGCGCTCGACGCGAAGGACGCAACGGGGACGACCGGCAGCAAGTCGATCTACGGGGCGGCCGCGCCCGCCTTCAACACGGTGACGAAGACGGCGACCTGGTCTTCGATCACGCTCGGCGGTACGCCCGGCTCGCTCTCCTACAAGCGCCAGCTCTCGCTCTACGATGCGAACATCTACGCGAGCGCGGCCTTCAAGGTGATCATCAACGCCGGCGCCGGTGACGTCGTCCTCGACCAGAAGGCGATCAGCGGTCTGACCTCGTACTCCGAGACGTCCTGGACGCTCCGGAGCGGGATCAGTCTCTCCGCCTACGCGAACAAGACCGTGACGCTGAAGTTCGTCGTGACGGGAACGGACACGATGTCCACGGTCACCTACGCCAAGGCGTGGGTGGACGAGATCCGGATCCAGTGACGATCGCCGCGTCCCACGCGCCGAGCTCGACGCGCACGTCGCGTCCCTCGGCGCGCAGGGCGCGGCCGCTACGGAGCTCGCGGAAGGGCCCGGTGTGCGACCCTCGGTCGATGCGCACCGGGCTCTTTCGTTCTCCGAAGCGGATCGCGACGAGCACCTCGTCGCCGCTCGCCGCATCCTTGCGGCGGAACGCGTAGACGTCCTCCGCCGGCTTCCCGGTCACGGCGTCCCGCGCGATGACGCGCTCGAGCGTCGCGCCGCGCAGCGCGGGTCGCGCGCGGCGGAGCGCGACGAGCTCCTTCACGAGCGCGCGGAGAGCGTGCGGATCCGCATCGCCGAGGACGGGGCGCTGGCCGTAGGGCTCGTACTCGGCGCCGGTCTCGCTCCCCGCGAAGAGCATCGGCGTGCCCGGCGTCGTGAAGAGCGCCGCGAGCGCCGCGCGCGTCGTGCCCGGACCGTGCTTCGTGACGAAGCGCTTGCCGGTGTCGTTGTTGTCGAGGAAGCGGAGGACGCGCTTCTGGGCGAGCTCGCCCGTCCGCGTGCGCGAAGCGAGGAGCGCCGCGTCGAGACGGTCGGGGATCCCGCTCGGCTCCTTCCAGACCTCCTCCCACGCCCACCGCCCGAGATCGTCGGTCCAGTCGTAGGCCGCGTCGAAGCCGCTCTCGAGCCAGAACGGATCGCGCGCCGACGCCTCCGCGAAGAGGAGCGCATCCGGGTTCTCGGCCCGCACCGAGCGCACCCACTCGGGCACGAAGTCGGGCGCGCGCTTCTGGAGCCCCCACACGGCGTCGACGCGAAACCCGTCCGCGCCGGTGCGGCGCAGCCAATGGCTCGACGCCGCGGTGACGAACGTGCGGACCTCGGGATGGTCGTAGGCGAGGTTCGGGAGGTTCTTCCAGTCGAAGTAGTGCGTGGGCTGGCGCGCTTCGTCACGCGCGAAGAAGCCGTGCGCGTGCGTGTGGGGCCCGAGCTTCTGCGCCTCGACGAACCACGGGTGCTGGTCGGACGTGTGGTTCGGCACGAAGTCGAGCACGACGCGGAGCCCGAGCCGGTGCGCACGGTCGACGAGCATTGCGAGGTCTTCGTCCGTCCCGAGCTCCTGCCGGACGTGGAAGTGATTCGTCACCGCGTAGCCGAAGTCGCCCCGCGGCGAGCCGTACGGCGGCGTGATCCACAGGACGTCGACGCCGAGGTCGGCGAGGGCAGGGAGCTTCTCGGTGACGGCGCGGAGCCCGGGCGAGCCGTAGAGGGGAGGGTAGATCCCGTAGACGACGCCGACCTCGCCCGTCCGGCGAGGCGCGGCTCCGTCCACGAGCGCGAGCACGCCGTCCGTCGCGTCGATCCGCGCGGCGGTCTCGGAGGAGCGCCCGCGTGCATCCTCGACGTGGAGGCGGACGAGGCCGGGGTCACGCGCGACGGCGCGCGGGCCTTCGCCGCTCGCGACGCCGGACCAGGAGAGCGAGCGAATCGGCGCTCGTGCCGTGCTCGTGTCGGCTTCGAGGACGAGCGCTCCGCTCGCGTCACGCGCAGCGGTGATCCGCGCCGCGGGCATGTCTTCCCGGCGGCCGACGAAGCGAGCGCGACCGGACCGGTGCACGACCCCGGCGCCGTCGCGGCACGCGACGTCGACGAGGTTCTCGCGCTCGGCGAGCGGCACGCGCGCGTGAAACCTCGTCGCGGAGGCGAGCGAGACGGGCACCTCGGTGTCGCGGCCTTCTCCGGAGACGTGCAGCGCGCAGGCGACGAGGCGCGCTCCGCCCGTCGTCACCTCGCCGGTGACGTCGACGTCGAAGGCCCACACGTCACCCGTGCGCGGCGTGAGATCGAGGTCGACGACCTCGTGCGCGCTCACCGTGTCGTCGGCGCGAGGCGGCGCGGCGCGCGGCGCGCAGGCGGCGAGCGCGAGGCAGAGGAGGGCGACCCGCTTCATCACGCGGCGCGTGCGTCTTCGGCGGCCTCGAGCTGGTCGCCGGAGATCGGCGGAGCAGGGACGAGACCCTGGAGCTGGTGCGCGACGAGCTTCGTGTAGACGCCGCCGCGCGCGAGGAGCTCGTCGTGACGGCCCTCTTCGACGATGCGACCGTTCTCGAGGACGACGATCCGGTCCGCGTTCACGACCGTCGCGAGCCGGTGCGCGATCACGAGCGTGGTGCGTCCTTCGGTGAGCCTGCCGAACGCCTCCTGCACCTTGGCCTCGCTCTCGGCGTCGAGCGCGCTCGTCGCCTCGTCGAGGACGAGGAGCGGGGCGTCCTTCAGGATCGCGCGTGCGATGGCGATCCGCTGCCGTTCGCCGCCGGAGAGGGTGCTGCCCTGCGGTCCCACGACGGTGTCGTAGCCGTCGGGGAGCTTCATGATGAAGTCGTGCGCGTTCGCGGCGCGCGCCGCGGCCTCGATCTCGTCCGTGCTCGCGCCGGGGCGCCCGAATGCGATGTTCGCTCGGATCGTGTCGCTGAAGAGGAACCCGTCCTGGAGGACGACGCCGATCTGCCGCCGCACGGCGCGCTGCTTCAGCGTGCGGAGGTCCTGGCCGTCGACGAGGATGCGTCCACCCTCCGGGTCGTAGAGGCGCTGGAGGAGCGAGAGGATCGTCGACTTGCCGCCGCCGCTCGGACCGACGAGCGCGACGACCTCTCCGGGGCGCACCGCGAGGTCGACGCCGTCGAGCACGCGCTGCCCCTCGCGGTAGCCGAACGTGACGCCCTCGAGCCGGATCTCGCCGCGGAGCGCGCCCGGGTCGCGCGCGTCGGGCGCGTCACCCATCGCGTCCTCCGCGCCGACGATCTCGAAGACCGTCTCGAGCGCGACGCGGCCGCGGCGCACGGTCTGGTACATGCCGGTCAACGACTGGACCGGCGCGAACATCCCGCCGACGTAGCCGAGGAACGCAACGAGCGTCCCGAGCGGCATCCGTCCCTTCGCGACGAGCGCGCCACCGACGCCGAGCGCCGCGAGGCGGGCGAGGACGACGATGAGGTTCTTGAGCGCGTTCACCGACGTGTCACGGGCGACGCCGCGCACGACGAGACGGTTCGCTGCGCGCACGCGGCGGAGGAAGCGGCGCTTCTCGCTCTCCTCCATCACGAAGCTCTTCACGACGAGCATGCCGGAGAGCACTTCGTTGAAGCGGGAGAAGATGCGCGTCCAGCGATCGAGCAGGCGCCGCTCGCGCGTGACCTGCTCGCGCGAAGCGAGCGTTCCGACGAGCGCCGGCAGCGGCGCGAACAACATGACGACGAGGGCGAGCCGCCATTCGAGGCGCACCATCAGGACGACGGCGAGCACGAGGTAGACGACCGAAGGAAGCAGCTGGAAGCCGACCGCGGAGAGGGCGGCCACCGTCCCCGCGATGCCGCGCTCCACCTTCGCGACGAGCGCACCGACGGTGTGCTTGCGGTGGAACGAGAGCGGCAGCGCGTGGAGGCGGTCGATGACGGCGGAGAGGAGCTGCTCGTCGACGCCGATGCGCACGCGCCAGACGAGCCAGTCGAGGAACGCGGTCGCGATCTCGCGCAGGAGGAGCGCGCCGCCGAAGAGCGCGGCTCCGCGGAGGAGGGCGCTCGTGCTCGGATGCGTCGCGAGCACGTCGACGACGTCCTTCAAGAGGAGCGGCTCGAGCGCCGAGAGGCCGGCCGTCAGCGCAGCGACGCCGCAGAGCAGCACGATCCCGCCCCGGAACGGGCGGACGAAGGGACGCGCCTTTCCGAGCAGCGACCACCACGATTCGTGGGACTTGGACTCCGCCATCTCCTGCGAGGAGATGACATCCGGGCCGTACGATCACCAAGCGCAGCGAGCAAACGCGGCCGCAGAAAGGTCACACTCCGGAAGAGTCGGGGCAGACTGCCTCGCGGATCCTCCGAGGATCGATGCTCGAGCTGACGCCCGTGTCACTGGGACTGCTGCGTCTGACCCCCGCTCGCCGGAAGCGTGGGGTACACCCAGACGAGGCCGATCCAGTAGAGGACGCAGAAGATCGTCGTGGCGATCATGCTCCGGCGCGCGGCCTGACGGACCGAGCCCCCTCGCGCCGCGAAGAGCGGGATGAGGATCGTCGCGAGGAGGAGGCTGATGAGGAGCGCCTTGCGCATCGTGGACCGCTCGCGATGCTAGCTCACTTCGTGCCACGGCCCCAGGGGCGCGCGAGGCGGTCCTTCACGATCTGCCCCCATGGGCTCGGCGCGAGCGACACGCCCACGCCGCAGCTTCCCGCATGCGCGACGAGCAGGTTCGGCGGGCAGTTCGTGTGGAACGACCACGCGAGCCACGGGATGTCGAGGCGCTCGGCGAGGTCCATCAGCGCGATCGCGTCCGAGTCGTGCATCGTGACGTCCTTGTCGACGAGCCATCCGAACTCGCCGATGAGGACCGGCAGCTTCTTCGCCGGCCGTGCGACGAGCGCTTCGAAGCGCTTCGTCTGGTTGTACGGGTGCGTCTCGTAGACGACGTTCACGCCGCCGCCGGCGGTGATCGGGTGCTCGAGGTAGTAGTCCAGCTGCCGCCCCCACTCGCGCGTGCCCTGGACGGCGACGAGGTGGAAGCGACCGGGCCGCTCGACGCTCCGGATCGCCGAGACGGTCTCGTTCATCGCCGTCCAGACCTCGGCGTCGAGCTTCCCGTCGTCGTTCGCCTTGGGCTCGTTCACGAGGCCGAACGCGACCCACGGGATGTCACGGAGCGCGGACGCGAGCTTCTTCCAGACCTCGCGCGTCCTCTCGGTGGGCCAGCCGAGCTTCGAGAACGTCGGGTCCTGCCAGAGCGAGAGCAGGACGTAGACGCCCTTCTTCTTCCCGACGTGACCGACGATCCGCATCACGTCGCGGAAGTAGTCCTCGTCGTCGAGCACGTTCTTCCAGTGCGTCCGACCGGGCCCGCGATCGGGGTAGCTCTCGAGGAGCAGGCGGAAGAACGTCGCGTGCCACTCGTCGGTGAGCGTGTCGATCCGACGGAGCACCTCGTCGACGTGCGGCGGCTCGAACGAGCACGCGTCGCACGACCGTGTGTCGTGGACGTTGGCCCCACGCCCGCGGAAGGGCGTGCCGTCCGGCGCGAGGATGCGCGTGCCCTCGACGCGGAGCCATCCCGTCGGGAGCGCGCCCGTCGGGACCGCGCCCTGCGCGGCGCGCGCGAGATCCTCGGCGGACGCCGAGACCGTCGCACTGTTGCCGGAGGAGACGTTCGCCGCCGGCAGCGGTGCGGCCGCGGGACGATCCGAGCCGCACGCGGCCATGGCGACGAGCGCACACGCCGCGGCGATCCGCTTCACGTCAGCGGGAGAGCGACGCGTTCAGGACGACGCTGCCGAGGAACTTCGCGCGGCCGACCTCGTCGATCGTGCGCGAGGCGGCGACGACGCTCGTCTCGCCGATGAAGATGCCGAGGAGGGCGGCGTCCACGTTCTGGACCATCGGCACCGTCGTCGGGTTCTCCGTCACGAGCTTGAGGACCACGATGCAGCGCTTGCCGCGGCTCGTGATGCTCTGGATCTGGGCCAGCATGCGGCCCATGTCCTTCAGCCCGAGGTTCCGTGCGTCGAACACGGTGAGCTCCTGACCGAGCTCGCTCGCGAGGCGCGCCATGCCGTGCGCGATCTCGAGGACGCCGTCCGGGTCACGCTTGCTCGACCCGATGAACGCGAGCGACTGCCAGTCGTGCTGCTGGCACCGGAGCCAGAGACGCTGCCAGACCGGGTCCATCGTGTTGGACGCGCTCGAGATCGACGGCATCGAAGGCATGCCGCCGCCGCCGACGTCCGCGGCTTGTGCCATCGGTTGCACCTGCAAGGTCTCGTTCAAGGGCCGCTTGTTCAACGGGGCGTCCTCCGCACGGACATCCGTGCCGCCTTCGCACACCGTCGTGTCATCGTCGTCGAGTATAGCCACAACGCCCTTCCGGTCTGAAGTTGGAAAAGCCGTGGGTCCAATGCTCGTGCCAGGGCGTCCGGTGCCAAGGGAGCCGCGGGGTGGCCGCCGCCGCCGGCCCGGTTTCCTCGGAGAATCGGGGTCCGGAGCGAGGGCCGGGGCTCGCGATCATCCACGTCGGTGCCGCGACGGGCGCCTGTCGAGCTGTGTCACCTCTGCCGGTGGGGGCACGCGTGCCGGGCCGCGGCGCGTGGACGCCTCGCGCGCTCCGTGGACGCCTCGCGCGCTCCACGGAGCGGACGGCGCGTCGAGGCGCGGCCCAGCACAGGCTCGGTCCATGCTAGAGTCCGGCGTGAAATGCTCTCGCGTGTCGTGCGCCACGGGCTCCTTGCAGCCGCGTTCCTGATGCCGGCGTGCGTGGTGCGTCTGAACGATCGGAACGCGCCGCTCCCGAACGGCGGCGTGACCGGCGCTCCCGTGGACTGCGCCGCGGTGAAGCCGGTGCCGACGAGCGCGCCGGGCGGCGACGCCGTCGCGCGCCTCGTCGGGCGTTGGGACCTCTCCGACCCCGCGCGCCCGCGCTCCGACTGGTCCGGCAACTGGGTCGAGGCCCGGTTCGAGGGCACGCGCGTCGCCGTCGGAATCGAGGTCCCGGACGACTACAAGGACGTGATCTTCACGGCCGCGATCGACGACGCGCCGCCGAAGCAGTTCACTGTGTCCGGTCTGCGCGTGAACGGCGTCCGGCAGACGAAATACGAGCTCGCGACGAACCTCGCGCCCGGCGTGCACAAGATCCGCGTGCACCGGGACACCGAGGCGCCCGCGGGCGGCGTCATCGTCTTCGAAGGGTTCGACGTCGCGCCCGGCAAGCTCCTCCCTCCTCTCCAGCGCGAGCGCCGGATCGAAGCGATCGGCGACTCGATCACCTGCGGCTACGGCGACATGGGCGGCAACGCCACGTGCCCGTACGACATCGAGACGCGTGCGACGAACGGGATCCCGGTCCGCGTCCCCGTCACGCAGAACCAGTACCTCGCGTACACGTCGATCGTCGGTCGCGAGCTCGACGCGGACGTCACGACGCTGTGCTGGTCCGGCAAGGGCGTCAGCATCAACTACCGGGAGACGGGCGACGACGGGAAGCCGCTCGTCGACGCGAAGTCGACGATGGTCGACCTCTACGAGCGCATCTTCGCGTACGTCGATCCGGAGATGGTCCCGCCCGCTCCTGCCGGCAACAAGTGGGAGTTCAAGGAGCCGGAGCCGCAGGTCGTGCTGATCAACCTCGGCACGAACGACTTCACGCGCGACGAGGCGCAGCCGCGCGGCGTCTCCGACGGGATCGACCTCCCGAAGTTCCGCGCCGCGTACCTCGCGTTCGTCGAGCGCATCCGCCAGGTCCGGCCGAACGCGCACATCTTCCTCGCGGTCCCGCCGATGGTCTCCGACACCTTCCCGCTCGACAACGCGCGGCGCGATCTCCAGGACTCGCTCGTCGGGATCGCCGAAGCGCGCGCCGCGAAAGGCGACACCAAGGTCTACGCGATGGAGCTCGTCGAGCAGGGCACGCGCTACGGCCTCGGCTGCGACTACCATCCGAACCTCCGCGTCCACGAGATCATGGCCGAGCAGGTCCTCGGCGCGATCCGCAGCAAGACGTGCTGGTGAGGACCGATCATGCAGCACCCTAGGCCCCCGAGCGCGTTCCCGGCTGCATCCGGCCAGATGCAGGTCCTGCAGGAGCGCGTGAACATGAAGTACGGCGCGTTCGGCGACGCGCCCGACTACGAGGAGGCGGACCGCCGCGTCCTCTCCGACAGCTTCTTCAAGCCGACGCTCCGGATCGTCTTCGGCGTCCTCGCGGCGTCCGCGTTCCTCTGGTTCCTGTCGCATCCGAGCTTCGACGGCCCCGGCGCCTGGTCGAACAGCTTCCGGCTCGACAGCGCCTTCGTCGTCGTCTGGGCGCCGATCCTCTACTTCGCGATGGCGAGGTTCAAGGTCTGGAAGAGCCTCCGCATCTATCTCGTCCTCGCGCTCTTCATCGAGTCCTTCAGCGAGGCGATGTTCCGCGAGATGGGCGAGGGGGGGTACTGGGACACGATCATGTGGCCCGCCGCCGTCGGCTACTACGGCACGATCAAGGAGTTCATGGGCGTCCCGGGCGCATCGCTGCCCATCTTCACGCTCGTGACCGTGTTCCTGCTCCAGCGCGCCGTGCGCGGGCCGAAGGCCGAGACGTGGGAGCCGCCGCCGAAGTGGGCGAAGCAGGCGCTCTTCATCTTCGGCGGCATGGTGCTCGTCCTCGCCGCCCTCGGGCTCGTGACGGGTGGCGGGATCGAAGCCGCGTTCCGCCAGACGATCCACCTCATCCACCTCCCGCTCGTCGCGTTCCTCTTCCTCTACGCGCTCCGCGTCCCGGAGGACCTCGCCGCCGTCGGCACCGCGTTCGTCGTGACGGCGCTCGTCCGCTCGGCGATCGTGATGTGGGTCTACTTCGCGATCTGCGTGCCGGAGGGCATCACCGAGCTCGAGGGCAAGCCGGAGTGGTGCACGAACCACTCGGACACCGTCCTCTTCGTCACGTCGATCGTGATCCTCATCACGCACGCGCTCGAGCGGCGGAGCAGCAAGGTGACCTGGCGTGCTCTCGGCGCCGGCGCGTTCATCCTCCTCGCGATCGTGCTGAACAACCGGCGTCTCGCGTTCGTCAGCCTCGGCGCGGCGCCGCTCGCGCTCTACCTCGCGCTGAAGCCCAGCCGCCGGAAGCGTCGCGTGACGATCGCGATGGCCGTCGCGGTGCCGCTCCTCATGGGGTACGTGCTCGTCGGTTCCGAGATGCCGGGGTCGGCGGCGATCTGGAAGCCCGCGAAGCTCGTCACCTCCGTCCTCGATCAGAAGGACACGTCGAGCCAGTCGCGCGACATCGAGAACGAGAACCTGATCTACACGCTGTCCCAGAGCCCGTTCGTCCCGCGCGGCTTCGGCAAGGAGTACGACTACTCGCCGAACAACCCGCCCGTCGATTTGAGCGAGGTGTTCTCGAACTTCCGCCTCATCGCGCACAACGGCGTCCTCTGGATCTGGTCGCTCGCCGGCGTGATCGGCTTCGCTGCGCTCTGGCTCGTCTATCCGCTCGCGGGCACGATGGCGGTGAGGGCGTATCGCGCGTCACCCACCCCGCTCGAGCGCTCGGCCGCGCTCTCGTCGCTCGGAGCCGTCGTCGTCTGCGTCATCCAGATCTGGGGCGACCAGGGCTTCAACAGCTACATGACGCTCGTCACGTTCGGCGTGGCCTTCGCGATCGCGAGCCGCCTGGCAGTCCGCTACGCCTGAGGCGGCCCGTGGCGATGCTCGCGCTCCGGTGCTGCGACGTGCCGCATTTCGAGAATGCGAAACGGCTCGGAAACGCGCGCGTCACCCTCTTGCCGTTCCGGCGGGGTTTGCGGGTTTCCGCAATATTCAGGGCGCTTCCGGTGTCGGGCATCCGTCGTGCTAACGTTATCGTTGGCGTGCCGTCGAGGGAGCCCGGAGCGATCGCGTGAACCAGCAAGCTGAACGCCGCGTGGGAACCGTCATCGGTGCGAAGTGGCGCGTCGACGCGTTGCTCGGCTCCGGATCGATGGCTGCCGTCTACGCCGTGACGCACCGCAACGGAGCGCGCGCGGCACTCAAGATCCTGCACCCGACGCTCTGCACCGATCCCGCGGTGTGCGAGCGGTTCCTCGGTGAGGGCTACCTCACGAACTCGGTGAAGCATCCAGGCATCGTCCGCGTGCTCGACGACGGCGCGACCGACGACGGCTGCGTGTTCCTCGTGATGGATCTCCTCGAGGGCGAGACCCTCGAGCTGTATCGGCAGAACAAGGGCGGACGCATCCCGCTGATCGAGACGCTCGACATCTCCGAGAAGCTCATGGACGTGCTCTCCGCCGTCCACCATGCGGGCATCATCCATCGAGACCTGAAGCCGCAGAACGTCTTCATCTGCAACGACGGGACGCTCAAGCTCCTCGACTTCGGTGTCGCGCGCGTCCTCGACCGCACGTCGCAGAGCAAGCTCTCGATGTTCGGCCTCGTCCTCGGCACGCCGTCGTTCATGTCGCCCGAGCAGGCGCTCGGGTCGCGCGACAAGGTCGATCACCGCAGCGACATCTGGTCTCTCGGCGCGACGATGTTCACGTCGCTGACCGGGGAGACCGTGCACCTCGGGGCGAACGTGCAGGCCCGTCTCCTCGCCGCCGCGACGGTGAAGGCGCGCTCGATCCAGATGGTGATGCCGGATCTGCCCTTGCCGATCGCCGCGGCGATCGACATGGCGCTCCGCTTCAAGAAAGAGGATCGCTGGCAGAGCGTCGATGCGTTCCGTCGCGCGATACGCGACGCGCGTCAGGAGCTCGGCCTCGGCCGCCTCGTCACGCCGGTCGAGCCGATGTTCGCGCCGCGGATCGCGGGCGTGAACGCGGGCAGCGTCCCGCCGCCGGCCGAGGACTACAACCCCACCGCCGAGACGATCAAGAAGGCGCCGCAGAGCGGCGGCTCGCACGGGCCCGACGGCACGTTCATCGGCGTCGGCTCCGGCCAGGGCGAGCAGCTCCGCGGGATCGTCGGCAACGACGGTTCGGTTCCGCCGAACCCGCCGCCCGCGCCCCGCGCCGGCCCGCACGGCACCGTTCCGATCGCGCCCGTCCCGACGATTCCGCCGCCCGCGATGAACGTGCGCGCGTCGCGCCCGGATCACCACGAGTCGAGCATCCCCGCGACGTACGGCGGCGGCTCGGACGACAGCATCGGCACGCCGGTCGACGAAGAAGTCTTCGGCACGCGTCGCAAGAGCAGCGTCGGCGTGTGGCTCGCGGCGGTCGCCGTCGCCGCCGTCGCGCTCGGCGGCTTCGCGTTCTTCGCAGTGAAGGACCAGCGCGATCGGGCGAACGCCGATCGCGTCTCGCCGCCTCCTTCGGCGAGCACGGTCGCGGTCCCCTCGAGCAGCTTCTCGCCTCCGCCGCTCGACACGATCGTGATCGGCGACGCGCCCACGCCGCCGTCGACGACGAGCGCCGATGCGGGCGCGGCCGGCACGACGTCGCGCCGGACGCCGCCGACGACGGTGATCCCGGCCGGGGTCGGCGCGACGCGTCCGCTCGGCGGAACGACGGCAGCGGGAAACGGCCGGACGACATCGCGGACCGGGACGAAGCCCGAGGACCCGAAGGATCCTGCGCCCACCGGCACCGACACCCCGCGACCGCCTCCCGGCCTCGCCCCCGATCCGTTTGGTACCCCCGATTGATGCGGCGGCGTAGTCTGAGGGCTCCGGCACGCTGTGTGTAAGCCGAAGCGGAGACGGGCTCGGTCGTAGAGCCCGCACAGAGAGACACGGAGAGAAAGCACGATGGCGCGTATCGAGGAAGCGACCCTCTTCCGACCGGATCCGAAGCTGCAGTATCCGGGGCAGCGCGGCGGCGGTGGTGGCGGTCCTGCCGGTGGTGGTGGCGGGCGCGGGGGTGGTGACGAGGACGAGGGGCCGAACATCGCCGTGCGCGAGCGCGTCTCCGAGGCCGCTCGTTCGGCGCGACGGCGGAAGGGGCTCTCGTTCGTCGTCGTCATGATCTGCGGCGCCCTCACGGTGCTCGCGTCGATCTTCGCGCCGCGCACCTACGCGGTGGACGCCCGCGTCCTCGTCCAGCGGACGAACGCGATCACGGGGCAGCAGCAGCAGCAGTGGACGAGCCCCGAGGAGCAGCGCAACCAGCAGCGCGAGTTCGAAGAGCAGGTGATGGCGCGTGACAACATCATCGCCATCGTCAAGCAGAAGAACCTCGTCGAGCGCTGGGACGACATGCGGCAGCCGCATCGCCGGCTGATCGACAAGATCAATCGCAAGCTCGGCAAGCCGGCGCCCTCCGACGAGGAGAAGTTCGAAGCGCTCGTGAACAACATCGAGGGTCGCCTCAAGGTGTTCATGGATGGCGCAACCGTGAATGTTCGCCTCGATTGGTCGGAGGCCGTCGCGGCGCGTGACATCGTCGATGCGGCGGTGAAGAACTTCCTCGACGCGCGCTACCAGTCCGAGGTCGGCGTCATCCCGACGCGCCTCAAGATCCAGGAGGGCCAGGTCGCCTCGGCGCACAAGGACCTCGAGACCGCGGCGAAGACGCTCGTCCAGCTCCAGAAGGCGAACGACCCGAACAAGCGCGTGAACGTGATCATCCCCGCGCTGCCGCAGGGCGTGCGCGATCGTCCCGAGCCGCCGCCGGACGCGGATCCGCAGCTCAAGGCGGAGCTCGACAACGTGCGCACGCAGATGGCCGTCCTCCAGGAGGCGAAGCTGCGTCGCGTCGCCGAGCTGAACCAGCAGCTGATCGAGAAGCGGCAGACGCTCGCCGAAGGTCATCCCGAGGTCATCGCGCTGAAGCAGACGCTCGAGGCGACGAAGGCCGACACGCCCGATCTCGCCGCGATGAAGGCGAAGGAGCGCGACATCCTCAACCAGATCGCCGCCAAGCAGCAGGCGCAGGTCAACGCGCAGAAGGCGGCGACGCCGGCTCCGCGCCCGATCGTGCAGCCGGCCGGGACGGCCAGCGCGGAGAAGAAGGAAGAAGCGCCGCCGGCGATGGGCCCGACGAACGTGCAGGATGCACAGGTCCAGTTCGAGGCCGCGAGCCAGCGTTACCAGACCGCGGTGAAGGAGCTCCAGGAGGTCCAGGCCCAGAAGCAGTTCGCGGAGGCGGCGTACACGGCCCGCTACCGCGTCGTGCACCCGGCCGAGGTGCCCGCGGGGCCGAAGCGGCCCGTCGGTCTCATCGCGATCGTGATCGGCGCGCTCGCGACGATCGCCGCAGTGCTCGCCGTCGCAGCGCTCGCCGATCGCTTCTCGGGGATCTTCTTCGAGCCGCGTGACGTGCGAGACCGCCTCGGTCTGCCGGTCTTCGCCACGTTCTCCTGAACGTCGCCCAGCCCGGAACGGGAGACGCCCGCACCTTTCCTGGTGCGGGCGTTTCGCATTTCGGGCCGTTCGGGAGACGTGACGGCATGTGAGGTGCACCTGTGGTCGGGCGAGCGACCATGATGAAGAAGCAGCAGGTGTTGGTCACCGGTGTCGCGAGCATCGTCGGAGCACGGCTCGCGGAGCGGCTCGTCGCGGACGGACACGAGGTCGTCGGAATGGATGACCTCTCGAGCGGGAGCTGGGCGCTCGTGCGTGAGCTCGAGCGCGAGAACCGGTTCTCGTTCGTCGAGCACGACATCGCGCGCGCGTTCGCGCTCGATGTCGACGCCGTCTACCACCTCGCGGTCCCGTCGAGCCGGCGCCGCTGCGAGGAGGCGCCGATCGAGACGACGCTCGCGAGCGTGATCGGCACCGGGCGTGTGCTCGAGCTCGCGGCCGCGCGCGGCGCCCGCGTGGTGATGGCGACGAGCCTCGAACGCTGGGGCGAAGGCGTTCGCTGTGCGGAGGCGCTCGCGGTCGAGCACGTGCGCGCGCGTCGCGTCGATGCCCGGCTCGTGCGCGTCGCGCGCGTCTTCGGTCCGAATGCGCCGCTCGACGACGACGGCATCGTCACGCGCCTCAGCGTCCAGGCGGCGCGCGGTGAGCCGCTCGATCCGGGGTCGTGGCCGCACCGGTCGGAGCGGCTCGCGTGGGTCGACGACGTCGTCGAGTCGCTCGTCCGTGCGATGCGCCACGAGCTGCGTCTCCCGCCGTTCGTCGCGCCGCTCCACGAGACGACGCCGAACGAGGTCGCGGCGGCGATCGGGGCGCTCGTCTCGGCGGCGCCGAGCACGGAGCGCGGTCCGGGCAGTCTCGATCGTGGAGTCGTGCCGTCGCGCGAGCGCGTCGTCTCGCTCCCGATCTCCGCCCGGCCGACGCTGCCGGAGACGCTGCCGGCTTCGCTCGTGCTCGGGCTCGAGCACGCGCTCTCGTTCGAGAGCGCCGTCGCGAGGACGGCAGAAGGGATCCGCGCGCGACTCGAAGACCTGGCGGCGGTCGTGCAGGGGCGACCGCGCGCCGGTCACGTCCAGGCGAGGGCGAGGAGCGCGTAGCCGATCGCGACGCCCTCGATCACGACGAAGGAGACGACGCCGACCGGCAGGAATTCGGCGAAGCCGAAGCGCACGCGCTCGCCGGACTCCGAGACGAGATGCGCGCGCTCGGTGAGTGACTGCGCGAGCGGTCCGGACGTCGCCGCGGTCAGGAAGAGCGAGCTGCCGGCGCAGACGGAGAGGGCGAGCCCGACGTAGACCACGTGCGGCGGGAGGCGGGTCGCGAGCACCGCCGCGACCTCGAGCAGCGCCGCCATCGACGGCCCCGCCGAGAAGACCCCGGTGACGACGCCGACCAGGACGAGGAACATCACGAGCTGGAGCGGCGGCGAGACGGGGAGGCCCACGAGCGCCTGCGCGACGGTCGAGAAGACGCCGGTCCGGCGAACGGCGCCGACCATCACGAAGAGGGCGAGGAGGAAGAGCACCGCCTCGACGTCGACCTTCGTGCGGACGACGCGCTCGCCGACGGCGGGACGGATCGCGAGCGCGACGAGGACGCCGACCCAACCGACGAGGTCGGCGCTGTAGGGACCGGACGCGGGGAGGAACGTCCACGCGAGCAGCATCCCGCCGAAGACGACCGACACGAACGAGAGCAGCCGCGTGTCGAGCCGGACGCCGCGATAGAGCGCGCCGAGGAGCGCGCGCGAGATCGCGGCCCGGAGCTCGCCCGAAGAGCGCGCGGACGTCGCCCGGAGGCTCACCCACGCGACGGCGAGGAGGAGGAGGAGCCCCAGCGCCGTCGTCGGCAGCGCGCGGATGAGATAAGCGGAGAAGGTCATCGAGCCGCGGCCGAGGAGGAGCATCGCGGGAAAATCGCCGATCGGTGTCGCGGCGCCCCCGAGGTTGCACGCGACGAGGAGCGTCCCGAGCGTCCAGCTCACCTGCCGCTGCGAGGCGGACGCGACCCGGAGGATGATCAGGACGATGGGCAGGACGAGGACGAGGGCGGTGAGGTTGTTCATCAGCGCGCTCACCGCGTACATCCCGACGGCGAAGACGAGCGCGATCCCTACCGGCGAAGCGCGGCTCAGCTCGGCGGCGCGGACGGCGAGCACCGCGAAGAGCCGCGCTTCGACGAAGGCCTCGGACAGGAGCCCGAGCGCGACGAGCAGGACGAGCACGTCCCACGGGACGTCGGCGAGCAGGACGCGGCTGCCGCCGAGTCCGAACGTGGCCGAGCAGAGGCACGAGAGCCCCGCACCCGCGAGGACGAGCATCATCCGGTACGCGGCGAACCGCGCTTGCAGCGCGAGGGTCAGGACCAGGATGCTCGTGAGGACGAGGGCGGGCATCAGCGCTCCGCCAGCGGCACGAACGCAGTCAGATCGGAGACGGCGGTCTCGACGAGGTAACGCGGATAGACGTCGGGCGCGGCGCCGAGCACGTCCCAGCCGATGATCTCGCGGAACTGGGTGCGGACGTCGGGGCCGGAGACGCGGAGGAACGCGGAGAGGACGTTCACGAGCCCGTGCCGCTCGCCGTACACGAAGGTGAGGAGCCCCGAGCGCGCGCCGGCCCAGCCCTGGAACTCGGCGAGGTCGACCGGCTCGATCCGGTCGCCGAAGTTCGCGAGGACGCGCGGCCAGTCCACCCGCTGGAGCCGATACGTGAGGAGGCCGAGGCGGACGGTGGGATCGAGCGCGCGCGCGAGCGCGTCGAGGTGCTCGGCCTCGACACCGACGACGAGGACGCGGCGGACGCCGTGGAGGGCGCTCCGGAGCCTTCCGGCGTCGACGTGCGGTCGGCGCCGTCCCTCGAGCCAGCGCCGAACGACGAGGTCGAGGACGGAGAACGTCGTGCCGAGCTCGTCTCCGAGCGCACGGACCGCGGCGTCACCGCCGACCTTCGCGACGTTTTCGACGAAGAGCCACGACGCGGCCGCGAAGCCGAGCTCGGCGGAGGCGAGCTCGAAGGCCGATCCGAGATCGGTCCGTGCGAGCGCGCGCTCCTCGACGTCGGGCGGCGGCTCCGGCGTGCGGGGGAGCGAGAGCGGCGCGCCGACGAGCGGGATGCGTGCGCTCGAGGCCGCGGGGCTTCGTTCGCTCATCGCCCCGCGAGCGCCTCCATCAGCCACAGCATCACGGCGTTCGCGAGGGCGTGATGGGGAGGTCCGTCGGCGAGGGCCTCGAGCGCGATCGCGGTCTCTTCGTCGTCCTCGAGGCTCCTCGCGAGGAGGCGCTTCGGGATACCGATCGGGAACGCGGCGTCTTCGGACGCCTGCGCCACGCTCGGCGGAAGCCGCATCCGGAGCGGCTCGGTCGGGATCGCCTCGGCTTCCAGTGGGGCCGCGGGCGGGCGACTCTCGAGGAGACCGGCGAGCGCGCGGAGCAGCGCCCAGCTCGCGATCCGGTGGTGGCGCGGGCCTTCCTCCAGGATGCAGCGGAGGACGAAGGCCCGGTCGCGCGCGTCGGGGACGACGGTGGCGAGCGCGCGGTCGACGGCCTCGCGGTCGAGGTCGGGCAGCTGCCCGGACCGCGGCGGAGGCGGTGCTGACTTGGCCATGAGGAGATCGTAGACGATCCCTCCGGCCCGTTGCGCTCACTTCGGGAGGAACGGAGTCACGAAGCCTTGGAACGCGTCGACGCGCGTGTCGACCCCGAACTGCGTGCAGGTCTGGTCGCCGAACGAGGTGACGCCGACCACGGCGAGGCTGCCGTTTGCGTCGAGGAGCGCGGGACCGCCCGAGTCGCCGAAGCAGGTGTTGCGCGTGCGATCGCCGTAGGCGAACTGGGTGCCGCCGACGGCGGTGATCGGCATCGCGACCGTGCGCTTCACGCCGGAGCCTGCGCCGGTGCGGCCGTTCGAGGCGCCGTAGCCGACGTGCTGGAGGGTGCGGCCGACCCAGCTCGCGTCGAGCGGCTGCGCGTTGATCGCGATCGGCGCGACCGGAGCATCCGAAGCGAGGAGCACGACGGCGATGTCGTTCGCAATGCGCCGTGCGTCGTACTGCGGGTGCGCGACGAGGCGCGAGACGCGGACGAAGGCCTGCGGCGAGAGGGCGTTCGGGCCGGTCACGAACGCGACGCGCGAAGCGCTGTTGCCCTCCACGCAGTGCGCGGCGGTGACGAGGACCCGGGGCGCGATGACGGTCGCCGTGCAGAACGGACCGTTCACGTCGACGAGGGCGCCGACGGCGGGATAGGCCGTCGTCGTCGTTCCGCCGACGATCGCCGAGTCGGTGCTGCCGACGTCTTCGGTCGTGTCGTCGGTGGGCTGCGTGCAGGCTGCAAGCATCGCGGCGGCGGCCGTGAGCGAGAGGAGGCGGAGCGTGAGGCGTACGGACATGTCGACCTCCGAGGTTGAGGTCGAATCCATTACTCCGCGTATGGATGCTGGGGCAGACGGTCGGTCGGCACGTTCTCCTTTCCAACGCGGAAACCTCCACCGTCTGCGCATGTCGGATGGAGTGTTCGTCGTCCCGATAGTTGGAGCACCGATGGATCGTAGTCGTGCTCGCCGGAATTCGCGTGTTGCTGCGTGGAATCCTCACGTGTCTCCGCCGCGTCCCGACAGCGTGAGCTGTACGAATACAGTCCGTCTGGCGAGCTCGTCGTCGTGCACGTCGGACGGAGCTTCGTCGCGGAGGAAAGGCGACAGCTTCGTTCGAGCGCGGCCTTTCGGGTCCACGTGGAAGCCGCTCGGCGACCGCGCGTGGCATCCGGTGCAGGTCGCGTTCACGAAGGCGTCGCCGCGCGGGAGCGTCGCGGCCCACGACGGTGGAGCGTCGTCGACGGACGACGACGTCGACCACCACGCTTCGGGGAACACGATTGTGCCGTGCTCGAGCGCGGGCTGGCTCTCCGCGACGAATGCGCGGACGTCGGCCTCCGGGATGCGCGCCCAGTCGATCGTGTTCCGGAGCTTCGCGGGGACGAGCGAGTGCGCGCTCGCGTCGTAGTGGAGCTCCTCCATCCGGAGCGGGCCGGTGAACGCGTCGGCGGTGCGGACCTGCGCGAGGGTGTCGGCGGTGACGAACTGCGAAGTGACGATGGTGAGGGCTGTGGGGAGGTCTTCGGCGGTGGCGAGCGTGTGCCAGCGGGAGACCCATTCGCGCGACGTTCCTCGCTGGGCCCACTCGAAGATGACGGCGAGCGGCAGCGCGGGGGATGCGGGGTCGTCGGCGGGGCCTTGCGTCAGCGCGAACACGAGGCGGCCTTCGCCGCCGGGGGCGGCGCGGTCGGGTTGGTCGGTGAGGTCGGTGCGGTTGACGACGGCGGCGAGCCGGAAGGGCGCTGTTTCCGGCGATTCGTACGTGACCGTATCGAGGACGCGCGCGCGCTCGGCAGGGAGGCGGGCGGACCAGGCGCGGAGGAGCGAAGGAACGTCGAGGTCGAGCTTCGCGGTGACGGCGGCGAAGGACAGCGGCGCGTGTCGCGTGTTGTTGCCGACGGTCGCGAGCACGTCGTCGTCGGTGACGAGCAGCTCGCGCTCGGGACGGACTTCGATCGCGCGCACGTCGGCAGGGAGATCGGTCTCCCAGGTGCACGCGGTGAGGGCGAGGGCGAGCGATGCAGCGTAGAGCAGCTCAGAACGCATGCTGGGCTCCGATCGTGACGACGAGGGGCGGGCCGCCGACGCCGTCGGCGGGGACGACACCCTTCAGGACGACGCCGGCCTCGGCGAAGAGATGCGTGCGCTCGGCGAGCAGGTAGCTTCCGCGTGCGCTCGCCGTGTTCCAGATCCCGCCGGCGAATCCGCGACGTGGTGTTCCGTCGCCGTACGGCGGCATGCGGAGTTCCTTGCCCTCGGCGACCTGGCCGAGCGCCTCGAGCGAGGCAGCGGCGATGACGCCCATCCCGCCGGCGAGGTGCCAGCGATCCCCGATGGCACCGTCGAAGAAGAGCTCGGGACGAGCGAGGACCCAGTTGCTGTTCCCGACGTTGCCGGGACCGGGCGCGCTCGCGCTCGGGTAGTAGAGGATCGGCGAGACGAGGACGAGCGCGGTGCGCTGGCTCGTGGCGACGCGGAAGCGAGGGCGGACGCCAGCGGTGACGACGCTCGGCGTGATGCCACCGACGACGCCGACCGCGACGCCGTCGGTGACGCCGATCCCGACCTCCGCGATGCCGAGGAAGGGCAGTCCGGTCCCGGCCGCGACGGTGGGCCGACCGGCGCCGGGAAAGAGATCGCCGCGTGTCGGGGGGAGCGGCGCGGGGCTGGAGGTGGACTCGGCTGCGAGGGCCGGAGAGACGAAAGAAGACGCCGCGAGGAAAGCGGCGAAGAAACGGCTGCGCATGGCGGCCGGAGAGCATCGGGTGTGCCTCGCGCCGGGAGCGCGGGAACCGGGCATTTCCCACGCGATCGGCCGTGCGCCGGGGGACGCCGCCGCCGGGCCGCGTGCAACGCGATGCACAGTCGGGCAGGGCGGTGCGCGACACACATCGCGGTGGCGCTCGCAGCCGTCGCTTCGCATGCCACCGCTTCGCGCGCCGTGGCCTCGCGCCCTGGCCTCGCGCGTCGGGGCGACCGCCAATCATCTTCTTCGCCTGCGACCGCCAGCGGGGAGCCTGCTCGCGCGCCGAGGCGCCGCCGGTTTGATTCAGCACCCTATCGAAGTTCGGAGGCGTCCGCGTTGGTCAGCGCTCGAGTCTTCTGGACAGCGGAGCACGCGCTCGGTCGGAGGGAGCGCTCCTCGTTCGACTTCGCGGGTCGAGCTGGAGCGAGGCCCACGAGACAACGTCACGACCGCCGGGCATGCGCCGTTTCAGACCCTGACGGACGACGCGCGACCGGAAAATCGAAGACTGCCGAATCGAGTTTGCTGGTCGCATTCGAGTACGGTGCGAAATCGGATCCACTGGTCCGGTTAGGATCGTCCCCGGATCCACACTGCTGCGCATGAAGCAGCTCGCTCTGCCCTTGCCCGTCATGCGCGCGCGAACCCAGTCCACGTGACGATTCGCGCGAAGCGCGAGGCCGCGTTCTTGCGCGCGCAGCATGTCTTCGGCCGCGTCCGCGACGCGATTCGCGCGGGGCAGCGTGGCGACTGTCGCGTCGTCCACTTCTCCGTGCAGGGCGATCACGTCCATCTCCTCGTCGAGGCCAGCGACGGCGCGGCGCTCCGCTCGGGCATGCAGGGCCTGACGACGCGGCTCGCGCGCGCGATCAACAAGGCGCTCCGTTGGCGCGGGACGGTCTGGGCCGACCGTCACCATCGGCACGAGCTCACGAAGCCGCGCGAGGTCCGGAACGCGCTCGCCTACGTTCTCTTGAACCATCGGAAGCACAGCGTGCCGGGCCTCCTCCCGCTCGGCGTCGGCGGACCGGCGGGCGCGAGCTTCGACCCGTGCTCGTCGTTCACGTACTTCGACGGCTGGACCGCGCGCTTCACCCCGCTCGTCGCCGCGCGCGCCGCGTGCGAGGACGCCGCGCTCCGGCCGGTTCCGCCGCCGCGCACGTGGCTCCTCCTCACTGGTTGGCGGAAGCATGGCCTCGTCGACGCGGCCGAAGTCCCCGGGGGGCGCGGCCGTCCTGCGTCGCCGACCTTCGCGTCGGCATGAATCGGCGACCTTCCGCATGGCGCGTCTCCTGACACCGCGAGCCATGAAGCCGCGCGCGCGGAGCTCCGGAGGCGTGCGCGGCTACGCTCGGCCCGCACCTTGCTCACGCGCCGCGCATGCTTGCTTCGACACCGACGTTTCTCGCGCGATGGTGCGCATGGCGCGAACGACCTTTCACACCGCGTGTGACTCCGCGATCAGTCCTCGTCGTCCTCTTCGGCGTAGCGCTCCTCTGTTGCGGGCTCGCGCTCGGGCGCTCCGCGTGCGCGGACGAGCGCGCGCCGACGCGCACCTATTCGCTCGGCGAGTGTCTCGCGCTCACCGAGCGGAATCACCCCGCGCTCTTCGCCGCGCGCGCCCGGCTCGACGCGATGCGTGCGCAGCTCGAGGAAGCGCGCGTCGCGCCGGCGTCGTTCGTCGGCCTGAGCAGCCGCTTCGGGGTCGTCCCGAACGCGCCGGCAGGGTCGCAGCCGAGCCCGGACTTCGTCACGCAGGGCGTCGCGGTGGGGCTCGGCCCGCTCTTCCAGGTCGGCGTCTCGGCGACGGTGCCGCTCTACACGTTCGGCAAGATCTCCTCCGCGAGACGCGCCGCCGAGGCGCACGTCCGTCTCGGCGAATGGGACGTCGAGAAGGAGCGCCAACAGATCCGCGTCGACGTGAAGCGCGCGTACTTCAGTCTCGCGCTCGCGCGCGACATGGCGCATCTCGCCGAAGACGCGCTCTCGAAGCTCGACGACGCGATCGCCTCGATCCAGAAGAAGCTCGACGAAGGCGATGGGTCCGTCGACCGCGCCGACCGCCTCCGGCTCGAAGTGAGCCGCGACGAGCTCCTCGCCCGCATCGCCGACGCGAAGCGCGGAGCGACGGCGGCTTCCGGAGCGCTCCGGTTCTATACCGGCATCCAGACCGGCTTCGACACGCCCGACGAGCCGCTCACGCGTCCGGCGACGCCGCTCGGCGACGTCGTCCCCCATCTCGCCGCGGCGCGACTCCATCGCGCCGACGTGAACCGCGCCCGTGCCGGCGTTGCCGCGCGGAGCGCGCAGGTCGACGGCGCGCGCGCGAACATGCTCCCGAACGTCGGGCTCGGAATGCGCTTCGACTGGACGTTCGCACCCGGCGTCCAGGTGCCGGTCAGCGGCTTCGACCCTGCCACGGCTGGCCCGCAGCTCACCGCCGCGTTCGGGATCGAGTGGCCGCTCGACTTCCTCACCAAGAACGCCCGCGTCCACCAGGCGGAGGCGAACCTCGACGAGGCGCGTTCCCTCGAGCGCCTCGCGCTCGGCGGCGTCGCGGCGGAGGTCGAGGCCGCTCACGCCGCAGCCGTCGAAGCGGCGACGCGCGAGGAGAACTGGGATCGCGCCGTCCGGCGCGCGAAGAGCTGGATCGTCGCGGTACAGGACGCGATCGACCTCGGCACGAAGGACGAGCGCGCCCTCGTCGAGCCGCTCCGCATCTACGTCCTCGCGCGGGCGAGCCAGCTCCAGGCGCTGATGGATACCCACATGACGCGCGCCGAGCTCGCGCGCGTCACCGGTTGGGAGGGCGGTGGAGCGACGTGAGCTCCCGTCCGCGTCAGAGCTCGATCTGCGCGCCGAGCTCCACGACCCGATTCGGTGGGATCTGGAAGAAGGCATTGGCAGGACGAGCGTTGCGGCTCATCGCGGCGAAAAGCATCTTGCGCCACTTCGCCATTCCCTTCTTGTGCGTCAGGATGAGCGTCTCGCGTCCGAGGAAATAGCTCGTATCCGTCTTCCGGGTCTCGAGGCCCTTCTCGGCGCAGATATCCATGAGCTCGATGACGTTCGGCGTCTCCATGAACCCATATTGTGCGCGCACGCGATAGAAGCCGTGCCCGAGCTCCTCGATCTGCTCCACGTGATCCACCCGACCGAGCTCCGGAACGTGCCGGGTCGTGATCGACAGGAGAATCACCTGCTCGTGGAGCGTCTTCGAGTGCTTGAAGTAGTGGAGCATGACCGGCGGAGCGCCGTCGGGGTTCGACGTCATGAACACGGCGGTGCCGACGACACGAAGGGGCTTGGTCGTGGTGAGATCGGCCATGAAGAGGTCGAGCGGCAGGCTCTGATCGCGGAACGCTTGCGCGAGGAGCTCGCGGCCGCGGCGCCAGGTCGTCATGAGCGCGAACATCGCGACGCCCACGCTCACCGGGAACCATCCGCCGTCGGCGATCTTGTGCACGTTCGCGCTGAAGAACGCGAGGTCGAACACGAGAAACAGCGCGACGAGAGCCCCGGCCGTCAACGCGCTCCAGCCCCATCGACGCGCGACTCCGTAGAAGAGAACGCTCGTGATGCTCATCGTCCCCGTCACGGCGATTCCGTACGCCGACGCGAAGCGCGACGAGTCCTGGAACGCCAGGACGAGGATCACGCAGCCGACGAGTAGGGCGAAATTGACCTCTGGCACGTAGATCTGGCCCTCGGCGCTGCCGGAGGTGTGCTTGATCGTCACGCGCGGCCAGTAGCCGAGCTGCACCGCCTGCTGCGTGAGGGAGAACGAGCCCGAGATCATCGCCTGGGACGCGATGACGGCGGCAACGGTTGCAATACCGATCAGGCCATAACGCCAGATCCCGGACGTCGTCTCGAAGAATGGATTCTCGACTGGCCCCTTCACGAGGAGAAGAGCGCCCTGACCGAGGTAGTTCGCGAGCAGCGCGGGGAAGGCGACGAAGAACCACCCGACGCGGATCGGTGTCCGTCCGAAGTGGCCCATGTCCGCGTAGAGCGCTTCGCCGCCGGTCACGCAGAGGAAGACGAAGCCGAGCACGAGGAACCCGTGGAGGCGGTGCGCCGCGAAGAACCCGATCGCGTGGCGCGGGTCGACTGCCCAGAGGACCTCCGGCCGCTGCAGGATCCAGTAGACACCGAGCCCGCCGATCGCGCCGAACCAGACCAGGATCGCGGGTCCGAAGACGGCGCCGACGCTCGCCGTGCCGAAGCGCTGACCGAGGAACAGCCCGATCAGGATCCCGATCGAGATCGTCACGATCACGGGCTTGGTGAAGAAGGAGGAGGCGACCCCGAGCCCCTCCATCGCACCGAGGACCGAGATCGCGGGGGTGATGACGCCATCGCCGTAGAGAAGCGCCGTCCCGAACAAGCCGAGAGCGACGTAGACCGGCATCATCCACTTCCGCGTCGCGCTCGGCTTCGCCTCGAGGAGGGCGAGGAGCGCGAGGATGCCTCCCTCGCCCCGGTTGTCGGCGCGCATGATGAACGTGAGATACTTGAGGACGACGACGAAGAAGAGCGACCAGAAGAAGAGGGACTCGACGCCGAGCACATTCGCGCGTGTCACCTCGACGCCGTGCGGAAGCGTGAAGCACTCCCGGACCGCGTAGAGCGGCGACGTGCCGATATCGCCGTAGACGACGCCGAGCGCGGCAAGGGTGAGCTTCGCCAGGTCGGAGCGGCTCTCGATCTTCGGAGAGTGCGAGTCGGCGGAACCCGCGATGGCTTCGGACATTCCTTGTTTCACTCCTTGGGTGGACGTGGCAGTCCGAAGCGCGCGCCGAGGATGCGAAGTGGCTCGCGGACGAGGAACGGAAGCAGGACGATCAAGGCGCCGGCGAGCGCGTCCGAAGTCCCGAGCTCCCTCCGGCACGTCATCGATGTCGTGACCTGCGCGACACTCACGGCCCAGAGCACCCCGAACACCGGCACGAGCTCGAAGTCCCCCGACGCGGGCTCCTTCACCTCGAGCTCGGGGCCAGGCGGCGAGACGGCTTGACGATACGGCGACGGGCGCACGCTGGTGCCTCGCCCCCGAGTCTGCCCGGGCGCGTGCAAGCGGCGCATAAGGGGATAGCCGCTCGGTATCAGGATTTCATAAGGGTCAGCGGTCCCTCAAGCGATAACCAACCCCCGGCTCGTTGATGAGGTAGCGCGGCTTCGCAGGCTCCGGCTCCAGCTTCTGCCGGAGCTGGCCCATGAACACGCGCAGGTACTGGGTGTGTGTGACGAAGGGCGGTCCCCAGACCTCGAGGAGCAGCTGCCGATGGGTGACGACCTTTCCGGCGAATTTCACGAGCGTGGCGAGGAGCTTGTACTCGGTCGGCGTGAGGTGAACCTCGCGATGGGATACCGAGACCTGCCTCCGCGCGAGATCGACTTCCAGGTCACCGACGGTGAAGACGGGCGCGTTTCCGCCGGCGGCCTTGTCGGCGACGTGACGGAGCGCGACGCGCATGCGCGCCAGGAGCTCTCCGACGCTGAACGGTTTCGTCAGGTAGTCGTCGGCACCGGCATCGAGCACGTCGATCTTGTCCTCGTCCTGACCGCGGGCGGACAGGACGATGATCGGCGTGCGCGTCCACTCGCGGAGGCGCCGGGTCACGTCGACGCCGTCGAGGTCGGGCAGACCGAGATCCAGGAGGATGATGTCCGGGCTCCGCGCTGCAGTCTGCGCGAGCGCTTCCGCTCCGGTCGTCGTCTCGACGAGACGATACCCGTGCGTCGAGAGCGAAGCGCGGAGGAACCGGAGCATCTGCGGTTCGTCCTCGACGACGAGGACGAGCGGACCGGACGCGGTCGTCATGAGGTCTCCAGGATCTCCGGGAGCTCACCGCCCGCGACCGGGCCGAGCTGGCGCGGAAGGGTGAACGCGAACGAGGCGCCTCCGTCGGGCCGCGTTCGGACCCGGATCGTGCCTCCATGAGCCGCCACGATCGCGCGGCAGATCGTGAGCCCCAGCCCGACACCGGTCCGCGTTCGCTCGGACGACCCGCGGTAGAACTTGTCGAAGATGCGTTCCTGCTCTTCGACCGGGATCCCCGGGCCGCGGTCGCTCACGACGACGGTGACGTCGGCCTCATCGGCTTCGGCGGTGACCTCGATCGGCGAGCCCTCGGGCGTGTACTTCGCGGCATTCTCGAGCAAGTTCACGATGACCTGCTCGATGAGGACGGCGTCGAACGACGCGTCGAGATCCGCCGGCACGCGGATCGTGACCTCACGACCGCCGAGGCGCGGCTCGACCCGGCTCCAGGCCGCGCCGACGACCTCCTGGAGGGACTGCCACTCCCTCTGGATGCGGACCGCGCCCGACTCGAGGCGCGTCATGTCGAGGAGGTTCTTGATCTGACGATCCATCCGCTCGGTCTCTTCGAAGAGCGCAGAGGCGAGCTCTCGCCGCACGCTCGCCTCGAGCTCTCCGTCGTCGTCGACGAGCGTGCTCGCGGCACCACGCATGACCGCGAGCGGGGTCCGGAGGTCGTGTGAGACGGAGGAGAGCAGCGTATTGCGCAGCTGCTCGGCCTCGATCTGGATTCGCGCGCGTTCCGTCTCCTCGGCGAGCCGTGCGCGTTCGATCGCGGTCGCGAGCTGCGTCGCGAAGGCATCGGCGAGCAGTTGCTGTTCGGGATCGTCGAAGGTGGACGTCGTTCGCGGATAGATCCCGACCACGCCCATGACGTCCGCTTCGGCACCGGACGAGACGAGAGGGACGTAGAACCCCTGGCTCGACGCGAGCGTCTCGGTACCGATCCCGGCCGGGCGCCGGTGCCCGAGTACCCAGTGGACGACGTTCGACTCGCTCTCGACGGGGGCCGTGAAGCCTTCCGTGGCGTAGTCGATCCGTAGCTCGTCGGCGCTCCCTGGAGCGAGGAGCGCGACGCGCGCCCCGAAGACCTCCTCGAGGTGGTGCGTGCCGACGCGCACGAGTCTGGTCATGCCCTCGGTCCGCGCGAGCTCACGGCTCATGGCGTAGAGGAGCTGCGTGCGGCGCTCGCTGCGGTGCGCGACCTCGACTTGGTCCCGGACCCGCTGCGTGAGCGTCGCGACGACGACGCCGACGAGGAGCATCACCGCAAACGTCACGACGTGCCGCAGGTCGGAGACGCCGAACGTGTAGTACGGCTGGGTGAAGAAGAAGTTGAACGCGAGCACGCTCAGGGCACCGCAGACGACGGAGGCACGGAAGCCCGCCCGTGTCGCGACGACGACGATGGCGAGGAGATAGACCATCACGATGTCGGCGAGCTCCGACCGGCCGAACAACGCGAACGCGAGGAGCGTCGCGAGAGCTACCGACAGAATCGCGAACGCGTACGCGCGAACGGAGTGCGGCTCCGCCGACGCCTTCGGCGGCCACATTCTCTCCCCTGGCTTCCGTCGGAGCTCGTCCGGCATCGCGACGGGAAGTCTACCTCGTGTGGTACACGCACGAGCTACGACGCACGACCCGTCGAGCTACGACGCGTCGCGAGCGAGCGCGAGCAAGCGATCGCTCGGATGCGAGCTCGATGATGACAATGTGCCTCTCGAGCGTCGGACATCCGACAAATTCGAAATCGTATGTAGAAGGCGCAAACGCCTCGCGGATCAAGAACGCCACACCTAGGGTGGCCCGCGATGCAGATCCCGACCGCTCGCGCTCTTCGCGCCACCTTCGTCCTGCTCTCGCTTGCTGCCGTCGCCTGTGGCTCTGCCGAGTCGTCCGATGGCGAAACCGTCGCGCCGACCGGAGACCTCTACGGCGCGACCTCGACCACGGAGGACGGCGTCACGCCGGCGAGCGCGACGCCCGCGGAGACGCCGCGCGCGGAGGAGGCGCAGGCTCCGGTCGTCGCGGGATGCCCGGACGGACGCTGGTGCAGCTCCCTCTATCCTCCGACGTGGACGCCCGATGCGCCCGCCGACGGCGAAGGCCGCTTCCTCCACGACTTCTCCTACGCGGGCTATCGCGCCGGTGAAGCGCCGCCCGCCTCGCCGCCCGGCGCGACCTACGACGTGACGACCTACGGCGCGGACGCGTCCGGCGCTTCCGACACGACCGCGGCGATCACGCGCGCGATCGCCGCGGCGTCGACCGCCGGCGGTGGCGTCGTCTTCTTCCCGGCAGGGACGTATCGCGTCGACGGGCAGCTCTCCGTGACGACGAACGGCGTCGTCCTCCGTGGCACCGGCACGACCTCCGTCCTCCGCTTCACGAAGGCGAAGGGGATGGACAACAAGGCCCACATCACGTTCGCGGGCGCGGTCGCACGCGATGCGGCGCGCCCCCTCGTCGCCGACGGCGCGAACCGCGCGCGCGAGGTCAGCGTCGCGAACGCGAGCGACCTCGCGCCCGGCGACGACGTCGTCGTCGGCTGGACGATCACGCCCGAGTTCGTCGCCGAGCACGGGATGACCGGCACCTGGACCGAGTTCGCGAGCCAGTACAAGCCGTTCTTCCGGACGAAGGTCGTCTCCGTCGACACGACCGCGACGCCGAACAAGGTCGTCCTCGAGGTCCCGCTCCGCTATCCGGCGAAGGTCCGCGACGGCGCCGCGCTCCAGAAGGAGAGCGGCTACCTCCGCGAGGTCGGCCTCGAGCACCTCGGCATCACGAACGCCACCACGTGGGCGAACGCCTGGGCCGAGAACCACATCACGGCGATCGACATGCGCGGCGTCGCCGATGCGTGGGTCGACGACATCCACTCGGTCGCCGCTCCGAGCGCGACGGGGATGAACGCCGCCGACACGCGCGTCTACCACCTCGCGAGCGCCGGCCTCCTCGTCCAGGACGCCAAGCGCGTGAGCGTCCTCCGCTCCAGCATGGAGAACCCGCAGAACCGCGGCAGCGGCGGCAACGGCTACCTCTTCGAGGTGTCGCGCACGAACGACGTCCTCTTCCAGGACAGCGTCGCGAAGAACGGCCGCCACAACTTCATCCAGAACTGGGGCTTCGGCAACGTCGGGACCGTGTTCCTCCGCTGCGCCTCGCACGGGAGCGAGATGCTCTCGCTCATCGGCGGCAAGCTCACGCCCGAGCCCTCGACGAGCGAGCACCACCACTCGCTCGCGATGGCGACGCTCGTCGACGACAGCTTCTTCGACGACGGCTTCAAGTTCGAGAACCGCGGCGCGTGGAGCTCGGGCGCGGGTCAGACCGGCACCGAGTCCGTCGTGTGGCGCGCTTCGGGCACCGGCACGATCACGTCGAAGCAGTTCGGCTGGGGCTACGTGATCGGAACGCAGGAAGGCGTCCAGGTCGACGCCGATGTGGAGAGCAAGTACGGCGTCGGCACCGCTCCGCGCGACGTCGTCGAAGGACGCGGGCTCGGCAAGGATCTCTGGCCGGCGTCGCTCTACGAGGACCAGCGCGCGAAGCGTCTCGCGAAGCGCTGAACGCACCTCACTACTGGCAACGCGCGGCCCACTTCGCGGAGTTCACGAAGAGCTTCGTCACGTTCGGGTCGTTCGTGAACGCGTTCACGCTCGTGCTGTTCTCGGCCGTGTAGTCCATCGCGATCCCGTGCTGGACGGCGCGCTGCGCGCCGTCCTTGAACGCGACCGCGATGTTCCCGCACTCCGGGCACGTCGCGAGGAGCGTCCCTCCGTTCACGAGTGTGTTGCCGACGTTCCCGCCGTGCGTGTTCACGGTCGTGAACGATGCGGGCAAGCCCGCCCAGATCGGGTGCGCTTCCTGGCCAGGCGCGACCGTGAGCGTGAGGGCGGCCGGAACGTGCCCGCTCGAGCGCGTGAAGAGCGACGCGGCCTTCAGGGTCTGCCAGCGATTCTGGCTGGGGATGTACGCGCCGCCCCACTCCGAGGTGACCACTCCGGTAGTCCCCGCGTTGAACGCGTCGATGATCGACGTCTGACCGGCGGCTGGCATGTCGAGCTGGTAGAGGTCGCCGACCGTGATCACGACGGCGTTGAACTCGGACGCGGCAGGCGCGCCGGCGTAGTCGACCCACGACGGCACCGTGCTCGTCGCCAGCCCCGCCGCCTGGAGGGCGGTCGTGAACGCCGTCGTCGACGCCTCCTTCGCGGCACCGAGGACGAGCACGCTGCACGCGCATGTGACGGTCACGTTCTTCACGGCCGCGCCCGCGATCGTGCCCGTGCCGTTGGTGACGCTGCAGCGACGATTCGCCGGCTGCGTCTTGAGCTTCACCTCGTAGGGTTGACCGTCTTCGACCTCCATGGGGAAGGTGAACGCGGGGAAGCCGGCCGACGCGGTCGTGAGGCTCACCGTGCTCGTTCCGTTCAGCTCGAGCTCGACGGTCGTGGCCGGAGGCAGTCCGGAGACGGTCCCTCCGACGGCGAAGGTCTCCGTCGCACACGACACCGAGACCGAGCTCATGTCGGACGACCCCATCGCGCCCGCGCCACCTGCAACGGTGCACGTCTGGGCGAGACCGGTCGGCTGCGAGGCGACGGAGACGTCGAAGGCCGCGCCCGGAGCGAGCTTGGTCGCGAACGTGAAGGGGACGTCCGCCACGCCCGCGTCGCTCGGCCCGGCATCGACACCGGCGTCGCTCTGCAGCAGCGGCACGGCGAGCGTCTCGCTGCCGTTCTTCAACGTCAGCCCGGTCCCGCGGAGGTTCTTCACCACGCCGCCGAGCGATCGCGTCACGGGACCGCCGGTGTCGCGCGCTGCATCCTCCGTCGTGACCCGTGGGCTGCCGTCCAGGATCGCGGCGTCGACGATCGCCGACTGCGCGTCGCGCTCGTCCGCGACCTCGCCGGGCGCCTCTTCACCCGCACATGCGATCACCACTCCGAAGGCGAGGACGACGGAGCCGAGGACGAGCGGGCGAGATTTGCGCATCGTGATCAACGATACGCGAAGATCGACTCTCCTTCGGCGTCCTTTGCGCTCAGCCGTAGCGGACCTTCACGCGCTCGATGATCGCGAGGAGCGCCTCTTTGGCGCCCTCGGTCGTCGCGTGCTTCACGTGGGCCCAGCCCTCGCCCTCGTCGCCCTCGGCGCGGGCCATGCCGACCTTCGGCGTGCGCATCTCGACGAGGGCATCGCCGGCGGCGGCGACGGCTTCTTCCACGCCCTCGACCGCGACGATGCGGTCGCCGTTGCCCTGCCCGCGCAGGAAGGCGGCGCCCGCCGCCCACTTCCGCGGCTTCGCCGTGAAGCGGTCGAGCGCCACGAGCTCGGCCCAGGCGTCCCAGAAGTCCATCTCGTGGGCGATGCTCATGAGCGGCATGATCCCGACCCCGGGCGGACGGACGCCGACCTCGTTCACGAGCGCGGTGCCGTCCTCGCGGAGGAACCACTCCATGTGCGTGAGCGCGGAGCCGGCCGCCGTCTTCGCGGCGTCGCCGAAGAGCGCCGCGAGCGCGGCCTTGTTCTTCGGGTGGAAGCGGGTGTGGTCCGTGTCCGTCTCCTCGCGCGGGAGGAGGACGCAGTACTGCACCCATGGCGTCTCGAGGACCTCGAGCGGGCTCGGGTAGTAGCGGGTGCCGGAGTGCCAGACGGGCTCGCCGCGGACGGTCACCGTCTCGCACGTGTGCTCGCGCGCGCGGACGAACTCCTCGGCCTGGAGCGGCCGCTCGGGCGAGGGGACGACGCCCTGCTTCGCGAGCGCGGCGAGGTCCTCGCGCGACGTCACGCGGTAGGTCGCGCGCGCCCCGACGCCGGCCTGCGGCTTCACGATCACCGGGTAGCCGACCTGCTCGACGAACGCCTCGAGGTCCCGCGCCGAGGTCGCGAGCGCGCTCTTCGCGACCGGCACGCCGGCCTTGCGGAGCACGGCCTTCATCCGGTCCTTGTCGCGGAAGCTCCGCGCGGTCTCGACGCGGAGCCCTTCGATGTCGAGCGCATCGCGCACCTGCGCGAGCGGCATCTGGAGCTGCTCGAGCGCGCCGGCGAGGCGGTCGACGCGCTTCACGCTGCGCCCGATCGCGCCCACCGCCTGGGTGAGCTGCCCCGCGTCCATCGGGTTGTCGATGCGGTAGTGCGAGACGACGCGCTTCTTCAGCGCGGCGGGGATCGCCTGCTCCGGATCGGCGCTGACGACGGAGAGCTCCACGTCGCCGAGCGCCGCGAAGGCCTTCACGAACCGGTTGGTGTTCTCGAGGAAGCGCGGCGCGATGAAGACGACGTGGGCCATGTGACGCGACAGAGGCGTATAGACCGCCTCCGCGCGCGAGGGAATCGGCTACTGGCCCTGGCCGAGCGAGTAGGCCGGGATGCCGTCGAAGAGGAACAAGTGCTCGGTCTTGACCGGATCGAGCCCGGCGTTGCTCATCCGCATGATGAGGCTCATGACCTGCATCACCGTGATGAGCTTCCCCGGCTTGATGCTCTCGTAGCGGCAGCGCCAGTGGTCGGTGCAGAAGGTCTCCGGGTGCCCGCCCGGCCACACCTTCACCCCGCGATTGCTGATCATCGTGAGCTTCAGGCCGTCGCCGTTCAGCTCGGTGAGGAGCTCGCCGAGCGTCTCGGGGGCGCCGCGCCAGTGGAGGAAGACGTCGACCCCGACGCGCTCCTTGTTCGCGGGATGGGTCGGGGTGAGGCGCCCTTCGACCGCGACCGGCGCGCCGCCGGCGTAGGCGACCGGCGCGAGCTTCTCGGGCTTCTGCCCGAGCCGGGCGATGACGGCGTCGGCGAACGCGTCCGTACCGAGCCGCTGCTTCGAGACCTTGTCGCTGTAGACGTCGCCGGTGTGGAGGCCTTCTTCGATCGTGCGGAGCCACGCGTTGTGGAGCTTCGTCGCGACGTCGCCCTGGCCGATGTGGACGAGCATCTGGATCGCGCCGAGGAGGAGGCCGCTCGGGTTCGCGATCCCCTTGCCCGAGATGTCGGGCGCCGAGCCGTGGACCGCCTCGAACATCGCGCACTGGCTGCCGATGTTGGCGGAGCCGCCGAGGCCGACCGAGCCGGTGACCTCCGCGGCGATGTCGCTCAGGATGTCGCCGTAGAGGTTCAAGGTGACGATGACGTCGAAGTCGGCCGGCCGCGTCGCCATCCGCGCCGCGCCGATGTCGATGATCATGTGGTTCGACGCGATCTCGGGATACTCCTTCGCGACCTCGTCGAAGACCCGATGGAACAGGCCATCGGTGATCTTCATGATGTTGTCCTTCGTCATGCACGTGACCTTCTTGCGGCCGTTCACGCGCGCGTACTCGAAGGCGTAGCGGACGATCTTCTCGCAGCCGGGGCGCGAGACGAGCTTGAGGCACTGGTAGACCTCGTCGCTCTGCCGGTGCTCGATCCCGGCGTAGGTGTCCTCCTCGTTCTCGCGGACGATGACGAGGTCGACCTTCGGATGCACGCAGTCGACGTAAGGGTGGTAGCTGACGCAGGGCCGGACGTTCGCGTAGAGGCCGAGCGTCTTCCGGACCGTGACGTTGAGCGACTTGTAGCCGCCGCCCTGGGGCGTCGTGATCGGCCCCTTCAGGAACACCTTGGTCCGCCGGAGCGACTCCCAGGCAGACGGATCGATCCCCGAGCTCTGGCCACGGAGATAGACCTTCTCGCCGATCTCGATCGGCTCGGGGGTGATGCGGGCGCCGGCGGCTTCGAGCATCCGGAGCGTGGCGCGCATGATCTCGGGACCGATGCCGTCGCCCTCGGCGACGGTGACGGGAATGCTCGTGACGGACATGCGGCGAACCCTAGTCGAACCGCCGCCGCACGGGCAGCGAGGGGCCATCGAATTCGTTCATTCCGCGGCAGGAGAGCGCGGCCTCAGCAGGCCGTGCTGCCGGGATGTAGGCCGCGAACGAGCTCCGTCACGGTGCTGTGCAGGATCGCGTAGTCGAAGTTGCCGTAGAGCATCGCGCGGCCGCCGTCGAAGACGTACGTGGGCGAGCCCTGGATCCGGAGCCGTTCCTTCTCGTTGTGGTCCTCCCAGACCGCCGCGAGGGCGCTCCCGTCGTCGAGGCGCATCTCGATCGGCCGCCGCGGGAGCTTCATTGCCTCCGCGAGCGCGAGCTGCACCTCGCGACGCGCGATGTCCTGTTCGTGGACGAAGAACCGCTCCCGGAGCACGCGCTGGTATTCGGCGGCGGTGCCGACGGGGACATCACCGCGTGCTTCGATCGCGCAGACCGCCTTGATCGCCGAAGCCGGGGCCCAGGACGACGCGGGCATCACGCGCCAGCATTCTCCCGAGACGTCGCTCCGGCCGGCGCTCTCCGCGATCCGCCTCGTCGCCGCGACGCGGCCCTCGAGGCCGTCCTTCGCCCACGGCCCGCTCGCGAAGCGCCACGCGACGCTGCCGAAGACGGGCACGATCCGATAGTCGACGGCGAGATGAGCGCCGAGCTCCGCGAGCACACGGTCGAGCTTCGGTTGTGCGACGAGCGCCCAGACGCAGAGGGGATCGGACCAGTAGCTGAACTCGATCGCGTCCCGTGCCATGGCCCTGGTGCGAGCCACCTCGGCGCGGAAAGGGTTCGCCGTCAGGGGAGGAGGAACGCGATCAGGAACGCGGCGAAGGCGCCGAGCGCGGCGAAGAAGCCGATCACGACGAGGGAGCGGCCGAGCGCGACGTCGTCGGACTCGGTCCGCATCGCTTCGAGCACGGCGGCGGGCATCGCCGAGAGGCGCGTCTGCGCGCTGTACGGATCGGACGCGCCGGCCGGCGGCGGAACAGCTCGCGATCGCGGACGCGGCGCAAGGCGTGGGCGTCGTTTCGCTGGGCGTCGCGACGGTGCTCTTCCTCACGAGCAGCGGGTCGAAAGAGGCGCCGCGGACGACGGCGCGTGTGCGTCTCGACCCGTTCGTCGGCGCGGCGGGGCAGGGGCCAGCGCGGGAGTGCGGGGCGCGTTCTGAGCGAGCGTCGCGAGGGCCGTGCGGAAGGGGTGGTGGTCGACGCGCTAGACTTTGGTTCGTCGACGAGTCCGTGCAGCCGTCGGACCGGCTCGGTCCTCGCGCTCGTGGTCGGCACGTTCTCTTGGTTCCTGTTCGGTTGGTACTTCTGCGTCGGCATCTGGGTCTGAACGGGGCATGTGACGCAAACTCGAATCGGCGACCTTCGTGGCGACGCACCGCCGGTCATCACCGCTGCGAAATCGGATCCACTGGTGCGGTTAGGATCGTCCCCCGATCCACACTGACCGCGTGAAGCAGCTCGCTCTCGCCTTGCCGCGGCCGCGGCCGAAGAGGACGTGGGGAGGTCGTCGGAAGAACGCGGGACGAAAGCCGCGTGAACCGGGACGCCGGCGCGTCCCGCACGTGACGCGGCCTCGTCACGCACGCGCGAATCCGGTCCACGTGACGATCCGCGCGAGGCGTGAGGTGGCGTTCCTGCGCATGCAGCAC
>JBDHVE010000081.1:0-40589 GCA_039809485.1 Polyangiaceae bacterium | reverse complement strand
GGGATCTTCTTCCGCCCGAGGTCGCCGGTGAAGACGACGCGCTTCTTGCCGATGCCGCTGCCGTCGTCGTCGACGTCGAGGATCGTGATCGCGCTCCCGAGCACGTGTCCGGCGTCGACGAACGTGAGCCGGATGCCGGGCGCGATCGGGATCGTGCGGTGGTAGGGCAGCGAGACGACGCGCTCGAGGACGCGCACGACGTCGTCGTCGGTGTAGAGCGGCTCGACGTGATCCATCGCGATGTGATCGCGCTCGATGAGCTTGTTCACGTAGCGCGCGTCCTGCTCCTGGATCATCGCCGCGTCCTCCAGCATCACGGCGCAGAGGTCTCGGGTCGCAGGCGTCGCGAAGATCGGACCCGAATAGCCGTGCTTCACCAAGAGCGGCAACGCGCCCGAGTGATCGATGTGCGCGTGCGAAAGCACGACCGCGTCGAGAGCGCGAGCGTCGACGCCGAGGTTCTCGTTGCGTGTGATCGACTCGCGGCGACGGCCCTGGAAAAAGCCGCAATCGAGGAGAACGGTCGCGTTGCGCGTCTCGAGGATGTGCTTGGAACCGGTGACCGTGTCGGCGGCGCCGACGAAGGTGATGCGCATCTCTGACAACCTATCCGGTGCGGGTGAGAGACGTGTGGCGCACGGTTCGCCCCACCCCGAAGGGGAGCCGTCACCCGACCGCATGCTACATCATAAGCAGATGAAAAGCTTCAGGAATTCGATCTGATCGGGCAAACTTCCCCTCCTCTCGGGTCATGTGACGAGAACCGGCCCGCGGAGGAGGACCGATGAAATTTCCTTTGAAGAAGATCTTGGCCGTCGTCGCTCTCGGCTCGATGGCAGGCGGCTCGCTGACGTTCGTAGCGTGCAGCGACGGTGAGGACGGCGGCGCGACGCCGACGAACACGACCGACGGCGGTGGCACCAACACCGGCGACAACGACGGCGGCGGCGGCAACGCGTGCGCCGACGCCGGCGCGCCGGCGCGCACGTGCACGGCGAAGTCGTGCACCGAGCAGAACGGCGGCGAGCCTTCGGTCTGCGTCGACGACAAGTGCGTGAAGGTGAAGTCGGACGAGTGCCAGTTCGTGTCCGGCGCCTTCGACGACGACAACGCGATCGTGGTCGGCAGCCTCTTCGACCTGAAGGGCAGCGACAAGGCCGCGGGCGCCGCGCGCCAGAACTCCGCGGAGCTCGCAGTGCAGGAGATCAACGCCGCGGGCGGCGTGCCCACGAGCGACGGCTGCGGCAAGCGCCCCCTCGCGTACGTCTCGTGTGACGACTCGGTCGCGTTCAGCGTCGACGCGGGCGCCGACGTGCCGAGCCGTCGTCGCGCGGCGCGCCACCTCGCCGAGGAGCTCAAGGTCTCCGCGATCGTGGGAGCGAACAACAGCAACAACACCGTCGAGCTCTCGACGAACGTCACGAACCCGGCGAAGACGCTGCTCATCGCTCCGACCGCGGGCGCGCCCGACATCACGACGATCGCGAACGCGACGCAGGACGGCACGCGCGTCCTCTGGCGTACGGTTCCGAGCGATGCGCTCCAGGGCAAGGCCGTCGCCAAGTACGGCGAGCAGGTCGCCAAGGAGCTGAACCGGACGACGATCAAGGTCGCCATCATGCACCGCGACGACCCGTTCGGCCGCGGCCTCCGCGACGGCGTGAAGGCGAACCTCGTCGTCAACGGCAAGCCGTGGAGCGATCCCGCGAACGCCTCGAACGTGATGGAGGCGCCCTACGCCGTCTCCGGGACGATCGACTACGCGACCCCGCGCAACGCCGTGCTCGCGTTCCAGCCCGACATCATCTTCTTCTTCGGTCTCGGCGAGGTCACGCCGAACATGATCGTGCCGTACGAGAAGGCGAACACGGCGGCGGCGAACAAGCCGATGTGGATCTCGTCGAGCTCGGGGCAGCGTGCGGAGCTCATCACCGCGCTCACGAGCGACGCCGACCTGAAGGCGACGGGGCTCCAGGCGCGCACGCGCGGGACGTCGGCGCAGCTGACGACGGCGCTCTCGCAGGACTTCTTCAACTTCCGCTACAAGCAGAAGTACGACGAGCCGAAGACGCTCACGTTCGGACAGACGCAGGTCTACGACGCGGTCTACCTGATCGCGTTCGGCGCCGCCGCGTCGAAGCCCCAGTACAACCACGTCGAGAGCATCGAAGTCGCCAAGGGCCTCTCGAAGACCGTCGCGGGCACCGAGGTCATCAACGTCGGTCCGACCCGCGTGAAGGCCGGCCTCGAGAAGCTCCGCACCGGCGGCTCGATCGACTTCAACGGCGCGTCGGGCCCGCTCGACTTCGATCCGACCGTCGGCGAGGCGCCCGGTGACTACGCGATCTGGTGCGTGCGGACGGACCCGAACTCCTCCGCGGCCGTCTACGAGAACGTCACCGGCATGACCTGGAAGTACGGGACGAACACGCTCGAGGGCACGTTCACGTGCCCGCAGTGAGCGGCTGACTCCTTTCGTCGACCGACTCAGCGCGATGCCGCAGGGCAGGTGGGGCAAATTGACCCATCGGCCTGCGGCATCTCTGCGTTTGACCGGTCGGTGGATGGAGGACGAGCGTCTCCTTTCACCTCCGACGTGAGGTGAAAGACGCTAAAAGACCACGGAATTTGTGCGGAAAAATCGACCGTTACCGAACGAAACGTGTGGCTTCGTAACGCGCACTTCAGGCATCCTTTCTTCCGCGGAGGCTACGAAGGGCGACTTGCTTCAGCCTGCCCTCGTAGCCCGCGGAGGGTGTTTGGATGGCGTTGACTTCTGTTCGTAGGCTCTTGGCGGGTGGCGCGTTCGCATGTCTCGCGTGCGCCGGAATCGCGACGTTCGTTGCATGCAGTGATGATCCCGAGGGGCCTGCGGCGACCGCCGACGGCGGAGGCGGCACCGACGGGAGCGTCACGGAGACCGACGGGTCGACGTCGAACGCGTGCGCCGATGCCGGCGCGCCGACGCGCACGTGCACCGCGAAAGCGTGCACCGAGCAGAACGGAGGCGAGCCCTCGATCTGCGTCTCGGACAAGTGCGTGAAGGTGAAGACCGACGAGTGTCAGTTCGTCTCCGGCGCGATCGACAACGACAACGCGTTCATCATCGGAAGCCTCTTCGACCTGAAGGGCACCGACAAGATCGCGGGCGGCTTCCGCCAGAATTCCGTCGAGCTCGCCGTGCAGGAGATCAACCAGGCCGGTGGCGTCCCCACCGCGGACGGCTGCGGGGCGCGCCCGCTCGCGTACGTGTCGTGTGACGAATCGATCTCGTTCAACGCCGACGCGGGGATCGAGGCGCCGAGCCGCCGTCGTGCCGCGAAGCACCTCGCGGAAGAGCTGAAGGTCATCGGCATCGTCGGACCCGGCAACAGCAACAACACGATCGAGATCGGGACGAACATCACGAACCCGGCGAAGACGATGATCATCGCTCCGACGGCAGGCGCCGCGGAGATCACGACCATCGCGAACGCGACGCAGGACGGGACGCGCGTCCTCTGGCGCCTCGTACCGAGCGACGCGCTCCAGGGCAAGGCGATCTCGAAGTACGGCGAGAAGGTCGCCGCGGAGCTCAACAAGGGAACGCTGAAGGCGGCGATCGTCAATCGCGACGACGCGTTCGGTCGCGGCCTCCGCGACGGCGTGAAGCAGTACTTCAACCTGAACGGCAAGCCGTGGGGTGACGCTGCGAACGCCGCCAACGTCCTCGACGTCTCCTACCCGACGAGCGTGAAGCCCGGCGATGCGAATGCGACGGCGGCGGTCACTGCGCTCATCGCGCACGCTCCGGACATCATCTTCTGGTTCGGCCTCGGCGAGATCACGCCGTCGATCATCGTTCCCTACGAGGCGGGTAATCCGACGACGCGGCCGATGTGGCTCTCGACGACGTCCGGTCAGCGTAACGAGATCATCAACTCGCTCGGGACGGACGCGAACTTCAAGGCGTCCGGCATCCAGGCGCGCATCCGTGGAACGTCCGCCCAGCTCACCACGTCGCTCTCGCAGGACTTCTTCAACTTCCGGTACAAGACGAAGTACCCGGAGCCGAAGACGCTCATCTTCGGTCAGACGCAGGCGTACGACGGCACGTACCTCATCGCGCTCGCAGCGGCGGCCGCGAAGCCGACCTACGCTCCGCTCGCGAGCATCGAGGTCGCGAAGGGCATGTCGAAGACGGTCGGCGGCACCGAGGTCGTGAACGTCGGTCCGACGAAGCTCAAGCCGGCCCTCGAGAAGCTCCGCACCGGCGGCGCGATCGACTTCAACGGCGCGTCCGGCACGCTCGACTTCGACCCGGCGGTCGGTGAGGCCCCCGGCGACTACGCGATCTGGTGCGTTCGTACCGACCCCAACACGAGCACGCCGGTCTTCGAGAACGTCACCGGCATGACGTGGAAGTACGCGACGAACACGCTCGACGGCACGTTCACCTGCCCGCAGGACTGAGCTAGAGCGACGTCCCTGCTCGCGACGACGTCGCGAGCAGGAGCTCGATCAGCTCGGACAGCGCGTGAGCACGGTCCACGTCGTTGCTCGCGAACGCATCGCCGTTCGCGAGCACGACGGCTCCCGTCGCGCGAGCCGGATCGACCACGAGGGCGGCGGACACTCCGGTGTCCTCGCCCTCGTGCCCTATCGGGCGGTGAGCCGGATCGCCGAACGCGATCGTCTGGACACCGAACGAGGGAAGGAAGAGGAGCGCGGTCGTGTCCTCGCCGAGGATGCGTACGCCGTCGAGCTCTCCACCCCGGAGCAGCGCGCGGGCGAATCGCGCGAGGTCGTGCGCGCTCACCACGAGGCCCGATGCCGGAAAGGCGATCCGATCGCGGAGCGGAACAGGGCGGAAGCCTTCGGCCTCCGCGACGTGCGGGACGGCCGTCGACGGTGACCTCCGCCACGACGCCGAGCGCATCGCGAGCGGTGCGAACACGACGCGTTCGGCGAGCTGCTCGAAGCTCTCGCCCGTGCGCTTCGCCATCGCGAGCGCAGCGAGGGCCGTCCCTGCGTTCGCGTAGTGTGCTGCCGCGGCGGGCGGCTCGGGAAACCACGCGGCAGGCCGCGCGACGTACGGCCGGAGCAGCGTCTCGAGCTCCGCAGTCGAGCCCTGCGCGGGGTCGCGCTCGACGTCGAGCTCGGTCCAGGTGTCGCGGAGACTGCTCCGGTGCTCGAGCACCATCGCGAGCGTGATCGGCGCCTTCGCATTCGAAGGATGCCGGACGGGGAACCCGACCAGCTGCGAGACGTCGTCGCCCGGCGAGAGGCGCTTCTCCTCGAACAGCCGGGCGGCGCACACGGCGACGACGAGCTTGGCGAGCGACGCGGCCGCGAACGGCGTCTCGATCGTCGCCGGGACGTGCCGCGCGACGTCCGCTTCTCCGACGGCGCCCTCGAAGACGACGTCCGCGGTCGTCACCGCGACGGCGGCGAGCGCCGGCACGCGTGCGCGCGCGCGGAACGCCTCGAGATCGACGGCGGGACGCGGCGGGCGCGCGCCAGCGTCCACGACCGCCTTTGCTCCTCCCGAGCGGCTCCCGCAGCGTGCGCACCCGGTCGCGACGAGGACGAGCGCGACGGCGAGCCACCGCACCTTCATGGCTTCAGGACAGCGCGCCCTCTGCGGTCCGCTCGCGGTCGTCGCGTGCGGCGCGCGCAGCGCGGGAGCGCGGGTCGTCGGCGGCGAAGACGATCGTGAGGACGACGAACGAGACCCAGAGCGCCGCGAGGTGGAAGAGCATCGCCGCGCCGCCGCTCTGCGTGAAGAGGACGCCCGAGATCGGCGGGCCGATCAGCATCCCGACCGCGTAGGCCGCGTTGTAGTACGCGTTCGCGCGTCCGAGATCGCGCCGCTCGCTCACGACCCCCTGGAGGGCGAGGCTCATCGGCGAGATCGCCGCGAGCGTCGCGCCGGCGACGAAGACCGCGCCGCACATCAGCTCGAACGACGGGAGGAAGACGAAGCTCGCGACCATCGCCGCCCCGATCGTGCCGAGGACGCGCATGACGAGCAGGTGCCCGTGCCGGTCACCCATCCGGCTCGCCCACGTCGACATCGCCAGCATCCCGGCTGCGAAGAATCCGGTCACGAGGATGGTCCGCTCCGGCGCGACGCCTTTCGACCCCACGAGATAGAGCGGGAGGAAGAGGACGACCGACGACTGGAAGTAGCCGTAGGCGAACGTCGCGAAGCACGACGTCTTCACCCGCCAGAAGACGAGGAATGCGCGGGTCTTCGTCTCGGCGAGCGGCTCGCCTTCCTCGTGCGCAGCTTCTTGCGCCTCGATCCGGCCGAGCTTCGTCGCGACGACGAGCGCCGACAAGCACGCGATTGCGCCCGCTGCGAAGAACGAGCTCCTCGTTCCCCAGTTCGCGACGACGGCGGCAGAGATTCCGGGGCCGACGACGTACCCGATCGCCATCGCGATCGCATAGAGGCTCATCACGAAGCCGCGGTGCTCCTTGTCCGCGCGCGCGAGGAGCGCCGTCTCCGCGCTCACCCAGATCGCGGCCGAGCACGCACCGTCGAGGAAACGCACCGCCGCGAGGAGGCCGAGCGAGCGCGGGAAGGGGAACGCGGTGATGCACACGGCGTATCCGAGGAGCGCGACGAGCATCGTCGTCTTCGCGCCGAAGCGCTGGACGAAGCCGCCCGCCGGGACCGAGAAGCTCACGATCCCGAGCGCGAACGCGGCGGCGAGCCAGCCCATGCGCTCGCGGGGGAGACCCTGCCCGTCGAGATGGATCGCGAGGACGCTGATCGCCGTGCCGTACGCCACGGAGAGCAGCAGGACCGCGGCGTAGATCACCCAGATGTCACGATCGCGGATCTTCCGGAGCACGGCGGCTCCGGTCTTATCACGATCAGCGTCGCGCCGAGGCGTTCACGAGCTGCGTGGCGCCCTTCGAGGTGCGACCCCGGAGCCACGCGATGCCGTGCGTGAGGAGCCCCCAGTCGACTTCGTGACCGGCGTTGCGCTCCTCGACCTTGAACGGCCATCCCAGCGTCGCGAGCGTGCCGGCGAGGGCGCGCGAGTGGCCGGAGGTCTGCTTGTCCGCGGCCGAGACGCCGACGAACACCGGCGCGCGCTTCTGGCCTTCGCCGGCACTCCGCGCCCAGGACGACCCGCCGGCGAGGACGACGAAGCCGTCGACGTCGAGCCCGCCGCGCACCGCGAGCGAGCTCGCGTAGTAGGCGCCGCTCGAGAAGCCGACGACGAAGGTCTCGTCGAAGCCGTGGCCGACCTTCTTCTCGAGATCGGCGCGCGCCTTCTTGATGCCGGCGAGGAGCGTCGTCTCCTGCTCCTTCTGCGCCGCCTCCGACGTGGGCCACACGTACGCGTTCTTCACGAGCGGCGACGTCGGCAGGAGCACGGTGAAGCCGAGGCGTTTCGCGTGGAGCGCCATCGCGCGCTGCTGGAGCCACGCGAAGCCGGGCGTCGTCGCGTAGGCGCCGTGCATGTAGACGACGAGCGTGCGCCGACCGTCTTCGGGGACCGTGCCCTCGGCGTAGCAGACGTGATCGGAGAGCTCGTGGACCTCGGGCGCGCACCAGGGCTTCGCGGCGCTCTTGTCCTCGCGGCCGCTCTCGTGCGCGGAGCCTTTGGCGTCCACCGGCGGCGCGAACGCGAGCACGACGGAGACGACGGCGACCGAGGCCCGGGCCAGCGCAGAGTACTGCATGGCGCCGCCTCTTAACACGATCCGGCGCGCATGCCGAGACCTCCGGGCTCGATGCCGCAGCGCACGCGACCGAAGCTGCCGAGATCACACGACGACGAACGTCAGAGCGCCGCCCGGATCTTCGCCGCCACGTCGCGCATCTCGCCGTCGCTCGCATACTTCGTCCGCGGCCAGAAGAAGCCCTTGAGGCCGTCGCCCTTCGTCCGCGGCACGACGTGGACGTGGAGGTGCGGGACGCTCTGGCTGACGACGTTGTTCATCGCGACGAAGCTGCCCTGTGCGCCGAGCGCAGCGGGGACCGCCCGCGACAGGGCGCGGACGCGCTCGAAGAAGGGCCCGACGACGGCCTCGTCGAGCTCCGGGAGCGTGACGACGTGCGTCCGCGGCACGACGAGGACGTGGCCGGGAAAGAGCGGTTTCACGTCGAGGAACGCGAGCGTGACGTCGTCGTCGAGGACGACGTGCGCGGGCGTCTCGCCGGCCACGATCGCGCAGAAGACGCACGCGCCCATGTCACTTCTGGGTCGCGACGGGGATCGCGGCCTTCGGATCGTTCGCGGCCACGCCTTGGTCCTTCTTCACGACCGGCCAGCCACCCCACACCGCGCTGTACTCGCAGCCGGGGCTCCACATCAGCCAGCCGGTGCCGCCGGACTCCTCCGCGCTCTTCGCCTGCGCGACGACGTACGGCGGACCGTAGTGGGTGACGCGCAGCGGGAAGGCCTGGAGCCAGGTGCGCCAGACCGTGGCGGCGCCGGTCGGCTTCAGCTGGTCGATCGCCGCCTTGTTGCCCATCCCGACCACTTCGGGGTGATCGGCCGGCTCCGGCCAGCCCATGTAGCCCTTCGAGTAGTGCGAGGGGTAGCTCATGAGGCTGATCGCGTCCGCCTCCGGCGCGACGGTCGCGATGTCCTGCCCGAGGGCGAGGATGTCTCCGCGCTCGCCCGTCGCCGCGACGCCGAAGAAGTCGAGCGAGAGCGCCGCGTTCGAGGCGACGGTGACCTGCTTCACGCGCCGGACGAAGTCACGGATGATCGCGGGGCGCTCCGGCGGCAGCGGGATCATCGCCACCTTCGTCGAGAGGTGGACCGGGAAGCGGACGTAGTCGAGCTGGATCTCGTCGGCGCCGGCGTCGAGCGCTTCTTGCGCGAGCTCGATCGCGTAGTCTTGCGCCTCCTTGTTCTGCGGGTCGATCCAGTCGATGTGGATCGGCTTGCCGGTCGGCGTGTAGCGGATCGAGAGGCGAGAGCCTTCGGCGTGCTTGTCGGCCCACGGATCGTGGAAGCACGGGATCCGGATGATGACGTGGATGCCACGCCAGTGCGCGAAGCGGATCGCACGCGCCAGATCCGGCACGTTCATCCGCACCGCGCCCGTCTCGACGGCGATCTTCGCCTTCGACGGGTAGTTGACGTAGCCCTCGTAGTCCTTGCCGTCGAGGACGACGGCGTTGAGTCCGCGCGCCTGGAGCTGGTCGAGCGTCTCGACCCACTTGATGTTCGCGTACGTGCCCGTGACGAAGACGCCCTTCATCACGCGGTCTGCCGGCCAGCCGAAGCGCTCCTCCTTGGGATCGCGGAGGATGCGCGTCGTGACGTTCGGGATCTCGATCGTACGGCCGGGCACGACGGGCCCGCGGTTCTTCTTCGCGATCGCGGTCGCGAGCTCGCTCCGCGTGTAGAGCTCGGAGAGCTCGAGATAGGTCTTCGCGAGCGACTCGAGCGTCTCGCCCTTGTCGACGGTGTGGAGGACCTTCGGCGTCTCGGTGCCCTCGACCTTCGCGTTCTTCGGGACCCGCGTCGCGAGCCACGCGGCGAGCTCGGTCGGCGGAGAGGGCGGAATCGGTCCCGTGCCGATTTTGATTCCCTCGACCGCGGGATGGCCGTTCGCTCCTTTGTGCGTCGCGAATCCCGGCGTCTTCGGCCCGGATCCCTTCGCGACGGGCTCCGACGCGGGGACAGCGGGATCGGCCGAAGAGGTCGTCGCGGCCGCGGCGGGCTCGGACTCGGAGCCTCCTTCACGCGACGCGGTCTGGGCAGTCGGCGCCGGCTTCGGCGCACAGGCGGCGAGGGCGAGCACGCAGCTCGCGAAGAGGATCGACCTCACCATCGGAGGCGCTCCTTCAGGAACGCCGTCAGCTTCTCGGACATGATCTTGTGACTCTTCGGGCCGGGGTGGAAACCGCATCCGAGACCGTCGGCGTGGACCATCTCGGGGAGCTCGAGGAACTCGACGTTGTCGTCTCCGGCCGCCTTCAGCTTCGCGACGGCCGCCTTCGTGTACTTGCGCGCGTGCGTTCGCCGGTGCGCCCCGGGCGGGTAGTTGTCCGTGAGCATCGGCCCGAGTGTGATCACGATCAGCGCTTCGGGGTAGGCGACACGAAGCCGCGCGACGAGCGCGGCGTGACGGTCCACGAACGTCTTCTCGCCGGTGTCGACGTTCGCGAGATCGTTCGTTCCGAGGTTCGTGACGACGACGTGCGGCTTGTAGCGCGTCGTGTCCCAGGTGCTGTCCTCTCGCGAAGGGAGCGAGCGCGCGAAGAGCTCGCGCATCTCGTTGATCGTCTTGCCGGCCCACGCGATGGTCACGTGGTCGGCGCCGAGGTTGCGCGCCGTGATCGCGCCGTACGTGTTGTACTCGTTCTCCTGCTTCGGGTTGAAGCCGCACTTCGGCCCCGGCCCTTCGTTGCCGTAGCCGGTCGAGATCGAGTCGCCGATGATCTCGATCCGCCGGTCCGGTGCCGGCGACGGCGCGAGCAGCTTGCCGTCGGTCGAGACGCCGAGGAGCACCATCTCGCCGACCTGCGCTTCGGTCCGCTTCTCGAGGAGGACCTCGTGGATCCCGGCGGGGAGGTCCGTCACGACGTCGTACGCTTCGCGATCCTTCTCCATCTGGAGGACGCGCTTCGGCTCGCCGTCCACGACGACCTGGAGGCCGTTCATCGTGTGCTTGCCTTCGTCGCGGAGGCGCACCGAGAGCTTCCGTCCTTCGAAGCGGATCGCGACGGCGCTCCCCGACCACGCGAAGCGGAGCCCGCTCCCGTTCGGCTCGGGGACGAAGCGGCCGATCGAGCGGATCTGGCGCGCCCACTCCGGGAGCCGCTCACCGAGGACAGGCGACGCGGAGGACGCGGCGTTCGCGACGGCGAGCTTCGCGCCGGGCGGCCCCTCGGCGGCTGCTGCGGTGGGGACGAGCGCAGGGCCGACCGTCGACGAGAGCGGCGTCGGCGAGCTGCCTTCGTTCTTCGCGCAGGATGCGAGGGCGAAGAGGAGGAGGAGAGGAGCGACGACGCGCACCGTGCAGAGGGGCACGTGTCGATCGTAGCGGGGTCGGCTCATCCGGGCGAAATCGCCGGCGAGTTTCGATCCGGCTGCAACCTCACAGTCCGGGCGACGGCGTGCTAGGGAACGGCCGCACACCATGGTTTTCGACCCGAACGCTCCCGCGCAGCCCGGCTCCGGCGTCTTCGGCCTTCCCCACGGGGAGAGCGACGCGGCCGTCGTCCTCTTGCCCGTCCCCTGGGAGGCCACCACCTCGTACGGCGGCGGCGCATCCCTCGGCCCGCGCGTCATCCTCCACGCGAGCAAGCAGGTCGATCTCTACGACCTCGACGTCGAAAAACCGTACGAGGCCGGGATCCACATGCTCCCGGAGCCCGAGCGGGTGATGGTCGCGAACGAGCAGGCGAAGTCGCTGGCGGCGCGCGTCATCGAGGTCGGTGGCGCACAAGGTGATCCCGAGCTCGAGCGTTGCGTCGCGGACGTGAACCGGATGTCGCGCGAGGTCGACTCCTGGGTCGAGTCGGAGACCGAGCGGCTCCTCCGCGACGGCAAGATCGTCGGGGTCGTCGGCGGCGATCACTCGGTGCCGCTCGGCGCGTTCCGCGCGATGGCGCGTCGGACGAAGAACGGGCTCGGCGTCCTCCACATCGACGCGCATTCCGACACGCGCCAGGCGTACGAGGGCTTCGAGGGCTCGCACGCGTCGATCATGTACAACGCGCTCGAGACCGTGGCGGGCATCACGAAGCTCGTCCAGGTCGGCATCCGTGACGTGTGCGAGGAGGAGATCCTCTACTGCCGCGGCCAGGGCGATCGCGTTCGCATGTTCACCGATCGCGAAGTGGCGATGCGGAAGCAGGAAGGGGAGTCGTTCGCCTCGATCGCGCGCGCGATCGCGAAGGAGCTGCCCGCCGACGTCTGGATCAGCTTCGACATCGACGGCCTCGATCCGCGCTTCTGCCCGAGCACGGGGACGCCGGTCCCCGGCGGCCTCGACGTCCAGGAGGTCATCTCGATCTTCCGCGAGGTGGTGCGGGCCGGGAAGCGCATCGTCGGCTTCGACCTGAACGAAGTCGCGCCGCACCCGACCGATCCCGAGGACGAGTGGGACGGCAACGTGGGCGCGCGGATGCTCTACAAGCTGGTCGGGTTCACGCTGGCGAGCCGAGGCAAGGCGCGGTTGCTGCCGTGACCGTCACGGCCCTTCGATCAGACTGACGGGCCCACGACCGCTGCGGGAACCGCAGCGGCCTTCCGAAGAAACAGGAAACAGGAAACGGGCAACCGGCAACGGGCAAGGATGCTCGGCGCGAGCCCGGTTGCCGGTTGCCGGTTCCCTGTTTCCTGTTTCCTGTTCTCTCTCTCCGGGCGCCTCCGCCGAGGCAGAGCTCGCCCAGCGGAGCGCGCGCGCCCCGAATCCGTCCTATGCTGGGCGTTCGATGTCCGTCGAGAACCCTCTCCTCCAGATCGCTCTTCCCGTTCCCTTCGACGCCGTCCGTGCCGAGCACATCCAGCCCGCGGTCGATCGCCTCCTGACCGAAGCGCAGGCGCGCCTCGACGCGATCGCGACGGCGCCGCGCACCTACGAAGGGACGCTCGGCGCGCTCGACCTCGCCACGAACGAGCTCGATTGGGCGATGAACGTCGCGGGGCACCTCGAGTCCGTCCTCGGGACCCCCGACCTCCGCGACGCGTACAACGCCGTCCTCCCGAAGGTGAGCGCGTTCTACAGCGGGATCATGCTGTCGGAGCCGCTCTACGCGGCGATCCGCGCGTTCTCGGAGACGGAGGAGGCGAAGAGCCTCGACCCGGCGAAGAAGCGTTTCCTGAAGAAGACGCTCGACGACTTCCGTCGCAACGGCGCCGAGCTCGATGCCGCCGGCAAGAAGCGCCTCGCCGAGATCGACGTCGCGCTCAGCGAGCTCACCCTGAAGTTCGCGCAGAACGTCGTCGACGCGACCGCGTCGTTCGATCTCGTCGTCGAGGACGTCGCGCGCCTGAGGGGGCTCCCGGAGGGCGCCGTCGAGGCGGCGAAGCGGAGCGCGGAGGAGAAGGGGAAGAAGGGCTACCGGCTCACGCTCCAGGCGCCTTCCTACGGGCCGGCGATGATCTTCCTCGAGGACCGCGCGATCCGCGAAGCGCTCTATCGTGCGAACGTCACGCGCGCGTCCGGGCACGGACCGGGTGGTGAAGCGCACGCGAACCCGGACGTGATCCGTCAGGTCCTCGCGCTCCGTCGCGAGAAGGCGAAGCTCCTCGGCTTCGCGCACTTCGCCGACCTCGCCACCGACGACCGGATGGCGAAGAGCGGAAAGGACGCGCTCGCGTTCGTCGGCAAGCTCCGCGCGCACCTCGAGTCGGCGTTCGCGCGCGAGAACCGGGAGCTCGAGGCGTTCGCGAAGGCGAACGGCCACGAGGGGCCGGTCGAGCCGTGGGACGTCGGCTTCTGGGCCGAGCGGCAGCGGAAGGCGCTCTTCGACTTCGACGAGGAGACGCTCCGCCCGTACTTCCCGCTCGACCGCGTCTCGCAGGGCCTCTTCGACATCGCCCAGAGCCTCTACGGCATCCGGATCGAGCGCGACGCGGACGCGAAGGTCTGGCACCCCGACGTCACGGCGTGGACCGTTTCGGACGCGTCGGGCACACGGATCGGCGGCTTCTTCATGGACCTCTTCCCGCGCGAGACGAAGCGCGACGGCGCCTGGATGGGCGGCGTCGTCGACCGCCTCCCGGGGACGCGGGACGCGCGCTCGAACATCGCCGTCGTCGTCGGCAACATGACGCCGCCGCGCGGCCCCGGGCAGCCCGCGCTCCTCAACCATCGCGAGGTCGAGACGCTCTTCCACGAGTTCGGCCACTGCATGCACCACGTGCTCAGCGAGGTGCCGATCCGCAGCCTCGCCGGCACGCGCGTCGTGAGCGACTTCGTCGAGCTCCCCTCCATGATCATGGAGAACTGGTGCTGGGAGCGCGCGGCGCTCGACCGGTTCGCGAAGCACCACGACAAGGGCGGGCCGATCCCGGACGACGTGAAGGACCGCATGCTCCGGGCGCGGACCTACCGCGCGGCGAACGCACTGAACCGGCAGCTCGGCTTCTCGACGGTCGACCTCCTGCTCCACACCGAGTACGCGCCGGAGACGCACGGCGACGTGATGGAGTTCGCACGCGAGGTCTTCGCGAAGTTCTCGCCGGCCCCGCTCCCGAAGGAGTACGCGATGCTCGCGTCGTTCTCGCACCTCTTCGGCTCGGCCTATGGCTACGCGGCCGGGTACTACTCGTACCAGTGGTCCGAAGTGCTCGAAGCGGACGCGTTCACGCTCTTCCGCGACCGCGGGATCCTGAGCCGCGAGGCGGGTGACCGGTTCCGTCGCGAGATCCTCTCGCGCGGCGACACGGAAGATCCCGCCGTCCTCTACCGGACCTTCCTCGGACGTGATCCGGACGTCGCCGCGCTGCTCACGAGGCTCGGCGTCGCGGCATGAACGGACCCGCGCCGGGCTCCCTGCCCGCAGCGCGTTCCCCCCTGCAGCGTCTGCTCACCCGTCCGTGGTTCGAGACGCTGCTCGGGGGGCTGATCCTCATTTCGGCGGCGCTCACCGTCGTCGAGACCACGACGACCGCGCCGCTCCCGCGCGTCGAGCTCGTCCTCCACACGACCGGCGTGCTGTTCGTCGTCGAGCTCCTGCTCCGGCTGAAGGCGGCGCCCTCGCGTCGGAGCTTCTTCCGCGAGTACGCGGTCGACGTCGTGAGCGTGCTTCCCGTCGTCGCGTCGATTCGCTTCCTGCCGTTCTTCCACGACCCGACCCCGCTCCCGGGCTGGGTCGCGAGCCTCGCGCTCCTCCGCATCATCCGGCTATTCCGGCTGCTCAAGATCGCGCGGCACCGGATGCTCCTCTTCCCGCGTGTCCTCCGGAAGGGCGCGCGCGAGGTGTTCTTCGCCTCCGGCCTCGTCCTCCTCGCCATCGTCCTCGCGAGCTCCGCGCTCGTCACGTTCGAGCGCGACGTGAACCCGTCGATGCAGACGTTCGGGCAGGCGTTCTGGTTCAGCCTCTACTCGGTCGTCGCGGCGGAGCCGATCCCGGCGCCGCCGACGACGTTCGGTGGTCACGTCATCGCGCTCTTCGTGATCATGACGGGCCTCTTCACCTTCGCGACGGTGATCGGCACCGTCACGGCCCTCGTCACGGAGCGGCTACGCTCGGGGGATCTCATCGTGGACTGGGAAGACCTTCGCGACCACCTCATCATCTGCGGCTACAACCGCAAGGCGCAGATCATCCTCGGCGAGTACATCAGCGCGACGCCGGAGGACGACGACCGACCCGTCGTCGTCATCGCCGAGCTCGAGGGAGGGCTCCCGCAGCTCGCCCCGGAGCTCGCGCGACGCGTGCAGTTCCTGAACGACGACTTCACGAAGATCGAGGCGCTCGAGAAAGCCGGAGTGCGGCGCGCCGCGCGCGCGATCATCCTCGCCGACACGGGGAAAGGGCGGAAGGAGCGCGACGCGGACGCGCGCACCGTGCTCGCCGCGCTCACGATCGAGCGGCTCAACCCCGACATCTACACCGCGGCCGAAGTGCATCGCCGCGAGCACGGGCATCATCTCGAGATGGGGAAGGTCAACGACTACGTCGTCAGCGGCGAGCACAGCGCGTTCCTCCTCGCGCAGTCCGCGATCACGCGCGGCGTGATGAAGGTGTTCGGCGAGCTGCTCTCGCACGAGCGCGGCAACCGCTTCTCGCGGTGCCACGTGCCGGCCTCGTTCAAGGGCAAGACCTTCCTCGACCTGATGCTCCACGTGAAAAAGGAGCACGACGCGCTCCTCGTCGGCGTGAACGACGGCAAGGACGTCGTCCTGAATCCGCCGTCCTACGTGTTCCAGGGCGGCGAGGACGTGGTCCTCATCAGCGCGAAGCCGGTCAGATTGTGAAGCCGCGACCCGTCAGCCTTGCTGATCGGCGTACGTCATGACGAGGTACATGACGCATTCGTCGTCGCCCGCGTTCGCATACGTGTGCGGGACGTCGGCTTCGAACACGATCGCGTCGCCGGCCTCGACGTCGTGGACCTCACGGTGTCCTTCGCGGTCGACGACGAGCCGGAGCGAGCCGCTCGCGACGGCGAGGTTCTCGACGGTGCCGGGCGCATGCGCTTCGGCGACCTCCTCGGCCCCGCCTGCGAGGCGGAGCTCGTAGAACTCGGCGCGGCGCGGCCCGTCGAACGGGAAGAGCGCGCGCGAGCTGAAGGCGCCGTTCTGGCTCGTGAGGATCTTCGACTGCGCCCTGCGGAGCACGGTCGTGCCGCCGGCCTCCCGCGCCTGGATGAGCGTCGCGAACGTCACGTCGAGCGCGCGCGCGATCTTCCAGAGCACGTTGATCGTGGGCGCGCTCTGGCCGAGCTCGATCTGCCCGAGCATCGCGCGGCTCACGCCCGAGCGAGCGGCGAGCTTCTCGAGCGACAGACCTCGACGCGACCGGAGGCGCCGGAGGTTCGCGCCGACGACGGGCGCGAGGTCCTGGGGCTCGCTCCCCTTCGCGGGGTAGGCCCACGTGCCGTCCGCGGGAGCTTCCGTCACCGGCGGGGCAGGCGCCGCCGCCTCCTTCGACGAGCTCTCGCGGACCGACTTCACGGGCTCAGCCCCACGCCCAGACGGGGACCCAACAGACCCAGACCGGCACCGGGACGAACATCGCCGGCGGCGCGGGGCGCATGGCCTCGGCCGGCGTCGTGTTCTTCTGCATCTTGCGCTGACGGAACGCTTCGAGGTCGATGACGTTCGCGGCGGCAGCAGAGCCCTGGCCCATCGGTTCCTCCTGCGAGACTCCCGTAGCATCCGCTCGAGCGGATGCTCTGTCAAGGTGGAGGGGGATCCGTTTTGACGGACGTTGGCCGTCAGCTTTCAAAGAAGTGCAGCTATTCCACGCACTTCTTCCATTCGTCGGTCGTGGTCGCGCCCATGGCGCACGCGTACTGCGCCTTCGAGATGCCGTCGGTCTCGCACGGGTTCTTCCCGCCCTGCGCCCGCGCTTGCTGCTTGAAGCTCTCCAGCATTCCGGAGCCCTTGAGCTCCTTCGCGACGTCCTTCAGCTGCGGGTTCGTCGAGATCTCGATCTCGATCCCCTTGTCGACGACGCGCTCGCACTCGGCGCGCGTCGCGCGCGGTCCAGACGGCTTCGACGGCTTCTTCTCCGGCTGCCCGGGCTTTTCGGGCTTCCCCGAATTCTCCGGCGGCCCTGCCTTCTCCGCCGGCTCCGCCGCCGTGCTGCCGCGCACGTAGGCCATCGGCGGCGTGTTGACGGCGGCTTCCTCCGCGCGCCGCTTCCGCTCCTCGTTCACGTCGCGGAACTCGGCCTCCGAGTTGGCGGGGACCTGGTCGGCGGAGTGCGCCGGCTTCGGCGGCGGGGAGCTTCCGCACCCGGCGAGGAGCGCGACGAACGAGGCGAGGGACAACAGCGTGCTGCGACGTTCCACGCCCCGAGCGTATCGCACGCCGGTGGAAGCGGGGAGTCAGGACGCGACGCGGTGGGCGTCTTCGGACACGACGTGGGGCTCGGGCTCGCGATCGATGCGGAGCAGCGTGCCCTCGTCGACCTCGCGCCACGGCTCCTCGGTGATGCGCTCCGACGCGACGAACACGGCGCGACGCCGGCTCGTCCATCGCGTGACGAGCGTCGTCGCGTCGGTGACGGGGCGCATCGGACGAACGGGGTCCTCCGGGCCGCGCTCGAGGAGGAAGAGCGTGCGCTTGTAGCGATGCGCGAAGCACGTCTGCCCGTCGGAGAGCAGGAAGTTGAACGCGCCGATGTCCTTCTGGCGGAGCTCGCTCGTGGTGCTCGCGATCATGCGCGTCGCCTCGCGACGGGACGCTTCGTCCGTGAGCTGCGTGAGCCCCGCTTCGTCGAGGCGCGTGAGGAGGTACGTGAAGAGCACCTCGCTGTCGGTGTCGCCCGTGATCTGGGCGAGCCGCTCGGCGCTGCTCGCTTCACGGAGCGCCTTGCAGCACGGGATCGTCCCGTTGTGCGCGAACACCCAACCATCGCGCGCGAACGGATGCGTGTTCTCGATCTTCGTCGGCCCGACCGTCTTCTGACGGATGTGCGCGACGAGCACGTGGCCGCGGCTCCGGCCGGCGAGCGCATGGAAGCTCGGGTCGGCGGCGGCGCGCTCGGTGCCCTTGTGGAGGTGCCAGCGCGCGGCGTGCGCGTGCTGCGCGCTCTTGTCGTGGATGGCGATTCCCCAGCCATCCGGATGTTGATGCGAGAGCGTCGCGAGGCTGCGAGGCGCGTCACGCAGGACGAGCGCGAACTCCGTGATCTCCGACGCGACGATCCCCAACAGACGGCACATGGCAGCTACCGGCGCGAAAGCCTACCCACCAGCATACGCCTCTCTCTCCGCACGTCGAACAAACGCCCGAATCTGTCGGGCTCTTTCGGCCGTCCCCCTCTCCGCTCCTACTTTCGGAACGGAACGGCGACCGGCCTCGTGTCGCGGATCGCGGCGAGGACACGGACGGCGGCGTCGAGCGCCTTCGGCGTCGGCTCGAAGTCCCACCGGATCTGCGCGATCCGGCGCTCGGGTGCGACCTCCAAGGTGGGCACGTCGTAGCGGGCGAGGGCGAGAAGCGCATTACGCACCGTCGGCGTGAGCAGTCGGTCGACGGCGCGGGCGGTCCCCTCGATCAGGAAGAGGCCGTCGAACGACGGGTCTCCGACCTCCTGCTCGTGGCGGAACCCGATCGCCTTGCTGAAGGCGGAGAGGAGCGACTCGGGGCGGATGACGAGCTGCGGGGTCGCCCGCGCGACGCTCGTGACGAGCCACATCGCGACCTCGCCGACCTGGCCGTTCTGCGGCGACGCCGTGACGCGGAGCGAGAACGGCGTCCCCTGGTCGGAGAAGCGCGCGAGACACGAGGTGCGGCTCGACCAGAAGAGCTCGGCATCGCGGTCGCGGTCACGGACGCACGAGACGCACGCGCGCGTGAACGCCTGCGCTTCGTCGTCGTCGACGTAGCCGTGGTACGACCAGCGGCTCTCCTGCGGAGGCGGATCGGGCGCGTCCTCCGGCACCTCGAGCCACGCCTCCTCGAGGAGCGGCAGGCGCTCGACGAGGCGCGCGAGCGCCTCGTGGTAGGCGGCGAGCTCACCTTCGGCCTTCGCGAGATCCTCGAAGGCGTCGGTCGAGTCGCGCGTGCGGCGGCTGATCGACGCGCGCATGTGCTCGAGCCGCTCGCGGAGGTCGCGGTCGAGGCTCGCCCAGAACGCGTCGGTCAGCTCGGCTTCGACCTCACGGATGCGCGCCTCGAGCTCTTCGAGGTGGGACCGGATTCCGAGGTGAGCGTCTCGGTAGAGGTCCGCAGGCATCCTCCATCGAGTGTCGCGCTCGCGCCGCCTCCTCGCAAGCCGAGGCAGCGCTTTGTCTCATTCGACCGGGTGTCCGGCGCCCTTCCACGCGCGCCAGCCCCCGGCCATCGATGCGACGTTCGTGTAGCCCATCTTCTGCAGGCTCTCCGCGGCGAGGGCGGAGCGGAACCCGCCCCCGCAGTAGAGGATGATCTCGGTCTCGGGATCGGGCACCGCCTTCTCGATGTCGCGCTCGAGCACACCTCGCCCGAGATGCTTCGCGCCCTCGATGCGCCCTGCCGCGACCTCGCTCTCCTCGCGCACGTCGACGAGCTCGAACCGGTCCTTGCCGGCGGCACGGGCTTCGAGCCGCCGAGCCACGTCGTCGATCGACACTTCTCGGACGCGACCGCGCACGTCGTCACACAGCTTCAGGAACCTCGGGGAGTGATCCATGACGGCATGTTACGCGGCGTTGCGGCGGCGCGGGCGGCGAGCTAATTCGGGCACCCATGCCGCATCCGCTTTCCGAGGCCGTGCAGAAGCGCATCGCGAGCGAGCTGCCGCCGGACTTCCTCTCGGTGGAGCCGTCGGACCTCGCGGAGTACGGGCGTGACTGGACGAAGGTGGTCGCACCGGCGCCGAGCGCGATCGCGTTCCCGCGCTCGACGGAGGAGGTCTCGCGCCTCCTCCGGATCTGCAACGAGGGTCGCGTCTCCGTCGTGCCGTCGGGGGGGCGGACCGGTCTCGCGGGCGGCGCGGTGGCGGCGAACGGGGAGATCGTCCTCTCGCTCGCGCGGATGCGGCGGATGGATCCCGTCGACACGCTCGGCGGGACCGTGCGCGTGCAGGCAGGCGCCGTGACCGAGGCGGTGCACCAGCACTGCGCACCGCACGGGCTCACGTGGCCGGTCGACTTCGCGTCGAAGGGCTCGAGCACCGTCGGCGGGAACATCGCGACGAACGCGGGCGGCGTGAAGGTGATCCGCTACGGCCTCACCCGCCAGTGGGTCCTCGGGCTCGAGGTCGTGCTCGCCTCGGGCGAGACCCTCGACATCGGCGGCGCGCTCGAGAAGAACAACACGGGCGTCGACCTCCGGCAGCTCTTCATCGGGACGGAGGGGACGCTCGGCGTCGTGACCGAGGCGACGCTGAAGCTCACGCGCCTCCCCGGCGCGACCGCGGTGATGCTGCTCGGCGTGAACGACGTCGCCGGCGTGCTCGCCCTCTTCCGCGAGGCACGCCGAGCGCCGTTCACGCTCGAGGCCTACGAGTTCTTCTCGCAGCGTTGTCTCGAGCGCGTGCAGAAGCACCGCGGGCTCCGCCCGCCGCTCGGCACGGCGTGCCCCTACTACGTGCTCCTCGAGGTGCAGGGCGAGGGCGTCGGTGGGGGAGAAGCCGAAGGCGGCGGCCTCTCGACGGCGCTCGAGCCGTGGGTCGCGCAGGTCTTCGAGTCGGGCCTCGCGGTCGACGGCACCCTCGCGCAGCACAGCGGAGAGGCGCGCGCGCTCTGGGAGCTGCGCGAAGGGATCAGCGAGAGCCTGAGCGCGACGGGCCTCCCGCACAAGAACGACGTCGCGCTGCCGATCGCACGTCTCGACGCCTTCTGCGCCGAGCTCGACGACGTCTTCGCGCGCCGCTACCCGGGCTGGGAGATCTGCCTCTTCGGCCACGTCGGCGACGGCAACCTCCACATCAACGTGATGAAGCCGGAGGCCATGGACCGCGCCGAGTTCTTCGCGAAGACGAAGGAAGCGGACCCGGTCCTCTTCGAGCTCGTCCAGCGGCATCACGGCAGCATCTCCGCCGAGCACGGCATCGGCATCCTGAAGAAGCCGTTCCTCGGCTTCTCGCGGAGCGAAGGCGAGATCGCCGTGATGCGCAGCGTGAAGCGCGCGCTCGATCCGAACGGGATCCTGAACCCCGGCAAGGTCGTCGACGCGTGAGGGCGCTCGCGGTCGCGCTGTTCGCGAGCGGCGTCCTCGCCGCGACGACGCCTGGCTGCAGCTCCGAGGAGATCACGTTCCCGGTCGCGAAGGCGCCGCCCTCGCGGCACCAGGCGCTCCGGGACGCGCTCGTCGCGGACGCGCGCCAGTTCGCGTCGAGGGGCAGCACGGGGTGGCTGGACGACCTCGGCGACGCGCCGCTGTTCGGCGTGGCCGCCTACGCGCGACGCGAGCGCGGCGGAGAGCGTCTCGAAGGGGACGAGCGGCTCCGCCCGTTCGACGTGGTGACCTTCGCCCGGAGCTCCCTCCGCCGGCCCGTCCTCGACGCGGACATCGACGCCGACGAGCGGATGTTCACGGCGCTCGGGATCCTCGAGCTCCTCGATGCGAATCGCGGGCGCCTCACCGACGGGTACTTCGCCGAGACGCTCGCGCTCGTCGAGTCCTTCTCGGTGAACGTCGACGCCGCGGTGCGCGGATACCTCGACGACCTCGCACGTGCAGCGCCGAACAGCGCGCTCGTCCGCGACTACGGCTCGACGGTCGTGACCGGCGTCGTCGCGCTCCTCCACGCGCAGCTCGCGCTCGCCGGCGTGACGTCGGCGGACGCGCATCGCGAGCGCGCGCTCGCCCTCGAGGGCCTGCTCACGCGCACGGCCTTCGGCGATCTCGCCGATATCGGAAGCGGACGGAGCGCGCGCGCATTCGCGCGTTCTCCGGGCGAGCCCGGGCTCTTCCTCCTGCCGAACGTCGTGATGATGCTCGTCGAGGCGCGCCTCTTCCGCGTGACGAAGGACGAGACCCATCGCATCACCGCGCGCGCGCTCTTCGCCGCCATCCAGCCGCTCGTCCTCTCTTCGCAACCCGCGCGCTACGCCGAGCCCGAAGCGGTCGCCCCGCTCGCCGCCACGACGCGCGAGACGACGACGCTCGCGACCCAGAGCGCGCTCGCGCTGGCGCTCCTGTCGGTCTTCGAGGTCACGGGCGACACGCGATACGTCGACGAGGTCGATCGCGTGCTCGACGCGCTCGAAGCGATGCGCGGCCCCTACTGCCTCTCCCAGCTCGACGCGACGACGTGCGCTCCGGCATGCGAGCCGGGGCAGACCTGCCTCTCCGCGGAGTGCACCGCCGAGCGGTGCACGACGGGGCTCCTCCACCACCGGGTCGACGGTCGGCTCGCCGCGCCGGGCGACGCGCGGCCCGTCTTCTGCTCGGGATGTAGCTTCGCGGCGCTCTACGCCGTCGGCATGCGCCGCGTGCTCGCGGGCGAAGGGTTCTGATCGCGCCTCAGTAGAGGATGCGCGTCTTGATGCTCGTCGTGAGCTCGGCGATGCCGCGACGGACGTCGTTCGCGACTTCCTTGTCGAGGTCCATCACGAGGTAGCCGATGTTCGGATCGGTCGCGAGGAACTGGGCGAGGACGTTCGCATTGCGGTCCGAGACGATCCGGTTGATGTCGCGGAGGACGCCGGGGACGTTGCGGTGGACGTTGAGCACGCGGTGCGCGCCCGCCATCGGCGGGAGGTCGACGTGCGGGAAGTTCACCGCCTGCGTCGTCGCGCCTGTGTTCGTGAACTTCGACAGCGTGGTCGCGACCTCGCGGCCGATCGCCTCCTGCGCTTCCTCCGTCGAGCCGCCGATGTGCGGCGTGAGCACGACATTCGAGAGGCCGCGGACCGGCGACTGGAAGCCGTCCGAGTTGCTCTCCGGCTCCTCCGGATAGACGTCGAGGGCGGCGCCTCCGAGCTTGCCGGCCTCGAGCGCGGCGGCGAGCGCGGGCACGTCGACGACGGTGCCGCGGCTCAGGTTGATGAGCATCGCGCCGTCCTTCATCTTCGCGATCTGATCCTTCGCGATCATGTTCTTCGTCGACGGCGTCTCCGGGACGTGGAGCGTGACGAAGTCGCTCTCCGCGAGCAGCGCCTCGAGGTCGTGCGCCGAGCGGTTGTTGCCCATCGGGAGCGTCGGGCGGATGTCGTGGAAGAGGACGCGCATGCCGATCGCCTCGGCGAGGACGCCGACCTGCGAGCCGATGTGGCCGTAGCCGATGATGCCGATCGTCTTGCCGCGGACCTCGTGCGCGCCCTCGGCCACCTTGCGCCAGCGGCCGTCGTGCACTTCGCGCGAGCGGTCGCCGAGACGGCGCGACAGCATGATGACCTCGCAGATGACGAGCTCCGCCACGCTGCGCGTGTTGCTGAACGGCGCGTTGAAGCACGGGACGCCGAGCACGTTGGCGGCCTCGAGGTCGATCTGGTTCGTCCCGATGCAGAAGGCGCCGACGCCGAGGAGGCGCTTGCCCGCCTCGAGCGCCTTCTTCGTCACGCGCGTCTTGCTCCGGATGCCGAGGAGGTGGACGCCTTCGGAGAGCTTCGCGACGAGCTCGTCTTCCTTCAGGGCGCGCGGGTGCGCCTCGATCTGGAACCCTTCACGCCGGAAGATCTCGTGCGCGCTCTGGTGCACGTTCTCCAGCAGGAGGACCTTGATCTCGCTCTTCGGAAAGGAGGTCGGCGGAGTGGAAGCGGCCATCGCGGCCCGACCATAGCGGAGTCGGCCGGCTCAGCGCCACACGCGCATGCGCATCCGGCTGTCGGACGGCAGAGCATCGTGGCCGCGAGCGCGGGCGGCGCGCACGACGTGCCGGAGCGCTTCGAAGTGGTCGGGAGCCGGGACGCGGAACTCGGACGCGGACAGGACCTTGTCGAAGAGCTCACGCGTCGGCGCGTCGAGCGAGACGAGCCAGCGGAGCAGGCCCGAGCGCGCGTTCGCGGGGAGCTCACGCGCGGCGACGAGCGCGTCGTTCGGGATCGGCCCCATCGTCGCGAGCACCTCGAGCGATCGGGTCGGATTGCCGTGCTCGTCGAGCCAGGCGCCGCGGATCGCGCGGCCGGACGCGTCCACGTGGCAGTAGGTGGCGCCGACGTCCACGTCGCCGCTCGCGACGGCGTCGACGACCGCGGCATGCGCGTGGACGAAGAGCTCGCGCGAGAAGAAGCGGAGGACGTCGAAGCCCTGCGCCGCGAGGAACATGCGCGGGACGAGGTAGCCGGCCGCGCTCTCGCGATCGACCCACGCTGCGCGGCGGCCCTGGAGCTCGGCGAGCGACTTCGGCCCGTTCTTCCGGACGACGAGCGCCGCGTGGTAGCTCGTGACGCCCTGACGCGCGGGGATCGCGACGGGCGCCGCGACCCCGCGGCTCATCAGATCCAGCGTAGGCAGCGGAGGCATCCACGCGAGGCCGACCTCGTTGTCGTCGATCGCGTCGGCGAGCTCCTTGTAGCTGCCGGCGAGCCACGGCGTGAACCGGACGCCCGCCGCCTCGGAAGCGAGCCCGCACAGCTCTTCGAGCTGCACACGGAGGGACGGCATGTCTCCGCCCTTGACGATGCCGAAGCCCCAGTCGCTCACCACGGGGGAGCGTACCACGTCGCGAGGCATCCGGGCCGCAGCCGGCGGTCCGCAGGCGAGGGAAGATCACCTCGGGAGCCTGCGTAGAAGAGGCCGTGACCCGCGCTGCCTGCCTTTTCGCCGATGTGCTGGCCGTGAGCGAAGACGCCGTGACGGCCGCCCTGCCGTCCATCCGGCTGCCCTTCGAGGTCCCAGCCTCGGTCTCGCCCGCGGTCGCCGGGCTCGTCGTCGGGGCGGTGACGGGCGTGCTCCTCTTCGCCGTCGTCCTCCTGGTCGCCTCGCGTTCGGGGCGGAAGCGATACCGAGGCCATGTCGCGGCGCCCTACGAGGTGATGCGCGTCCCGCCGTACGTGACCGGGAGCCACCACGTGATCCCGCCGCCGTCGTCGAGTGTTCCGCTCGCGGGCCCGGCGCCGACGCTCGTCCTCTCGCGTCCGCTCCCCGTCGATCCGCTCGCGAGGGCAGGGGAGCAGCCGGCGCAGGGCTACGATCCAGAGGACGGGGGGATCGACATCACGCCGATCGTCGCGGTCGGGTCCGAGCCGGGGAAGCCGCATCCGCTCGGCCTCATCCCGTCCGATTCGGCGATCATGCGCGCGGCGAGCATGGCCGACTTCGACGTGGACGACAGCCCGACCGAGATCGCGGAGACCCTGTTCGACGAGCCCCCGCGCCCCCTCCAGCGCGGCGCCGCCCCGCGCATCCGCCCGGTGCAGCCGAGCCCACCGCGGTTTTCGGCGACCTCGGCCTGACGGCCGCGCTCTTTCGGTCCCGGTCTCTTGACGCACAGCGCTGACGGCGCATCTTGAGTGGCGTGTGCCCGCATTGCCGCCAGAACGCGCCGATCGTGTATCGCGGCATGACCGCGACCTGTACGGCATGCGGAAAGCCGCGGGCGCCGCTCACCTCGAGCTCGGTCAACCTCGCCGGTCAGCCTTCGAAGCTCGGCGGTAGGGTTGCGCGCGGATTCGGGTGGGCCACGATCGGCGGCGGTTGGTCCACGGCGATCATGGTCGCCGCCATCATCGGCGCGATCTTCGGCAACGTCCCGGCCGTCTGGATCCTCGGCGGTCTCATCGCGGGGATCTCGTCGCTCGTCGGGTGGCTCCTCCTCCGCGGCGGCCGCGAGCTCGTCGAGTCCGGCTCGCAGAGCGAGCTGTCGACGAAGACGCAGGCGATCATCGCGCTCGCCGCGACGCGCGGCGGCACGGTCACGCAGTGGGACGTCGCGCAGGCGCTCGCGATCACGCCGCAGGAGGCGGACGAGATCCTGACGCGCCTGGCGAAGGAGCAGATCGATCTCGTGAAGGTCGACATCGACGACGAGGGCCGCGTCCTCTACCGCTTCACCTCCCTCGCGTGGGCGAACATGCGGCCGCCGCCGCCGATGCGCGTCGAGGCGCCGAAGCCCGGCGTGCGGGTCGAGCCGGGGGTGCGCGTCCCGACCGAGGCGGAGCCCCTCCCGCTCGAAGAGGAACGCGAGGCCGACGTCTACGGCGTGAGGCGAGCGAAGGCCCGTTGATCCGGCGCGCCTTGCTCCTCGCGCTGCTCGCGTGCGCGTGCACCTCGCGCGCGTCGGCCCCGAGCGAGTCCGCCTCGGCATCTCCGTCTCCACCCGCACCCGCACCCGCACCCCAAGCGGCCTCCGCCCTGCCGTCTGCGTCTCCGTCGACTTCCGCCTCCCCGTCTCCGTCCCGCTCCGCCCGCCTCTCCTTCGACGAAGCCCTCGCCACGATCCACACCGACCCCGCGACCGCCTCCGCGCGCGCCGCGACCTGCACCGGTGGCGACGAGACCGCGCGTGTCCGGTGCCTGCTCGCCGATCGCTTCTCCGCCGACGCGAAAGCCGTCCCGCTCGCCGAGGAGCTCTACACCCGCTTCGGCACGGCTGCCGGCGTCGAGGCCGCCCACACGATGGACGGCGGGTACCGCGGCATGATCCGGATCGAGCCCGCGCTCCCGGTGGGTGCAGAGCGCAAGCATCTCGAGTGGGTCGTCTCCGCGATGCGTGACTACGAGTCCTTCTTCTCGTGGCTCGCGGTCTCGCCCGACGCGAGGCCGTACCGCTTCCGCGCGCTCTCGTTCCGCTTCATGCGGTCGGTCGCGAAGCGCACGCCGACCGCCTACGCGCACGACTGGACGATCGCGTACAACCTCTCCGGCTCGCTCCTCGTCTCCGAGGACGCCGCGCGCGAGACGCTGTTCCACGAGATCTTCCACCTGAACGACTCGGCGCGGAAGTACTGGTCGGGCCGTGCGCTGAAGGGGCTCTACGACGAGATCGTCGACAAGTGCGGGACGAACGCGGCGTGCCTCGCGCCGTACGCCCCGACCGAGACGATGGTGAAGGGCGGGACGTACTACGCGTTCGTGCCCCAGAACGGCGTCGTCGAGTACGCCGCCGAGCTCGCGCTCCGCTACTACCGCGAGCAGCGCAACGTGATGCGCGGCACATCGAAGGGCCGCTCCTTCAAGTGCGGCCCGCCGCAGAACGAGCGCGCGTGGGTGCAACTGCGCGACGAGTTCTTCGGGGGCGTCGACAAGGTGGCGGCGTGCCGCTGACGCGAGTCTCAGATCCGGTCGATCTTCGCCAGGTCCCGGAACAGGAACGTCCACACCAGCACGACGAGGCACGTCCCGACGCCGCCGATGACGACGGCGGTGACCGGGCCGAACCACGCGGCGGTGACGCCTGACTCGAACTCGCCGAGCTCGTTCGAGGCGCCGATGAAGACGAGGTTCACCGCGCCGACGCGGCCACGCATCTCGTCCGGGGTGCGGGTCTGGATCAGCGTCGAGCGCACGACGACGCTGACCATGTCGGCGGCGCCGAGGACGAAGAGCGCGGCGAGGGAGACCTCGAAGCGTCGTGAGAGGCCGAACACGATCGTCGCGACCCCGAAGACGAGGACCGCGACGAGCATCGAGGCGCCCGCACGACGCCGGAGCGGCGAGTGCGCGAGGACCAACGCGACGACCGCCGCGCCGACGGCAGGCGCGCTCCGCAGCACGCCGAGGCCCCACGGCCCGGTGTGGAGGTAGTCCTTCGCGAAGATCGGCAGGAGCGCGACCGCGCCGCCGAGGAGCACTGCGAAGAGGTCGAGCGAGATCGCGCCGAGGATGGTCGGCGTTTCGAACACGTAGCGGAGGCCGGCGAAGAGCGTGTCGAGCGAGGCAGGCTCGCGGGTCCGTCTCTCCTCGTGCGCCGGGGGACGGATCGCGAGCACGCAGAGCGCGGCGCAGAGCGCGAGCACGACGCAGACGGCGTAGACGACCCAGGCCTTGCCCGTCGCGGCGTAGAGCACGCCGCCGAGCGACGGTCCGACGATCATTGCGAGCTGCCACGCCGACGAGCCGAGCGCGACGGCGCGCTCGAGTTGCGCGCGGTCGACGAGGTTCGGCATGAGCGCCTGCCCCGCCGGACCGCTGAAGGAGCGAATCGTGCCGAGCACGGCGAGGCAGGCGTAGATCGCGGCGAGCGATCGACCGCCGCCGTGCGCGAGGAGCGTGAGCGCGAGCGCAGAGGAGGCGACCCCGACGTGACAGACGAGGAGGATGGTCCGGCGAGGGTAGCGGTCGGCGACGTGCCCCGCCGGAAGCGCGAGCAGGAAGCCGGGCAGGAAGAGCGCGAGCCCGGAGAACCCGAGCGCGAGAGCCTTTCCCGTGATCTCGTAGACTTGCCAGCCGACCGCGACCGAGAGCATCTGCGTCGCGACGATCAACGACACACGGGAGGCGAGGTAGAGCGCGTACGGACGATTCCTGACGAGCGCCGCCAGGGTGTCGCTCCGATCCGTCGTCGATGGCTGGGTCACGGAAGACTCTGGGACGGTCGAACCACGCGAGATGTGCGCGGAAACGCCGCTGCGGAGATGTGGCGAAGACCTGACCGAACCATGACGAAGCGCTCCGTAGAGTCCGATTCATGAAGAAAGCCCGGTACGGCTGGCTCGTCAGCTTCCCGTTCTTCGCGGTGCACCTGGCGGCTGTGGCGGGCGTCGCGGTCCTCGGTTGGTCCTGGAAGGGCGTCGCGCTCGCCGTCGCTCTCTACTACGTCCGCATGTTCGGCGTCACGGCCGGCTACCACCGCTACTTCTCGCATCGGACGTACCGGACGTCGCGCGTGTTCCAGTTCGTCCTCGCGTGGCTCGCGCAGTCGAGCATGCAGAAGGGCGCGCTCTGGTGGGCAGCGCATCACCGAGGGCACCACAAGTATTCGGACACGACGGAGGACGTGCACTCGTTCCGTGAGTACGGCTTCTGGTACTCGCACGTCGGCTGGATCCTGTCGCGCGACACCGAAGCGACGGAGTGGGACCGCATCAACGACCTGAAGCGCTACCCCGAGCTCGTGTGGCTCAACAAGTGGCACCTCGTCCCGGGCGTCGTCTGGGCCGTCGCGACGTACGTGCTCGGTGGCTGGCACGGGTTCGTCTGGGGCTTCCTCGTCTCGACGACGGCGCTCTGGCACGGCACGTTCTTCATCAACTCGCTCGCGCACTGCTTCGGCCGTCGTCGCTACCCGACGACGGACGAGAGCCGCAACAGCCTGCTCCTGTCGCTGATCACGTGCGGCGAGGGCTGGCACAACAACCATCACTACTACCAGCGCTCGGTTCGCCAGGGCTTCTTCTGGTGGGAGATCGACCTGACCTATTACGTGCTCCGCGCGCTGTCGTGGGCGCACATCGTGTGGGACCTCCACGTCCCCCCCGAGAAGGTGAAGGCCGGCCATCTCGCGCCGTCGATCGTCGCGGCCGCGAGCCGTCGTGCGAAGCCGAGCGTGGTCCCGGCCGGCGTGTCCGTCGCGGTCGGCGTCCCCTCGCTTGCAAACGCGGCCGAGCGCGTCGCGGAGCGCGTGGCCGAGGCCGTCGCGCCCACGGTGGCGACGGCGACGTCGGACGCGGAGTGACGAGAGTCTTCAGTCTTCAGCGCCAGAGACGAGACGAGCGTCTTGCGGGCGAGACGACGAGAGAGCCCGCGGCCCGAGGGGGCCTCGCGGGCTCGGATCGACCTGCTGAAGACTGAAGACCGACGACTGCTATCCGCGGCGTGGGGGCGACGGGCGATCCGGGAAGATCATCGGGGCGTCGCCGTGGAGCCTCTCCGCGCAGAATGGAACGAACTGCACTGATTTCCGGTGCACACCGTTCCATTCTCCGCGAGGAGGTCTCGCGGCCCCGGCGCGGCGCGGGCGCGGTGCGTGGTCGATGATGGATCGACCGCGACACGCTCGACGAACGCGAACCACGCGAACCACGCGAACCACGCGAACCGAGCCCGCGGCCGGAGAGGGCGTCGCAGGCTCGGAACAACCTACGGTAGGCGGAAGACGGAAGACGGACGTCGCAGTCCGCGACGAGAGGACAGCGCCCGCGGCCCGGAAGGCCTCGCGGGCTCGGATGACCCTGTCAGTCGTCCCGCCGGACCTTCTTCCGCGTCGCCTTCTTCGCCGCGACCTTCTTCTTCGCGGTGACGCGCTTCGCCTTCGCGGCGCGCGTCGGCTTCGTCGCCTTGCGCACCTTCGGCACGGTGAGCGCGGAGATGACGAGCTTCTTCAGCTTCGCGCGCGCGTCGGCCAGGTTCTTCACCTGATCGCGCGTCTTCTCGCTCTTCACGAGGATGCGGCCTTCGCCGTCGAGGGTGTTCTTCGCGAGCTTGCGGAGGCGCTCGCGGACGTCGTCCGCCAACGCGACGGTGCCCTCGAAGTCGAACGTGAGCTCGACCTTCGAGGCGACCTTGTTCACGTTCTGGCCGCCGGGGCCGCTCGCGCGGACCGCCGTCCACTCGAGGTCACTTCCCGGCAGCGTGATCTTCTCGTTGATGACGAGGGGCGTGCTCATGGTCCTATCCCCTTCGTCGCACGCTCCGGGGCAGGCCCGCAAGCCCGATCACGAGCGGGCGTCCCGCTCGACGACGAGCCGGGTCGCGCCGGCGACCCCCCACGGCAGGACGAGCAGGCCCGCGCCGGGGACGAGGAGGACCGCCGCGACCGACAGACCGAAGCCGAGGACCGCCGCGAAGTGGGCGCGCATGAACGCGAGCCGCGCGCGGACGCCTTCCCCGCGGATCGAGAGCGGATAGTCGAGAAAATCGTAGGCGGCGAGGAGACCCGTCACGAGGAGCTTGAGCGGGAGCGTCACGACGGCCGCCGGCGGGAACACGAGCGTGACGACGGCGAGGAGGCCGAGGACTGGCAGGCCGATCGCCAGCGCGGTCAGCGAGACGCGGAGCGAGCGGACGGCGCCCGCGACGACGCCCTGCTCGGGCCACGTCCTTCCGCCGAGGGCGGTCTCCTGCCTCCGGACGATCGCGTCGAGCGCGAAGCCCGAGAGGGGCTGCGCGAGCGAGATCGAGACGAGGAACGCGACGATCAGCCCGACGAGCGAGAGCACGACGCGGAGCACCCAGGCGCCGGCCGTGGTCCAGGCAGTCTGCGCCGCGCCGCTCGGGTCGAGGAGGAAGCGCTCCGTGAGCGCGCCCGCTCCCCAGATCGCCGCGGCGCCGGACACGCCGAGGAGGACGGTCGCGACGAACACCGGCACCGCCGCCCAGCCCCACGCCCTTGGTGTCGTGAAGACGAAGCCGATCCCTCCGACGAACGCGCGGACCCCGGCGAAGAATCCGAGCGCCACGTCCTTCGGCGCGAGCGGGCCACGGCGAGGCTCCATCGCTGCGGTCATCCGCCCGAGCGTAATCACGGATCGTGGGACGCGACAGCCCTGTAGACTCGGCACGTGCGCTGCTTCCGGCTAGGCCTCCTCGCGCTCGTCCTCGCGGCTTGCAAGAACCAGGGTGGCGGCGGGCCGTCCGTCGCGCCGGCGTTGATCGCGTGGGGAGACGCGGGAAGCGCCGTGCTCACCGCAGCAGGGAAGACGATGGCCGTCCCGCCGGGCGATCTCCGCCTCGGCGCGACGCCGCCGGTGGACCACGACGAGGCGGGGACGCGGTTTTCGTACGTGATGGAGGGCGACAAAATCCGGCCCGTCTACCTCGTCGGTGAGAACCTGTACGTCGCGCCGCCGGGAGCCGTCCACGCCGCGAAGGCGCCTCCGCTCGGGGAGGAGCTCGGCGCGCTCTTCGAGGCGGCGGGCGACAAGCGCGCGCGCCTCGTCGCCGACGTGCGCGCGACGCTCGGCGAAGAAGGTCTCGCCAAGATGCTCGCGAGTGGCGCCGACGTCGATGCGCCCGAGTGGGCGTCGACCTATGCGTCGCTGCCCCCGCCGCGCGCGGCCGAGGTGCAGCGCGCGCTCGCGACGAGTCTCGAGCCCGGCAAGCCGACGCGCGGCATCCGCCGCGCGGTCGCGCTCGTGCCGCTCGCCGAGCTCGCGAAGACGCCTGGGTTCGCGACCCGCGTGGCGGAGGAGAAGACCCAGCTCGAGGCGCCACGCGCGGCCGGCGTGATGCTCCGTGCGCTCGCACGCGCCGACGCGCCGCGCGCGGCGGAGATCGCGTGCGCGGCGCTCGGACGTGCGAAGGCGTCGGGCGGAGAAGACCCCGAGGGGCACGCGATCCTCGTCGAAGGCGCGTCGCTCGCGATCGCGCACGCCGGAGCGACGTGCGCGGCGATCGCGCCGGTGCTGCTCGAGAACGCGTGCAGCGCGTCGGTGCGGTGCGGGCCGAACGGGCCGCTCGGCCCGCGCGACGCCTCGAAGCAGGACGAGCCGCTCTGCACGAAGGAGCAGCTCGCAGCGGCGGTCGAGCAGGAGCTCGCGCGTCCTCCCACCGAGGTCGCAGCGGGCACCTCCGGGACGCGCGTCGCGCTCTTCGCGTACGCCGCGCTGGCGAAGAGCGAGAAGGAGCTGCCCGAAGCCTTCGTGCGCGCGCACGCGCGCAGGCGCTATCCACTGACGCAGCCCGAGAGCCCGCCGTGCGACGCCGTCGCGACCGGCGAGAAGTGCCACTGCGAGGAAGCGGTCGTCCGTGACCAAGCGTGCCGGAACGAAGGTGGCGGGCTCGTCCGCGTCGGGCTGTGCGCGTTCCAGGTCGACGACAAGCAGAAGCGGATCAGGGACGTGGTCGCTTCGCCGCCGCCTTGACCTTCGGCGCGGCCGCGGGCTTCGCCGGCGCTCCGGCCTTCCGCGCTTCGAGCTCCTCGAGCGTCTTCGGCCAGTCGCCGCGGAGGAGTCGCGAGAGCGAGCGATCGGCGAGGAGCTTCCCCTCGGTCTGGCACGTCGGGCAGTAGTTCATCTCGTTGTCGGCGTAGCGGATCCGTTGCACCGGCTTTCCGCAGCGCGGGCACGGCTTGCCGTACTTCCCGTGGACGGCCATGTCGGGGACGAAGGCCGTCACGGTCTCGGGGAACTCGCCGGCGCGCTCGCGGAGCCGATCGGTCCACGCCGTGAGCACTTCCTTGATCGACGCGAGGAGCGCGCGGATGTCCTCGTCCGGCATCTTCTGCGTCAGCCGCGCCGGCGACATCCGTGCATGGTGCAAGATCTCGTCGGAGTACGCGTTCCCGATCCCGCTGAAGAGGTGCGGATCGGTGAGCGCGCGCTTCAGCGTGTGGTTCTCGGATCGGAGCCGCTCCGCGAACGCTTCGCACGACGCGTCCATCACCTCGAGCCCGCCCGAATCGAGCGCCCGGAGCCCCTCGTCGCGGACGAGATGGAGGCTCGCACGCTTCTTCGAGCTCGCCTCGGTCAGGATCAACGTCCCGCCCGGGGCGCCTTCGGCGGCACCGAAGTCGAACGCGGCGAGCCCGACCTTGCCCGGGACCGGCGCGCCGAGCGGCTTCCAGCGGAAGCGGCCCGCGACCATGAGGTGGATGACGAGGTGGAGGCGTTCCGGCGCCGGACGGAGCGTGAGGACGATCCGCTTTCCGAGGCGCGAGACGCGCTCGACGACGCGGCCCTGCGCAGCGGCGATCGGCGGGTCGGCGGTGCGAAGCAGGAACGGGCTCGCGAGGCGCACCTTCTCGAGCGGATGGCCCACGGTGCGGCGCGCGATGTGCTCGACGTAGACGGTGACGTCGGGGAGCTCCGGCATGGGCTCCCGAGGCTAGCGCAATCCTCAGCGCCGGCGACGGCGGAGCCGCGCGACGACGGCGATCCCGGCGACGGCGGAGAGCGCCCACGAGCCGAACGTCGCGTGCTGCTTCGGCGCGCTCACGCATCCGGCGTCCTCGGTCGTCCCGCGGTCCTCGTCCGCGTAGAGCGTCGTGAAGTGGACGTTCGAGACGGCGGTCTGCGGCTTCGCCGCTTCGAGCCGGAGGTCGCCGGCGCCGAGCGCGTCGGCGGGGAGCACCGCGCGCAGGCGCGTGACCCACACCGTCGAGAGCGCCATCCCCTTGAACGCGACCTGCAGGTCGTCGAGGTAGCGGCAGTCGTAGCTCGAGCCGGTCTCCCCGGTCGACGGGTCCTGCTCGGGATCCTGATCTCGCGGCGGCGTCTTCGTCTCGCCGGACGCGGGGCCCCCGTCGGTGCCCGCGTCGCCCGTGCCGCCGTCCTCGTCTCCGCCTGCATCCACGATCGAGCCCGCGTCGTAGGTGCTCTGCGAGCCCGCGTCCTGCGTCGCTGCCGGCGGAGGCTTCGGGCACGGCGTGTAGGGCGTGTTGCTGCTGCCGCTCGGCGCGGGCGACGGCGTCGTCACGCGGCGGTTGTACTTGCAGAGGCCGTAGTACGTGTCGGCGAGACCGGGCGAATAGGGGCTGTTGTTCGAGCCGAACGCGCTCCCCGTCGGGCTGTAGGACGGCCCTCCGTTCGGGAACGCGAACGGGTCCGAGTACGACTGCGTCTGCGGGCGGTCGGCGTACTCGACGAGCCACGTGCGCCCGTTCTCGCGTCCCATGATCTCCTGCGAGAGCGTCTCGTAGTTCGACTTGCTCTGGATCCGGTCCCACCGGAGCGCCTTGTCCTCGAGGAGCGCGACGGGAAAGTTCTGCGGCTGGTAGCGGCCCTCACTGATCACCCACAGGGTGATGCCGACGCGCGGTCCGACCCCGGCCGCGACCATGCGGAGCGGCAGCGTCGGATCGGCGCCCTTCGTCACGACGCGCACCGGCTGCATCGCACGCTCTCCGCATCCCGGGCGGAGGCGGAGAGCGATGAAGTCGAAGCCTTCGTCGACGTACGCGCGGATCGTCGGGGAGATGTTCTCCGGGATCGCGAACGCGTGGCTCTTCAGCCACGTCGAGAGCGCATCGGTGTCGGTCGCACGGAGCGTGACCGTCTCGTAGGGGCCGACGACGGACTGGCTGAGGACCTGGACCTGGCCGGCGCCCGGCGCGGAGGACGCGCTGTCGGCGGACGACTCGGCGCAGCCCGTCAGCGCGCAGCCGTACGCGCCGCCGAACCGGTTCGGCGCGATCACGACCGGCTGCGAGCTCGCGTCGAGCGCGCTGAAGAGCTCGTCGTTCGCGACCTCGATCTTCGCCCCCGCGCGGACGGGGAGGACCCACGCGAACTCGGCGGGGTCGCCCGAGTAGCGGATCTGGTCCCAGAGCACCGTCTGCTCGCGCGAGATCGACAGCGCCATCCGGTGATCGGTGACCACCGTGCGCTCCGTCGCCGGCACGAAGCATCCGCCGCACGCCTGCGCGTCCGACGGCGACAGGACGGTGAGCGCGACAGCCGTGACGCCGAGAGCAGCGAGCGCCGAGAAGCGGAGTGGCAGCATGGGACGAGGTTACAGCAACCGTCGTGCCTGTCGCGATCCCTCGGTTTTCGTGGGTCGAACGCGCGTGCGGCGAGGCGAGGGGCTGACAAGGCCTCGGCGCGAAGGACAGCGTTGTCATACCGCCCTCGGGTCGGGCGCCGCTCGACTAGAGTGGCCGGCGTGACGACCCGCGCCCGCGTACGCCCGATGACCCCCGCCGACCTCGAGGCCGCCGCACGCCTCGCGGGAAAGCTCGTTCGCCAGCACATGGCGTTCGATCCGAAGCGATTCCTCCAGCTCGCGAATCCGGAGGCGGGCTACGCGCGCTACTTCGCCTCCGAGCTCCAGAGCGAGGACGTCGTGCTCCTCGTCGCCGAGACCGAGCAAGGCGTCGTCGGCTACGCGTACGCGCGGATGGAGCCGCGCAGCTACAACGAGCTGCTCGACGCGTGCGGAAAGCTCCACGACATCTACGTCGAGGAGAGCGCACGCGGCGCCGGAGCAGGCGAAGCACTGGCGCGCGAGGTGTTCGCGCGTCTCCGCGCGAAGGGCGCGCCGCGGGTCGTGCTCCTCACCGCCGTGCAGAACGAAGCCGCGCAGCGCCTCTTCAAGCGCGTCGGCTTCCGTACGACGATGCTGGAGATGACGTGCGAGCTCGGCGAATGAACGTCAGTCCGTCGCGAAGGTGACGTCGAACGCGGGCGCGATCGCGGTCGCGCCGCCGAGCGACACCTTCTTCTTCGGGCGGGAAGCGGCGTCCATCATCGCGACGAGCTCCTTGTAGGGCATGTCGTTCGGGGCGTGGACGACGGCGCGGTCGCGGGCCTTGTCGGACGGGTCGCGGTGGGCGCCGCCGTTCTTCCACTCCGCCTCGACCGCCGAAGCGAGCGCGTGGAAGCTCGGCGAGCTCTTCGTGAGGTGCTCGCGCGGGACGTCGACGGTTCGGATCACGTCGCGGCCACGGCGCCACGAGACGACGAACTTCTGCGGATCGGGCGCCTCGACGTGGAGCCGCGCCTCCTCCTTGCACGCGTCGCCTTCGCAGGGCGGGAGCGTCGATGGGCCGGGGACCTGCGCAGCGGCGGTGAGGCGCGAGTTGTTCACCCAGACTGCGGTGATGAGGAGGAACGAGATCGTCACCATCAGCAAGTCGATCATCGGGATCATGTTGATCTCCGAGTCGAGCGACTTCCGCCCGCCCTTGCGTCCGCCCACGTCGACACCGGCCATGAGGACCTCCTGCAGCCGGACAGAGGCCTGCCTCGGTGGCGAAGTTCCCGCGACGTGGTGAATGGCGCCGTGCTGCAAAATTGCGCCGAGCCCGCGTGGCAGCTGCCGCGCGGGCTCGGAGGGTGAGGCGTCGCGCGCGCGACGGCCTCGAGGGTCACTTGCTCGAGGTCATCCCCGCGCCCGTGCCCATCATCATCGGCATGCCGCCCATCATCATCATCATCGGCATGCCCATGTTCATCATCGAGGTCATCGCCTCGCAGCGCTCCTTCATGCGCGGCATCATCGAGGCGTCCATCGGCATCATCGTCATGACCATGCCGTCCTTGGTCATCTCGCACGAGACCTTGCACTGCATGGGGCTCATCATGCCGTTCATGCCGTTCATCATCATCGGCATCATGGGCATGCCGTTCATCATCGGCATCATCATGCCGTTCATCGGCATCATGTGCATGCCGTTCATCATCGGCATCATCGGCATCATGTTCATCGGCATCATCATGCCGTTCATCGGCATCGGCATGTTGTTCATCATCGGGCCGCTCATCGGCATGGACATGGCGTTCATCGCATCCTCCATCGAGGTCCTCGAAAGGTGTGGCGGCACCGTAGGAGGGGCAGCGCGTCGGCTGGAAGCGATCGACGTTCGCGGCGCGACGATTCCTCCGTCACGACGGAGGGTCCTCCGACGCGCCGTACGTGGCCGAGCGAACGGTCAGCGCGTGCGAGACGGGAGCGGTCGCTCCACGTCGCGCGTCGGAAAGCCGCGCGTCGGCGGGGAAGTGCGGGGCGTTCGGCGATCGAGCCAGAAGAGCGTCTCGATCGTGCCCGCTTCGCGGAGCCACGGCTGATCGTGCGGGCCGGGGATCGTGCGTCCGTCGCTCGCGATGCCGCGGGCGCGGAGTGAAGCCGCGAGCGCTTCGCTCGAAGCCCGCCAGTGGTCCTGCGTGCTCGTGAGGACGAACATCGCGCGCGGGCGCGCCGGCGCGCGTGCGAGCTTGTCGACGAACCCCTCCGCCGCCCACGTGCCGATCGCAGTCTGCACGCCGGCCCATGCGCCGTAGAGGGCAGGCGCGCGCACGAGGACTTCGAGCGAGACCCAACCGCCGAGCGACACGCCGGCGAGATAGGTCGTGGCGGCGTCCCTCGACGCCTGCGGGATCTCGGCGCGCGCGCGGGCCAGGAGCGGGCCGTTCACCCACGACGCGTACGCGTCGACTTCGGCGGCGCCCTTCGGGTTCGGCATGTGGGGACACACCATCACGAAGCCGCGGAACGGCTCGGCCGCGAGCGCGGCGTTCACCTCGGCGAGGCGTTCGTCCGTCCACTCGCCGCGCGTCGACGTGCGCGTGATCGGCGGGGGCGGACGAGCCGCTGCCATGCCTGCCCGAGCCCGTACCGCTCGAGCCACGCGTAGGCGCCCATCCGCGGGTCACCTGTCTCGCCGAGGCCGTGGAGGAGGACGACGAGCGGGAGTGTCGCGTCGGGCTCCAGGTACTTCGGGGCGATGACGAGGAAGCGGCGACCGCCTTCGACGAGATCGAGGAGGCGGAGGTTCCGGAGATCTTCCTCCTCGTCCCACGCCGGCTGCGCGCCGGCGCGGCGCGAAGCGAAGAGCGCGGTCGCGACGGCGAGGGCCTGCCGTCGCGAGAGGCGGCTCATGCCGCGCGCTTCGGCTTCGTGAGGAAGCCGTACGCGAAGAGGAGGAGCGCGCAGACGAGGCCGAGCGCGGCGTAGATCGACCAGATCGCCAGCGGATCGCGCGGTCCCTCCTTCGGGAGGTACGCCGCGATGAGGCGTCCGGAGGCCTGGCCGCCGAACCACGCGCCGATCGCGGAGGGGACGAAGGTGAGGCCCATGTACATGCCCTCCTTGCCCTTCGGCGCGAAGCTCGCGACGAAATCGTAGAAGCGCGGGCTGAACGACATCTCCGCGCAGGCAAAGAGGGCTCCGGAGAGGCACGCGCCGACGAGGGTGGGGACGGCGCCCATGACGAGCATCGAGGTCGAGGCGACGAGGACGCCGATCGTCATCGCCGTGATCGCGCGGACGTTCTTGAGGACGGTGAGGACGATGCCCTGGAAGAGCGCGATGAACGCCGGGTTGATGAGCGTGATGATCTCGAGCGGCGCCTTCTCGTCGATGTGACGCGTCACGTACGTCGGGAAGGTCATGTAGAACTGCTCGATCATGAAGTAGAAGCCGGCCGCGACGAGGAGGAACACGGCGAAGCGCACGTTGCGGAGCGCCTCGCGGTAGCCGCGGAGGAGCTCGGAGAGGGCAGGGCCCTTCTTCGCCGCGGGGTCGGCGGGCGGCTCTTCGTACGCGAATGCGGCGAGGCCGAGCGCCGCGAGGCTCGCGACGACGCTCGTGAACGAGACGTACCGGATCGCGACGAGGCGGCGGACGATGAACGCGAGCGTCTTGCCGACGACGCTGCCGCTGTTCACCATCCGGTAGAAGATCGCGAAGCCTTCGGCCTGGCGCCCCGGCGGGCTCGTGCGCACGACGGTGCCGGTGATGACGGGCTTCAGGAAGCCGCCGGCGAAGGCGGCGAGGAAGAGCGCGGCGATGACGGGGCCCTTCGAAGGGAGGAAGAAGATCGTGCCGTAGGCCGTCGCGTAGAGCACGAACGCGAGGACGAGCGAGCGCTTGAAGGTGAGCCGGTCCGCGATCGCCCCGCACGGGATCGGCGCGAGCGACGCGACGAAGCGCCAGTTGCCGAGCGTCGAGCCGACCTCCTTGTCGGTCATCCCGACGACGTTCACGAGATAGAGCGAGAGGCCGATGTAGAGGCCGTAGTGCGCGAGGCGCTCGAGGAGCTCGATCGCGTTCGCGACGTAGAAGGTGCGGGGGAAGGGCGCCTTGGTGGCGGCCTCCTTCGAATCGGCGGCAGCGAGCGAGCCGTCGCTCATCGGATCCATCCTTCTGCGAGGCGCAGCTCGAGGAGCTCGCTCGCGATCAGCGGGTCGTCCTTGTCGACGACCACCCAGGCCCGTGACGGGTCGGCTTCGTCGAACGCGAGGCCCTCCGCCTTGTCGAGGAGAGGCGCGCCGTGCTCGTCCTCGATCCGGGCGAGCGCGGCGACGCGCATGCGGTCGTCGAGGCGGCCGATCGCGACGGCCGAGACGGGGCCGTCGCGCGTCGCGTCGGGAGAGTCCTCCGCGCACGCGAGGAAGCAGAGGCCGCCGCGCGGAGAGATCGCCGCGTCGGTGAACGTGAGCCGCGCGAGCCCCGTCCGGCCGAGATCCCACTGCACGACGTCGCGGAGGGGAGGGCAGGAGCCCTCGTTCCGGAGGTAGGCGAGGAGAGCGGCGCGGTCGACGCGTGCGGTCGCGTTCACCGGCTCGAAGCCCGCGGCGGGGGCGCCGTTACCACGCTGGAAGAAGAGGACGTCGGACCCACGCGCGACGGCGCCCTCGATGTTCAGCTCCGAGCCGGAGAAGGCGCGGTCGGCGCGCATCGCGGCGTAGAGCTCGCGGGCGTGGACGATCGTGGTGCGGGTGGTCGCGGACGCGGTGGACGGATTCGACCAGCTCGCGGCGAGGAGGACGACGCGCTCGCGGGCGGGCGTCGAGCCGGAGCCGAACGCGACGAGCACGCCGCGCTCGACGAAGCACGCCTCGAGATCGAGCTTCTCGTGCTTGTTGCCGCGCGTGTCGTCGAACTGGCGGACGCCGCTCTCGGACGGGAGGGGGACGTCGAACACCTCGCCCCCGAGGCGCGGGTCGACGAGGGCGACGAAACTCGCGTCGTCCTGAACGACGGCGAAGACGCCGCGCTCGAGCCGCGCGAGCGCGGAGCCGGCGCGTACGTGGACGGGGCGATCGAGGGTGGCGTCCGAGCCGCGTGTATAGTGCAGCGAATGGCGGCCGACGACACGTGCCGCGAGGTCGGGGACGACGTGCGCCTCGACGGGCGTGCTCATGTCGCGTTGCGCGACTCGTAGACCTTCATCGCGGGGAGCTCGAGGATCGTGAGGAAGCCGCCCTTGCCGCAACCCGTGTCGATGACGCAGACGTTCTCGCCGACCCACATGTCGAGCGGGTCCTCGGGCGTGAAGCTCGAGAGCTCGGGCGGGAGGTTCTCCGTCG
>JBDHVE010000080.1:0-40815 GCA_039809485.1 Polyangiaceae bacterium | reverse complement strand
TGCGGCGTCGACATCGTCGGGCCGTCGAACCTCGAGACGCTGTTGAAGTCGATCCCGCCGTACTGGGAGCCCGAGATCGAGTCGCTCGCCCGTCGCGTCGGTGACCATCGGACGGAGGACGGGCGGAAGCTCCTCGCCGCGCGCTCGCCGCTCGGCCGCGCCGACAAGATCACGCGGCCGCTCCTCATCGGGCAGGGGAAGAACGATCCGCGGGTGAAGCAGGCGGAGAGCGATCAGATCGTCTCCGCGATGCAGGGCAGGAGCGTGCCCGTCACCTACGTCCTCTATCCCGACGAAGGGCACGGCTTCGCGCGCCCCGAGAACCGGATCTCGTTCAACGCCGTGGCGGAAGTGTTCCTCGCGCAGTGCCTCGGCGGTCCGTACGAGCCGATCGGGAAGGACTTCGCCGGCGCGTCGATCACGGTGCCCTCCGGCAAGGAGCACGTGACCGGGCTCGGACCGGCGCTCGAGGCGGTCCAGCAGGGTGGATCCGCGAAGTAGCGGATCACCCCCGGCGGGAGCGCCAGACAACGCGGGAAACGCAGGTGCCGCGGCTGGCGCCCCTCTTGCGAGACGGTCCGCCGTGGCCCTCGCCGATCTCGTCCGGACGCGCTTCTTCCGCGCCGCGCTCGCCGCCTCGACCCTCCTCGCCGTCGCGTGTCGGGCGCCGGCGGACGACGAGTCCGGGAGCGGCGCGGACGCGATCGCGGAGGTCCCGCAGACGGGCGTGCGCGATCAGAAGGAGACCGGCAACTGCTGGCTCTTCGCGACGCTCGGGTGGGTCGAGAGCCTCGAGCTCGGCGCCGCGCAGGAAGCAGGCGAGGAGACGACGGTGCGCCACTATTCGCCGACCTACCTCGATTACTGGGACTGGTACGAGAAGATCACCTCCGGCCAGATCGCCGGGAAGAGCGACGCGGACATCAAGGAGGAGCTCGACAGCGGCGGCTCGTGGGGCCTCGCCGTCGAGCTCGTCTCGCGGTGGGGGCTCGTGAAGTCGAAGGACGTCGACCCGAACGAGCGCGACGCGGACAAGGCGCTCGCCGCGCTCGGCGCGGTGTCGAAGTCGCTCGCGTCCGGCGCGCTGAAGAACGCGGCGGCGCGGAAGGATCGGCGCGCGGTGCGGCGCGAGCTCGACAAGGCGTTCGGCTTCCCGAGCGCGCTCACGAACGCGATGGAGCAGACGTTCGGCGACGGCTCGAAGAACCTCGAGGACGAGGGCGTGCTCGGCGGGAACGTGATCCGCTCGGCGGAGGACGTGAAGGTGCGGATCCCGCGCGCGGACGGGAGCGTCGTCGTGCGCCCGCTGACGGACGCGATCGGCGAGCGCGCGGGGAGCGAGCCCGATCAGCGGAAGGGGACCTACGCCTTCAGCGTCGCGACCTTCACCGACGCGATCGCGAAGGACCCGACGAAGACGCGCGCCTACTTCGCGCGAATCCAGAAGGTGCTCCACACGAAGACGGCGATCCCGATCGGCTGGTACTGGGCCGACAACGGCGACGAGAAGGAGACCGGCCGCTTCGAGGGCGTCCCGACGAAGCCCGCGGGCGAGAAGGAGTCGACCTCGCATCTCAGCATCCTCGACGACTACCAGGCGGAGGACGTGCCGGGCTTCGGGACGCTGAAGGCCGGCGTCGATGCATCTCCGGAGGCGCGCGAAGCGGCGCTCGCGAGCGAGGCCCGGGTCACGTTCCTGCGGATCAAGAACTCCTACGGCGCGCGTACGAAGAACACGAAGGCACGCCCGAAGGGCTACGACGACCTCTACGCGTCGTATCTGCTCGGGATGCTCGAGACGTGCCCCGAGGGCGTGCGCAGCGGCGGAGCGGGCTGCGAGAAGAACCGCGGGCTCGAGGATGTCGCGCTGCCCGCGGGGTTCTGAGGCCGAGCTCCTTCGACGTGTCGCGCGCCTCGGAGTACACTTCGAGCGATGCAGCCGTTCAAAGCCGTAGTGAGGAATGGCCGTCTCGTCGTGGATGAGCCGACTGCTCTGCCGGAGGGCACCGAGCTCGAACTCGTTCGCGTCGACGACGTCGTCCTGGCCGGGGTCGACGACCTCGACGAGGAGGAGCGCGCTGCATTACACGCGGAGCTCACCGCTTCGATCGCCGACGCAGAGGCCGGGAGGACCGAGGACTTCGCGTCGGTGGTCGCGGAGTTGCGGCGTCAGCAGTGAGATTCGAGGTCTCGAAGCGCGCGCGCCGCCACATCGAGACCATCCAAGCCTGGTGGGCGGTCAACCGCCCCGCCTCACCATCGCTGTTTCTAGACGAGCTCGAAGATGCGGAGCGACTGCTTCGGACGAGCCCGGAGAGTGGCACCGTCTATGGGTTCCACAAGCGACGTTGTGACGGCGCGTCAGCGCTTCTTCACGTCGCCCTTCGAGAGGTGCGTGACGGCGTCGCCGAGGCCGTCGACCGTGAGCTGGAACATCGGGAACACCTTGGCGATCTGCTCTGCGGTGCCGCCGCGCCAGTAGGAGGGCGGGTCCGGGTTCAGCCACGCCGTGCGCCGGAAGTGATCGGCGACCTTCTGGAGCCAGACGAGGCCGGTCTGCGGTTTCCCGGTCGACTCGCCGCTCGAGTAGTACTCCCAGTCGCCCTGGCCGAGGAGCTCGGCGGGGTGCATCGCGGCATCGCCGACGACGACGAGCTTCCACTCGGGACCGAGCTCGTGGAAGAGGTCATCCATCCGCGTCGGCTCGGTGAAGCGGTCGGTCTCCCAGACCCGGCCGTAGATGCAATTGTGGAAGTAGTAGGTCTTCAGCGTGCGGATGTTCGAGGCGCGCTTCGCGGCGGAGAACAGGCGCGAGACGAGCTGCGCGTAGGGATCCATCGAGCCACCGACGTCCATCAGGAGGAGGACGCGGATGTTCGACTTGCGCGGCGGACGCGTCACGATCTCGAGCTCGCCAGCGTTCTTCGCCGTCGCGTCGATCGTGCCCTCGATGTCGAGCTCGTCAGGTTGCCCTTCGCGCTGGAACGCCTTCAGCTTGCGGAGGGCGACCTCGATCTGACGCACGTCGAGGACGAGGTCCGATCGATACGGCCGATAGCGCCGGGCATCGGCGATCCCCATCGCGCTGCGGCCGCCGCCCATGTTGCCGAGGCGCACGCCGGCCGGGTTCACGCCCTGCTGGCCGAAGGGGCTCGTGCCGCCGGAGCCGATCCAGCGGTTGCCGCCCTGGTGGCGTCCCTGCTGCTCCTTCATCCGCTCTTCGAGCTGTCGACGAACCTCCGCCATGTCGAGCGACTTCAGCTGCGCGAGCTCTTCTTCGCTGAGCTCCTTCCGGTTCGCGGGATCGGCGAGCCACTGTTCGAGCTCGTCGACGAGCTTCAAGCTCTCGCCCGCGATGCCCTTGAAGTGCGCGAGGAAGGCTTCGTCGAAGCCGTCGAGGTCGCCCTCGCGGTGGACGCAGATCGCGCGGGCCACGTGGTAGAAGCCGTCGAGCGACGAGTCGTGGAGGCCCATCGCGAGCGCCTTCGCGAGGCTCATCGCCTCCTGGGCGCCGACCTTCACCTTGCGACGGCGGAGCTCGTAGAGGAACGGGACGAAGGCGTCGCTCATCGCGCCTTGACCATACTCCGCCCGCAGCGCGCGTCGCCCCACGTACGCGCGTGGAGCTCGTAGTCACCGAGCGGGACCGTGACGGGGAGCACGAGCGAGCCGTCGTAGACGCCGCGCGCGTCGGTCGCGAGCTGCCCGACGACGAGCTCGCCCGCGTTGCTGCGGAGGACGATGTCGACGGTGACGGAGCTGCATGCTTCGCCGTCGGCCTTCACCTCCCCATGGAGACGGAGCGGAGCGCCGCGGCGCGCGTCGTTGCCCTGGAGGGCGAGGGTGACGGTCGAGGCAGGTCGGTCGTCGGGGCCGGCGGGGACCGGACGGCCGGGCGCGCCGCTCGACATGCTCGGGCTGCTCGGGCCGGAGGTGCCGTTCGCGCCGGTCGGGCCGTTCACGCCATTCGGTCCGTTCGGGCCGGGGACTGATCCGGTGGGTGCGGCGCTCCCCGCCGGCGGCGCGGAGCCGTTCGGCGCGGCGCTGCCGGCGGGCGTCGCGCCCGGGTTCGTGAACGGCTGCTGCTGCGCGTGACGCGAACGATCGCCGAGGTCCTCGCCGCGGGTCGACCCCTGCGGCCACGCGAAGGGATCGGGCGGCGCCTCGTAGGGCACGTTGCGGGAGTTGGGATCGCGCAGCATGCGGCCGGCGCCGCCGAGATCGAGCCGGCGCCAGAGGCGGCCGTCGTGGACCTCGACCCACGCGTGGGCCTCGTTCGTGATCATGCGCGTCGGGAGCTTCAGATGATGCGCGGTGACGAGGAACGCGAAGGCGCGATGACGGCAGACGCCTTTCCGCGAGAGCGCGAGATCGAGGTAGATGTCCTTCGAGGAGCTCGGGGCATCCTCCGACTCGACGAAGCTCCGGAAGTACGAGACGAGCTTCGTGACGACCTCACGCGGCGGCTGCGCGCGCGAGACGCCGAGACGCTGCGAGACCTCCGCCGCGGAGCGTTCGATCGCCGCGGGAAGGGGAGGCACGGGCGGGAGCTGCGACCAGCTCGGGTTGCCGAAGTCACCGCCGAAGGCCGCGCGCGGAACGGCGAGCTCCATCACGAGGCGGGCCTTCTGCGTCGCGTCGGCTTCGACGAACCAGTTCTCGGCGCCGTCGCGGAAGAGGCGGATCGGGATGTCCTCGGTTCCGACGCCGGCACGGGCGCGGAGGACGCGGGCGCCGGGACCGACGCTCGGGATCCTCACCTTCCGGCCGGGCGCGAGCTCGACGACCATGTCGGCGTAGAAGAGCTCCTCGCTCGGGTCGGCGGCGGGGACCGGCGAGGCGGGGAGGACGGAGGTGCCGGGGTCGCGGACCTTCAGTGTGTAATCTGCATCGATCGCGTCGAAGGCGCTCAGCCGCTTGAACGGCGCGGTCGAGGGCGAGAACGGGTCGTCGTAGGGGAGGACGTCGGGCCGGCGGGTGTCGCGGTCGGGGCGGAAGCTGCCGTCGTCGTTCCGGGCCTGCGGCGAGTAGGGGCTCTCGCCGGCGCCGACCGGCCGCGCCGGATCGGGCGCCGGGACGAGGCCGCGCGGGGTGCTGAGGGCGGCCGGGAGATCGCCGTCGAGGGCGAGGCCCATCGCGACGTCCTCCCGCGCGTCGACCGGGATCGGCTCGTGCAAGACGGGGCCCGACGTGCGGCGCTGGGCGGCGGCCGGCGGGGCCGCCGCGAGGGCGAGCACGGGCACGAGGAGGAGCCACCGGCGCATCGTCACGGGTTCGACAGGAAGGGTAGCAGATGGTTCCCGCGGGTGGCGTCGTGGGCAGCATGCGCTATAGCGCTCGCCCGTGGAGATGCGCGTGCGTGCTTCGGTCTTCGTCGCGGTGGTCTCGCTCGCGGCGACGACGGTCGCGCTCGTGCCGGGCTGCGGTGAGTCGTCGGAGGTGTCGAGCGGCGCCCCGGCGGCGCCCGCGACGGGCACGCCGACGAGCGAGCCTCCCGCCGATGCCGCGCCGCCCGCGTCCGACGCGGCGGTGGATGCGGGGCCGACGCCGACGGGGCAGTGCGCGTCGACGTTCGGCGACGCGCTGCAGGAGGGTTTCGGTCGCATCGACGGCGTGGTCTACGCGGTGCAGAAACCGAGCGACACGCAGTGCGTGATGCCGAACGCGGACCATCTCGTCTTGCAGGTGCTGATGAACGGCGCCGTGTACCGGATGGTCGTCAACGTGATGAGCGATCGCGCCGGCCAGTCGCCGGACGTGCGGTACGCGAAGCTCCCGCATGCGCTCGTCGGGCCGACGTGGAGCGAGGGCTGGCATCTCGACGCGCCGCTCGACTACGTGACGTCGCTCGCTGCGTCGTCGATGACGAGCGGCTTCGCCGCGAAGCCGATGGACGCGCTCGTGACGACGCTCGCGGCCGAGCTCACGGTCGGCGCGAAGGTCTCCGTCTATGCGACGAGCGGCAACGGTCGCCCGGAGAGCGCCCATCTCGTGCATCGGAACAAGACGGACAAGGACGGCGCCATCGTCGTGTCGCCGACGACGTCGCCTTCGTTCCTCCTGTTCCACTTCGACGGGCAGGTGTTCTGAGGCGCGTCACTGTCGCGTGACGAACCGTTCGATGGCGGGAGCGCCGGCGTCGTTCGTGCGCCGGAGGAAAACCAAGCTCGAGCCGTCAGCTCCGCCCCTTTCGCGGGCGGTCGCCGAGGCGCGACGCGAAGAGCTCCCAGAGCACGCGCACGCGCGGCACATCGCGGAGCGCGCGATGCGTGACGAGGTAGAGATCGTCGACCGGCCACTCGGCGGCCGAGGCGCGCAGGCCTCGACCGAGCTCCACGGGGACGAGCCCGTAGTGCGCCGCGCTCGGCTCGGGAACGAATCCGATCCCCACGCCGGACGCGAGCATCGCGAGCTGCATCCGGAAGCTGTCCGATCGCACCACCGCTTCGACCCGCGGAGCGTGCTTCGCGAGCCAGCGCGAAGACCCCGTGCTGGTCGCGAGCCGCTCGCCCCAGCCCACCCAGCGCGCGTCGCTCCAGGCGCGGAGCGTACCGAGCGCGCGGGCGAGGGCCGGCGTCGCGACGAGCACCCAGCGCACCGAGCGGAGCCGCGTCACGACGAGATCGCCGCGTGACGGCCGCACGGTGCGGAGCGCGATGTCCGCCTCGCGCCGGGTGAGATCCATCACGGCTTCGCCTGGATCGAGCTCGACGCGCAGCGCGGGATGATGCGCGAGGATCTCGCCGAGGAGCGGCGCGACGATCACTTCGGCGAGATCCGGCGGGCACGTCAGCCGGACGAGGCCGGCGACGTCGTGCTCGAGCGCCTCGGTCGTCCGTGTGAAGCGAGCCATCGCGAGCTCGATCTCCTCGGCGAGCGGGAGAAGCGCCTCGGCGGATTCCGCCGCCGTCACGCCGTCGCGTCCACGCGCGAAGAGCGTCGTCCCGAGGTGCTCCTCGAGCATGACGAGCCGGCGCGAGACCGTCGACGCATCGACCCGGAGTGCCTTCGCCGCTTCGCCGACCGTCCCCGAACGACAGAGCGCGAGGAAGAGTCGGACGTCGTCCCAGCGAAGTGGGTCGGCGGAGCGTCGTTGCATGGATGCAACGATACTGTGCAGAAGCACCCGTGGCGATGCGTGGATGCACGGAGCATCTTCCCTCTCGAACGGAGCGCATCGCTCCGAATCCGGAGGAAGACATGAACATCCACGACACGACTCTGATCATCGGCGCGAGCGGCAAGACGGGCCGGCGCGTCACAGAAGAGCTCGTCGCCCGACGGCGCGCCGTCCGACCCGCCTCACGCTCGACCACGCCGCGCTTCGACTGGAGCGCGCCGGCGACTTGGGCAGGCGCGGTCGAGGGCGTGCGGTCCGTGTACCTGACCTATCACCCGGACCTCGGCCTCCCCGGCGCCGCCGCGGACATCACCGCGTTCACGAAGCTCGCGGTCGAGGGCGGGGTTCGTCGGATCGTCCTGCTCTCCGGCCGCGGCGCGCCGGGCGTCCTTGCGAGCGAGGATGCCGTGAAGGCTTCCGGTGCGGACTGGACGATCGTGCGCGCGGCGTTCTTTGCGCAGAACTTCAGCGAGGGTTGGCTCCTCCCGTCGGTCCTCGGTGGCGCGATCGCGTTCCCGGCGGGCTACGTCGCCGAGCCGTTCGTCGACTGCGGTGACGTCGCGGAAGTGGTCGCCCGCGCGCTCACGGAGGATGGACATGCCGGCACGACCTACGAGCTCACGGGACCACGCCTCCTCACGTTCGGCGCTGCCGCGGAGGAGATCGCGCGCGCGGCCGGCCGCGACGTGCGCTACCTGCCCGTCTCGAAGGAGGCGTACGCGGAAGCGCTCGCCGAGCATCTCCCCGCCGAGCAGGTTCGCTTCATGAGCGACCTCTTCGCGCACGTCCTCGACGGCCACAACGCGTTCGTCACCCCGGACGTGGAGCGCGTGTTGGGGCGCCGCGCCCGCGACTTCGCCGACTTCGCACGCGAGGCCGCACGCGAGGGATGCTGGAGAACGTGATCCGGGCGCTTGCGCGGGGGGCTCGCGCTCGGGTCGGTCACCGCTTCGTGCACTTCCAGCTGCCCGAGCCTTCGGACACGAGGATCTCGCCGCTCGAGCAGTTGGGCAGCGGGGGCGGGCGGCACCTCCAGGCGCCGCCGCCTTCCGAGACGAGCACTTCGCCGGTACTGCAGCTCGGAAGAAGGCCGCGCGCGGGCCCCGAAGAGGTCGCACCGGGCCGCTCGCAGCGCAGTCGGCCGAACGCGTCGGTGACGACGTGGTCGCCGTCGTTGCAGAACGCGAGCCCGAGCGCCGGCTGCGTGCGCTCGCAGACGAGCTTTCCGTTGCGCGAGACGACGATCCCGTCCGAGTCGCAGCCGGGGAGGGGAGGGACGCGCGGCTGCGCGCCGACGGTGCCGATCGTGACGAACCCCGCTGCGAGGGCTGCGCTGATCGTCGCCACGACCCACGTGCGCGGCGTGCCCTTCGTCCCGAGAAGCGGTCGCATTCGGAGGAACCCTTCACGTCGTACGTCGCGGGCCGCTGCCTTCTTCCTGTCGACGATTCCGGCGGAACAGCCTTTCCGCATCGGTAGTACAACCACGAGAGCCATGCGTTCTCTCGAGCCCGCTCGCGTCGTCGCTGCCGTTCTCGCCCTCCTCGCCCTCGCCGGCTGCGACCGCTCGAAGATCGCCGGGAAGGAGCCCGGCACGACCATCGCGACAGCTGCGGCCGACGCCGGCGCGCCGACGTCGAAGACCGCGTCGTCCGCGCAGCCCACACCGAAGGGCAGCTGCACCGCGGACCCGAAGACCACCGTCGCGATCCCCGACACCGCACGCGCCACCGACGTGCGCATCGCCGCCGCCGGCAACAAAGCGCTCGTCACCTGGTTCGAGATCAAGCAGCGCAACGACGGCCCGCCGCTCCACACCGCCTTCGGTCACCTCTACGACGCCGCGACCGGCACCCTCGGGCCGAAGACGAAGCTCCAGGAGAACGACGTCGGTGACGAGCCCGTCTCGGGCGCCGTGCCCGTCGTCGCCGGCGGCGACCTCGTCGCGGTCTCCTGCTGGTGGGGCGCGCCCGCCGGCCTCTATCGCTGCTACCGCGGCATGCCCGCCGAGAAGCAGAAGGCGCCCGAGCTCTTCGCGTTCAGCGGCATCTCGAACGGCGGACCGGAGAAGGCCGACATCGCCGCCGTCGTGAAGGGCGACGACACGCTCCTCGCCGTGCCCGTCGGCGGTGACCTCCAGCTCTTCTCCGCCCGCGTCAGCGCGAAGAAGAAGGGCTCGCCCTTCGCGGTGCAGATGGACGCACCGTCCTCCGCCGCCGACGCCTTCGGCGCCACGCTGTCCGGGGACGACGAGGTCACGTTCGTCTATCGGAAGGGCGGCGCGATCAAGGCGCGCCGCGCCGGCTTCGACCAGGCCTGGCGCGGCAAGCCGATCGACCTCTCCGCGAAGGGCGCGCTCGTCGGCGCGCCGGTCGTGACGAGCGAGAAGGGGCACGTCGTCGTGCTCTTCTCGCAGCGGATGAAGGCGACCGATCCGTGGAAGGTCACCCTCGCCGAGCTCTTCGCGAACGGCGAGGTGAAGCGGACCGAGCTCGCGGACGGCGCCGAGCAGGCGCAGGGCCCCGGGATCGAGAAGACCGCCGAGCCGGGCTGCTTCCACGTCTCGTGGGTCGAGGGCAGCGGGAAGACGACGCGCACGAAGCTCGCGCGGATGTGCAACGCCACGATCGTGCCGTCGTCGACCGCCACGCTCTCGACCGACGGCGTCGAAGGCGGGCGCGCGACGCTCGCCGCCGATCCGACCGCGCCCGCCGCGCTCTTCGCCGTCTGGCAGGAGCTCCCCGCCGGCAAGCCCGCCGAGCTCCGCGTCGCGAAGCTCGCCTGCAAGTAGTCAGCGCAGCGCGCTGCGGTTCGGTCCCGCCGGACGCCAGCCGCCCGTCTCGTAGACCGTCTTGCCGTTCTGCACCGTGTACTGGGGCGCGGCCCAGGCGGTGCCGGGGGGCGGGTTCTCCCAGTGACCCGGGATCCATGCATACTGCATCCCCGTCCAGTGCCAGTAGCCCGGCACCCACATCGCCTGGGGCGAAGGGGGCGGCGGCGCCTGCTCCTGCACGGGCGCGGGCGGCGGACCGCTCACGACCACACCGCGTGTCGGCGTCTCGGGCTCGTTCACCACGCAGGCAGAGAGCGCCGCGAGCGCCGCGGCCATCGCCACGTACGATCCGATGCTTCGCTGGATGGACTTCATGCCTGCCCCCGATCTGCTGGTCCCCACCGCGTGGGGATCGTTCGTCGTGCCGACCGCTCCCTCGCCGATCATTGTGCCCCCCGACCGGTGACACGCAAAGGCGAACGGACCCTGCCCTCGTACGCTTGCGAGCGGCGTGCCGTTCCTCCGTTTCTCTCGAACGAACGCGTGGAGCACCTCGGAGCACCTCGCCGTCCTCGCCGAGCATGACGCGACGCGCGACCGCGCGAACCTCGATCCCGGTGCCCCGTGTACCGAACGGTCCTATGCTGCCCGACCATGCCCGCGCCCGCTCCTTCGCTCGTCTCCGCGCTCGAGTCCCTCGACCCGAAGATCCGTGCCCGTCTCGATCACGCCGGCTTCGACGCGCAGCGCTTCCTCGCCCTCGCCGCCACGCTGACGGAAGGTGACGCCAAGACACGGCGCACGACCCGCAACACGGTGAAGGGCGAGGTCACCGCCCCCGGGGCCGGCGAGATCCTCCGCATCCCCGCCGAGGGCACGCCCGAGCGCGCCCGTTTCGAGAAACTCGGGGAGGAGGCGCTCGCGCGCGGCGAGGTCGCCTTCTGCACGATGGCCGGCGGGATGGCGACCCGGATGGGCGGGATCGTCAAAGCGCTCGCCGAGGTCTTCGATCACCAGACCTTCCTGTCGCTCCGTCTCGCCGAGAACCGCGCCGCGAGCAGGCGCGCCGGCCGCCCGGTCCCGCTCTGGCTCATGACGAGCGAGGCGACCCACGAGGCGCTCGAGCAAGCGCTCCGCGAGGCGAACGCGCCCGACCACGTCCGCCTCTTCATGCAGGACCTCTCGCTCCGGCTGAATCCGGACGGCACCCTCTTCCAGACCGACAGCGGCGAGCCCAGCATCCACGCGACCGGCCACGGCGACCTCGTCGACGCGCTCCGCCGGAGCGGCCTCCTCGACGCGTTCCTCGCGAAGGGGGGCAAGACGGTGTGGATCACGAACGTCGACAACCTCGGCGCGTCGCTCGATCCCGTGATCCTCGGCATGTTCCTCGAGTCGGGGAAGGACGTCCTCTGCGAGGTGTGCCGGAAGGAAGGCGACAAGGGCGGAATCCCCGTCCACGCCGAGGGCAAGCTCCAGGTCCTCGAGGAGTTCCGCCTCCCGCCCGGCTTCGACCCGTCGACGGTGAACGTCTTCAACACGAACACGTTCCTCGTCCGCGCCGAGCCGCTCGCGAAGACGCCGCTCAGGTGGACGTTCTTCGAGGTCGAGAAGAAGGTCGACGACCGGCCCGCGATCCAGTTCGAGCGCCTCCTCCAGGAGATCACCGCGCAGATGCCTTCGGCCTACGTCGAAGTGCCGCGCGACGGCGCGGCGGCGCGCTTCCTCCCGGTGAAGGACTACGACGAGCTCGCGCGCCGGCGCGCCACCATCGAGGTGGTCGCACGGGCTCGCGGCATGGTGTAGTCTGACGTGCGCCCGTGCAGTTCGAGTTCGTCCACGAGTTCGACATTCCGCTCGATGCCCTCGAGCTGGCCGTGATCTCGCCGAACCTGCACCAAGCGCTCGCGAACCGGCTGCCCAACATCGCGAGCGTCCAGCAGCTCGAGCACGTCCTGATGGACGGCCGCCTCGAACGCGTCTGGAGCTATCGCGCGAACGTGCAGGTCCCCGCGTTCGCGCGCAAGCACGTCACGCCGGAGATGATGGCGTGGGACGAGCGCTCGACCTACGAGATCAAGCGCCACGCCTCCGAGTGGACGATCCAGCCCCACATCAAACCGGAGTGGCGGAAGTACTTCGCCGCGAAGGGCACCTACGCGCTCGAGACCCTCGGCAGCGGCCGCTCGCGGCGGACCGTGAAGGGCAGCATCGAGCTCCACGTCCCGCTCGTCCAGAAGATGGCGGAGAAGCTGATCGTCGCCGAGGTGAAGAAGACCTTCGACGCCGAGGCCGAGACGATCCGCGATCTCGCCACCCTCGTCTGATCACCGCGACACCGCGCGAGGAAAGACCCCTTCGATGCGTGCACCCACGTTCTCGCGAGCCGGCATCGCCGCCCTCCTTGCCTCCGTCCCGACGCTCTTCGCGTCCCATGCGGCCGCCTCCGAGCCGTTCACGCCGCGCGCGGAGCGCATCATGTCGCCCGGCCGGAGCGCTGCGAGCGAGGACTCGGCCGAGTCGCTCGTCCTGAACCCGGCGAACCTCGCGAACCTCCCCGCGCCCGAGCTGCGGTGGACCGGCGCGTTCTGCCGGAACACGCGCCACGTCGCGTGCGGGCACGCGTTCGATCTGGCGACGCCGCTCTTCTTCGGCCTCTCGACCGGCTTCCGCGTCGACTACGTCGTGCCGCCCGGCGGCGCGCTCGGCCCCGGCTTCCCGTACAACAGCGCCGACTACGCGTGGCTCACGTGGGGCCTCGGCTACAAGCTCTCCGAGCGCCTCCAGGTCGGCATCTCGCTCCAGGGCGCGTACTCGTCGAACCCGTTCGTCGACGGCCTCTTCGGGATCACGGCCGGCCTCTCCTACCGCCCGAACACGCACTTCGGCTTCGCGCTCGTCGCGCACGATTTCAACGGGCCGAGCAGCTTGCGCGTGCAGACGGCGTACTCGCCGGGCACGCAGGCGGCGATCATGGATCGGACCGCCGTAGGCGCGATGACGTTCCGCCCGATCGGCACGCGCGCCGTCGAGCTCGGCGCCGAGCTCCGCTACTTCGACGGGACCGACACGTGGCGTCCGCGCGCGCTCGTCGGATTCGACGTGCCCGGGATCGGCCGCATCCGCGGCGACGTCGAGATGCAGAACCTCGCCAACGACCGGACGCGCGGGGTCCTCGCGACCGCGGGCGCGGAGATCTACTTCGACCAGATCTCCGCCGGCGGCGGCGCGATCTTCGGCAGCGCGCTCGGTCGCGACACCGACGTCGGGCAGTACGCGACCGCGTCGATCTCCGGCTACACGAGCCCGGGCGTCCCGCGCGCCGAGAAGGCAGTTTCGATCCGGCTCGAGACGACGCCCGGCACGCGCTCGCACGTGCGCCTCCTTCGCCGGCTCTGGAAGATCGCGGACGACCGCGAGATCCAGGGCGTCACGATGGTCATCCGCTCGGAGGCGGCGACGTCGTACGCGCACGCCGAGGAGCTCGCCGACGCGTTTCGCGTGCTCAAGGCGCGCGGCAAGAAGGTCGTCTGCAGCTTCGAGGACGCCGGGCCGAAGTCGCTCTTCGCGTGCGCGAGCGCGACGAAGATCGTCCTGAACCCGGCGGGCGGCATCCGCTACTCGGGCCTCCGCACGCAGCACATCTACCTCGCCGGTCTCCTCTCCAAGATCGGCGTGAAGGCGGAGTTCGTCCGGATCGGCGCCCACAAGAGCGCGCCCGAGCAGTTCATGAACGAGCGCGCGAGCGACACCGCGCGCGCCGATCAGGAGGACATGCTCCGCCAGCACGAGGCCGTGTTCGCGCGGAACATGGCGCTCTACCGGGGGATCCCGGAGGACAAGTTCCGCGAGATCTCCGCGAAGGGTCCCTTCGTAGCGAGCGAGGCGCGCGACGCGAAGCTCGTCGACGGGTTCGCGTTCGACGACGAGCTCGAGCGAGTCACGCGCGACGTCGTCGGCCGGCGCGTCCGCTCCGTGAAGGACCACCAGGACGTCGAGGCGCCGAAGACGTTCGGCCCCCGCCCGCGGATCGCGATCCTCTACATCGACGGCGACATCATCGACGGCCGCTCGCGGAACGTGCCGATCCTCGACATGAAGCTCGTCGGCTCCTACACGATCGCCGACTCGATCAAGCAGCTCCGCGACGACCCGAACGTGAAGGCGGTCGTCGTCCGGATCGAGAGCCCCGGCGGCTCGTCGATGGCGTCCGACGTCATGTGGCGCGAGCTCTTCAAGCTGAACGCGGCGAAGCCGGTCATCGCGTCGATGGGCTCGATCGCCGCGAGCGGCGGCTACTACGTCGCCGCGCCCGCCCGTCAGATCTTCGCCCTCCCGCTCACGATCACGGGCTCGATCGGCATCTTCTACGGCAAGGCCGACGTGAGCGAGCTGCTCTCGAAGATCGGCGTCACCGTCGAGGTCCGGAAGACGACGCCGCGCGCCGACGCGGAGTCGCTCTTCCGCCCGTTCACCGACGACGAGCGCGTCGAGCTCAATCGCAAGGTCCGTCAGTTCTACGACGTGTTCCTCGACCGCGTGAGCCAGGGACGTCACCTCACGAAGGAGCAGGTCGACGCGGTGGGGCAGGGCCGCGTCTGGGCGGGCCAGCAGGCGCTCGACCACAAGCTCGTCGATCACATGGGCGGCCTCCGCCATGCGCTCGCCGCCGCGCGCGACGCGGCGCACCTCCCGGAGGACGCGCCGATCGCCGAGTACCCGCCGGTCGAGAAATCGCTCTTCGATCTCGCGCTCGGCCTCGTCGGCCTGAAGGCGAACGCGGGGCTCCCGATCGAAGGCGTGCCGGTCCAGGTCCGCGAAGTGCTCCGCGGCGTCGCCCCGCTCGCCTTCTACGGCGACGGCCAGGCGCTCGCGCGGATGGAGTGGGTGCCGGTCGACGACGCGATCGGCAACGACGACGACGCGACCGAGTACTAGAGGCCGCTCGCCTGGGGGACGCACGGCCCAGATCGCGGCGGTGTGCTTCCCAGGCCACATTCCTCGCTGGATCGTCGCACGTTGGAACACACCGTGCTCGAGCACGGGCAGAACTGCCTGCCCGAGGAGACCTTCCCATGTCCCGTGCTCGACTTGCGCTCGCGTTGCTCTTCCCCGCTGCTCTCGCCGTCGCGCCTGCGTGCGCGGCGCCGGAGGAGGAACCCGACCTCCCCGAGGCGACCGACGACGCGGCGCTGAATCGTTCGGTGCCGGCCGTCGACGACGTGAAGGTCACGATCCTGAGCGACATGATCGTATCGTCCGGGACCGTCGCGGAGTGGGGCTTCTCGGCGTGGGTCGAGATCACGAAGGACGGCAAGAAGACGAACATCCTCTTCGACACCGGCGCGAGTGACCGCGTGATCGGCAATGCGACGAAGCTCGGGATCGACATCTGCACCGCCGACGACGTCGTCCTCAGCCACAACCACGGCGATCACACGCAGGGGCTCGTCCCGATCCGCACCTTCTGCAAGGACAAGAACCCGAACGCGGCGATCCGCGCGCACGTCGGCGGCCCGGAGATCTTCTGGCCGCGCACGATGCCGAACATGCAAGACGACAACGTCATGATCGACGTGAAGCCGAAGTACGAAGCGCTCGGCGGAACGTTCGTCACCGACGACAAGCTCACGCCCCTCGCGAACATCGCCGGCGTGTGGACGAGCGGAAAGATCACGCGCATGCGTGACGAGAAGGTCCATCCGACCGACATCCCGATGACGACGCCGACCGGCGAGAAGATCGAGGATCAGATCCCGGAGGAGCAGGCGCTCGTCATCAACACGAAGAAGGGGCTCGTGGTGATCACGGGCTGCGGCCACGCCGGCCTCACGAACACGCTCGAGCACGTCCGCAACGCGACGAAGCAGGACAAGGTCTTCGCCCTCGTCGGCGGGCTCCACCTCTTCGCGAAGCCGGTCGGCACGAACGCCGACGTCGGCTCGCTCACGTGGGAGACGACGCAGCTCGGGAGGATGAAGCCGACGTACATCCTCGGCGGTCACTGCACCGGCCTCGAGCGCGTCTTCTTCATGCGCGAGAAGCTGAACATCCCCGAGAAGAACGCTTCGATCAGCACGATCGGCGCGCAGCTCACGATGGACGGCATCGTCGCGGGCCGTCTCGCCGGCGCTCCGCAATGACCGGCAATCTCTTGCCGAACGCGGCAACTGCCGGCCACCATCCAGCCTGATCTCGCGCACTTGCCCGAGGCACATGCCTTGCGATGCCTCTCCCGCGCGACCCACCAACCGCGGGAGAGACAACCAGATGGGCATGTTCGACTCGTTCAAGAAGAAGGCCGGCGACCTCGCGAACCAGGCGCAGCAGCACGTGCAGCAGCACGCCGGGTATCCGCAGCAGGGCTACCCGCAGCAGCAGGGCTACCCGCAGCAGGGGTACGCGCAGCAGGGCTACCCCCAGCACCAGGTCCCGCAGCAGGTGCAGGAGGAGGCCCCGAGCGACGGTGACGACTACGCGCGCGACTACGCGCTCGAGTCGGTCGACGACGCGGCCTCCTTCGACCTCGGCAACGACATCGAGAGCTGGTGGGCCGCGAACCGCCAGCTCGAAGAGGCGTGGGACGATCGCGCGAAGCGCTACGAGCTGTTCCGCAAGTTCGGGATCCGCAACGAGCAGCACTACTACCAGGTCGTCGAGACGGTGAACCGCTTCACGACCGGCGTGCTCCTCGAGAACGCGATGCCGCACGCGGAGGTCTTCCACCAGCTCCTCCGCGATTTCTCGATCGAGAACCAGGCGACGCACCAGCGTCTTCGTCAGACCGTCTACAAGTACGCGCCCAATCCGCAGCAGCGTCAGCGCTTCGGGATGGACATGGGCTCGCTCTCGCAGATGCAGATGAACGTCTACACGAAGATGGCGATGGCGCAGATGCAGCAGCGCGCCCAGGGCGAGCTCGCAGGCGAGCTCGGCCCCGTCGAAGGCGTGAGCCTCCAGGTCTGGGCCCAGGCGCAGGCCGCCCTCGCCTCCGCGACCCCGATCGAGAAGATCCTCGCGAAGGTCGGCGTCGACCGCGCGAAGTGGGACCGCGTGAGCGAGGAGTGGATGGCGCGCATGTCGCGCGACACGACCGCGACGATCGCGACCGAGTACGGCAAGGCGTTCAGCACGTCGGGCCAGGGGATGTTCGCCGACGCCGCCGCGCAGGGCGTGGCCGGGATGGGCAACGTCGGCGCGACCGACAGCCAGTCGCCGCCGATCCCGCTCGAGACGTGGATCGAGGTGCAGGAGGCGATGAGCGCCGCCTCGCGCCAGGGCCGCGATCCGAACGGCGTCCTCGCCCAGTACGGCCTGAACATCATGGCCTGGAGCAACGCGGGCTCGTGGTGGTCGACGCATTTTTCGCAGAACGCCATGAAGAACAACGGCGAGCTCCACCGGCGCTACTCGGAGCTGCAGGCGTACTACGCGCAGCGCTTCGCCTCGAAGAACGACGGCGACCTCAGCTTCTGAGCGCATGACCGACCGCAGCAGCAAGAAGCCGCTCACGGGCGGCATCTTCCAGAACGCGCTCGCGACGACGCCGACGTACGCGAAGGCCGATCCGGGCGCCGGCATGCACAACACGCTGACGTGCGCGAACTGCGGCGCCTCTCGCGAGCGCGCCGCCCCGCACGAAGACCCCGAGAAGCTCGCGTGTCGCTACTGCGGTCATGCGCTGGAGGCGCGATGAGAGACGTCGTCGCGCGGTGGGACGGATTCCTCGCCCAGGTCCGAGAGCGCTTCGTACAGATCCTGTGCGAAGCGCACGAGGGCTGCCCGGCGCTGCTCGAGCAGGCGGGCTGGGACCCGACCCCGATGGGCAACGCCTGGAGCGCGATCGAGCAGCGCGCGAAGGAGCTCTCGTACAAGGTCGACGAGACCTGGTCCTCGAAGGTCGAGACCACCTTCGAGGAGGCGGGCGCTCCTCCCGAGGTGCTCCACGCCGAGCGCAGCAAGGGGGACGCCCTTCGCGAGTGGATGGAGATCGAACGCGAGAAGACGCGGATCTCGATCTACGCGAACGCGGGGCGCGCGCTCTACCGCGTCGCGCTCGCCGAGATGGGGCGCGCGCTCGCGTGCGTCCGGTGCGGTGCGCCGCTGGAGGTGCCGTTCACCTTCCGCGCGCAGAACGTGCCGTGCACGCACTGCCGAACCGTGAACGGGTTCGAGCCCGGCGCGAAGATCCGAATGGCCGAGCTCTGCGTGCACCCCCTCTGCGAGGAGGCGGCCTGGGAGTGGTGGGTCGCGATGTTCCGCGCCGAGAGAGCCGTGAAGGCAGCGCGGCCGGTGACGATCCACCATCTCAAGCACTGGGAGCGCGCCCAGATCGTCTTCTGGCGCGCGTATTTCACGATGCGGGCGCAGCTCTTGCCGAATGCTGCATCGTCGCTCGATGCGGACCTCCGCGGTCGGATGCGCTCGTTCTACGAGAGCATGGACCGCGAGAAGGCCTGGATCGAGGCGGGGAGACCGCGCGACCTCGTCTGACGCTGCCCCTTCCGCCCGCCCCCGATCATGGCCAGAATCGGGGGATGCGTGCGGATTGGGGGACCCGCGACGCCTCGTCGTTCGAGGCGCGTCTGCTCGACGTCGTCCAGCAGGCCGTCATCGTCACGGACGTCGAGGGCCGGGTGCTTTACTGGAACGCGTTCGCCGAGAAGCTCTTCGGCTGGACGCGGGACGAAGCGCTCGGCAAGAGCATCGTCGACCTGACGCCCGCCGAGAGCACACGCGAGGAGGCGGCCGCGATCATGAAGCGGCTCGCCGCGGGGGAGAGCTGGGCCGGCGACTTCCTCGTGCGGCGGAAGGACGGCACGAGCTTCACGGCGTTCGTCGTCGACTCACCGATCCTCGGCGCCGAAGGCCAGCTCGAGGGAATCGTCGGCGTCTCGACCGACGTCTCGCAGCAGCGCGCGCTCGAGGCGCAGCTCCGGCAGGCGAGCCGGATGGAGGTCATCGGCCGACTCGCCGGCGGGGTCGCGCACGACTTCAACAACCTCCTCACGGTCGTCCTCGGGAACCTCGGCGTGCTCGCCCAGAGCGGTCACGTGACATCGGACGGCGCCCCGTTCCTCACCGAGATCTCCGATGCGGTCACGCGTGCGGCGTCGCTCACGCGTCAGCTCCTCTCGTTCAGCAAGCGAGAGGTCACGAAGCCCGTTCCGATCGACGTCGGAGCCGCGATCGCGGCGACACTCCCGATCCTGGGACGCCTGTTCCGCGAAGACCTCGAGATCCGTTTCGAGAAGACACCGGAGCCCGTCTTCGCCGTCCTCGATCGCGGGCAGTTCGACCAGGTGATCCTCAACCTCGCCCTGAACGCACGCGACGCGATGCCCGAAGGCGGGCTCCTCACGTTGCGGGTCGCGGTGGTCGACGCCGCCGCGACCACGGCGCCGCTGCATGACGGTGGGCGCTTCGTCCGGGTGACCGTGACGGACACCGGCGCGGGGATCTCGCCCGAGCTCCTCGCGAACATCTTCGAGCCGTTCTTCACGACGAAGGGGAACCACGGGACCGGGCTCGGCCTCGCCACGGTGCAGGGCATCATCGAGAGCGCGGGCGGTCGCGTCGAGGTCGAGAGCAAGCCGGCGGAGACGACGTTCCACGTCTTCCTCCCGCGCGCGAGCACTGCGAAGCCCGAAGCGGAGCCGGCGTCGACCGCCGCGCCGGTCCGTGCCGCGACGCAGACGATCCTCCTCGTCGAGGACCAGGATCGCTTGCGGCAGCTGCTCGCGCGTGTCCTCGAGCAAGAGGGCTATCGCGTGCATCTTGCAGATAGCTCGGAACGGGTGCTCGAGTCGGGGGTGCGCGAGGACGTCGACCTCCTCGTCACCGACATCGTGATGGCGGGCATGAACGGTCTCGGCCTCGCCGAGCGTGTGCGGGCCGCGCGCCCGTCGCTGCCGATCGTCTTCATGACCGGCTACGCCGACGATTCGGTGAAGCAGCGGATCGCCGAGATGCCGAACGCGAGCCTCGTCCTCAAGCCGTTCAAGCCCGACGAGCTCACCGCCGTCGTCCGGCAGCTGCTCGGCGGCTGATCACGCCGCGCGGAGGCGGATCAACACGACGGCGGGCGCGACGCCGAGGCGAATCGGCGGGCCGGTCGTCCCGAGCCCCGGATGAACGTGGAGCGTCGCCGACCCGCGCTTGTAGATGCCGAGGTGGAAGTGGTGCGCGAGCTTCGACGCGTTCACGTACCGCGCGAAGAACGGCACCGCGATCTGCCCGCCGTGGGTGTGGCCGCTGAGCACGACGTCGACGCCGCGATCGGCCGCCTGCGGGAACTTGTCGGGGTCGTGCGCGAGGAGCACGACCGGCGTTCCCTCCGGCCGGGCCTCGAGCGCGCGGGTCATGTCGGCCCGGCGGGTCCACGTGTCGTCGATCGCGGAGACGAACAGCTTGCCGTCGCCGCGCTCGACGACGATCCCTTCGTTCCGGAGGACGCGCGCGCCGCGCTGGATCAGGAGCGAGATGAGCGGCTCGCCGTCGCCGAAGTAGTCGTGGTTCCCCATCGACACGACGACGCCGTCCTTGGCGCGGAGCTCGCCGACCAGCGCGGCGATGTCCTCGTGGAAGACGACGCCGCTCGTCACCATGTCGCCGGTGATCGCGACCATGTCGGGCTGCCGGTCGTTCGCGGCGCGCACCCAGCGCATACCCCACCAGAGCGGCGTGTTCGCGCCGATGTGGAGGTCGGAGAGCTGCGCGATCGTGTAGCCGTCGAACGCGGGGTCGAGCCCACGCACCGGCACCTCGTGCTCCTTCACGTGGAAGAACCACCGCCGGAACGTCACGCCGTAGCCGCAGACGAGCAGGCCGAGCGCGTACGTCCACATGAAGAAGCCCGGCTCGGGCCCGATCGGAAGGCCGCGGATCGCGTCCACGATCGGCTCGAGCACGAGGTAGACGACGGAAGGAACCAAGCACCAGATGCACGCGGACCAGTGCACGTAATAGGGGAGGTCGACGAGGAACGTCTCCCACCAGGGCCTCCGGTCGTCGTGCATCCCGTTCTTCGCGCGGCCGAGGAAGAAGTACACCCCGAGCGCGCCGAGGACCGCGGAGGCGATCCAGTTCGTCGGCGACGCGAGCCCCCACCTCCGCGTCGCCTCCGCGACGGCGACGACGAACGGGAGATGACACGCGGCCGTGATCGCGAGGAGCACGCGGAGGAACTTCGACATCCTCGGGCGCTTGCCGATCGCTCGTGCGCCTGCGTGATTCGGCGGCGGGACGCTGGACGGGTGAGGCGCGGACACGGAGAGCGTCGGAACGTTTACTACGCGAGCCGGCCTTCGACCACCGCGCCGTCGTCCCCGAGCGCGCGTACCGAGAGGGGCGCCGCGACGACCGCGATCATGCTCGAGGTCAGCCCGATGTCGCCCGTCATCCGGATCCAGCTCGCGTTCGACCGCCGGAGCAGACGCGCTTGGGCCGAGCCGGCCCATGCCTGACCGTCGTCCGTCGTCGCGAGCGAGAGGATGTCCTTCGTCGTCTGCACGGCCTCGAGCTGGTGCTCGAGCTTCGGAGTGAGGGAGAGCGCGTGCCCACCGGCCCCGACGACGAGCGCTCCGCCGTCCGGGAGCGCGGCGATGGCGGTGAGGTGACCGCCGCAGATCGCGCCGACGTGCTCGACGACGCCGAGCTCGATCCGGAAGAGCGCGCCCCAGTCACCGCACGCCGCGAGCACGCCGCTCGCGAGGCGGGCGACGGCGCGCAGGCGCGAGGTCGCGACCGCATCGCTCATCAACGTGAGGCGGTCGCCGGAGAACTGCGCGACGACGCCGGCGGTGGGGCCGGCGATCGACCGCGGGGCGGCGCCACGATACGGCCGCTCGCCGACGAGCGTCGTGGTGCCGTCCTCGACGAACGCGCCGAGGAACGTGATCTCCGGATCGGGCACCGGCCAGAGGACGGCGCTGCCGTTCGGCGCGAGACGCCCGACGATCCCGCCGGCGCCGTAGAAGAGCACGGCGCCGTCGCGCATCGGACGCACGCCGCGGAGCGCATGACGCGGGACGTGGGCCGGCACCGCAATCGGGATCCATGCGCCGCGCTCCCACCGCATGATGCCGGAGCCGGTGAGGCCGACCGCCGATTCGCCGCCGGGCGCGAACGTCGCCGCGCGCATCGCGCTCGCCGCGAGCGGCGCGGTCAACGTCGTCCACCGCCACGAAGCCGGATTCGCGGCGTGGGCTTCCGGCACGCGCATCGGCACCGCGCGGGGAGGGGCGTGCTGCGGAGGCGAGCTCGGGATCTTCGCGCGCGGCTGCGCGACCTGCGGCGGGGTCCCGCGCGCGCGGACCTCGACGCCCTTCGGCGGCTCGTTCGTCGCGCGCGCGGTGCTCTCGTACGGCGAGATGTGGCTGCGCGGGCCGACGTAGGAGTCCTCGGTGCGGGACGCCGCGGCTGCCGCGCGGAGCGGCGGGTCGATCGCGTTCCACAGCTCCATCACCGACTCGTGCCGCGCGTTCGGGTCGGCCGAGAGCGCGCGCGTGAGCTCACGATCGAGCGCTTCGACCAGCTGCGGCTTCGACTCGAGCTCGGGCGCGAGCGAGCTGCGATGCTTCATCAGCGTCGGTCGCGGCGCGTTCAGGATCCGCGTCAGGATGAGGAGCGGGTTCTCGCCGTCGGTGAACGGGAACGCCGGCTTTCCGGTAAGCATCTCGTAGACGACGGCGGCGAGCGAGAAGACGTCGGTCCGCGGCGAGACGCGTTGGTTGCCCTGCTCGTACTGCTCGGGAGGCGCGTACCCGAGCGACGCGCCCGCGAGCGCGGCCGTCTTCTGCAGGTTCACGTCGACGAGCTTCACGAGCCCGAAGTCGGTGACCTTGGCGATCTCGGTCCCGGCCTCCGTCGCGAGGAGGATGTTCGACGGCTTCAGATCGCGGTGCACGACCTTGTGCGTGTGCACGGTGTCGAGCGCCTGGCAGATGTGGCGGACGAGGCGGCGAACGCGCTCGGCCGCCATCCCGCGGCCGCGCTGGTCGAGGAGGACCTTCTCGAGGTTCGTGCCGTCGACGAACTCGAGGACGGTGAACGGCAGCGCGAGCGGGTCCTTGCCGAACGGGGACGCGACCTGCGCGACGGCGTGATCGTAGAACCGGACCACGTACGGGTTCGGCCGACCCTGCGTCGAGAGCATGCGGAGGACCTCGGCCTCGCGCTCGAAGCGGCGGAGCGCTTCGGTCCCGACCACGTCCGGCCGGAGGACCTTCACGATCACGACGTGTCCGGACGGGTCGTCCCAGTGCGCCCGGAACACCCAACCCTGGCCGCCCTCCCCGATGCACTCGGTGACGTGGTAGGTGACGTTCCCCGAGCCGCGCAGGGCCTGGCCCAGCAGCGAGTCGCGCAAGGGCACCAGGCGTGGGTCGGCGGCCTGCGTCATCCTTCCCCGACGACGAGGATACGCGTGGGGGGCCACAAAAAGCGAGAGGCGCTCGCGGTACCCGTTCCGGGGTAACCGCGGCGCCTCGCCTCGCTTCACCGCCTCGCGAGAGGCGAGCGGCGTCTCAGCCGCCGAGCATCTTGATGAGATTTTCCTTGTTCGTGACGCCGACGTGCGAGGCCGTCTTCTCGCCGCCCTTGAAGACCATCACGGTCGGGACGCCGCGAACGCCGTAGCGCTGGGTGACGCCCGGCGCGTCGTCGATGTCGAGCTTGCCGATCTTGTACTTCCCGGCGAACTCGTCGGCGAGACCCTCGACGATCGGCGCAAGGACCTTGCACGGGCCGCACCAGGTCGCGGTGAAGTCGACCAGCACGGGGACAGGGGACTTGAGGACCTCGGCGTCGAAGTTCGCGTCGGTGAGCTCGATGACGTTCTTCCCGGCCATCTAGGCCTCCTTCCATTCGAGAGCCCGCGAAGACGCGGAGCCCCATCGGTTCGAGACGAGGGCCGAGCCCTCCGGAGAGTTGGGATGGTCTCGACGGAGAGGGCGTTGCGCCGCCTCCGACCTACCCAGGGCTGACCAGCGTAGGAAAGGACGAGGTCGAAATCCAGGGCCTACTTCGGCGCTCCGCCGCTCAGGCGGAGGACGCGGTTCAGCGTCGCGGCGAGGGATTGGGCGTCCGCGCTCGCCCGGATCCGGATCCGGGCGCCGGTACGCTCGAGCTCGACCGAGTCGACGAGGGTGCCGATCCCGACGACGCGGAGCGCGATGTCCTTCGACCAATCGAGGCGCTTCTTCAGGAGGAGCTTCTCGACGGCGGCGCACGCCGGCTCGTCGTCGCAGACGAGGTCCGCCCGCGCTTCGAGCCGGTTCGTGCTCGCGACCGCCCGCACCGCGACGCCGGCGGCCGAGACGCCGAGCACGCCGCGCATCATCTCGTCCGACGCGGACGCGGCGCTCTCGTCCGCCATCTCGGCGCGAAGCCGGTCGCGGAACGACTTCGGCAGCACCATCGTCGCGAGCAGGACGGGCTTCCGCCACGCCTCCTCGCCCGCGAGCGACGTGCGGAGCGACGCGTGCGCGGGTTCGGTGCGGAGCGACGGCGCCCTGCCGTCGGCGGCGGCGATCATCGCCTCGAGCCACGCGCCCTGGCCGACGAGGAGGAGCCCGCCGTGGCCGTATGCGATCTCCGGTTTCGCCCGCGAAGGCCCGGGCGCCCTCGGCGGATCGAGGACGACGAACCCGCCGTTGTTCCGCGTGCTCGCCGTTCCGCCGCGCTTCTCGGCGAGGCGTGTCACGCACGTCCGCAGCTCCTCGTCGGTGACCTCGATCCGCGCCGCGAGCCCGAACTCGCCCTTGTCGTTCGCCTCCTCGGGCACGGACAGCGTGGCCTGCCCGACGCGCGCGAGCGGATCGAACCCGCACGCTTCGGCGACGGCCGATGTCCCGAGCGCGCGGTTCTTGTCGGCGCCGAGCACGGCGTCGATCACCGGCGAGGAGCGGAGCGCCGCGACGTCGATCGACGCCGCGAGGAACGACCCCGCCGGCACCGCATCCTCCGGCGTGACGACCCGTCCCGTTCCGCTCGTCCCGCGGAAGAGGACGAACGCGGCAGCGGTCGCGAGCGTGACGAGGGCGACGACGCGGGTGGTCTCGCGCATCACAGCCCGCCGTCGCCGCGCATCGTCTTCGGCGCCGGCTCGGGGAGCTCGGGCTCCACTTTCCACGTCGCGCCCTCGCGCGTGCAGCGCACCGTCGCCCGCTCCTCCGGACCTTCGCCGACGACGTCGACGAATGCCTGATCACCGTCGATCCGCGCCGTCATCGAGGTCGGCCGGAACTTCAGGCCGAAGCGCCCTTCTGCGAGCATCTCCCACGGCTCGTGGCGCGTGCCCTGACCACGGCTCGCGCGCTCGGCGCGTCCCTTCAGGTTCGCGCGTGCGGCCGGCCCGAGGAGGGCGTACGCCTCCTTCACCGCTCGCGCGTCGTCGACGGACGACTCCATCCGTTCGACGAACAGCCGCACGGCGCCTTCGGGCGTCGTGTCCGGCGCCGGACGCGAACAGCCGAGCACGAGCGCCATCGCGAGAGCGGCGACGGCGCCGCGCTTCACGTCGCCTGGCTCCCGAGGCCCATCACCTGACGGACCTCCTTCATCGTCTCCTCTGCGATGCGCCGCGCCTTCGAGGCGCCGTCGCCGAGCGCCTGACGGACCTTGTCCATCGAGAGCGCCTCGCGCTTCGTGCGGAGGGGGACGAGCTCGCGCTCGAAGCCTTCCATCAGCACCTTCTTGCAGTCGACGCAGCCCCACTTCGCGCCGGTGCAGTTCGCGTAGACCTCGCCCTGCGTCTCGGTCGAGCTGACGGCCTTGTGCATCGTGTAGATGTTGCAGATCTCGGGGCGGCCCGGGTCCGACCTCGTGAGGCGCTGCGGATCGGTGAAGGCGGTCCGGAGCTTGTTCCAGAACGCCGTCTTCTCCTCGAAGAGGTTGATCGTGTTCCCCTTCGATTTGCTCATCTTCGACTCGCCGTCGAGACCCATGATCCGCGGCGTCGCCGACATCCGCGGCTTCGGCTCCACGAACACGGGCCCGAAGCGGTGGTTGAAGCGGCGGACGGTCTCGCGCGCGAGCTCGAGGTGCTGGAGCTGATCCTCGCCGACGGGGACGATCGTCGCCTTGTAGAGGAGGATGTCCGCGCTCATCAGCACGGGGTAGGTGAAGAGCGCGGACGAGACGAAGTCCTTCCCTTCGCCCTTCTCCTTGAACTGCGTCATGCGGCCGAGGTCGCCCATCGGCGTGACCGATGCGAGGTACCACGCGAGCTCGGTGTGCTCGCGGACGTCGCTCTGGACGAAGAGGGTCGTCTTCTCCGGGTCGACGCCGCAGGCGATGAGGTCGATCGCGAAGCCGTCGATCTTGCGACGGAGCTCGGCCGCCTCGTACGGAACAGTGATCGCGTGCGCGTCGACGATGCAGAACATCGTCTCCTCCTTGCCCTCCGCGATCTGCGCCTGCCACGTCCGCACCGCGCCGAGCCAGTTGCCGAGGTGGAGGTCACCGGTCGGCTGGATTCCGGAGAAGACGCGCGGCTTGCCGGCAGGCGCCGCCTTCAGCGGATTGTCGGTCTCGAGCGTGGTCGCAAGGGGGCTCTTCTCGGTCACGGCGCGGGAGTCTAGCAGGACGAGGGGGCGCCCTCCTTCGGAGATCGGTCGCGGTCACCGAGTGAGCGAGGCCCCGGTCGTCTGCGCCTCGCCGCCGTTGCCGAGCGAACGGTTGTAGCGCTCGGCTGCGGCTTCGGCGCGCTCCTGCGGAAGCGGGTGCTCCTCCTTCGTGCGGCCCATGCCCATCGAGATGAGCGTGAGGCCGATGCTGCCGACGACCGCCGAGCCGATCAGCACGTACGTGCCCGGCGTCGTGGACTCCGCGTCGCCGGTCTCGCGGCTGTTCAAATAGAGGCCGGTGCCGACGCCGGCGGCGCCGAGGAGGAGCCCGCCGATGCCGATCCGGTTCATCGTGACGCCGCTCTGCCGCTTCTGACGGACCTCCTCCTCGGCGGCGGCATCGTTCGCGAGACGATAGAGATCGTCGTCGGAGATCTTCTGCGAGCCCTGATAGGGCGCCCACTCGTGCCAGTGCACGGTCTTGATCCGATCGGCGTAGACGGTGCTCCGTCCCGTCGTCCGGCCGTGGCTGTCGGTGTGCCGGACCTCGCCGACCTTCTCCTTCACCTTCACGTGCGAGACGCCGGACTGCTCCTGGATGGAGAGCGGCTCGCCGGTCCGGGCGGCGACGGGCTCGGGCAGCGACGCGCAGCCGGCGAGCGGGAGGGAGGCGAGCGAGAGGACGAACAGCGACGTGACGAGCGAGGGACGCAGCATGACGTTCGACCCAGCAAGCCGCACGCCGCGCGGATGGACGCTGGAAAATAGGGACTTCGGCGCCTTCCGACCGAGGTCACGGTCACGGTCACGGTCACGGTCACGGCCGGAAACTGGCGCTCGCGAGATCGGGTTTGCGACGATCGTCTTCGTGAAGCGAAGTGGAGAGCCGCGGCTGTCGTGGAGCGGAAAAGAGCGCGCGCTCGCGGGGGGCGAACACCCCATGGCCGGCACGGCGGAGCGGCCCGTCCTGCCCGTTCGGGTCTTCGAGACCGAGGACGGTCGCGGCCGGCTCCTCCACGGCGACAACGCGGCGGCGCTCGCGGCGCTCGCGTCGTCCCACGCGGGGACCGTCACCTTCGCGTACATGGATCCGCCGTTCCTCACGAACAGGAGCTTCGACGCGATCGAGCGCCCGCAGGCCGACGCGCCGCGATCCGGACCGCTCAAGGCGCGCCCGCGGAAGCTCGCGTTCGAGGACCGGTGGGAGGGCAGGGCGGAGTACCTCGAGTCGATCGGGCGGAGGCTCGTCCTCGTCCGCGAGCTCCTCGCGCCGCACGGCTCGGTCGTCGTGCACGTCGATCCGAAGACGAGCCATTACGTGAAGGTGCTCGCCGACGAGATCTTCGGCGACGACGCCTTCGCGAGCGAGATCATCTGGCGCTACCGGCGGTGGCCGAGCAAGACGCCGAACTTCCAGCGCGTCCACGACGTGCTGCTCCGCTACCGGAAGGATCCGAAGGCGAAGCCGCGATGGAACACGCCCTACGAGCCGCTCGCCCCCTCGACGCTCGCGACGTGGGGGACGACCAAGCAGCGCGCCGTCTTCGAGAAGGACGGCCGCCGCGCACGGTCGAGCTCGACCGACGAGCCGACGAAGGGCGTCCCGATGGGCGACGTCTGGGAGATCGGCGTCATCGCGCCGATCTCGCGGGAGCGCACCGGATACCCCTCGCAGAAGCCGGAGGCCCTCCTCGAGCGGCTCGTGACGGCGCTGAGCGATCCCGACGACATCGTCCTCGACCCCTACGCCGGCAGCGGCACCACGCTCGCGGTTGCGGCCCGGCTCAATCGGCGGTTCATCGGCATCGATCAGAGCGACGTCGCCGTCGAGATCGCCAAGAAGAGGCTCGAAGGGCTGCGCGCCGCGCGGCGGATCGCCTGACCGTCATCTTGCATCGGGCAACCTGCGGCGCGTACCCTGGTGCGGGCTCCCCCCTTCCATGACGACGGAAAAGAAAATCCTGGCGTTCATCCTCGTTGTCGCCGGTCCGATCGCGCTCCTCGCGATGCAGACGGCGGACCGCCAGATGGTGACGATGGTGAGCCTCGCGGCGATCGTCGCAGGAGCGGTCGGCGCGTACATCGCGCTCACCGGCGGCGGCGGCACGCAGGACGTCTCGAGCGTCGTCGACGCCGTCCGGCGCGCACGCCGTGGTGACCGCGTCTCGGCCCCGAGCGGTGCGTCCCCCGACGTCGCGCGCGTGTTCGACGAGATCGGCCGGATCGCCGACGAGGAAGAGCAGCGCCAGCGCGCGCTCCAGAAGGCGCAGGAGGAGCTCGAGTCTCTCTCGCGCCGTCTCCAGGACGGCATCGGCGCGCAGCTCTCCGCCGCCGACGAGACCGCTCGTCTGATCAAGGACATGGCCGGCGCGATGCGCGACTTCGCGTCGAGCGTCGAAGCGCTCACCCAGAACGCCGAGGAGTCGAGCTCGTCGATCCTCGAGATGACGGCGACGAGCAGCGAGGTCGCCGACAACCTCGGTGAGCTCGCCGCGAGCGTGCGCGAGAGCGTCAGCTCGATCGAGGAGATGGCCTACTCGATCAAGGAGGTCGCGAAGAACGTCGACGCGCTCTCGCTGACCGCCGAAGAGACCAGCTCGTCGATGAACGAGATGGACGTCTCGATCGACCAGGTCCAGTCGAACGCGAACGAGACGGCGCGCCTCTCCGAGGAAGTCGCGCTCGACGCCGAGAAGGGCGCCGAGGCGATCCTCAAGACGATCAGCGAGATCTACCGGATCAAGGAGTCGTCCGGCGAAGCGGTCGCCGCGATCAGCGCGCTCGGCTCGCGCATCGACGCGATCGGTCAGATCGTCAACGTCATCGACGACGTCGCCGAGCAGACGAACCTCCTCGCCCTCAACGCCGCGATCATCGCCGCGCAGGCCGGCGAGCAGGGCAAGGGCTTCGCCGTCGTCGCCGACGAGATCAAGGACCTCGCCGAGCGCGCCGGCGCGAGCACGCGCGAGATCACGGACCTCATCAAGACGGTCCAGTCCGAGAGCCGGAACGCGATCAGCGCCGTCGAGCGCGGCGCGCACAACGTCGATCGCGGCGTCGAGGTCTCGAACGAGGCCGAGCGCGCGCTCAAGAAGATCCTCGAGTCGAGCACCAAGTCGACGAACATGGTCCGCGCGATCGCGCGGGCGACGGTCGAGCAGGCGAAGGGCTCGAAGCAGGTCACCGACGCGATCGGCCGGATCGCCGAGACCGTCCAGCAGATCGCAGCCGCGACCGCGCAGCAGGCGCGTGGCTCGGAGCTCATCATGAAGAGCGCCGAGAAGATGCGGCTCATCACGCAGCACGTGGAGCGCAGCGCCCAGGAGCAGGCCAAGGGCGGGCGTCAGATCACGAGCGCGATCGAGAACATCTCCGGGATGGTCACCGCGCTCTACACGTCGCACAAGTCCCAGCTCGACGGGACGAAGCAGCTCCTCTCCTCGGCCGGGAAGATCGAGGAGACGGCGCGCTCGCAGGAGAGCGCCCTCCGCCAGCTCGCGAACGCCGTCGCGAGCGTGCGCGTGCGCTGAAGGGAAGCTCCCCGACGGCGCCTCCGTAAGATCGGAGGAGATGTCCCGACGGATGCTGTGCGACGTGGCTGCGGCCGCCGTCAGCCTGGTCGGGACCGTCGCGCTCGTCGCGCTTTCGGTCGCGAAGACGCCCCTCGTGCCGGTCGCGCACGCCAGCGAGGAGCCCGTGACGGAGGCGATGCAGCGCGTCGAGACCCACGCGCTCGCGACGCACGCCCCGCCGCTCGCGTGGGACGCCCGGTCCGGCACGTTCTTCGCCGCGGATCGCGCGGCCCCCGATGCGCTCCCCTTCGATCTCGAGAACGCCATCGTCCGGCGCGCACGGCAAGAGGTCGAGCGCGGCGTCGGCTACGAGAACGGGTACGTGGCCGTCAGTGGCTATCCGATGGGCGACATCCGGAGCGACCGAGGCGCCTGCACCGACGTCGTCGTCCGATCGCTCCGCGCCGCGGGGATGGACCTCCAACTGCTGGTTCACGAGGACGTCCTCGCCGCGCCGGGCCACTACCGCCTGCCGATCGTGGACACGAACATCGATCACCGGCGGATCTCGACGATGCACGCGTACTTCGCGCGGAACGCGATGAGCCTCACCACCGACGTCCGCGAGAAGGACGCCTTCCGCCCGGGTGACATCGTCTTCTTCTCGTGGACGCGCTGTCCTTCCTGCAAGCTCGACCACGTCGGGATCGTGAGCGATCGGACAGGCCCGCGCGGCTACCGGCTGGTCCTCGAGAACGGCGGTCCCCACGCCGCCGAGAACGACAGCCTCGACCGCGGATCGCTCGTCGCGCACTTCCGTGCGCTCTCGAGACCGTAGCGGCTATCATCGCCTCGTGACACGCGAGGAGGTCTGGAACAAGGTCGCGGAGTCCCTCCGCTCGGACTTCGGCCGTCTCCTCGAGGTGCGCGACGTCCGTCGCGTTCGTCGCGTCGCCGGCGCGGCGTGGAACGTCACCGTCGTCCTCCATGCCTCGTCCGGCGACCTCCACGTCGCCGACGTCGCCGTCGACGAGTCCGGCGCGATGTCCCGCACGCTCACCGCCGACGATCTCGTCGAGGCCGTCCGGCGCGAGGAGCGCGCGTCGCTCGTCTCGCCGCCGCCCGACGAGCTGGCTGGGTTCGGCGACGACGAAGGCGAAGAGGAGCCGGCGCTCGACATGCTCGACGAGCTCCTCGAGGAGCCGCTCGACGTCCGGATTTCCACTGCGCTCACGAAGGGCGACCCTGCCTCGCTCCACGAGGCGCGCGAGCTCCTCCCGCGGCAGCTCACCGATCACGACAAGCGCGGCGCGACCCTCCTCACGATGGCCGAGGTCGAGCTGAAGCTCGGCGAGAAAGGGCTCGCCCGCGGCTACATCGAGGCCGCCGCGCGCGAGTTCGCCGATCGCTTCGACCTGCCCGCGCTCGAGAAGGCCGCCACCCTCGCGCTCGAGGTGCTCGGCAAGGAGGCCTTCCCCGGGTCACCCGTCCACGTCCTGCTCGATCAGGCGCGCTCGCGCCTCACGCCGCTCGCGAGCCTCTTCGACGCGCGCAGCTTCGCGAACCTTCCGGAGGGGATGCGGCGCCGCCTCGAGATGAACGCGGTCGTCCGGACGCTCGCGCCGGAGGAGATGCTCGTCGTCGAAGGCGAGCCCTCGCGCTCGGTCTTCGTCGTGAAGAGCGGTCTCCTCGGGGTGTGGCTCGAGAAGCCGTCCGGCGGCTCCTGGCTCGTCCGCTGCTGCTTTCCGGGCTGGCTCCTCGGCGAGTCGAGCGTGCTCGGCGGGCCGGGCGCGATGTGCACCGCGTCGCTCCGCGCCGAGCGCATCAGCGAGGTCTGGATCATCCCCGCGCCCGCCCTCCGCGAGATCATGGACGAGGACCTCGCCTTCGCGCAGCGGATCGCGGAGACGAAGCAGCTCCACCGCATCGACTCGTTCTTCTCGATGCACGAGACGATGGGGCAGCTCGACGTCCAGGTCCGCGACGAGATGCTCTCCTGCATCCAGCGTCTCGAGACGTTCGAGGAGGAGACGATCCTCCTCCTCGCGAACCAGGTGCCCGACGTCGCCTGTCTCGTCGCGCGCGGCAGCATCGCGCTCTTCGAGGAGGGCAAGCCGGACAAGCCGCTCGCCGAGATCGAGGCGGACTCCTTCTACGGCGTGCGCGACACGATCCACCGCATCGCGCCGAGCGTCACGGCGATCGCGCGCCCGGGCACGACGGTCGCGTTCTTCGACGGCGTGCGCCTGTCGAAGTTGTGCGAGCGGAGCCCCGAGCATGTCGTCGCGGTGCTGGAACGACTGGGCTGAGGATCACGTCTTCGCGGCCAGCCACGCTGACGCCGCGGCGAGCGCACGCGATTCGGCTTCGTCGCCGACGTCGAGCGCATCCGACGGCGTGAGATCCTCGCCGAGGACCGATTCGGCGAGGTGCACTGCGCCGCCGCGGACGACCGCGGCCGCCGCGCGCGCATCACGGAGGACGCGGACGACGACGACGAGGAGTCGGCGCCGGAGCTCCTCGCCGATCACGCGCGGCCGCTTCTGCGTCTGCGTCTCGTCGATCGTCACGTGGAGCGCCGCCGCGTACGCCGCATACGAGCGCACGTCGTCGGACGGATCCGACTCGAGGAGCGAAGCGAGCGTCGCGAGGTCGTCCGTCGTCCCGCCGCCGAGCGAGAACGCCTGCACCGCCGCGAGCCTCACCGCTTCGCTCGCGTCCCCGAGATGCGGGCGTGCAGCGCCCGTCACCCGTGAGGCCGCGCCGATGTTCCACAAGAGCGACCGCAGCGGCGCGAGCGCCGCGACCCGCACCTCCGGATCGGTCGCTCGTCCGAGCACGCGTTCGAGGCTCGCGAGCGCGGCCTCGACCGACGGTGCCAGCGGCTCCTTCGCCCGACGCGCCAGCTCCGCGCTGCTCGGTACGACCTCCGCGAGCACGTCACGTGCTCGACGGATCTCCTCCCACTCGGGACCGTCGCCGGTCCCGCCCCCCGTGCTGTGTGCCATGTCCCCCCCTCGTGTCGATCACTCCACCGTGACGGTCTTCGCCAGATTGCGCGGCTGGTCGACGTCGGTGCCCTTCAGGTCCGCCATGTAATAGGCGAGCAGCTGGAGCGGCAGCACCGTGAGGAGCGGCAGCACCTCCGGCTCGGCCTCCGGCACCTCGAACACGTCCGGCGTCGACGGCGGCGGGTAGCTGCCCATCCGCGAGCTGCGCGGCGGCGCGTCTCCCATGCAGACGCGCGCGACGTCGGTGTCGCCCGACGTGCAGACGGCGATGAGCTGGCCTTCGCGCGCCTTCACCTCTTGCATGTTCGAGAGCGTCTTCTCGTAGTGCTGGTCCCTCGGGCAGACGACGACGACCGGCATGTCCTCGTCGATCAGCGCGATCGGCCCGTGCTTCATCTCCCCGGCGGCGTAGCCCTCCGCGTGGATGTACGAGATCTCCTTCAGCTTGAGCGCGCCTTCGAGCGCGATCGGGAACTGCGTCCCGCGGCCGAGGAAGAGCATGTCGCGCGCGCGGAGGTGCTTCTTCGCGACCGCCTTCACGTCCTCGGCCTTCGCGAGGACGTCGCGCATCTGCGCCGGCACGTGCCAGAGCGCGTTCAGGATCCGATGCGCCTGCTCGACCGGCAGCGTCCCGCGCCGGCGACCGAGGTGCACCGCGAGGAGGAGGAGCGCTGCGAGCTGGGTCGTGAAGCACTTCGTCGACGCGACGCCGATCTCGGGACCGGCATGCGTGTAGAGTGCACCGTCGGCGGCGCGCGGGATCGCGCTGTCGAGCACGTTCGCGACCGAGACGATCGTGGCGCCCGCCGCCTTCGCCGACGCCGCCGCCGCGAGCGTGTCGGCCGTCTCGCCGCTCTGGCTCACCGCGACGACGAGGTCGTTCTCGGTGAAGACGGGCTCGCGGTAGCGGACCTCGCTCCCGATCTCGACCGTCGCCGGCACGCGCGCGAGCTGCTCGACCCAGTAGCGGCCCGCCATCGCCGCGTGCGCGCTCGTCCCGCAGGCGACGAAGTAGACGCGATTGAGCTTCTTCGCGAGCGCATCGGTGACGCCGATCTCGGTCGCGACGACGTCGGCGGCCTGGAGGTCGACGCGGCCACGCAGCGTGTCCTCGATCGCGCGCGGCTGCTCGTGGATCTCCTTGAGCATGAAGTGCTTGTAACCGCCCTTCTCCGCCTGGGTCGGCGACCAGTCGATGCGCTTCGGCGCGCGCGTCACCGGCGTCGCGTCCGCGATCGTCATCATCTCGATCCCGCTCTTGCGGATCACGGCCATCTCGCCGTCGGCGAGGAGGATGACGTCGCGTGTGTGGGCGAGGATCGCGGGGATGTCGCTCGCGGCGAAGTTCTCGCCGTCGCCCAGACCGAGCACGAGGGGCGAGTCCTGCTTCGCGACGACGATCTCGTCGGGGACGTCGCCGTCGACGACGGCGATCGCGTACGCGCCGCGGACGCGCGAGAGCGCCTTCCGGACCGCGGCGTCGAGCTTCTTCTCGCCGTTCTTCATCGCCTCGTCGACGAGGTGCGCGACGATCTCGGTGTCCGTGTCGCTCGCGAACTTCACGCCCTTCGCCTCGAGCTCACGCCGGAGATCGACGTGGTTCTCGATGATGCCGTTGTGGACGACCGCGACCTTGCCGGCCACGTGCGGGTGCGCGTTCGCCTCGCTCGGACGACCGTGGGTCGCCCAGCGCGTGTGGCCGATCCCGGTCGTGCCCTTCAGCGGCTGCTTCTCGAGCGCCTTGTCGAGATTCGCGAGCTTGCCGACGGCACGCACGATCTCGACGCCGCGCCCGGTGTGGAGGGCGAGCCCGGCGGAGTCGTAGCCGCGGTACTCGAGGCGACGAAGGCCCTCGACCAGGATGGATGCACAGTCCTTCGCTCCGACGTAACCGACGATGCCGCACATGGTCGGGTGAGGGTAGCGAGCCGCGGGCCCGGTCGCCAGAGGCGCGAACGGGCGACGCGTCCGGGATTTCCGCCTAACGCCGCGGTGTCTTGGCCGGCTGGTCGCCGTCCGAGCACTCGAGCGGCGGCAGCTCGTTCGGCGACTGCCCGTCCGCGATGAGCTTCGCATGTGCGAACACGGGCCGGTACGCGTCGAGCCGCGCCATCACCGACGCCCCGCGCGTCCGCTCGTCGTGATCCATCGCCGAGAGGCTCACGACCCCGACGATCTCACGTGACCCGCGCGCGAACACCGGCCCGCCCGAGTCGCCGGGGCACACCGACGCGTCGAGGTGCAGCGTCTCGGTCGTCAGCGCGCGAACCGGGCCGCCGGTCCGCTCCTTGCGCCGGATCGCGTCGCCGGAGAGGGCGCAGCGCCCGAACCCGACCGGTGACACGTCCTCGCCGACGCGCGGAGGTGCCTCGAGCCGCGGGGTCATCGTCGCGAGGCCGATCAGCTTGCGCGAGAGGACGAGCACGGCCACGTCGCCCGCGCCGCCCGCTTCTCCACAGGGCGGGGCGACGACGTGACGCACGCCGACCTCGCCCCACGCGAAGTAGTCGCCGCCGAGCTCGACGCGGATCTGGGAAGGATCGAGGTTCTTCTTCGTGAACTCGCCCTTCGGGCCGCGCTCGACGATGCAGTGGTGGGCCGTGAGGAGGAGGTCGTCCTCGATCAACGTCCCGCTGCACGTCGCGCCCGGCGCCACGATCCGGACGATCGCGTCCTCCGGCACCGCGAGCGCGAACGGCTGCGACAGAAGGCGCTCGTCGGCGGCGAAGTCGTCCTGCGACGACGGGCGCACCTGGACGCGCGCGGACTTGAGCCCGGGGCCACAGCCCGCCGCGAGCGCGACGAGCATCGCCGCGAGAGGGAGAACGGAAACGGCTGACGTGACAGAGCGCGCGCGCGAGCGTTTCAACGGGCCTCCCAGGGCGGCGTCTGGACAGACTTACGTAGAGGCCCGTGGGGCGCCAGCTCCGGCGCGTTCCGAGACGTCTTCGTAATGTGTGTAGACTGCAGGTAACGTGGTCGACGGAGCTGCGGCCAGTACGTGAGGGAGGCGCCGGTCTTCGTGATGGCGAGAGGCGTCAGCGGACGGAGAGGCTGACCTGGCGCGTGGCATTCAGATAAGCGAGGCCGGAGGCCTCCGGATGAGCATTGGCGTCTTCGATCCCCAGCTGCACGAGCTGGGCGAGGATGTCGGCGCGGCGGGTGGCCGACGCGACGAGATAGGAGGAGCACGGGTGTGCGCCCGGGAGCGGCTCGTTGCAGCGCGCGAGCACTCGTTGCTCGGCGGCGAGCGCATCGGCCGAGCGGCCCTGGTCGAGGAGCGCACGGGCGTAGAGGTGCTCGACGAGCGGCTCCTCGCGCACCGAGGTCGGCGCGTGCTCGATCGTCGCGAGCGCCATCCCGGGCTGCCGCGCGTCGAGGTAGGCCTGCGCGAGCTCGCGCACGCGGGCCGGGTCCGCCGGCTGCGCGGCGGCCTGCTCCTCGAGCGACGCGACGCGCCCCTCGTGGAGATCACCGACGACGCGCTTCTCCCGTTGCGTCGATCCGGCGCACCAGATCACGCCGATCGCGAAGAGAACCGCGACGTTCCAGCCTCTGAGACCCTTCGTGTGCCCCATGCTCTCGCGCGTCGATCCGGAATCCTGCCCAGGCCAGACCCCAAGCATAGGGCCCAGACAAACGTACGCCAGGAAAGTTCCCACCTCCCCTGGTCTCGACCCCACGAAGACGTGGGGCCCCGTGAGAACGAAGGACAGGCGGGACCTCTTCCGAAGAGTGCTGCGAGGCCGTTCGACCAGCGGGAGCGCGCCGGCTTGGGTGGAAATCGTCAGGCCCGCCGGAACGCGGGTGCGAGGAGGTGCGACGTTCAGTTCGCGAAGAGCGGCGGCGGCGTCACCGTCGTGGGGAGCGCGCCGGTGAACTGGACCGAGTTGTCGGCGCGGCGCACTTCGAGCGTCCCGCCCGACCCGGCGTCGGAGAACCGGACGAGCACGCTCCGCCCGTCGGCGAGGCCGACCTGCGCCCCGATCGTGCCGGCCGCGTCCGAGCGCGTCGCGCTCGCGACCGCGCCGTTCGCAGAGAGCACGTGGAGGAAGCGCGAGGACGTCCCCTGCGCGTGCGCGACGTCGACGCGTGCGCCGCTCCGCATCCCTGCCGTCGTCCACGCGACGACCTGGCTCGTCAGGCCGGCCGGTGAGAGCCGCCGCACGTCGAGCCGGTTCGCGCCCGAGACGTAGGAGAGGAGGTCGCCGTTCACCGTCGGCGCGGCGGGGAGGTTGAGCGTCCAGATCCGCTCCGCGCCGGCCGCCGTCTCGACGCGGTCGAAGACGACGACGACGTCGGGTTTCACGAAGAGGAAATCGCGCTCGACCTTCTGGACCGCTGGGTTGTCCTTGTAGACCGGCGTGACGCGCGCCGCGGCGTAGGTGAACGTCGGGTCGTCGACGAGCCCGCCCAGCTCGCAGCGAGGCGCTCCCTCGATCTGGTGGACCGGCTGGCCGCCGCTCTTGATCCGGACCAGGTTGTGGAGCTCCTCGTCCTGCTCGATCCCGGAAGGGGACGCGACGTTCTCGTCGTACGCGAGCCAGCTCCCCTTGAAGAGCACGAAGCTCCCCTGGTCCTTGTGCGCGTGGCTCTCGGTGTACGGCCCGCAGATGAAGTTCGCGTACGTCGCCGTCTTCGCCCATGCGCTCCGCATCGGGAGCTGGCCGGTGCCGCTCGCCCAGTACGTGGTCGCGAGATTCGTGAGCGGCTCGCTCGCGATCTCGGTCGGGTCGTAGAGGAAGTCGTTCACGAACATGAACTGCTGCTCCATCCGCGGCAGCGTCGACTGATCGAGGAGCGACTTCGCCGTCTTCGCGAGCCGCTCCTCCGGGAAGAGCGCCATCGCCGCGAGCAGGTACTCGCGGTGGTAGTCGAAGAGCGCCGCGGTCGAGTCGCGCGCGTGGTCGCCGGTCGGCGCGAGCCGATCGAGCGTCGGCACGATCGCGTGCATCAGGTGGGCGATGCTCGCGAGCGTGTGCGGCGTCCGGATCGCGATCCGCTCGGTCGTCGACTTCTCCCACCACCAGTAGAGCTGGAAGAGGTTTTTCATCGACGTGCCGTAGCCGGTCCCCTCCCGCGAGCCGCCGCCCTGGAGATCGTTCGTGAACGTCGGGAAGAGCTGACCCTCGAGCTTCTCCTGCCGGAACGTCTGGATCCACGTCTCCGCCTGCGGATCCTCGTCGTGTGCGGCGAGGCCGAGCAGCATCGTCGCGCGGAGGAACGAGTAGAAGTAGTTGTTCGACGGGTTGTCGACGGACCATCCCGACCACGGGAACTTCTTCCCGCCCCAGCTCGCCTCTTCGTGGTGCCAGACGTTCCACACCGCCTGGTTCGCGTAGGCGAGCCAGCGCTTCCGCTGCTCGGGCGTGAGGTCGTCCCAGCACCAGTCGTAGACGATCGCGAGGTTGCCGATCCGATCGCCGACCTCGAGGTAGCTGTCGCCGGCGACCTCCGTGTTCTGGCCGGCGGCGATCTTCGCCTCTTCGTCCTTCACGAACGCCTCGGTCTTCTCGACGGCGTAGGTCCCGAAGCTCTTCGTCCCGGTCAGCTTGTAGAGGAGCGCGGCGTACCACGGCTCGAACGCGTAGCTGTCACCGCCGGCAGCGACGCGCTCGACGAGCTCCTGGAAGCGCACCGCCGCCGGCGCCTTCGTCGCGAGCCGCTGCTCGAGCGTCGCGCGCGTCTTCGCGTCGTTCAGCACGATCCGCGGGTGCGTCTTCGCGATCACGGGCGTGCCGCTGTCGACGTCGCCGCCGTCGGCGGCGACGCCGCCGTCGGACGTGCCGTTCGTGCCGGGGCCGTCGACGGGCGTCGCTTCGTCCGAGGAGCTGCACGCGAGGACGAGCGCGAGGGCGGAGCCCAGGAGGCGAAAGCGCATGGCCCCGAGGTTTTCACCCGGCGAAGGCCACGCGCGCAAGCGAATCGCTCAGGTCTTCGGGTAGCCGACCGGTCGACGCCGCTCCGGTCTCACATCTTCTCGTACGTCTCGACGTAGCCGGTCTTGGGGTCGACGTCCCGGTAGACGAGCTGGAACGTCGTCGCGGTCGCCGTGTACGTCGGGTTGCTGTTGTGCCTCTCGGGGCAGTACGAGAACCAGTAGAAGTACGTCCCCTCCGCCGTGTACGTGCGGCTCTCCTGGACCGGAGGGTAGCCGGGGCTCGTCGCGACGATGAACTGCTTCGCGGAGGTCAGGTAGATGGTCTCGTGCAGCTTGCTCCCCGCAAGACCGGCCTTGCTCGCTCCGTAATAGACGAAGTCGCGGAGGACGTAGCGTCCAGGTGCGATCGTCCCACCCTGGCCGGTGGGGAGCGGGGCGGAGACCGCCCTCGACGTCACCTCCACCCCGAGGTCGGCGAGCGAATGGCACGTGCCGCCGTCGACCTCCGTCGGCCCTTCCTCGCCGCCGGCCTCACCTCCGTTCGGGCCACCGTCCGCGAGCGGCGGCGCGACGGCCGCGTCGGAGGAAGGCGCCGGACCGGCCGTGGCGTCCCGGTCAGCACCCGCGCCTCCGCCCTCGTCGCCAGCTCCTTCCGGTGGCTCCGATCCACACGCGAGCGCGGTCGCGACGAAGACGACGGACGAGAGCCCCACTGCCCAGCGGAAGGTCTTCACGCGAGGGCTCTAGTGTACGCGGCGCCTTCTGTCGAGCCGCTCAGGTCCGCGGGTGGAGCCGACCCGTCGTGATCGGCGCGCGTGCGGCTTCCGCGGGATCGTCCGACTCTTCTTGCCGCCGCTCTTCGGCGATCTCGAGCGCGATCGCGGCGGCTTCGATCGCCGGCGCTCCGGCGGCGCGCTCCTGGAACGCGTGCTCCGCGCGCTCGTCCCGCTTCCGGGCGGAGCTGACGTCGACGTCCTCGCCCGGCAGGGTCACGCGGAGCTCCTCGACGAGCATCCGGATCGCCGCCGCGATCGGCAGCGAGAGGAGCGCGCCGACGATCCCGAGGAGCTTCGCGCCGACGAGCAGCGCGACGAGCACCATCGCGGCCGGCAGGCGGAGCACCTTTCCGTAGACGCGTGGGATGATGACCCGGCTCTCGAACTCCTGGTACGCGGCGAGGACCGCGAGGACGACGAGCGCGGTCGTCGGCCCATGCGCCGAGAGCGCGGCGAGGGTGGCAGGGCCGCAGGCGAGCAGCGCGCCGACGTAGGGCAGCACGTCCGAGATGCCCGCGAAGAGCGAGAGCGCGAGCGCGTTCGGGACCCGCGCGACGGTGAGGACGACGAAGGTGAAGACGGCCATCATCGCCGACGTGATGAGCTGGCCGCGGACGTAGCCGCCGACGATCGTCTCGAGGTTGAGGAGCACGCGCGAGAGACGCACGTGGTACTCGCGCGGGACGAGGGCGAAGAGGCTCCCGCGCATCCGATCGCGATCGACGAGGAGTTAGAGCGCGAGGAACACCGCCGAGAGGACGTAGGCGCCGAGCTCGATCCCCTTCGGGCCGTACGCGATCGCGGCGTGCTCGGCCTTCGCCACGAGGTCGGCGGGATTCGTCTCCCGGAGGGAGCGGCCGAGCGGCGCGAAGAAGCGCATGTGCTCGAGACGATCGGCGGTCGCGGCCTGCTTCTGCGGGAACTGTTCGACGAACGAGGAGATCTGCGTGACGAACGCCGGCATCGTGAACGCGGCGAAGGCGCCGACCACGGCGACCATCGCGAAGAACACGACGAAGATGCCCCAGCCGCGGCGCATCCCGCGTCGCTCGAGCCGTTCGACGAGCGGGTTCAGCGCGCCGACGAGCATCAGCGCCGCCACGATCACGAGCAGCACCGGCCAGAGCCGGAGCAGGAGCCACACGGCGAACACGACTCCGAGCGCCGCGAGCAT
>JBDHVE010000079.1:0-41226 GCA_039809485.1 Polyangiaceae bacterium | reverse complement strand
TCGAACGCGAAGCTCGACCGAGCGACGAGGAGAGTGGCAGCGAAGGCGACGGAGGTGACGAGAACGTGAGGGCGCATGTGGACCTTTCCTGTCAGGGTTCAGCGCCAAGACAGGACGTCCGTGCGCAGGTCTCACGAAATCGACCTCCATCCCGATGGAATCCGGATCCGGAACCGGAATCCGGAATCGGGTCCAGGCGCCGCTACTTCTTCTTCTTCGCGGCCGCCTTCTTCTTCGGCGCGACGCTCTTCTTCGGCGCAGCCGCCTTCGCCCCCGCCCCGACCTGCGCCGCCAGCTTCTTCGGCGCCACCGCCCGATAGCTCTCGTCGATCCACTCCTTCAGCATCTCGACCGGCACGTCCTCGCCTTCCTCGAAGGACACCGACACCCATCCGCTCTTGCCGAGGCCGTACGGCGTCGGCTTCGCGAACGGCAGCATGAGCGCGATCCCCGACGACGACGGGAGCTTCACGCTCATCGTCAGCGGCGGCGCCCTCTCCGGGAGGTACGCGAAGGTCTTCTCCTTCACCGCGGCGTCGAGGTGGTTCGGCCACGGGCTCTTCGTGTGCGCGCCAGGGAACGCGAGCGCATAGGCGCGGAGCTCTTCGAGGACGGCGACGGTACGCGACAGCTTCTTCTTGGCGGCCATGCCGAGAGCCTTCTACGTCAGGCCTTGCGGAAGCAAGCGACGAAGTAGCCGTCCGTCCCGTGCACGTGCGGAAGGAGGCGGAAGCTCGTCGCGTCCGGCGCAAAGGCCGCCGCGATCACGTCGACCCCGAACGGCTCCGGCACGAGACCGAGCCCCTCCGCGCTCGCGACGACCTCTTCGGCCTCCTCGCGGAGCACGCTGCACACGGCGTAGACGACGCGACCGCCGGGACGCACGAGGCCTGCCACGCGCGCCAGGATCGCGCGCTGCAGCTCGGCGAGATCGGCGAGGTCCGCCTCGACGCGACGCAGGAGCAGCTCCGGCCGACGCCGCAACGTGCCCGTCCCCGAGCACGGCGCATCGACGAGCACGCGGTCGTAGGGCCCCTTCGCGCTCCCCTCCCCCTTCGCCCAGTCGACGGCATGCGTCGCACGGACGGTCATCCCGATCCGCGCGAGCTCCTCGCGGAGCCGATCGAGCTTGGCCGGGTGCAGGTCGGCGGCATCGACCGCTCCTCCACCTCCGACCTCGCGCGCCAGGAGACCGGTCTTGTTCCCGCGACCGGCGCACGCATCGAGCACCGTCTCGCCGGCACGCGCGCCGAGCGCGAGCGCGATGAGCTGCGAGCCTTCCTCCTGCGGCGTCCACGCGCCTTCGGCGTAGCCCGGTAGCTCCGTGACCAAGCCCGCCGAGCGCGCCACGATCGCGTGCGGCGACCACTTCCCCGCCTCGAACGACGCCGCCGGCTTCGCTTCCCGCAACATCGCGAGCCATCGATCCCGCTCCGCAGGCTCTTCGACCCGGAGGCCGAGCGGCGGCGCCTCGCCGTACGACGAGACGAGCTTCCGCGCGCCCTCTTCGCCGATCGAGCGGACGATCGCGCGCACGAGCGCTGGCTCCGCCGACGCGAGCGCGGCAGCCCCGAGCTCGTCCTCGGTCGGCTTCGGCTCGCGCGCGATCTTGCGGAGGACGGCATTCGCGAAGCCCGCGACGCGCTCGCCTTTCGTCACGCGGATCGCGGTCACCGCCTCGTTCACCGCCGCGAACGCAGGCACGCGCGTGAGCACGAGGAGCTGGTACGCCGCGACGAGCAAGTGCGCGCGCACCGGGACCGCGAGACCGCCGAGCCCGCGCGGCGCGTGCTTCGCGATGCGCGCCTCGAGGAAGCCGCGCAGACGCAGGGTGCCGTAGACGAGCTCCGTCGCGAGCGCGCGATCGCGCGGATCGAGCTGCACGGCGCGCGCGAGCTCCGCGTCGAGCGAAGCGGACGCGAAGGCCGCGTCGCGGAGGACGCGCGTGACGACGTGGGCCGCGACCGAGCGCGCGGTGGGGACCGCCGTCACTCGGGGCGGACCTTCACCGCCGTGGGAGGTGTGTAGGTCGTGCTCGTCGCGCTCCACGGCTGGATGTGGACGACCGCCTTCTCGCAGACGCCGAGGACGAGGCCGCCGCCGTTCGCCTTCGTGAGGCCGGGGCACCACTCGCTGACGCCACGGTCGGGGCTCGAGTAGCCGCCGACGCCGTTGAGGCCCTCGGAGACCACGTTCGTGCAGCCGAGGCGCTCGGCGTCGTTCGCCGGCAGGGTCGGCCGCTTGTAGAACGTGAGGTACGCGTCGTCCTGGGTCGCGCTCGCAGAGCAGTCGGCCCAGGCCGAGAGCGTGACCGGTACGCCCGCGGTGTTCTGCACGATCCAGAAGCGACCGGGCTGCAGGTTCGTGCCGTCGAGCGTCACGACCGTGCACGAGCCTGCTCCCGAGAAGCGCGGCATCACGGTCGCCGCGGGGAAGTTCGTCGGCAGCGTCGTCAGCGTCCCGATCGGACCGAGCGCGACGTCGACGCCGGACGTGTCGCAGCCGACGGTGAGGTTGCGCGCGGCGCTCGTGCCGCCGCCCGGCGACGGGTTCTTCACCGTGATCGCCACGCTTCCCGGGTAGAGGAGCTGGCTCGACGGGACGACGGCGGTGAGCTGCGTCGCGCTCACGTACGTCGCCATCACGTTCACGCCGTTGCTCTGGACCGTGCTCGACGGGACGAAGCCCGTGCCGGTGACGGTGATCACGCGGTCCGGCGAGCCCGCGACGACGGACGGCGGATTGAGGCCGGCGATCGACGGAGCGGGATTCGTGACCGTGAACGAGAGCGCGGACGACATCCCGCCGCCGGGCGCCGGGTTCGTGACGCGGACCGAGATCGGTCCCGCGCTCGCGACCTGCGCGGCGGTGAGGGTCGCGCGGAGCCGCGTGCCGTCGAGATACGTCGTCGCCGCCGGCGCGCCGTCGAAGAGGACCTGCGACGTGATGAAGAAGCCGACGCCGGTGACGATCACGTCGGTCGGGCCCGAGCCGGCGGGAACGCTCGCGGGCGAGAGCGACGAGGCGGCCGGCGCGGGGTACTGGACGCGGAACGCGACCGGCGCGCTGATGCCGCCACCGGGAGGAGGATTGCGGATCGCGACGGGGAAGTCGCCGGCCGCGCCGAGTGCGGTCGCGGGGATCGTCGTGCGGAGCTCGCTGCTGCTCACGAACGTCGTCGGGAGCTGCGTGCCGTTGAAGACGACGTTCGAGCCGTTCACGAAGCCGGCGCCGGAGACGGTGAGCGGGATCGCCGCCGAGCCGACGAGCGCGGCCGAGGGATTCACGCTCTGCACCGTCGCGTCGGGGTTCGACACCGTGAACGAGATCGTCGACGACGCGCCGCCGCCCGGCGCCGGGTTCGTCACCGCGATCGGATAGCTGCCCGCCGCGGCGAGCGACCCGGCAGGGATCGTCGCGTTCAGCTGGGTCGAGGAGATGAACGTCGTGACGAGGTCGGTCCCGCCGAAGGCGACGCGCGCCCCGGGGACGAAGCTCGTGCCGCTGACGACGATCCCGGTCGGCCCCGAGCCCACCATGACCGAGAGCGGGGCGAGCGACGTGAGGGCCGGGCGCGGATTCGTCACCTCGAAGGTGACTTCCTTGCTCGCGCCGCCGCCGGGCGGGCTCGTCCCGACGCTGATCCGGAGCGCGCCGACGGTGGCGAGCTTGTTCGACGGGATCGTGGCGCGGAGCTCGGTGGCGCTGACGAACGTCGTCGCGAGCGGCGCGCCGTCGAGCTGGACGATCGAGCGCGGGACGAAGTTCTCGCCGGCAACGGTGATCGAGGGACCGACGGAGCCGACGGTCGCCGACTTCGGATCGACGGCCGTGACCACGGGCGCGAGCGCCTCGTCGGGGTTCACGACGGGCTTCGACGTCGAGGTCGGGGCAGGCGGAGGCGGCTCGGTGCCTTCGGTCGTCGCCGACGGCGTCGGCGGGACCGGATCGGTCACCCGCGGATCGCCCTCGGCGCACGCGACGACCACGACGAGCAGCGAAGCGACGAAGAGCGCAAGAGAGCGACGCATTGAAAACCGCGTCGCCTATGCCACACAGGATGTGAGGACGCCAGCACGCACCGGTCCGTGTGCCGAATGAGACGCGGCCGGCCCCCGCCCCGCTCCGCCGCGCGCCACCGGATTCGGAATTACTGCGTCAGCTCGCGCACTTGGAGGCGAATCACGTCCCACTTCCGTGTGACGTCGTTCTTGAACGCGACCAGCATGAGGAGGACGAGCACGCTCATCCCGACGAGGCTCGCGAGCTCCCGGGTCCGGAGGCTCACCGGCTTGCGGCGGACCCACTCGACGAGGAAGAGCATGAGGTGCCCGCCGTCGAGGACGGGGATCGGCAAGAGGTTGATCAGACCGAGGTTCACGCTCGTCACGGCCATCGCCCAGACGAAGTAGGTCGTGCCCTTCGCGCCCGCGTCGCCTGCGACGTCGTAGAGGGTGATCGGACCGCTCACGGTCGCGAGGCTCACCCGTCCCTGGACGATGCGGACGAAGCCGACCACGATGAACTTGATCGCGTTCGCGGTCTCCTCGACCCCGTGCTGGACGGCGTAGAGGACCGGGTGCGGGTTCGGCACGAGCTTCGGCGACGCGCGCGGCGCCCAGTGCGTCGACCGGAACACGTAGCGCTCGTAGTTCTGCCCGAGCTCGTCGTCCCAGCGCTCCTTCCGGAGCTGGAAGGTGCCGCTCATGCGCTCGCCGTCGCGCGTCCAGACGAGCTCGCGCATCCGATTCGGCTCGCGGAGCAGCATGCCGACGAGGGTCGTGTCGTCGAGGACGTGACCGCCCCGGCGATCGACCTTCCACATGCGCGCGGGCACGCCGTCGAGATGCGTGATCCGGTCGCCGGCGCGGAGCCCGGCGCGCCACTCGCTCGACCCCTCCGGCACGAACGCGACGTACATCTCCGCGTTCTCGATCCCGGTCCGCTCGAGGACGTCACGCTCGCGCGCGGCAGGGTCGGCGTCGCGCGAGGTCGAGCCTTCGTCCGGCGGACGCGGCGCGAGCGAGGCGATCCCCGTCTCGAGCACCGCCATGTCGGCGAGACCGCCGAGCGCACGCGGCGCCGGCTGCGGGCGCACGTAGGTGAGGACGACGTTGTCGCCGCGATTCGTCGAGAGCACCTTCACGAGGTCGACGAAGGTGTCGACCTTCCGCCCGTTCACCGCCGTGATGCGATCGAACGTGCGGAGCCCGGCGCGCCACGCGGGGGAGTCGGTCCGCGGGATGCCGATCACGGGCAGCGCGAACGAAGGCGCGATCCCGACGCGCCCGACGTGCTCGTAGAGCTCGAGCTCGCTCGGCTCGACGACTTCGACCTCCTCGCTCGGGGTGACCGGCACGTCGACGATCTTGCCGTCGCGCTCGACCTGGACGCGGAGCGGCATCCCGGCCCGCTTCGCGAACGCCTTCTGCACGTCCGGGAAGCTCGTCACCTTCACGCCGTCGATCGCGACGACGACGTCGCCGGCGAAGAGCTTTCCGTCCGCCGGCTTGCCGGGGAAGACGACGCCGACGGTCGGCGGCAGGAACTCGCGATCGTCCAAGTACACCGACGTGTAGAGCGCGATCGGGAAGACGATGTTCATCGCCGGCCCGGCGAGGACGATGACGACACGCTTCCAGAGCTTCTGCGCCTCGAACGTCCGGTGCCGCTCCTCGGGGAGGATGGCGGTGTCGGCCTTCCCCTCCTCCAGCATCTTCACGAAGCCGCCGAACGGCAGCAGCGCGATGCAGTACTCCGTCTCCTTTCCCCTCACACGGACGAGCTTCGGCCCGAAACCGATGGAGAACGTCAGCACCTTCACCCCGAAGAGCTTCGCGAAGGCGAAATGCCCGAGCTCGTGGATGAAGATCAGGCTGCTGACGAAGAGGACGAAGTAGACGAGATCCAAGGGAGGCTGCGCCCGAGGTTCTGGCGGTGTGTCGCCTCGCCGTCAAGCGACGCGTCTCGCCGGACCAGCTGCGGTAGCATGGTGCCCGTTGTCCCTCGCGCGCCGCTTCGCCCCTCTCTCGCTCGCCACGCTCGTCGGTTTCGGGGCCGCGTGTCATCGCCCCGGTGGAGACGCCTCCGACGCCGGGCCGGCGCCCGTCGCGCCGAAGGAGCTCGGCGTCGCGAAGGCGCCGCCGAAGCCGAAGGCGATGCCGCCGGTGCCGCCACTCCCCGATCTGCCGATCCTCGAGCAGCAACAAGCGCGTTCGATCGAGCTGCCGTTCGGCGTGAAGCTCACGTCGGCGTCGCCTTCGGGCTCCTCCGCCTCCGGTTGCCGGACCGTGTGGAACGGCAACGAGGTCGTGGCGCTGCCGTGCGCCGCGGGAGGTCTCCTCTTCGGTCGCGAGGACAAGGGCGCCGAGCCGCTCGTGAGCTCACGCGTCCTCCGCACCGATCCGGCCGCGCTCCCGAAGATCGTCGACCACCGCTTCACCGGGACGGAAGGTCCCGTCCGGAACCAGAAGTCGTCGCCGGCATGCACCGCCTTCTCGCTCGCGACGGCGATGGATCATGCGACCGCGCGCTGGACGGGTACACCGCCCGGCGTCTCCGTGATGGACATCTGGGCGCGCTACCACACGCCGATCGCGAAGAAGGCGATCCGCGGCAACCTCGGGCTCGGCGTCGGCCTCGAGACCACGTGGCCGTTCGACGAGCGGACCGCGAAGGGGTGGCTCGCGTGCGAGAGCGGGCAGAAGCCGCCGAAGGAGGGCTGCGGGCTCCTGCCTGATCCCGCACGCACGGCGAAGCTCGCGGCGGCGCCCGTCGCGACGTTCACGCAAGTCGTCTACCTCGACGAAGCGGACACCGGCGACCTCGAGGAAGCGCTCGCGGCGGGGCAGGACGTGATCGTGTCGCTCGATCTGCCGACGACCTTCACGACGAAGGGAAAGGCGGGCGCGCGGTACGTCCCGCACTGGACCGAGGTTGATCCGGACGGCGGGCACGCGCTCGTCGTCGCCGGCTACGTGAAGCTCGCGAACGCGACCTACTTCCTGCTCCACAACAGCTGGGGCACGAGCTGGGGTGACGGAGGCTACGCGTGGATCCACGCGACGACGCTCGCGCGCCACATGCGCGAGGCCCTCGTCGTCGACGCCGAGCCGACGCTCCGCGATCCGGCCCGTCCCAAGCGCGAGCGCGGCGCCTACACGTGCGAAGGCGACCTCGTCCCCGACAGCATCCGCGGCACGTGCACGCCGAAGTGCCCCGACGGTAGCCCCCGGCACGACGGGGTCTGCGCCGTCGCGGGGCACTGCCCCGCCGGGATGGTGAACCTCACCGGCGTCTGCGTCGCGGCCGCGCCGGTCGTGACCGGGTCCGATCCGCGGAGCGGCATCGCCTGGTCGTGCGGCCCCGGCGGGTGCACGTACGTCCTCCCGCAGGCGAAGGCCCCGGACTGCAAGGGCGCGGTGTGCCGCGCTTCGTGCCCGGCGCCGGTGTTCCGGATCGCGCGCGTCGGCGACGACCTCACCTGCGTGGAGTGAGGTTTCACGCCGCGGAACGCGTCTTCAGTGCGCGCCGCCGCGCTCGATCTCGCCGGTGCACGGGTCCTGACGGACCGTCGCGGTCAGACGGATCACGTCCGACTTGGCGACCGTCTCGACGTTGACCGACCCGTCGGCCTCGAGGACGAGGCGATGGCAGCGGTTGCCCTCGAGAGCGACCCAGATCCGCTTCGAGCCGTTCTCGGTCCAGGACACCTTGCCGAGCCGGGCGGTCAGCTTCGTGGCCGCCTCATCGACGGTGGAGGCCGTCTTGACGACGGAGAGCGCGGCATCGAGCTCGCCGCGCGTCTTCGAGCGGACGAGCTTCTTGTCCGTCTTCTCGATCTTCGGGATGTTCGCGGCCTCGAGAGCGGCGCCCTCCGAGAGCGGGTCGAGCGCTTCGCCCGTGGGCCGCGGCTTCGCCGTCTCGTTTTCCTTCGCGATCTTGGCCTCGGCCCAGGCCTCGGCCGCCGTCTTCTCGTTCGGCTTGTCCTCCGAGAGCGCCGCGGACGTGGTGCGCACCGGCTCGGAAGCCGGCCGCTGCGAGGCGGGATTGGACGCACAGGCCGCGGAGAGGGAGACGACAGCGACGGAGCCGAGGGACGCGAGGAGGTGGCCGGTCTTCACGCGGCGCTTGCTAGCGCTGGACGGTGGTGTGCGCCACCCCTTTCTCGCACCCACGCGGCCGACGTGACGGCGACGTGGCGACGACCGTGGACGGTCGCCGCAAATACTCGGAGAGGATCGGCTTCCGTTCCGAAGAGCCGTGGTAGCTTGGGACTGCGGTCCTCGATGGCCAAGTTCGTCTCGCCGCTCCTCGGCTACAACAACAACGTCCGGCACAAGAACCGGGTGTTCCATATCCAGACCGAGGACTCCGGCATCAATCACCCGCACATCATCACGCACCTCTTCATGGATGGCGGACGCATCCTGAAGAGCGTGAAGACCTCGTATGCCGAGCACGTCGGCACCGAGAAGATGAACGAGACCGTGCGGCAGATGATGAAGGACCAGCACAAGGCGATGTTCATCGCCTTGCGCGACGGTCAGTTCGACCACCTGCTCGAAGGCGGCCCGGCGAAGGCCCCTCCCGCGAAGAGCGAGGCGAAGGTCCCCGCCGCCGAGACGAGCGACGCCGACGCGACCCAGCGGATGCAGGCGGTGAAGCCCGACAGCGCGCCGCCCGCTTCCGCGCCCGAGCCGATCACGGCAGAGGTCGCGGCAGCGAAGCCGTCCGCTCCCCCGCCCGGGCCGGAGAACGCGATCACCGAGCCGTCGATCCCGGCGCCGATCCTCCCGCCCGCGTCGGCGCCGCCGATCGAGGGCCCCTTCCGCGCCCTCACCGCCGCGAGCCCGCCGCCGACCGCGCCTCTCGGCATCTCGGCGCCTTCGCCCTCCGGCAGCCCGCCCGAATCGATCCGCGAGACGCCCTCCGCTCCGCGCGTCGAAGGGACCGCATCGCGGCCGAAGCTGCCGTCGGTCCGTGACCTCACGATCGACTTCGACGCGCTCGACCGCGCCGCCGAAGCCGCGCCGGAGAGCTCGCCGCTCTTCCGCGAGAACGATCTGCCGCCTCCGCCGGCGAACCTCTTCGCGAAGAACACGAGCGGCGCTTACCGCGCGGCGCCCGGAGACCGCCGCGTCGATCCGCGCGAGGAGCCGGAGTCCCCCGGACCGCGTCCCGCGGCGAAGCCCTCGCCGCAGCCTTCCCGCGCTCCGGCCGTCGCGCGTCCCGCGCCCGATCAGCGTTACGCGCCCGCGCGACCCGCGGCGATCTTCGGGCCGAGCGCGAATCGCCCGCAGCCCGCGTCGATCTTCAGCGACGAGCTCATCAGCGACAAGTCGCTCGACGAAGTGATCCTCAGCTACCTCGCCGAGGACCTCGAGCCGCCGCCCGACGGGAAGTAGCGGGCTACTTCGCGACGGGCTTCGTCCGCTTCGGGTGCTTCACGTGCGTCGCGGGCGGCGGGGGCGTCGCCGAAGCCGACGCCGACGGTGTCGCCGCGACCGACGCGGAAGGCGCGACCTCGGGCGCGACCGACGCGGAAGGCGGCGGCTCGACGCTCGGCTCGAACGATGCCGCCGCGCTCGCCGCCGTCGTGCTCGCCGCCGTGTCGATCGGCGCGGGCGAGCGCGGCGAGCGCGGCGAGCGCGCGAAGAGCACGGCACCGGCACCGACCACGAGCGCGAGCACCGCGACCGCGACGACCAGGCCGCCCTTCCCTTTCGGCGCGGCCGACACCTGATCGCCGATCGGCTCGCGCGTGACGCCGCCCGACGTCGCAAGCGGCTGCGCGGTCGGAGCAGGCACCGACGGGACCGCCGGCGGCGGCGGGATCTGCGGCTCGCCGAGCACGTTTCGCGTCGGCGCCGAGCCGAGCGCGGCGACGTCGGACGGCGGCGCCGGCTTCGACGGCACGTCGGACGGCATCGTCGTCGTCCCGCCCAGCGCCGCGCGGAGCGCCGAGCGCATCTCGCGGGCGGTCGCGAAGCGGTCCTCGCGTTCCTTCGCGAGCGCGCGCATGCAGACGGCCTCGAGCTCGAGGTTCACCGACGGGAAGATCGTGTGCGGCGGGTCGGGCATCGTCGAGATCTGCTTCAGGATGATCGCGATCGGCGAGTCGCCCTGGAACGGCATCCGCCCGGTGAGCAGCTGGTAGAGGATGATTCCGATCGCGTAGAGGTCGCTCCGCGCGTCGAGCTTCTCGCCGCGCGCCTGCTCCGGCGACATGTACTCGGGCGTACCGACGAGGAAGCCTTGCGTCGTGAGCTTCTCGACGGCGGTGTGGCGCTCGCGCTCGTCGTCCTTCTCGGTGATCTTCGCGATCCCGAAGTCGCAGACCTTCACGACGTCGGTGGCGCTGCCCTCGTCGTCCTTGCCCTTCAGGATCATGATGTTCTCGGGCTTGAGATCGCGGTGCACGACGCCCATGTCGTGCGCGACCGCGAGCGCCGCGAGGACCTGCATCAGGATCTTCACGATCCGCTCGCTCGAGAGCGGCCACTCCTCGTGCATGACGTGGAAGAGATCGCGCCCTTCCAGGTACTCCATCGCGATGTAGAGGAGGCCGTCGGGCTCCTCGCCGAAGTCGACGACGCGCATCGAGTTCGGGTGGTCGAGCCGGCTCGCCGCCTTCGCCTCGCGGTGGAAGCGCGTGACGAACATCGGATCGGTCGCCACGTTCTCGTGGAGGACCTTCACGGCGACGTTCCGATCGAGCGACCGCTGGCGTGCGCGATACACCGCGCCCATCGCGCCGCCGCCGAGGTACGCCTCGACGACGTACTTCCCGGCGATCGTCCGGCCGATGAGCGCGGGGTCGCCCGTGTCCGTCATGACCCGACGAGGATACCCGACTCCGAAGCCTTCGCGCGTGCATCCTAGGGGTGATGACCGAGACGCGACGTGCGGTAGTGCTCGTGGGCCACGGCACGCCTCCCGCGGACGCCCCGCCGGAGCTCGTGCCGCGGCTGAAGAAGCTCGAGAGCGAGCGGCGACGGAGCCGTGGCCCGATGACCGCCGAGGAGAAGGAGCTCGACGCCCGGATCCGGAGCTGGCCCCGGAGCGCGGCGAACGATCCCTATCGGCTCGGGGTCGAGAAGCTCGCCGCGGCGATGCGCGAGGCGCTCCCGGGGCTCGAGGTCGTGATCGCGTACAACGAGCTCTGCGCGCCGTCGCTCGAGGACGCGCTCGTCGAGGTCGCGTCGCGGGGCGCGCGTCACGTCGTCGTCGTCCCGACGATGCTCACGCGGGGCGGCGTCCACAGCGAGGTCGAGATCCCGGAGGCGATCGCCCACGTCCGCGCGCAGCTCCCGGAGGGAACGCGCGTCGAGTACGCGTGGCCGTTCGCGGAGGCCGACGTCGCCGCGCTCCTCGCCTCCGGCGTGCGGGCGGCGTTCGCGCGGTGAGGCTCAGAACGCGCGGGCGACCTTCGACCGCGCGGCGCGCGCGCGCTCGACGACGGCGCGCTCGGCCGGACCGATCACGGAGACCTCGTCGGCGATCGCGAGCGGCTCGTCACCGGCGAGGATGCGCTCGCGCGCGGCGGCCGAGCCGGTGAGGAGATCGAACGCGGGGATGTGATCGACGAACTCGTAGCGCTCGGTCCGGAAGCGGAACGACTCCGGATGGGCGTGGTGCGCGAGGGCGATCAGCGCGACATAGGTGGCGACGGGGCGGAACGCCTGCGCGTCGAGGACATGGATCTGGACGCCGCCGCACGACTGCCTGGCGTGCTTGTGGAACGTCGGCTCGAACGTGATCGGGCGCGCGACGAAGCCGGGCAGCTTCGTCCGCGCGAGCCCTTCGGCGAGCGCTCGGCCGTCGAGCCACGGCGCACCCGTGATCTCGAAGGGGCGCGTCGTGCCGCGACCGTCGGAGAGGTTCGTGCCCTCGAGGAGGCAGCCGCCGGGGTAGACGAGCGCGGTCTCGTAGGTCGGCATGTTCGGCGACGGCATGACGAACGGGCGATCCCACGCCGGCGCATGCGCTTCGCGCGGGAGATCGCGGAGACCGACGATCGTGACGCGGTCGCTCCATCCTTCCTCTGCCGCGCGCCACGCGACGACGTCGCCGATCGTGAGCGCATGCCGGATCGGAAGCGGCTCGAGGCCGACGAACGAGAGGAAGCCCGGCTCCGGGAGGCGGCCCTCGAGCACGGCGTGCCCGAGCGGGTTCGGGCGGTCGAGCACGACGAGGTCGACACCCGCGTCGCGGCAGGCGCGCCCGACGAGCACCGCGGTCCAGATGAACGTGTAGTAGCGCGAGCCGACGTCCTGCATGTCGACGAGGACGACGTCGAGACCTTCGAGGTCCTCGCGCTTCGGCGAGAGATCCTCGAAGCGGTCGCCGTAGAGGCTCACCACCTTCGCGCCGCTGCGCTCGGCGCCGCTCGCGACCTCGACCATGTCCTGCGCGTGTCCCGCCCACCCGTGCTCGGGTCCGAAGAGCACGCGCGGCTCGATCCCGTGCGCGGCGAGCACGTCGAGGACATGGACCAGCTCCTTCGTCACGCTCGCCGGATGCGCGAGGAGGCCGACCCGCTTCTGACGGAGATCGGCTGTGAGGTCCCAGAGCGAGGCGAGGCGATCGAGTCCGGTGAGCATGAGGGCCGTCTCTCGTACGGACCATGTCTCGCCTTCCACGTCAATTTCACGGTGCTAGAGTCCGGCCGTTGACGCGCCTCTTCGACATCGCCGCCGCTTCCGCCGAGATCGCGACGACGGGCGCGCGATCGGCGAAGACGAAGCGCCTCGCCGCGGTCCTCCGCGCGGCGGACACGAGCGACGTCCGCACGATCGTGGCCTGGCTCTCGGGTGAGCTCACGCAGCGCCGGATCGGCGTCGGGTGGGCGGCGCTCGCGAGCATGCCCCCGGCTGCGTCCGACCCTTCGCTCGCCGTCGCGGACGTCGAGCGCGCGTTCTCGGAGATGGCGGAGGCCTCCGGGGCCGGGTCGCAGACGCGTCGCGCGTCCCTCCTCGAAGACGTGCTGTCGAGGTCGACCGCGGTCGAGCAGTCGTTCCTCCGCGGCCTCCTCGCCGGCAACTTGCGGCAGGGCGCGCTCGCCGGCGTGATGGCGGACGCGATCGCGATCGCCGCCGCCGTCACGACCGCCGAAGTGCGGCGCGCGACGATGCTGCGGGGAGATCTCCCCACCGTCGCCGAAGCCGCGATGCGCGGCGGCTCGACCGCGCTCGCCGCGTTCCGGCTCGAGGTCGGCTGCGCGCTCGCGCCGATGCTCGCGCAGTCGGCGAGCTCGGTCGCCGAAGCGCTCGAGGATCTCGGCGCGCCCGCCGCCTTCGAGGCGAAGCTCGACGGCGCGCGGATCCAGATCCACAAGCGCGGCGACGAGGTGCGGCTCTTCACGCGCTCGCTCGACGACGTCACCGCGCGGCTCGGGCACGTCGCGGCCGACGTGGCGCGCTGGCCGGTCGAGGCCGCCGTCGCGGACGGCGAGATCCTGTGGTTCGCCTTCGTGGGCGAGGACCGCGACGCGCGCCCGCTCCCCTTCCAGGAGACCGCGTCGCGCTTCGCGCAGAGCGAGATGCCGAGCGAGAGCACCGCGCGGCCGTCGATCTTCCTGTTCGACCTGCTCCACCTCGACGGCGTGGACCTCCTCGATCGTCCCAACGCCGAACGGCGCGCTTCGCTCGAGGCGCTCGCCACGTCGGCGAAGCTCGTCGATCGGATCGTCACCTCCGATCCCGACGAGGCCCGCGCCTTCCTCGAACGGATGCTCGCGCGCGGCTACGAAGGCGTCGTCGCGAAAGCGCTCTCCGCGCCGTACGAAGCGGGGCGGCGCGGCGCGAGCTGGCGCAAGGTGAAGCCGGTCCTCACCCTCGACCTCGTCGTGCTCGGCGTCGAGTGGGGCTCGGGAAGGCGGACCGGGAAGCTCTCGAACATCCACCTCGGCGCACGGGACCCGGCGACGGGCAGGTTCGTCATGCTGGGCAAGACGTTCAAGGGGATGACCGACGCGATGCTGGAATGGCAGACGCGGCGCTTCCTCGAGCTCGCGGACGGGCCGACCGACGGCTACGTCGTGAAGCTCCGGCCCGAGCAGGTCGTCGAGATCGCGTTCGACGGCGTGCAGGCGTCGTCGCGGTACCCCGGCGGTGTCGCGCTCCGCTTTGCGCGGGTCGTCCGCTATCGCGACGACAAGAGCGCGGCCGAAGCCGACACGATCGACGCCGTACGCGCGATCCACGCGCGCTCCCGCGGCGAAGCCGCGAGCTGAAGCGCGGCCGCTTCCTGAGCGTGAGCTCGACCAGACGCGCGTCTGGCGCGCGGCGGCGTGCTCGTTATCGTCCGCGTCTGCCACGCCGTGAACGAAGCTCCGCTCCCGACGCAGGACACGCTCCGAGCATCGTTGCCTCCGCCCGCCGCCGCGGCTCCGGCGCGGCCGCTCCGCGCCTCGCTCGAGGCGTGCACGACGGAAGGCCTCTTCGCCGAGGTCGTCGGCGCATGCTTCGGCAACACGGTCGTCGCCGCATGGGCCGTGCACCTCGGCGTGAGCTCGCTCCTCGTCGGCGCGCTGTGGGGGCTGCCTCACTTCGGGCAGGTGCTGCAGGTCCCCGCTTCGTGGATCACGTGTCGCTACGGGCGGAGGCGGGTCGCGATCGTCGCGCACGGGCTCGCGAGGCAGGTCACGCTTCCGATCGCGATCCTGCCGTTCCTGTCCGTCTCCACCGAGACGAAGCGCGCGGTCCTCGTCGCGCTCTTCGCGCTCGCGTCGCTCCTCGCCGTGGTCGGGCACAACGCATGGCTCGCGTGGGTCGGTGACCTCGTCCCGGGCCGCGTTCGCGGCGCCTACTTCGGGCGCCGCTCCGCGATCTGCGCCGTCGTCGCGACGTTCGCGTCGCTCGCGATCGCCGCGGCGCTCGACGTCGGACGGCACGAAGGCACGCTCGGTGTCGTGCTCGCGGCGATCCTCCTCGCGCGGAGCGCCGCCGGCATCGTCACGACCGCGCTGATGATGCGTCAGCACGATCCGCCCGGCGCCGGAGCGCCGCCGCGTCCGCGGGATCTCGCCCTCCCGTTCGCCGACGACGCGTACCGCAAGCTGCTCGTCTACCGTGCGGGCTGGGGCATCGCGACCGGGCTCACCGGCAGCGTCTCGGCGATCTACATGCTCCGCGCGCTCGGCCTCGGCTTCTTCGGGCTCGCGTCGTACACCGCGCTCGTGACGGCGCTCCGTGTCGTCACGACGCCGATCTGGGGACGGACGCTCGACCGCCTCGGTGCGCGCCCGGTCCTCGTCGCCTGCAGCTTCGGGATCGCGGCGAGCTCGATCGCGTGGCTCGGCGCGACGGCCGGGCACGCCTGGCTCCTCGCGATCGACGCCGTCGCGTCCGGCCTCCTCGTCGGCGGTCAGGAGCTCGCGGTGTTCACGCTTCCGCTCGCCGCCGCGCCGAGCGAGCATCGGCCGCTCTTCGGCGCGGTGAACGTCATGGTCGGCGGCGTCGCGTTCGGGCTCGCTTCGGTCGCGGGTGGTGCGCTCGCGGCGTCGATCGCGCTCCCGACGCTGCTCGTCCTCGGGACGCTGCTCCGCGGCGGCGCCGCGTGGCTCGCCGTCGGCCTCCACGAGCCGCCGCGCGCGATCTCGGCGCGACGCCGCGCGTGAGCGTCAGGCGCGGCCGCGACGCGCATCGAGCGACGCCGCGCCCGCGCCGTGCGCTGCGACGAACAAGAAGAGGAAGCAGAAGAGGACGGCGGGCTCACCGCGGTTCACGACCGGGTTCCACGCGGCGTTCGCGAACGCACCCTTCCAGTGGAACTGCAGGTACGCGACCGCCATCATCCCCGACGCGACGAACGCGGCCGGGCGCGCGTGCCACCCGAGCGCGATCAGCGTCCCGCACGTGAGCTCGAGGACGCCGCCGACGCCGAGCTGGCTCGCGAGCGCGACGGTGTGCCCACCCGCCGGCCAGCCGAACAGCTTCTGCATCCCGTGGGTCGCGAACAGCGCGCCGCTCACGATCCGGAGCAGAGCGAACGCAACGTGCTCGCTGTGCGCGAGCGAGAGCTTCTTCGACATGCGCCCGTTGCGTAGCACGGGCTCGTCACGCGTCTCAGCGACGGCTTTCCTCACCGTCGCCGTCGTCCTCGTGATGCTGGGCGAGCTCGCGCCGGATCTCCTCGATCAGCTCGCGCCGCGACAGCTGGAGTAGCGCGATCGCGCGACGGAGCTCCGGCGTCATCCTCGGGCCGTCACCGCCCGAGCCGCCCGCGAGCGCGAGACGCGGACGCGCACGCGCCGAGGTCGCCATGCCGGAAAGGCTAGCAGCTCCCGGCGGACCGGCACCTCGGGCAAGGCCGTGCTAAGCGCTCGCCCATGGACCAGGCACCGGCGCTGCGCGGGGGACGCTACGTCACACGAGGCCTCCTCGGTGAAGGCGGACAGGGCGTCACCTACGATGCGTTCGACACGCAGGAGAACCGCGCCGTCGCGATCAAGCGCTTCGACGTGCGCGGCGCGCGGAGCTGGAAGGACGTCGAGCTCGCCGAGCGCGAGGCGCGCGTCCTCGCGACCCTCGATCATCCGCTGATGCCGCGCTACCTCGATCGCTTCGAGGAGGACGGCGCGCTCTACCTCGTGATGGAGAAGGTGGAGGGGCAGTCCCTCGACACGATCGTCCGCAGCATGGGTCCGCTCCCCGAGGCCGAGGTGAGGCGCTTCCTCGCGTGCGCGGACAACGCGCTCACCTATCTCCACGGCCGGTCCTCGCCCGTCGTCCACCGTGACGTGAAGCCTCGCAACGTCATCCGCCGCCCGGACGGCACCTACGTCCTCGTCGACTTCGGCGCGGTGAGCGAGCGGATGTCGACGAAGGGCGCGAGCACCGTGGTCGGGACGATGGGCTACATGGCGCCCGAGCAGTTCCAGGGACGCGCGCTCACGGGGAGCGACGTCTACGCGGTCGGCGCGACCGCGCTCGCGGCGCTGACCGGCAAGGAGCCCGAGACGCTGCCGCACGTCGGCCTCCACGTCGACGTCCGGAGCGCGCTCGCCGGGCGCGCGTCGCCCGAGCTCGTCTCCGCGATCGAACGGATGGTGGAGCCCGATCCCGATCGCCGCGCGAAGAGCGTCGGCGAAGCGCTCGCGGGCTCGTCCGTCACCGCCCCCGCTCGCGCACCGCGCCTCGAAGGCTCCGAGGACGATGCGGTGAAGAGCGTGAAGAAGCTCCTCTGGGTCCTCTGGGGGCTCGGCTGGGTGATCGTCCCGGTCGCGCTCCGTCCGCTCCATGCACACGCGCTGATCCCGCTCGTCATGTTCGGGTCGCTCGCGGCGCTCCTCGTCCTCACCTGGCACCAGGGCGCGCTCCTCCGCGCCCTGCTCCGCAAGTGGAACGTCGTCGAAGCGCCGCCAAGGCGGGCGCGCATCGCGGAGCCGACGCCGCGCGTCCGCCTCGCCGAGCAGGAGCGAGGCGGCGCGCGCGTCGCGACGACCGAAGCGCACGACGCGCTCGCCGTCTCGGACACCGAGGTCGCCGCGCCGAGGCGCGAGCAGCGCCGCGCCTGAGACGCGCGGCTTCCGTCAGCGACCCGCGCGACGACGACGGCTCACGGCACGCGCGAGGAACGCGCCGATCACCGCGAGGAACGCGGTCGATCCGCCTGCGCCGCCGTTCGCGGTGCTGCAGCCGAGACCGCCGCCCTCGAGCGATCCGTCGTCCGCCGCGTCGAGGCCGCCGCCCGCGCCCGCGCCGCCGTCGAGACCGCCGCTCGACCCGCTCGAACCGCTCGAACCGCTGCTGCCGCTCGAGCCACTCGAACCGCTGCTTCCACTCGAGCCGCTCGAGCCCGCATCGCTGCCGCTCGTCCCCGCGTCGCTGCCCGCGTCGGGCGCACCGGCGTCCGGCGCCGGGCCCGCGACGCACTGCCCGTTCGTCACGTTGCAGGTCTGGCCTGCCGCGCAGTTCGCGTCGGCCGAGGCCTTCGGCAGGGTCTTGTCGCGCCAGGTCGCTTTCTCGGACGTGTCCGGGACGCAGTCGTTGTCGCTGTCGAGGTCCTTCGCGTCGATGACGCCGTCGGCGTCGGTGTCGATCGCGGTGAACGGCCCGGCAGAGCCCGCGGCCGAGAGCTCGACGTTGTCGTCGATGCCGTCGCCGTCGGTGTCCTTCTTCGTCGGGTCGGTGCCGAGCGTCGCTTCCTGCTCGTTCGTGACGCCGTCGCCGTCGGTGTCGGCCTTGCACTGCCCGGCCACGTTGTTGTCCGAGGTGCAGAGGAACCCCGCCGCGCACGCCTTCGGCTGCGCGCCGCCGCGGCAGCCGTCGGTGCAGAGGAGGTTCATGCAGATGCGGCCGGCGCCGGCGCAGTCCGCGTCGGTGACGCACGCGTTCGAGCAGGTGCCGGTGAGGAGGTCGCACGTCAGCGGTGCGACGCAGTTCAGGTTCGGCGCGACCGCGACGACGCGGTACGTCGCCGTCCCCTCGTCCATGTCCTTCGCGCAGTCGTTGTCGGAGTCGAGGTCGAGCGCGTCGATCGTCCCGTCGAGGTCGGTGTCGACCTTGATGTACGGCCCCGCGTTCCCCGCCGCGGAGAGCTCCACGTTGTCCTCGATCCCGTCGCCGTCGGAGTCCTTCGCGTTCGGGTTCGTCCCGAGAGTGAGCTCGGTCGCGTCGTCGATGCCGTCGCCGTCGGTGTCCGGCGCACTGCCGGTGAGCGACGTGACGTCCGACTTCGCGAGGGTGAAGGCGTTCGCGGGATCGCCGTTGACGCCGGCGAGGTCGAGGTCGAGGCGCTGCGCGGAGCTCGACGTGCCCGCCCAGATCGTGATCGGCATCGACGGGGTGAGCTTCGGCGCGAGCTTGTCGAGCGGGATCGCGAAGTCGAGGAAGAAGTCGGGCGTGCCACCGAAGCTGGTCCCCGCCTGTGTGACGCGGACGTTGCCGCCGGCGCCGTAGGCGAGCGCCTCGGTGGAGAGGACGGTCTCGGCCGTGTCGCGCGCGCCTCCCGACTTGACCGTGTTCTCGGCATAGACAATCTGCTCGCCGATGCCGTCGACGATGAGCGAGAGCTCGTACGCCGACGTGTTGCCGTCGGTGTCGACGAGGATGCCCCAGCCGAACTGGGCGAGGTCGCTCTGCGTCTTGCGCGGGTCGTCGTCGACGCGGAGGCGGACGAAGAAGTGCGTCGCGTCCGTCGCGAAGAAGATCGCCGGAGCCGCAGGGCTCCCGACGATCTCGCGACCGTTGTTGTTGCCGTCGGTCGCGACGTCGCCGAAGCCGGCGCCGTTCTGCTGGACCGAGGTCCAGCTCGCGTCGGTGGCGGGGAACGTCGCCGCCGACGCCGCGCCAGCGCCGAGCGCGATCGCGAGGCCGAGCGCCGAGCCGAGGAGGCGCCGCACGAAGCGGCGCGACGGAGCGAGATGCGATTCGAGGATGTACTTCTTCATGATGCTGTCCTTCGGAGGGCTCGGTTCGCTCAGTTCTCGATGTGGAATTCGACGCGCCGGTTCTGACGGCGGCCTTCTTCCGTCGTGTTCGTGTCGATCGGACGCTCCGGACCGAAGCCCGCGCTCGAGAGGCGGTCCTTCTCGATCCCGTGGCCGACGAGCCACTTCACGACCGAAGCGGCGCGGTTCGCGCTGAGCTTCTTGTTCAGCGCGGCAGCGCCCCGGTCGTCGGTGTGGCCTTCGACGCGCACCTTCTTGATCTCGGGATGCGCCTTGAGGACGCCGAGGACGGCCTCGAGGACCTCCTCGCTGTCCTTCCCCTTCTCGATCTCGGCGCTGCCCGTCTTGAACTTCACCTGGTTCAGGATCTTGATCTGACCCTGGGCGACGAACGCCTGCGGGCAGCCGTTCTTCTTCGGATCGGGATCGGGCTTGCCGGGCTCGTCCGGGCAGGCGTCCTGCGCGTTCGGGATCGTGTCCTTGTCGCGATCCGGGTCGGGGCAGCCGTTCGTCTTCGGATCGCTCGTCTTGAGCCCCGGCTCCTTCGGGCACGCGTCCTCGGTGTCGATGACGCCGTCGCCGTCGGTGTCGGGCGGGCAGCCGTTCTTCGTCGGATCCGACGAGGGCACGCCGGCGACGTCGGGGCACGCGTCCTTCGCGTCCTCGATCCCGTCGCGATCGCGGTCGGCCGGGCAGCCGTTCGTCTTCGGATCGCTCGTCCGGACGCCGGGTACCTCGACGCACGCGTCCTCGCTGTCGATGACGCCGTCCTTGTCGCGATCGCTCGGCGGCGGAGGAGGCGGACAGCCGTTCGTCCTCGGGTCGGCCGTCTTCACGCCCGGCTGCGTCGGGCACGCGTCCTCCTTGTCCTCGATCCCGTCCTTGTCCTGGTCCTCGTGCAGGCCCTGGACCCACTCGAGCGAGAGGAGCGCGCGGAGCTCGGGGCTCCCGAAACCGCGCGTGAGGCCGGTCCCGATGCCCGCGCCGAAGCGGATCCCCGCGTCGTCGAGGTAGTGCGCGCCGAGGAGGCCCTCGACCGGCGTCGTCCGCTTCGCGAAGGCGTCGTCGAACACCGTGGTGCCGTAGAGCTCGGGACCGACGACGAGCTTGCCGTCGATCGCGGAGAGGCCCGCCGACGCGGCGAAGCCGATCTCGCTGCCGAGTGCACCGCCGCCGAGGTCGCCGCTGCGCGCGCGGTACGTCACGTTGAGCTGACCGGCGTAGACGAGCGCGCCGATCGTGCCGGCGAGCATCGCGCGCGGCCGGACGCGGACGTCGCCGTCGCTCGAGTACTGCGCACGGTCCCCGGTCGGGAGCCACACCTGGACGCCGATCGCGCCGGTGATCGGATCGCCGTGCTTGCCGAACGCGCGGGCGTCGGCGCCGAGGCGGAGGTCGCCGATCCCCTGCTCGTTCGGCGGCGACGGGAAGTAGGTGCCGCCGAGGGTGCCGCCGTGGCCGTCCGCGAACGCCTGCACGGGGAGGTTCACCGAGAGGCGATAGCGATCGGCGAAGACGAAGCTGCCGCCGAGGTGCGCGTAGACGAGGTTCCGGACCGGCGACTGCCGAACGGTGTCGTCCGCGTTGTAGATCACGAGCGATCGGTACGAGTAGTCGCCGACGGCGCCGAGCGCGAGCCGCGGCTTGCCACGGAGGTCGAGCGACTCGTTCGCGAACCACGAGCTCCCGCGCTCGGAAGGCTCGAAGCGACTGATCGCGAACCCTTCGGCGGTCTGCGCGGCGGCAGTCAGGGGAAGAGAGGCGGTGACGACGAAGGCAGCGAAGAACGGAAGACGACGAATGGTGGACATGCGCGAGGACGCTCCGGGGCAGAGTCGTGGAAGCAACGGATGATCACGTGCGGGAGACCACACGGACAAGCGTTCTGCGCGTGGTCACTCGATCGACCCCCTCTCCCTGACGGCCTACGGCAGCGCTCGGTTGCCGATCCACCTGCCGACTGGCGTCGCCATGCTGCGCGCGATCAGGGGCACGCGCGCGTCGACTCCAGGCGACACCGCGGAAATGCGCGGGTTGCACGGGGGGCCGTCACTGGACCAGCGCTTGCGAGAGCTCCTCGACATCCGATGAGCTCCTCGCGCCGCGTCCTCCTCGCCCTCGTCCTCGCCTCCCCTCTCTTCGTCGCGTGCGCGTCGCCCGGCCCGGAGGACGAAGGCTCCGCCCGTCAGGACATCAACGCCGCCCAGGCGAACGACCAGCAGCACCAGATCCGGCTCGTCCTCGAGAACGTACGCGGAGGGCGCGCCGCCGAGCGCCTCGGCATCGCACGTTGGGACGTCTACGCGGGCAAGAGCGGTAAGGGCTTCGAAGGCGCCGTCTTCTACGCCTCCGACGCGGACGGCGACGTGAAGGTCTTCTTCGCCTTCGACAACGCGACGAAGACCTATGCCGTCGGACAGCTCGACAAGGAGGGGCGCAGCGTCGACACGCCGATCGACCGCGCCACGCTCGATGCGCTCTTCGTCGACATCGCGATGCTCCGCGACCAGGCGCGGCGCGAGGCGGCGAAGGACTGCGCGGCGGGGATCGGGCTCGCGGCGCTGTCCGCGGTCGTCGTCGCCGGCGCAGCGGCGTTCGTCGGGGTCCCCACCGCCGTCGGCACGGCGGTCGTCGGCACGGCGCAGGTCGCCACCGCGGGGGAGCTCGTCGCGGTCGCCGCCCTCTTCGTCGGCGTGAAGGGCGTCGTCACCGCCGTCATCGGCGTCGCGGCGGGCGCCGCCGTCGCCGCGGTGAGCGGGACGGTCGAGAGCTGCGGGATGGCGGCGGGCGGCGTGGCCGGCGAGCCCAGCCCGCGGACGAACTGAGGCGGTCCGCAATCCTTGCGCGGCCGTTCGGCCGTGGATTGGCTGCTCGCGTGACGTGGTATGTTCCGGGCTGAACCTTTTTGCGCACCTCCTCGGCGGGGGCGCGCGCGCTCGGAAGGCCCATGCGACGCGTCCTCGTGGTCGACGACGAAGAGAACATCCGCCTCGTCCTGAAGACGCTGCTCAAGCGTCACGGCTACGACGTCGAGGTCGCCGACAGCGGCGAGTCCGCGCTCGGGCTCGTCGACAGCTTCGGTCCGGACGTGATCCTCACCGACGTCCGGATGCCGAAGATGAACGGGCTCGATCTCCTCGCCACGCTGAAGGCGAAGCAGAACCCGGCGACGGTGATCGTGATGAGCGCCTACGGCAGCGTCGACCTCGCGCTCGAGGCGATCAAGGCGGGCGCCTACGACTACGTCGGCAAGCCGTTCAAGCCCGACGAGATCGTCCTCGCCCTCCGCAAGGCGGAGGAGCGCGAGTCGCTCCGGCGCGAGAATCGCGCGCTGAAGGAGCAGATCCAGAAGGAGAGCCAGTTCGAGTCCATCCTCGGCAAGAGCGCGCCGATGACGGACATCTTCAAGACGATCACCAAGATCGCCGACTTCAAGACGACCGTCCTCATCCAGGGCGAGAGCGGCGTCGGCAAGGAGCTCGTCGCGCGCGCGATCCACGCCCGGAGCTCGCGGAAGAACCATCCGTTCGTCGCGATCAACTGCGGCGCGATCCCGGAGAACCTCCTCGAGAGCGAGCTCTTCGGGCACAAGAAGGGCGCCTTCACCGACGCGAATGCCGACCGGCGCGGCCTCTTCGAGGAGGCGGACGGCGGCACGCTCTTCCTCGACGAGATCGGCGAGCTCCCCCTGAACCTGCAGGTGAAGCTCCTCCGCGCGCTGCAGGAGGAGTCGATCCGCCGGCTCGGCGACTCGCGCGACGTGAAGATCGACGTCCGCATCATCGCCGCGACCCACCGCGACCTCGCCGCCGAGGCGAAGGCGGGGCGCTTCCGCGAGGACCTCTTCTACCGGATCAACGTCCTGCCGCTCGTCATCCCGCCGCTCCGCGCGCGGAAGGAGGACATCAACCTCCTCGTCGACCATTTCGTGACGCGGAACAACGTCCGCCTCGGTACCCAGATCAAGGGGCTCACCGCCGACGCCCGGAAGCTCCTCCTCGAGTACGCGTGGCCGGGCAACGTGCGCGAGCTCGAGAACACGATCGAAAGGGCGATGGTCCTCTGCGAAGGCGACATCATCGACTCGCACGACCTGCCGGAGCGCCTCCGTGAGGCCCTCGATCCCGTCCAGATGCAGCTCGCGAGCGGCGAGCTCTCGATCAAGAAGACGACGGCGGCGATCGAGGAGATCCTCATCCGGCGCGCCCTCCAGAAGACGCGCGGAAACCGCACGCGCGCCGCAGAGCTCCTCGAGATCAGCCACCGCGCGCTGCTCTACAAGATGAAGGACTACAAGATCGTCGACCTTTGAGTCGGCTGCGCGCGAGGCACGCGTGAGACTCCTCCTCACGCCCGGATGTTGCTAAGCTCCGCCCCATGCGTGCACGTTGCATCTTGTTCGTGGTCGGCCTGGTCGCGTGCGGTGGGGGAGCCAAGAAGGACGCGAAGGACCCGTCGCAGACGACGGACGCGCCTCCTCCGTCGGCCGACGAACCGACGAAGTGGGAAGGCGCGACGAACCCGAAGCCGGAGGAGAAGACGACGGAGTCGTCTACCGGCAAGAGCGGCGCCGTCGTGAACGAGAAGCCGGCGCGGCGCGCGGACCAGTACGACAAGGAGGCGACCGAGGTCGTCCTCAAGCGCTCGGCGCGCCAGGTGAAGGACAACTGCGGCGCAGCGAAGGACGAGGAGGGCAAGGCGACCGGGCCCTGGGGCAAGGTCACCGTCCAGGTCCAGCTGAGCCACACGGGTCGCTCGACGGGCATCACCGTCCCGCCGCCCTACGCGGGCAAGCCGGTCGGCAACTGCATCGAGAAGGCGTTCGCGAAGCTCACGTTCCCGCCGTGGGGCGGGCAGGACACGCAGGTCGACTGGGAAGTCGAGCTGGTCCAGCCGAAGTAGCGCGTCAACTCTCCGAGGCGAGCTTCTCGAGCCGCGCCTTCACGTCCTCGAACGCGCGTCCGCAGCCGCCACGCGCCGCGCGCGTCTTGCCGTTCGAACGGAGCGTGAGCGCCTGGCTCCCGCGATCGGGCGCGTTCGGGATGCACGTGTGCGGCGCGTCGAACGCCGCGGTCGCGGCGCGGAACAGCGCCTCGACCTCCGCGCGCGGCACGTCGCTCTTCCGGCGGGCGCCCGTCAGCTTCCCGTCGGCGCCGAGCGCGTAGGTGTACGAACGGCATCCCGGCGCGTTCTGCTTCTCGGCCGGGCAGTAGCCGCCGCGCACCTCGAGGGTCAGGGTGCCGTCGAGCGGCGCGGAGGCGTCCGGCGCGGAGGCGTCGACCGCAGAGGTGTCGGGCGCGACGGCGTCGACCGCCGGGCTCGGTGCCGCCGCGTCCGCCGCGATCGGCGACGCCGGATTCGTGGCGGCGCTCGCCTGCGCATCGATCCCCGACGCGGTGCTCTTCTCGGCACGCGTGCACGCGGTCAACGCGAGCGCGATCACCGCGCCCCGCGTCGCGCTCACAGGCCTTCGTCCATCCGGCGCATGCCTTCGAGGAGGAGCGCTTCACTCGACTCCTCGACGATGCGCGCCGGCGGCGTGAAGCCCGGATCGAGGGCGAAGTCGCCGTCGGTGAATTTCAGCATCTGGTAGAAGGCGTCGGCGCCCTTGTGGTCGCCGAAGAGCGCGTTCGCGATCGCGCCTTCGAGGAAGTGGATCTCGCCGCTCTTGCCGTTCGAGCGGACGTTGAGCCGGCCCGTCTTCCGACCGTGGAAGAGCACCTGGACGATGTCGGGCAGGCCCATCTCGCGGAGGCTTCCGCTGACGCCCTTGTTCGCCTTGCTCTGGTTCGACCACTGGTCGAGCATCGCCTTCAGCTTCGCGACGAGGACGTCGGCCTGGACCGGCTTCGCGACGAAGTCCATCGCGCCGAGCTCGAAGGCGCGCTGCGCCTCGGTCCTCCCCTGCTTGTGCGTGTGCACGACCCACGGCAGGTCGCGCCCCCACTTCTCCTTCCGGGCTTCGGAGAGGAACGCGAGGCCGTCGGTGTCGGGGAGCTCCACTTCGCAGACGACGAGATCGAGCTCGCCTTCTCCGTTCGAGAGGAGCTTGCGCGCGGCGTCCGCCGATCGGGCGGTGCGGACGTCGAAGCCCTGCTCGACCAGCCGGAGCTCGAGGACGGTGGACTCCTCCGGATCGGGATCGATGACGAGCGCGCGATAGCGATTCGCGAGGAGCTTGGCCTTCATGTCCTCGCCGAGGACGAGGGCCTTGAAGAGGTCGAGGATCCCCGGGTCGAAGATCGTGCCCTTGTGATCGGCGAGGACGTTCATCGCCTCCGCCGGCGAGAGCACCTTGCGGAACGGGTTGCGCGGGTTCTGCGTCAGGTCCGCGTACGTGTCGGCGACGGCGAGGAGGCGCGCGCCGAGCGGGATCTCCTTGCCGACGAGCTTGTCGGGGAAGCCCTTGCCGTCGAACCGCTCGTACATGTGGAAGACGGTGTTGCGGATCGAAGCCGGGAGGCGCACCGCCTCGAGGAGGCGGAGCGGCGTGTCGTAGGCCTTCTGCGCGGCGATCCGGTGGCCTTCGTATTCCGAGCAGTTCAGGGCCGTGAGGTGGAACTGGCCCATCTTGCCGATGTCGTGGATGTGCCCGGCGACGATGACGGCGTAGGTCTCGGCGCGATCGAGGTTCATGCGCTCGGCGACGCGCCGGAGCAGGCGAGAGACCTGCGACGAGTGCCCGCGCAGCTCCTGCCGCGTGTTCTCGAGGAGGCTCACCATCACGGTGAGGAGCTCCACCGTCGTGTCGTGGGTGAGGACGCGCTCGCGCGCGACGTCGCTGTTCGGCGGCTGCGTCCCCGGCGAGACCGCCGACATGCTCGTCGTGCTCGCCGTCCGCGGCGCCTTCACGACGGTCGACGGATCGCGCTCGTGCGCCTCGCTGTGGTTCGACATCCCGGCCGAGCGCGCGGGCTTCGGCCCCGGCATCGCCGCTGCCAGCCGCGGATCGGACTTCGGCTGCAGCGGAGAAGGTGCGGGCTCGGGCGTCGGGATCCTCGCCGCGGCGGGCACCGGCGGCGGATCGATGCTCGCGACCGGCGGAGGCGGGACCGAGAGCGACATCGTCTCGCGACGCCCCGTGATCGGCTTCGCGACCGGGATCGGATCCTGCGGCGTCGGCGGCCGCTGGGGGACGGGCGGCGGCTTGCGCGCTGTGGGCACCGGTGACTGCCGCGCCCCCGAGTCGTCGATCGGAACGGCGCGCGGGACGCGCGAAGGCGTCACCGCGGGCGTCGTCGGCGTCTCGTCGAGGCCGTTCCGCATCTTCACGGAGTCCTTGCTCGCGACGACGCGACCGTCGGCCATGATCTGCTGGCCGAAGTCGAAGGTCATGTTCGGCCGCTCGAACGACGCGAACGCGCGCGAGTCGCCGCCGTGGTGCTTCCGGATCGCCGCTGCGACGGCGGCGGGACGCGCGACGAACGCTTTCACGTTCCGCGCGCCGGACACGAGCTTCACCTCACGGAGGAGCTCGCCGTTGTCCGGGTCCGGCGTCACGATGCTGAGGACGCTCTGCTGCGGATCGAAAAGCACCGGGAAGACGCCGAGCGTCTCGGCGACGCGGCGCGGGATCATCTGCACGGTCGCGCGCGGGATCTCCGCCTTCGACAGCTTCTCGGTCGAGACGAAGTGCGTCTGGTAGATCCCCGACAGGGCGCGGAGGAGATCTCCCTCCGAGAACATGTCGTGCTCGAGCATCACCTCCTCGGCGCGGGCCGAGGACTCGTCGAGCAGCGACAGGACCTGCTCGTAGCGCGGCCGCGTGAGCAGCTGGGCGCGCAGGAGGAGGTCCGCGGCTTTCGATCGGGGGGACGAGAGGGGGCCGCTCACGATAGGGGTCGCCCCCTATCTTAGCCCCCCTCCATGGCCCTTTGCCGCACGAATGACAGAAGGAAATCGAGGGCGACCTGGTTCTGGCCGCCTTCGGGGATGATGATGTCCGCGTACCGCTTGGAAGGCTCGACGAACGCCTGGTGCATGGGCCGGACGGTCTCGTAGTACTGCTTCCGGACCTGGGCGAACGTCCGGCCCCGGTGCTCCATGTCCCGCCGGATCCGGCGGATGACCCGGATGTCGGGGTCCGTGTCGACGAAGAGCTTCACCTCGAACCGCGACCTCAGCCGGTCGTCGGCGAGGACGAGGATGCCTTCGACGACGATGACGGGCGCCGGCGCGATGCGCGCGCCGTCCTTGACCCGATCGTGCGTCGTGAAGTCGTACGTCGGACGCATGATCGTCTCGCCCGTCCGCAGCGCATCGAGGTGCTGGGTGAGGAGATCGAGCTCGAGCGCGTCGGGATGGTCGTAGTTGACCATCGCCCGGTCCGCGGCCGAGAGGTGGGCCTGCGAGCGGTAGTAGTGATCCTGCTGGAGGAGGACGCCGCGCCCTTCGGGCAGCGCTTCGAGGATCGACTTCGCGATCGTGCTCTTCCCGGACCCGGAGCCCCCCGCGATCCCGAGGACGAGCGGCGGCTTGCGGTGAGATGGGGGAGCGTTCACGGGCGCTCCTCGTAGCACGCGGACACGTGCGCTGTCCTCACTTGGCCGCGACCAGCCAGGCGAGAGGGCGGCGGTAGGTGCTCACCATGCGGTCACTCGGGACCTCGTGACCCATCCCGGGAACGAGCCGGACCTTGACCGGGACCTTGTTCTTCTTGAGGACGTCGCCGACCTTGACGGTGTTCTGCGCGACGCCGTCGTTCTCGCCGGTGAGGAGGAACACGCGGCGGACCTTGCGCTTCTCCTTCTCGAGGTCGGGCGTCACGTCGTACGGCCAGTACTGGTCGCTCGCGCCGAGGATCAGCCAGCGCGTCCACGTGTGCTGGTCCTTGAGGCCGACCTGCATCGCGACGAACGCGCCTTCGCTGAAGCCGATGAGGAGGTTGCCGCGCTTCTGGACGCGGCCCTTGTACTTCGCCTTCAGCGCAGCGAGGGTCCCCTCGATGATCCGGCTCGCCTCGGGCGCGCCGTTCGACCAGCTCCGGCCCCCGCCCGTGTCGGCGGGGCCCGACGGGCAGACGACCCAGCCGAACTGCGTCGCGACCTTCGCCCACTTCCGGCAGTCCTCGGCGGGGTTCCCGCCGCGACCATGGAGGTACATGAGGACGGGCTTCGTGCCCTTCGCGCGCGGCTTGTAATAGTAGGCGTCGGAGGCGCCGGGGACTTCGAGCTTCAGCGGCTCGCCGAGGCTCGCGCCGGCCTTCGCATGCGCGGTGCTCGGCAGGAGGAACGCGACGACCGTCGCGCAGACACCAACGAGGACGACCCACAGCTTCCGCACGGCGGCCCGAGCATAGTCAGCTCTCGCCCGGGAGCAACCCCGTCGAGCGGCATCCGGGGTATCCTTCCCGTCGGTGGCGACGACTACTTCGACGACGACTCCTCCGAACGAGGTTCGCCTGTTCCGGACCTTCGTGACCGACGAGCGGAGCCGGCCGAAGGTCGGCACGAAGAACTTGATGCTCGGAGCGCGCGTGCCGACGGACATCAAGCCGGACGGCGACGATGCCGTCCACCCTGGCACGGGGGGAATGTCCGTCACCCCCGAGGATCCAGCTCGCCTGCCGCCGCACCTTCGCCCCACGTCGTTGAAAGGCGGTCAGAGCACTCTTCCGGTGTTCTGGATCTCGGACACGAAGCTCGGCGAGACGCTCCGCTTCCGACCCGACGCCCGACACCCCGAGCGGCACGGTTACGTCGAGCCGGCGGTGGTCATGAAGCTGACGGCGTATCAAGATGCTCTTGCTGGTACGGAGGAAGCATGGGTTCGTTGGCCGTGAGCAGAGCGCAGCTGAAGTACCTGGAGCTCATCGCGGAGCTGCGGCTTGCGCGGCTGGAGCATGCGCTCCGCGGTGAACCCTTCACGCAAGACGTCGAAGTCGAGTACGTCGCAGAGCTCGACCGATGGTGGCAGGAACTGTCCTCGGACGAGCAGGAAGCCGTCGAGCAACTCCTCGAGGAGAAGCCCCGTGCGCCGCTCGAGCTCGCGTCACGGGACGTCGCGGTCGAGATCGGCGGCGACGCGGCGCCGCGGAGCGCGGCGGCCTAGATGTATCTCACGGCACAGCGCGTCGTTGCGCCGACGACGAAGGCGAGTGGGATCAACGCCTTCCTCTACCGTCACGGCGGCCGGCGCTGGCATGTCCCGCCGCGCGACATTCCTGACCGTGAGCCCGGACGCCTCGCGAAGAAGAAGATCGCGGTCGAGCCTCCCGGCAATCGCGTGCGAAGCTACCTCGATATCGTCGCACCGGACGACGTCGCGCGCGACGAGCTGCGTGACAGACTCATGACGTTCGTTCGGCGCATGCAGGGCCGTCCCTTTCCGTGGGAGGCAGTCGAGGGCCCCTGTCTGTTCCGGCTCGGGATGGACGAGGAGCTCGCGATGGCGGGGTGGTCGACTGAGCTCGCAGCACTCGCCCTTGCTGGAACGCAGCTGCTGGACCACTGAACGCGGTCACCATCCGACTGCCTGCTTCACGAACGCGACGAGCTTCGTCGCCATCTTCTGCTGCGTCTGCGTGCTCGGGTGGTAGTCGCAGCCGTACTGGTCGCTCGCGACCTGCTCGTCGAGCTCGAGGAGGCCGATCTTCGCGTCGGGCGCGCCGCCGTCGCCGGCCTGCCGCGCCGCGACGATCGCCTTCAGCGCGGCGATCGACTTCGTGCGACGCGCTTCGTCGGCGGGGAACGTGTCGGTGAGCATCGGCGAGGTCGCCACGACGATGTACGCGTTCGGGTGCTTCGCGCGGAGGTCGGACAGGAACGCGAGGTACGCGGTCTGGAACGCGACGCCCGGATCGCCGGTCGCGAAGTCGTTCGTGCCGAGGTTCACGACGACGACGTCGGGATGAGGAGCCGACGCGTGATCCCACGCGCTGCTCGAGTCGTCGGCGAGCGCGCGGTCGTAGCGCGCCGGCATCTGGTCGTTCTTGTCGCCGCCGCCGTCGCGGAGCACGCCGATGCCCGAGTAGCCGATGATCGTGCGCGTCGCGCCGAGCTCCTTCGCGGCGAGGGCGCCCCAGGCCGAGGGCTCGCTCTCGGTCTCGTGGCTGAAGTTGCACGGCTCGATCCCGAGGACGCCGTAGCCGCACGTGATCGAGTCGCCGATCATCTCGATCCGGCGGCCCGTCGGCACCGGCGAAGGAACGAGCTCGCCGCCCGTCGGCGTGATGCCGAGGAGCTGAACGACGCCGAAGATCGGCTCGGTACGCTTCACGAGCACGACCTCGTGCTCGCCGAGCGGGAGATCCTTCGCGAGCTCGTAGCTCTCCTGCTGTGGGAAGACGGGGATCGCCTTCGGCGCTGCGCCGTCGATCGACACGTCGAACATGTTGCTGCCGCCGGCCATGCTGCCGTTGTCGCGGAGCTGCACGGTGACGCCGGTGCCCTTGAACTTCGCCTTGATCGTCGTCCCCGACCACGAGAAGCGCGGGCCCGTCGCGTCACGTCGATCGACGCGGCCGATGACGTGGAACGGCGCGGTCTGCACGACCTCCGCGTCGCTCGCGTCGTCCTTCGGCGTCGTCGAGACGTCGGCGCCCTGCGTGCCTCCGTCACCGGCGGGGAGGACGTCCGTCGGCTCGATCTCGTCCTTCGACGAGCACGCGACGGAAGCAGCGATCACGACGAGCGGAACGAGCGCGGCAAGCGCCGCGTAAGGGCGAAAGGGCTTCGGCACGCTCCGAGGATAACCGAACCTGCGTCAAGCCACCGCGGACTTGAGGCGTGCCCCGAGCCGCGCGCCCAGCTCGGCGGCGGTGTGGGCATCCTCCGGCCACGCGATGCTCTCCTCGGCGCGACGGAGGTTTCCGCCGTCGGGGTCGCACACGAAGGCGCGGAGCCGGAGATCGTGGGCGTTCCCGAGCCGGCCCGCACTGCCCCCGGCGGGGACGCGCTCGGCGTAGGCGCCGAGCGGCGTCTTGCAGTCGCCTTCGAGCGCGATCATGACGCCGCGCTCGGCCGCGACGCACCAGGCGGTCTCCTCGTCGTGGAGCGGGGCGAGGACGCGCTTCGTCTCGGCGTCGTCCTGCCGGCACTCGATCCCGAGCGCGCCCTGACCGACCGCCGGAAGCGAGATCTCGGGCGCGAGCACGTCCGTGGCGCGCGCCTCGAGGCCGAGGCGGACGAGGCCGGCGCGCGCGAGCACGATCGCATCACACTCGCCGGCGTCGACCTTGCGAAGGCGCGTGTCGACGTTGCCCCGCATCGGGACGATCTCGAGGTCCGGCCGCGCTGCCTTCAGCGAGACGGCGCGGCGCAAGCTGCTCGTCCCGACCTTCGCACCGGCGGGCAGGTCCTTCAGCGTGCCGTACTTCGGCGCGACGAGGACGTCGCGCGGATCCTCGCGCTTCGGGATGCACGCGATGAAGAGCCCCGACGGGAGCACGCCCGGCACGTCCTTGATCGAGTGGACCGCGAGCTGCGCCCGTCCTTCGAGGAGCGCCTCCTCGATCTCCTTCACGAAGAGCCCCTTGCCGCCGACCTCCGAGAGCGGCCGATCCTGGATCCGGTCGCCGGTCGTGACGACCTGCTCCTCGACGAGCTCGAGGCCGGGATTCGCAGCGGCGAGCCTCGCGACGAAGGCGCGGCACTGCGCGAGAGCGAGAGCGGAGCGGCGGGTGGCGTAGGTGAGCTTCATGGTCGTGGCGGGCTTCCGGCTCGGGGCTTCAGGGTCGAGCTCACAGAGAGGTCAATGCGTCTTGTCCTCCGCTCCCGCCAGCTCCGCCGTGATGGCAGGGGCCGCGGGTCGCGCCTCCTTCTTCGCCTCCAGCGCGGACGGGTCGGCCTGCGCTTCGCCCTGCGGAAGATCGAAGAGGTGCTGGACGGCGTGGACGAGCTCGGCGGCGTCGTCGCCGGTCGAGGCGGCGCGGAGGCGCGTCGTCGGGGCGTGGAGGAGCTTGTTCGTCGCGCTCTCCATCATCTGGACGAGGGCGGCGCGGTCCCCTTCGCCGAGATGCTTCAAACGGCCGCCGAGGGTGCGCTCGAGCTCGGCCATGAGAACGGCCCGCGTCTTCGCGCGGAGCGCCACGATCGCCGGCGCGACGTCGAGCGAGCGCGCCCACGACGCGAACTCCTTCAGCTCGTTCGCGACGATCGCCTCGGCGGCGGCGACTTCCTTCTGCCGCGCCTTGAGGTTCTCGGCGACTTCCTGCTCGAGGTCGTCGACGTTGAAGACGTAGACGTTGTCGAGGTGGTGCACTTCCGGGTCGACGTTCCGCGGCACCGCGATGTCGACGAAGAAGAGCGTCCTGCCCTTCCGCGCCTTCATCACCCGCTTCACGAGGTCCCTCGTGATCACGTACTGCTTGCTCGACGTGCTCGCGACGACGACGTCGGAGACGACGAGCTCCGCTTCGAGCATGTCGAGCGGCGCCGCGGTCCCGCCGAAGGTGGCGGCGAGATTCGCCGCGCGCTCGAACGAGCGGTTGCAGATCCGGATCGACTTCGCGCCCTTGACGAGGCTCTTTGCCGCCTGCTCCGCCATCTCGCCGGCGCCGACGAGGAGTACGGTGCAGTCGGTGAGATCTCCGAAGATGCGCCGCGCGAGATCGACCGCGACGCTCGAGATGCTGACCATCCCGGCGCCGAGCTGCGTCTCGCTCCGGACGCGCTTCGCGACGGTGAACGCACGATTCATGCAGCGCGCGAGGTGGCTGCGGAGCGCGCCGGCGGCGACCGCCGCGTCGTACGCGTCCTTCACCTGCCCGAGGATCTGCGGCTCGCCGAGGACCATCGAGTCGAGGCTCGCAGCGACGCGGAAGACGTGCTTCACCGCGTCGTCGCCTGCGCGCTCGTAGAGGTAGTCGGAGAGGTCGTCCGCGCTCGACGCGCCGACGTGCTCCCGGAGCGCCTCGCGGATCGCGCGCGATGCGCTCTCGACTGCCGCTTCGCCCTTCCCAGCGCCCTTCGGGAGCGCGATGACCTCGACGCGGTTGCACGTCGAGAGGAACATCACTTCCTCGAGCTCGGGGCGCGAGGTCAGGCGCGCGAGGACCTCGGGCAGGATTTCGGAGCCGGCTGCGAAGCGCTCGCGCACGTCGACCGGCGCCGTCTTGTGCGACAGCCCCACGACCACGACCGGCAGCGTCATCGAGCGCCCTCGGTGACGACGTGCGCGTGGACGTCACCGTTCGTCGTGCTCGGCGTGCTGGCGGCAGCAGGCGGCGCCTGACCGCGAACGAGATAGATGACGAGCACGACGACGGAGAACGCGAAGCCCGCGATCGTGCCGTAGGCGGCACGACGACCGCGCCATCCGGCGGCGGCGCGGAGGAAGAGGACGCCCGCGATGACGAGCCACGTGACGTAGCCGAAGACGGCCCGGAGCACTTCGCCCGGCGCGCCGGTCTCGACGCGACCGGCCCAGAGCGTGCCCGTGACGATCCCGATCGTGAGGAGCGGGAAGCCGGCGAGGAGGAAGCGGTGCTCGGCACGATCGAGCGCGTCGAGGGGCGGGAGCCTCCGCGAGACGCCGTCGATCCGCTTCTGCTTCACGAGCCGTTCCTGGACGAGGTAGAGCGTGGCGGCCGAGAACGCGAGCGCGAAGAGCGCGACCCCGACGAGGTTCATCGTGACGTGGAACGGGAGGAGCACGCTTCGCATCCGGCCGGTGGGCTCCGTCTGGCCGACGAAGCGCGACGCGAGGAGCGACGTCAGCGCGAGCGGCGCGACGAACGCGCCCGCGACCTCGACCCGGTACCGCGCGCGCGCGAAGAGGTAGCCGACGCACATGAGCATCGAAGCGACGCTCATCGGGAAGTGGATCCCCTCGACCGGGCAGACGCGGAGCACGAGCGACGCCACGACGATGTGGGCCGCGTGCATGCCGGCGCCGATCGCGACGAGACGCGGCGCCATCCGCTCGCCGGCCACCCCTGTCCCGCGCACGAGGTAGCGGAGGAACAGGACCGACGCCACGACGTAGATCGCCGCCGTGACGTAGAAGAGAACGTCGGCGACGATGTCGTTGATCATCCGAGTCCTTCGGCGAGCTTCTGCAGCATGTCCTCTTCGGATGCCGGACCGCCCGGCTTCGCTGCGAACGGCTCGCTCGGCTCCCCGGCCCAACCGGGGACGACGTCGTAGGCGTTGTCACCGAGGATCATCGAGTTCTCGAGGATCTCGGCGCCGAGCTCCTCCAGGAACGCCTTCGGCTTCACCTTGCCGACGAGCTTGTGGTCGTCGTTCGCGCCGGTCACCTCGGCGACGACGCGAACGCATTCCTCGATCTTGTACCGGCGGCCTTCGGCGAGCAGGATGAGCTCCGTCGGTGAGAGCTCGATCTTGCCGTCGATGCCCCACTGATCGAGTGCCAGCTGAGGGAAGAAGACGCGATTCTCCATGCCGTCCCCGAACGATATCACGCCCGCCTCCGTCCTCGCCGCGTACGACGCGCTCGTGCAGGCCGGGGGAGCGCCCGAGCTCGGGCCGGAGGTGAGCCGCCTTCGTGAAGCCTTCCAGCGACGTACGGGCGCATATCGTCCGGACGATCCCGGCACCGACGTCGACGCGCGGACGCGCGCGTTCTGGGACGATGCGCTCACGGGCGGCCTCGCGCGGAAGGCGGCGGCGCTCGCGGCGGACGCGCCCGCGATGGACGCGCTCGTGCCGGCGCTCGAGCGCGCGCACCGTGGGCTCTTCGTCGTGGAGGGCATCGAGGGCGGCGAAGCGCACCTCGACGATCTCTGGTCGGGCGCGGAGCTCCTCGTCCGGATCCTCGACGAGACGCAGCGGCTCGCCCTGGCCCATGCCGAAGGAGCCTTCGACGGGCGCGTCGTCGCGCCGGCGGGCGGGACGCTCTTCCTCCTCCCCGGCGCCTTCCACCATCCGCTCGACGCCAGCCCGCACATCGCGGCCGTGCTCGACGCCGCTCGCGATCACGGCTTGCCGTCGCGGGACGTCCTCGACGCCCTCCTCAGGATGGAGCGCGTCCTCCGCACGTCTTCCCGCGTGAAGGCGGCGTACGCCTACCGCACCTCGGAGCTCGTGAAGTCCGCCCCCTCGACGCACGGGGCGCAGGGCGCTAGATAGCCCCGAGCGATGCCGGCACCTCCTTCTTTCGACGTCCGCCTCACGGGCACGCGGCTCCTGTCGCCCGGCGTCCGTGAGCTCACGTTCGAGCGCAAGGACGGTCAGCCGCTCGCGTTCCAGGCCGGCCAGTGGGTGAGCCTCGTCCTGCCGCTGCCGGAAGGCGAAGCCCGGCGCGCCTACTCGATCGCGTCCGCGCCCGACGGCACGCCGCGCTTCTCGCTCGCGATCACGAAGGTCGAGACCGGAGCCGGCTCGCCCTATCTCCATGCGCTCGAGCCGGGCGCCGAGCTCCGCGCGATCGGCCCGCAGGGCTTCTTCACGCGGCCCGTGACGGACGAAGGCCATCCCTCGCTCTTCGTCGGCACCGGCACCGGCGTCACGCCGCTCCGGAGCATGATTCGCTTTGCGCTCGCGCGCGGCGACACGTCACCGATGGTGCTGATCTTCGGCTGTCGCTACCCCGAGGACCGCATCTACGCCGAGGAGCTCGAGGAGCTCGCCGCGAAGCATCCGAACTTCCGCTACGCGTACACGCTCTCGAAGCCGAACGCCGACTGGAAGGGCCTCACCGGCTACGTGCAGACGCACGTCGAAGGCGCGTGGCGCGAGCTCGAAGGGACGAACCGCGGCGCCCCCCACGTCTACATCTGCGGGCTCGAGCGGATGGTCTCGTCGGTCCGCGATCTGCTCCGCAAGCAGATGGGCGTGGACCGTAAGCAGGTCCACTCCGAGCGCTACGACTAGTACCCCTTCCGCGCGAACGCCTTGTCGCCCGCTTCGATCTCACGCCGCGACGCCGTGACGAGGACGGTCGCGGAGTGCTTCGTCACGCTGACGACGCGGAGCTCGGCCTGCACTTCCTCGGGCAGCTTGCTCTCGTCGCGCGGCTTCGGGACCCGCTCGGTCGCGGCCGGCGAGTTGCTCTCGAGCGCGATCCGGAGCGCGGCCGGCTCGGCGGGGAGCGTCTTGTGGAAGCCGTCGCCCTTCTTCATCACGAAGAGGCGGTTTCCGGGCTTGAGGCCGTCCTCCTCGCCCTTGTCGATGAAGACGATCTGGTTCTGGCCGTAGAGCGTGTTCGGGCGCACGCTGGTGATGACCTGCGCCTCGATGTCCTTCTCGTTGCGGACCGGCGCGACGACCTGGAAGCGCCGCGTGAGCGGACCGACGCGCGCGCCGCGCTCGATCGTGTCGCTCGTCTCGATGATCCGCGCCCGCGCCATCTTGTCGTCCGGGTTCCACTGGTCGACGCGGACGGTCCCCTGGATCGCGACGAGGCGTCCGTCGCCGACGCGCTTCAATGGGCGATAGACCGTGAGCTCCTGGCCGACCTTGAGCTCGCGGTTCGACAGGACGCGGATGTAGACCTCGTCGAAGTCGGTGAGGAAGATCTTGTCCTCACGCGCGCCGTTGATCTCGCCCCAATTGTTCTCGCTCTCGTTCTCGATGAAGCCCTCGGTCTGGAGGAAGACCGTGTCGGGCGAGACCTGACGACGCGTGTCGGCGAGGCGCTGACCGGGCTGGAGCGGCCGTGCGGCCTCGCCCTCCGGTGCGTCGCGACGGAGACGGACCTGGTCACCGGGATAGATCCAGTGCGGGTTCTGGATCTGCGGGTTGTAGGACCAGACCCGCGGCCACTGGTACGGGTTCTGGAAATACGAGTCGCAGATGCCCCAGAGCGTGTCGCCCTTCCGGACCGTGTGCGTGCCGGTGTTGGACAGCGCGCGGGTCGTGTTTCCGTCGATGATGAAGGAGCTGTTGTCGCTCCCGCGCACCGTGCCGCCGCCGCCGCTGCCGCGCTGGAAGTCGAAGGTGTCGCGATCGTTCGGGCCGGTGATCGGCTTCGACGACGAGAACTGCACGTTGCCGCCGCCGAGCGTCTGTCCCGGAGGGGTCGGCGCGACGCCGCCCGGGTAGTACTGGACGGTGTTCGAGCTCTGGGTCGTGGTCGTCGTCGTGGTGCCGCCGCCTGCACCGCCCGGCGCACCGGCACCGCCGCCGCCCGCCTGACCGCCGCTCCCGCCGCCGCCGGTCGGCGCGGATCCGCCGCCAGGCCCGGCGCCCTGGGCGAAGGCCACGGTGACGTTCGCCGTCGGCAGGATGATGCCGAGCGCGAACGCGATGCCGGTGTGACGAAGCGCGAAGCTCATCGAGTCTCCTTCGGTGCCTTGGGGTCCGTCGGGCGCGCGCGATCGCGAGGGGCAGGCCCCTTCTTCGGCGCGCCGCCGGACGGCGCATCTGGCTTGTTCGGATCGCCCTTGGCGGCGTCCGTGGTCTTGTCGGGGGCGGGCGGCGCGGGCGGCGCCGGCTGCTCGTCGCCGCCTTCGGGCGGCGGGCCCAGCATCTCGATCCGCGTCTCGCGCCGACCGCTCGGTGCGCCTTCGCGCGCGCCGTTGCTCCGAGGCCGCGGCCTCGTCCCATAGGAGGAGGGCGAGCCGGACAGCTCGATCTTCGGACGCGCGTTCGGCGCGTTCGGATCGTCGTCCTCGCCGTCGGAGTCGGCGCCGCCGAGCTGGATCGTCTTCGTGAGCGGCGGCTTCGCGCCCGCATCGGTCTTCGCGCCCGAAGGCGCGCGACCGCGCGGCGCGTCCGGGTCCTCGGCCGTGACGAGCCGGTCCTGATCGCCTTCCCGCTTGAGGATGCTCTCGCGCATCTCGTCGGCGTGGCGCTGGGCCGGGTCACGCGCGCAGCCCGCGAGCGACACGAGGAGCGCCGCCGAGAGCGGCACGCCGATCGCGAGCACACGGGGTGAAACCACGCGGAACATACGCTTTCGAGCGTAGCCCCCCACCCCCGGAGGGGGCCAAATTCTGACCGAGCCTCCCGGGAAAAGCGCAGCCCTGCGCTTTACCGAACGGCATTCCTGGGGCAAGCTCGGGCCCATGGCTGGGGCGAGGCGCAAGCTCGATCTTCGGAAGACGCTGTTTCTCCTTCCGAACATGATCACGCTCTCGAGCATCTTCTGCGGGTTCGACTCGCTCCGCGTGAGTGCGACCGCAACGGGGGACGACGACTACTACCGAGCGTCGCTCCTCCTGGTGTACGCGCTCTTCTTCGACATCCTCGACGGGCGCGTCGCCCGGCTGACGAAGACGCAGAGCGCGTTCGGCCTCCAGATCGACTCGCTCGCCGACGTCCTCTCCTTCGGCGCCGCGCCGGCGCTGCTCGTCTACAAATGGTCGCTCTACCAGCTCGGGACGGCCGGCCTCGTGAGCGCGTTCTTCTTCGTCGGTGCGGGTGCGGTGCGCCTCGCCCGCTTCAACGTCCTGTCGATGGGCGAGAGCGGCAAGCCGTCGAAGCCGGGGAAGTACATCGTCGGGCTCCCGATCCCGGGCGCGGCCGGCATTCTCATCTCGATCGTCGTCGCGAACCACGCCATCGCGGGCCCCTTGAGCGCGCCGCAGTATGTCTGGCCGTTCGCCGGCCTCACGCTGTTCCTCGCGTTCTGCATGGTGTCGACGATCAAGTTCCGCTCGTTCAAGGACCTGAAGCTCAACGCGCGCACCGTCGCGCTCGTCCTCTTCGCGGTCTGCTCGAGCGCGGTCGTCTCGATCCAGACGAAGCCGGCGTTCGTGCTGGTGTGGCTCCTCGGCTTCTACGTCGTGATCGGGCTGATCGAGACGGTGGTGGGTCTGCCGAAGGACCTGAAGAAGCGTCGCGACGCCGCGAATGCGGAGCGTCCGAGCCTCCCGCCGGGGTAGCTACCTCTGGGGCCGCGGTCGTCCTAAGCTGGGCGTCCGGACCGGATGCTCGACGACCTCTATCACCTGCGTGAACGCGCCCGCGCGGCGCTCGCCCGCGGCGACCTCGACGACGCGGCGAACTCGCTCGTCCTCGCCGCAGCGCAGACGCACGTCGCCGAGCACGACTATCTCTCCGTGCTCCGGCCGCTCGCGGAAGTGCTCGCGAAGCGGAACGACCCGCGGAGCGCGCTCACGGTGCTCTGGTACATGGCCTTCTCGGAGCCGGACGGCTGGAAGAAGGCGCAGGGCTTCCTCGGCGCGGTGCCGAACGTCGATCGCGCCCGCACCCTCGCGGCGATGAACGACATGGCCGGCGCCGCGCGCGAGATGGAGAACGCGGGCCTCGTCGCGGCGGCGGCGATCTACCGCGAGAAGGCGGACGACTGGCGCGGCGCGCGCGCGCTCTGGTCGCGTCTCGCGCAGGTCGTCCAGGGCGGCGCCGACGCGTACAACGCCGCGCTCGTGCAGTTCAACCTGTCGCGCTGCGCGAAGAAGTGCAACGACCCGCGCCAGGCGCGCGAAGCGACGGTCGCCGCGGTGCGCCTCCTCGAGGAGGCGGCCGACTACTTCGAGAGCGTCGGACAGCGCGAGCGCGCATTCGACTGCTTCCAGGTCCTCGTCCAGATCGGCCGCGAGAGCGGCATGTTCGAGGACGTCCTCGAAGGCTTCGTGAACTGCATCCGGATCCTCCGCGAGGATCACCTGAAGTACTTCGCGCTCCAGTACTTCGAGGACGCGCTCCAGGCGGCGAAGGAGAAGGCGGAGCTCTCGGCGGCCGCCACCCTCGCGCGCGAGGCGTCCGAGTACGCGCGTGCGCTCGGGATGGCGAGCGCGTCGGCGCACTACGTCGTCATGCAGGCGGAGCTCTGGCGCGATGTCGCGCGCCAGCATCTCGAACGCGGCGCGCCTCCGGAGATCGCCGAGAACGCGCTCCTCGCCGCGATCCTCGCCTTCGGCGAGGTCGGCCACTACGCGCGGGTCGGTGCACTCTACAAAGAGCTTGCGCAGATGGACCTCGAGCCGCAGCGCAAGAAGCACTATGCGCGTGCGTCGCAGCGCTACGACGGCGTGCGCGACGAGCCGATCGACACCGCTCCCCTCCCCTCCCACCTCCGGCAGGACAACCACTTCCCCGACGTGTGGCACGTCGACCTGATCGAGTGGGAGCAGCAGGGCTCCGCCGCCGAAGCGTGTGCGGACGTGCTCCTCGACAAGCGCTGGCCCGATCTCATCCGCCGGAAGGCGATGCTCGCGCGCCTGACCGCGTTCGCGGTCGAAGGACGGCCCGACGACCAGAGCGCGCCGGCGGTCGCCGCCCGCGTGCGGCTCGCCGATCAGCTCGCGCAGCTGCAGCTCTATGCCGTGCTCTCGCCGCTGGAGAAGCTGTTCACGCGGCCCGAGCGCCAGGTGCGCGTCGCCGTCCTCGCGGCGATGCAGCAGCTCTTCTTCAAGCGCAGCTTCGTCACCGTTCGCGCGGGGCTCCGTGATCCCGATCCGGCCGTCGTCGATCAGGCGGCGAAGGCGGTCGAGTCGCTCTACTTCCAGCACGCGTTCGATCCGCTCGCGCGCATCGTCCGCGAATCGCCGCAGCCCCACGTGCGGGCCGCCGCGCTCCGTGCGCTCGCGCGCGTGGACACGATCGAAGCGGCCGAGTTCCTCCTCGGCGTCCTCGAGCACGGCGCTCCGGCCGATCGCGCCGCGGCGCTCGACGGCCTGAAGCGCTCGCGCGGCGCGCGCTTCGTCGAGCTCGCGCGGAGCTCGATGCACACGACGACGCCGGAGGTGCAGGCCGCCCTCCGCGACGTGCTCCGGACGCGCGGCGTCGCGGCCTGAGCGGTGTAAGGCGCGTCGGCGCGCGACGTTCGTCGTCTCGCATGACGACGCTCCGCCACGTTCGCTCTGGAAAGCTGCTCCTCGGCTTCGTTCTCGCGTTTTCGACCGGATGCGGCGCGGGCGCGGCACCGAAGGCGCTGTCGCCAGCGGCGTACGGCTCGCCGACGGCGGCGCGCGCCTCGGCCGCGACCGCGGCGGCGGGGTCGGCCGCGCCGGTCGCGCCCGG
>JBDHVE010000078.1:0-41389 GCA_039809485.1 Polyangiaceae bacterium | reverse complement strand
CGGATCGTCTCCTCGACGAACCGCTCGAGGTCCTTCTGCGCGCCGACCTTGATCCCGCTGATCTCCTCGCGGATCTTGATCCGACGCTGCTCGATCGTCCCGGCCTGCCCGGCGAGGTCCTGCTCGAGCATCTTGATGCGGCGCTCGAGCTCCTCGGTCTTCATCGCGAGCGAGCGACGTCGCGCGTCGATGCCGCGTGAGAGGAGGCCCGCCGTGTTGATCCCTTCGCCGAGCGCGTTGTCGAGCAGGATGCGCCCGCGCTCCTCGGCGAGGAAGCTCGTGAGGTGGGCGAGCAGCTCGGTCATGCCGCTCGCCTGGACGTTGCCCTGGAGCGCGGTCTCGGCGCTGACCGGGAAGACGACGGGGTCCTTCACCAGGTTCGCGAGCTGCGCGCGCGCGTAGGCGAGGGCCTCCTTCTTCTCGTCCTCGTTCAGGATGTCCCACTTCGTGATGACGAAGACGATCTTGTCCCGCGAAGCCTTGAGGAGCTTGTCCTGGAGGAACTGCCGCTCGCTCTCCTTCAAGATCTGCCCGGCGTCGAGGAGGAAGAGGACGGCATCGGCGCGCGGGATGTAGCTGTAGGTGATGTCCGCGCGCTGGAGCGACAGATCGTTCACGCCTGGCGTGTCGACGAGCAGGATGCGCTCTTCGAGGAGCTTCGCGGGGTAGCCGACCTCGAGGAAGTCGACGTCGTCCGCGCTCGCGCCGCCGCCGACGGCGAACCGGCGCGCTTCTGCGAACGCGATCCCCTCGCGGCGTCCCGACTGGTAGACGACGGTGGCCTCCGGGGTCGCGCTGTACTTGAGCTGGTGGATCGCGGCCGTCGTCGGCGTGACGCCGACGGGAAGGACGTTCTCCCCGAGCAGCGCGTTCACGAAGGATGATTTTCCGTGGTTGAACTCGCCGACGACGACGAGATGGAAGCGGTCCTCTTCGAGCTTTCGGACGAGGTCCTTGTCGATCCGCTCCTTCAGGCTCTTGGCGCCGAGGTTCTGCGCGATCGTGCTGAGCTCGGAGAGCCCCTTCGTGACGTCGTCCTTCTTCTCGCGGAATCCTTCGAGCATGTTCTCTTCTTCCGTTCGTTCGTCCAGCGGGGGCTCTCGGAGGTCGTGACTACGCGTCGCCCTTGAGGAGCGCCTTCACGCGGTCGTCCACTTCGTTCATCGAAAGACCGGCGATGCCGAGATTCGAGTGCTTCCGGTAGAGCTCGCTCTCGGCGAACACGCGCATCGCGAGGACCCGCTTCGGCAAGTACGGGTGGGAGGCGAGCGCCTCCATGTACCGGCCGATCGTGTCCTTGCCCTCCTCGTACTGCTCGAGGAACGCTTCGAGGTTGAACTCGTCGTAGAGCTTGCGCGAGCCGAGCACGAGCTTGGTGAGCGCGCGCATCGCGATCGTGTCGTTCTTCGCGCAGAGCATCCCGGCGCGGTCGCAGGTGATCTCCGCGCGGCGGGACCACGCGTTGAGCGGGATGAGCGCGGGGTAGACGATCCACGGCACGAACGCCGAGGCGACCATCTTGAGGTAGTGGAGCGTCGTCAGGTAGACGACGTGCGAGTTGTGGATGTGGCCGCACTCGTGGCCGAGGACCATCCGGAGCTCCTCGTCGGAGTAGTGATCGACGAGCGCGGAGTGGACCATGATGAAGGACTCTTCGTCGGTACCGTAGGTCGCGGCGTTCAACGTCGGGTTGTTGACGATGTAGACCTGCGGCGTCGCGATCCCGAGCGTCTCGGCGCAGCCCTGCGCGATCTTGTGGATGCGCGGGAACTGGCGCTCGGAGACCTTGACCGAGCTGCCGAGCAGCTGGCCGCGCCAGACCTGCTTGTACATCCGGACGGTGCTCGCGACCGCGAGCTCGACCGGCTTGGCCGACTCGAAGGTGGCGCGGGTCTGGCGATCGAGCGAGTACGAGTAGTCGTGGTCACCACGGGCGGCGCCGCCGGCGCGTTCGGCCTTCTTGCGCTCGATGAAGGCGTTGAAATCAAGCGAGGGGGCTTCGGCCATCGGGGCTCCTTGGACCGCGAGCGTGCGCGCGGGCGGTCGACTCGAAACAGCGTAAGCGCGGCAAACGGGCTGCGCAACGGCGCTGCCCCAACATAGGGCCGTCACGGAGAGGTGGCGATGCGCCGCTCTTGGTCGCGCTCGGGCCACAAAAGGGAACGAGCTCCCACGGGCGCGGGGCAGCGCTCGGGGAGCTCGGGGACTACATGTGTAGTCTGCATGGATGAGGATGCTTCCGATGCGTCCGGATGAAGACCTCCTTGTTGTTCGGGATCGACGGTCGGGAGGAGGAGGCGGCGGTCTGGAGGGGAGGTGGAACCGCCGCTCCCTTGTTTGGTTCTACCGACGACGGGCCCGAGTCATTCCCGGCGATGTGACGCGCGCGGCTGCGTCATTCGTTCCGCACGCCGCCCGCGACGAAGCGCGGTTCCGCGGGGCGGGTCTCGAACGCTCCGGCGGCGACGAGCCCGACGGTCCCGGCCGCCGCAGCGCCGACGCCGACGAGCACCCAGGTCGCCCACCCGGGCCAGGGCGCGCGCGTGGCGATCGGCGGAGGCGCCGCGGGGAAGCGCTCGGTGTGCCACTCGAGGAGCGGTCCGCACGCGTCGCGCTCGCAGCGGGCGACGAGGATCCGGCCGGGGCGCGGTGTCTCGACGGCGGCGACCCACCGCGCGCAGGAGGCGCCCGGCGCGCGGACGTGGTCGCCATCGCGCTCCACCGACCTCATCGCGGCCGCGGAGCACGAGGCGCTCTCGGGGACGGCGAGGTCGACGCGTTCCGTCGCCGCGCCCCCGAGACCGACCCACGAGGCATGGACCGTGTGGTCGTCGATCTGGACGACGACCTGGTGCTCGCCGGCGGCGAGATCGACGTTCGCGACGAGCGTGCCGCCCGCGCTCGCCCCGAGCGCGCGACCGTCGATGCGGAGGACGGCGCGACCGCCGCTCACGCCGCGGACGGTGAACGTCGCCTCGTGGGTCGGGCGCGGCGGAAAGGCCGTCTCGCCGACGCCGGCCGCGCGCCCTCCGTCGAGCGCTTCCGCGTCCTGCCAGGCGGTGCGGGCGCGCGCTTCGTCGTGCGGCTCGACGCGCAGCCATCGGGAGGACCAGCCGCGGAGGACTTCGGCGCGCAGCCAGGCTGCCTGCGGCAGCTCGGGGTGCGCGCGGAGCTCGGACTCGGCGCGCGCGAGCGCGCGCTCGGCGGCGTCGGCGTCGAGACCGGAGATCGCCTCTCTCGCGCGCTCGAGCTCGCGCTCGACGCGCTCTCCGACCGCGAGATCGATCGGCATCTCGGCGAACGAGCCTTCCGCGACGACGAGCTTCGCGCCGCGTGCGCGGGCCCACCCTTCGAGCGCGTGGCGAGCGTCCTCGCGCGGCGAGGCCTCGCCGAGCCAGACGACGGCGACGTCGTCCGGCCCGCTCACGCGCGGCGCGCCCCGGCTTTCTTCGGAGCGGCCGTCTTCTTCTTCGCGGGAACCTCGATCGCGGCGGCCTTCTTCTTCGGCGCAGCCGCCGCCTTCTTCTTCGGCGTGCTCTCGTCGCCGCCCTTCAGGAAGGCGAGGACCTGGTCGGCGTGTCCGTCGACCTTCACGCTCGGGTACGCCTTCACGATCTTGCCGTCGCGGACGAGGAACGTGCTCCGGATCGTGCCGAGCACCTTCTTGCCGTACATCGTCTTCTCGCCGAACGCGCCGTACGCCTTGTGGACGCTCAGGTCGGGGTCGGAGAGGAGCGGGATCGAGAGGCCGTACTTGTCGCGGAACTTGCAGTGCGAAGCGACGGTGTCCTTCGACACGCCGACGACGACGCCGCCGTTCTTGGCGATGTCCGCGCGCGCTTTCGAGAACGCCTGCGCCTCGCGCGTGCAGCCCGGCGTGTCGTCCTTCGGGTAGAAGTAGAGGACGAGCGTCTTGCCGGCGAAGTCCTTCAGCGAGACCTTCTTGCCGGCGTCGGAGTCGAGGGTGAAGTCGGGGGCCTTGGCGCCAGTGTCGAGCACGCGTCGAGTCTACACGGGTTCGCGAACGTGGCGATCGGCTTCCGGTGGTACCCTGGGGCCAGGCGGATGCAACTGAACTTCAGCGCCCGCGAGGTGGCGATCAAGCTCGTCTACTACGGGCCTGCGCTCAGCGGGAAGACTACGAACCTGAAGGCGCTCCACGAGCTCTCGCGCGAAGGGAGCCGCGGTCGGCTCATGACGCTCGAGACGAAGGACGACCGCACGCTCTTCTTCGACATGCTGCCGCTCGTCCTGAAGACGGACGTCGAGGGCGGGCTCGCCCTCCGGGTGAAGGTCTTCACCGTGCCGGGGCAGGTCGTCCATGCGTCGACGCGGCGTCTCGTGCTGCAGGGCGCCGACGGCGTCGCGTTCATCGCCGACTCGCAGGTCAGCGAGATCGAGAACAACGCGGCGGCCTATCTCGACCTCCGCTCGAACCTGAAGGAGCTCGGTCGTTCGATCTCCGAGATGCCGCTCGTGATCCAGTTCAACAAGCGCGATCTGCCCCTCGTCCGCTCCGACGAGGAGATCGCCGAGCTCGCACGGCGGGGAAAAGAGCCCGTCTACAAGGCGTGCGCCGTGAAGGGGGAGGGCGTGGTCGAGAGCTTCTTCGGGCTCCTCGACCGCGCGTGGCGGAAGCTCGACGGCGAGCACGACCTGACGGCGAAGCTCGGCGTCGGTCCCGACGCGCTGCTCGAGATGGCGGCGACGAGCCTCGGCTACGGTGGCCGCGCGCGCGCGCTGTCCTCGGCGTGTCTCGAGGGAGGTGGGACGTGAGCAGCGTCGCGCCTCCCGCGTCGGATCCCGCGATCGTCGACGTCGTCGGTCACGAGGCCGCGCGCCTCGAGGACTTCCTCGACCGCGACGTGCTCGCCGAGCTCTTGAAGAGCGTCCACAAGCTGTTCGGGATCGGCGTCCGTGTGTACTCCGCGGAGGGCGCGCTCGTCGGCGCCGAGGCGAGCGACCTGCCGCTCTGCGCGTTCGTGAACGAGCTCCCGGGCGGGCGTCAGGCGTGCGGGGCGACCGTCTCGGCCGCGCGCAGCGTCGACCCCGGTGCGACCGGAGACGTGGTTCACGCCTGCTTCACCGGGCTCGCGTACCGGATCGTGTCGATCGACCACGAAGGCCGGCGCGTCGGCCGGATCGTCCTCGGACCGTACGTGCCGTCGGGCCTGACGGAGCCGTCGCCCGAGCTCGCGCGGACCGAGCCGCGCCTCGACGGCAAGCGCGCGCTCGAGCTCCTCGGTCGCGAGCCGCGCGTGAAAACGGAGGCGCTCTCACGGATCGCGGCGCACGTGAAGACGACGCTCGAGCTCGTCGTGTTCAGCAGCCACAAGGCCTACGTCACGAGCAAGCTGCATCTCCACAGCGTGCGCGAGAGCTACCGGGAGCTGGAGGACAAGACCCGCCGCCTCGAGCTGGCGTTGACGCGGCTCCGCGACCTCGATCGCTTGAAGTCGAACTTCCTCGCCACCGTGAGCCACGAGCTCCGCACGCCGCTGACCTCGATCATCGGCTACAGCGAGATGCTCGGGGAGGGGCTCGCGGGGCCCCTCTCGGACGAGCAGGCCGACTTCGTCCGGACGATCCACGCCAAGAGCGGGCAGCTCCTCGCGCTGATCAGCGGCCTCCTCGACCTCACGAAGATGGAGAGCGGCACGATGACGTTGCGGCAGGGTACGGTGCGCGTCGCGCCCGTGCTCGCCGACGTCATCACGACGCTCGCGCCCGTCGCGCGGAAGAAGGGCGTCGAGCTCACGCTCACGCACGACGACCTCGCGTGCGACCTCACCGGCGACGTGGAGCGGCTCCGCCAGGTCTTCACGAACCTCGTCGACAACGCGGTGAAGTTCACGCCCGCCGGGGGCAAGGTCGTCGTCACCGGGCGCGTGCTCCAGGAGGAGACACGCGAGGAGGACGGGCCGGCGGTGCTCCTCGCGCCGCTCGCCAAGAGCGTCGAGGTCCGCGTCGCCGACAGCGGGATCGGCATCGCTCCTCGCGAGCGCGAGCGCGTGTTCGACGCGTTCTACCAGGTCGATTCGTCGTCCACGCGCGAGTATGGCGGGACGGGCCTCGGGCTCTCGATCGTCAAACGGATCGTCGAAGCGCACGGCGGGACGGTGCGGATCGAGAGCAACGAGCCGAACGGCAGCGTCTTCGTCGTCACGCTTCCGTCGGCGCACGTCCGCCTTCCGCGGTCGGTGCCGCCGCCCTCGAGCTCGACATGAGCTCCGAATTCGAGCGCATCGCGCTGCTTCGCTCGATTTTGGAGGGCGTCGCGGCTCCGGCCCCGGAGGACGTGCGGGTCGGGATCGGCGACGACGCGGCAGTCTTCGCGGCCGGCGAGGGGTCGCTCGTGTGGACGGTGGACGCGCAGGTCGAGGGCACGCACTTCCGGCTCGACTGGATGACGTGGCAGGACGTCGGCTGGCGGAGCGTGATGGCCGCTGCGAGCGACCTCGCCGCGATGGCCGCCACGCCCGTCGCCGCGCTCGCGTCGCTCGTCCTCGCGCCTTCGGTCGACGACGCCGCGCTCGCGGCCCTCGCCGAGGGGCAGGCGGCGGCGTCGCGGGTCCTCTCGCTGCCGATCGCGGGTGGGAACCTCGCGCGCGGCCGCGAGACGTCGCTCACGACGACGGTGCTCGGGCGGACGCCGTCCGCGCTGCTCCGCTCGGGGGCGCGTCCCAGCGACGTCGCGTGGGTCGCCGGCGCGCTCGGCCTGTCGGCGGCGGGGCTCGCGCTGCTCGAGCGCGGCGAACCGCCGGCCGACGAAGCGGCGCAGGCGTGCCTCGACGCCTTTCGTCGTCCGCGCGCGCAGCTCGAGGCGGGCCTCCGGCTGCGCGGCCGCGCGAGCGCCGCGATCGACGTGTCCGACGGCCTCGCCGGCGACGCCGCCCACGTCGCGGAGGCGAGCGGCGTGACGATCGTGCTCGAGGAGCCCGAGCTACGTCGCGCGTGTCCGCCGGCCCTCGTCGCCGTCGCGCGGCTCCTCGGCCGCGACGCGGTCGATCTCGCGCTCGCGGGCGGCGAGGACTACGCGGTCCTGGCGTTCGCGCCGGCAGCGACCGACCTGGCGGCGGAGGGCTTCCGTCGGGTCGGCCGCGTCGTTCCGCTCGGCGAAACGCACGTGCTGCTCGAGACGGCGACGGGGCTCACGCCCGTCGCCGCCTCCGGCTACGACCACTTCCGCGGCTAACTCAGAACCCCGAGCAGATCGCCGGGACCGTGCGGCCCGCGAGCAGCGTGCGGAGCACGCCGAGCTCCGGCGCATTGCCGCTCGCGCCCGCCTGGCTCGCCAGGGCGCTGCACTGGGCGGCGGCCTGCACGAAGAGACCGGCTTCCGGCGACGACCCGAGCTGCTTCGCCTGGGTGCCGAGCGCCGTGCAGCACTGCTTCAGGCGCAGCACGTTCGCGTTCACGGCGGGGCCCGTGTACTTCTTGCCCGCGTCCACGCCCGCATCGACGCCCGCGTCTTCTTCGACCGGCAGGAGCGTGAGCGGCGCGGCGTCTTCGACCGGCGGCGGCGGCGGCGGCGCGGCGTCGACGACAGCAGGCGTTTCCTTCTTCGGGCACGCCGCGAGCAGCGGGACCGCGCTGAAGACCGCGATGGTGGCGACCCCTCTGCGGAGGCGAGACGAGAGCGACGGCATCGAGCTTCTCCTTGATCGCGACAGGCGATTCGGCGCCCCACCCTACAAGGTCCCGGCCGCGATGTGTAGAACGATGCACGCGGCGAGGAGACGCGTCCACATCGGTTCCGCCGCTTCCCGGAGCCGCTGTATGCTCGGACCGCCGACGCACGGCGTCCTGCCGTTGCCTCGGTCGCGACCATGCCGCTCGACGAATCAACGCGCCGCTTCGCGTTCCTCATGCAGCGCGATCTCCGCCGTCTCGACGAGCGTCGTGCGAGTCGCGAGTCGCGAGGCGAGGGGATGCGCACGGACTCGGCCGCGCGTCTCGTCACGTGGGAGACGAAGCACGGCGAGGTGACGGCGCGGCAGTACCTCGAGGTCCTCGCGACCTACGAGCCACGCGATCGGATCCTCCGGTGGGGCTGGGCGGGGCGCTCTCCTTCCGCGAGCGCTTCGCACGTCGACACGATCGTGCGCGAGGCGCAGGCGCGCGGCGTCCCCCAGCTCGCGATGAGCGTCGTCGCGGACCTGTCGCCCGAAGACGCCGAAGCGCTCGCGAAGCTCGGTGCGATCCTCGCTCGCGCGGAGGGGTTCGTGTCGCGTCCCGGCACCGGCTCCGAGACCCAGTTCGTCGGCCTCTTCGAGCGCTCGCAGCCCGATGCGCAGGACCGCTACTCGGTGCCGCCGCCGCCCGTCGCGGCGACCCCGCAGCCGCCGCGCGCGACGCCTCCTCCTCCGTACCGTTCGCTCCCGCCGGTCCGCGAGGTCTACGCGCCGCGCGTGCCGCGGACGGAGGGCAGCGACTCGCGCCCGCCGCCGCGCCCGTCCCAGCAGCCGGGCGCGAAGCCGGGCGAGAGCGGCCGTGCCGGCGATCGTCCCGCCGTCCGCGAGCCCTCGCGAGCCCTCTTCGTCCCGGTCGCGAACGCGGCGCTCGGTGCGCTCGCGCAGGGCTGCCCCGGCTTCCAGCAGGCGCTGTTCGTCGTCACGGTGTCCGCGGGCGGAGCCGACGCGCCACGCCGGGTCGTGGTGCAGCTCGTCGCGCTCGACGCGAGCGGCATCCTCCGGGCGCTCGACCCGCCGCGCGAGCTCGTCGAGGCCGCCGCCGAGATGACCGATGCCGACCGGCGAGAAGGCAACGGCATCTGGCGGAAGCTCTCCGCACGCATCCTCCCGAAGCCGGACGGCGGCGCCACCCTGCACGTCGACGTCATGTGAGGCGCACGACGCGGTGGTTGTCGCCGCGGCCGTCGTGCTGTAACAGCGTGCGCATGCGTCGCGCACTCGCCCTCGTGGTCCTCACGTCCACCGCTCTCGTCCCCGTCGCGTGCTCGTCGAAGAAGCCGAACCCGCCGATGACGCCGAGCACGCCCGCGACCGACGGCGGCGCGGAGGCCGGCGCACCGGGCGTGACCGCGGACGGCGGCGTCGTCGGAGGATGGGGCGCGGGCACGACCGACGGCGGTGTCGCGGCCGGTGACGCGGGCGCGCCGAACATGGCGACCGCGATGGCGGCGGCATCCGACGCGATCATCGACGCCGAGGTCGCGAAGATCGCCGCCAAGTCGGCCCAGGGGATGGCGCTCGAGGGCCAGGCCTTCCGCGACACGCTCGCGACGAACGGGCACCTGAACGCGATCATCACGCTCCAGCCGAACCGCTGCTACACGATCATCGGCTACTCGCCGAAGGACGGCATCACGCAGCTCGATCTCCAGCTGCTCGCGCCGCCGCTCTTCAACTTCGCGACGAACCGGGCGCCGAGCCCGAAGAACGAGGCGATCATCGGCAAGGGCAAGGACGCCCTCTGCCCGGTGAGCCTCGTGCCGCTCCCGTACAAGATCGACGCGATCGCCTCGAAGGGTGCCGGCCGGGTCGGCGTCTACGTCTACGCGAAGAACAAGTGAGCGCTCACGTGCTCACGTGAGCGTGACGTACTGCTGCGCGACCCAGATCTGACGGCCGTCCGGGAACGCCACCTGGACCTGCCCCTGCTGCATGCTCGTGACGGTGCCGGGGTAGCGCCTCCCGTCTGTCCACTGCACGAGCACGCGTGAGCCCACCGTCATCGCGGCGGACGTCCAGAGCGACTCCATCGCGCTGCCGAAGCTGTCGAACGCCTTCGAGAGCTCGTTGCCGACCTGCGCCGCTTCGCGGTTGAACGCGGCCTGCTGCTGCGGCGTGCCGAACGGGTTCGCGGACTGCTGCGGGTACGGCTGCTGCGCGGCAGCTCCGATCGGCTTCGGCGGCCCGCCGGTGCGGATCCGCGCGGCCTCCTGCTCGACGAGCATCCCGTACTGCATGTAGAGCGGGTTCGTCGGGATCAGCGCGTTCCAGTGCGCGCCGATCTGCGCCCACTGCGTCGGCGTGAGCCGGTAGGTCGCGAGCATCCGCTCGTAGCCGAGCGCAGCGGCCGCCCCGCTCATCGCGACGTAGTCCTCGAAGCTCACCTGCGGTGCGGGGCTCTCCATCACGCCCGCAGCATGAGCCACGATCGATGAAGCGCGCAAGGTCCGGACCTCGGGTCTCGAGCTCTGGCGCGCGCGGCTCGCTGCCTCTTGCAGCAAGCCACCACTTCGCGCGACGGGACGCTCGCTTCGCGTCCCACCGAGAGCTCGAGGCCCGAAGCCCGGACCTCGCGTGATCGACTCCTCGTCCTGTCCTCGTCAGTTCGTGGTGCGGCCGCCGGACGACGTGCCCGGCTTGCTCGACGCAACCTCCGCCCCGTCGACCTTCTTCCCGTCGAGCTCCTCGACGTAGTACTCGGTGCGGCGGTTCGTCGCCCGGTGGTCGGCCGAGTCGTTCGGGACGAGCGGCTTCTTCGCGCCGAAGCCGGCGGTGACGAGGCGGCCCTGCTCGATCTCGTGCTGGACGAGCCACTTCGCGACCGCTTCGGCGCGCGCCTTCGAGAGCTTGTCGTTGTGGCGCGCCGAACCGGTGTTGTCGGTGTGGCCTTCGATCCGGAGCTTCGTGACGTTCGGGTGCGCCTTCATGATGTCGGCGAGCTTCTGGAGCGTCTCGAGCGTCTTCGGCGTCTGCTTGATGCGCGCTTCGTCGAGCTCGAACTCGATCTGCTCGGGGAGCACGATCTGCTCGCCCTGCTTCGGCTCCTCCGGTGCCGGTGCCGGCTCGGCGACCTTCTCCGGTTCGGGAGCCGGCTTCGTGCTCGCCTGCACACGGACCTGCGCCTTGCAGCCCATCACGGTCATCGCGAGAACCACACCGAGCGCGAGCTTCTTCATCATGATCAGGCGTCTCCTCCGTGCGCCGTCTCTCCGTCGGCGCGCGGGGAGGTGTCGAGCAGGGGCCATGCCATGCGTGAAGTGCCCGGATTTGCGTGGGATCGGAGACGGCGGAGTGCAGCGCCGGGCTCGAAGCGTCGGACTCTGCACTTCGAGCGCAGCGCCTCGTCACGGATGGATCACGACCGGGACCTCGATGCAGAGCCCGAAGGTGAACGGACCGCCGCCGAGGCGCACGCACGCTTCGGGCTTGCCGTCGCCGTCCTCGTCGCGGACGCCGACGTGAGCCTCGAGCCCGCTCCCGAACGAGACGCCGGCGGTCACGCTGTTGCCGCTCAGCGCTTCGCCCGGCTTTCCCTTCAAGGTCGCTTCCGCGGCGAGGACGTTGACGCCGGCGCCGACGTTCCAGCCGACGCTCCCGTCGCTGTTCTCGATCCCGGCGTGCACGTTCGCCGTGCCGGCCTCGGCCGATGCGCTCCCGCGTCCTCCGGTCACCGTCGCGCGCGCGGTCGTGACCTGCGCCTGGTTCTGCGCACCGGCCTGGACGGAGCCCGAGACGGCCTCGAGCTCGACGCCGTCCTCGTTCGTCTTCACGAGCGCCGCCTCGGCTCGGACGTTCCGACCGTTCGGCGTGACACCGGAGGACGCGCTCGGTCCACCCGACATGTTCTTCGCCGCGTCGGCAGCGCTCCGGTCGGCGTCGTTCGGCTGTCCCTCCCAGCCGGCGCCGTCCGCGCGCGACATGTTCGACGCCGTCGAGGACGTCTCTGCCGACGAGGTCTTCGACGCGCCTTCGGCTTCGTCGCTCTCGGAGCTGCACATGCGACGGCGCGACGGGTCGGTCGAAACGGTGGTCATGCTCCACCGTCGGCCGCCCGTCGCGTCGGGTTGCGCGGTTTGACTTACGAGGCGGGGGTCGCTTCGGCCACGGGCGCGGTCTCGGCGGCCGGGGTGCAGGTGAAGACGAGCTTCTTGCCCGGAACCTTCTCGCCGGTTCGGTCGTCGACGACTTCCGTGTCGGTCACGGTGACGACGACGCGGCCGCCCTTCTCGAGCGCGCCGAAGAGGAGCTCTTCGCCGAGCGGCTGCTTGACCTCGTCCTGGATCACCCGGGCGAGGGGACGGGCGCCGAAGTCGGGGTCGTAGCCCTTCTCCGCGAGATACGCGCGCGCCGGCTCGGTCACCTCGATCGTCACCTTGCGCTCGGCGAGCTGCGCGCTCATCTCGACGAGGAACTTGTCGACGATGCTCGCCATCGTCGCCTGCGAGAGCGCGTCGAAGGCGATGCGCGCGTCGAGGCGGTTCCTGAACTCGGGGCTGAAGAGGAGCCGGTACTCGCGCTCCGCGTCGCCCGTCGCGCGCTTGTCCCCGAAGCCGACCGCGCGCCGGCCGAGGTCGCGTGCGCCGACGTTGCTCGTCATGAGGAGGATGACATGGCGGAAGTCGGTCGACTTGCCGTTGTTGTCGGTCAACTTGCCGTGGTCCATGATCTGGAGCAGCACGTTGAAGACGTCCGGGTGCGCCTTCTCGATCTCGTCGAGGAGGAGCACGGCGTGCGGGGTCTTCGCGATCGCGTCGGTGAGCAGACCGCCCTGGTCGAAGCCGACGTAGCCGGGCGGCGCGCCGATGAGGCGCGACACCGTGTGGCGCTCCATGTACTCGCTCATGTCGAAGCGCACGAACGAGATGCCCATGATCTTCGCGAGCTGCTTCGCGACCTCCGTCTTGCCGACGCCGGTGGGGCCGGTGAGGAGGAAGTTGCCGATCGGCTTCTCCGGCGAGCGGAGGCCCGCACGTGCGAGCTTGATCGCCGCGGTGAGCTGCTCGACGGCGCGATCCTGCCCGAAGACGACGCGCTTCAGATCGTGCTCGAGGCTCTTCAGCTTCTGCTTGTCGTTCGAGCTGACCTCGCGCGGCGGGATCTGGGCCATGCGCGCGAGCACGGTCTCGACCTCGGCGACGCCGACCACGACGACGGGCTGCTCTTCCTTCTCCTTCTCGAGCTTCACGAGCGTGCTCGCGGACGTCGGCGGCGGAGGGATGACGGGAGGAGGAGAAGCGGCTCCGGCGCCCGACGCGCCGTTCGCGCCGTTCGTCTTCGCGACCGGCGCCTTCTCGGCCTTCGCGGCGGCCTTCTTCGCCGCCTCGCTCGCCTCCGCCTCGTCGCGGAGGAGGTTCGGCGGCTTCTCGCCCTCGTAGAGCTTCAGCTTCGCGGCGGCGCCCGCCTCGTCGAGCAGGTCGATCGCCTTGTCCGGGAGCTTCCGATCGTGGAGATAGCGCGCCGACAGCGTCGCGGCAGCGTCGAGCGCCTCGTCGGTGTACTTCACGCCGTGGAACGACTCGTACTGACCGCGGAGCCCGAGGAGGATCTTCTTCGTGTCCTCGATCGAGGGCTCGTTCACCTCGACGCGCTGGAACCGGCGCGAGAGCGCGCGGTCCTTGTCGAAGTGCTGGCGGAACTCCTCGAACGTCGTCGAGCCGATGCAGCGCATGCGGCCGGAGGCGAGCGCCGGCTTGAGCAGGTTCGACGCGTCCATGCTGCCGCCGCTCGTCGCGCCGGCGCCGACGATCGTGTGGATCTCGTCGATGAAGAGGACCGCGTTGTCCTGCTTCTGGAGCGCCTTCACGACGCCCTTGAGGCGCTCCTCGAACTCGCCGCGGTAACGCGTGCCCGCGATGAGCGCGCCCATGTCGAGCGAGTAGACGACCGCCTTGCGGAGCGCCTGCGGGACCTCTCCCTGCACGATCTTGAGCGCGAGGCCCTCGACGATCGCCGTCTTGCCGACGCCGGAGTCGCCGACGAGGAGCGGGTTGTTCTTCTTCCGTCGCGCGAGGATCTGGATCATGCGCGAGACTTCGTTCGCGCGGCCGACGAGCGGGTCGATGCGCTTCTGCTGCGCTTCCTCGTTGAGGTTGACCGTGTACGCCTTGAGCGGGTCGCGCCGGGCCCGCGGGCCCTCGCCTTCGCCGGACGGCTCCATCGACGCCGGCTCCTTCTCGCGCTCCTCACCGCCGTCCTCCAGCTTCGAGACGCCGTGCGAGATGTACGCGACGACGTCGAGCCGCGTGACGCCCGCCTTCTCGAGGATGCTGACCGCAGGCGAGTCGCGTTCGGCGAAGATCGCGACGAGCACGTTCGCGCCGGTCACCTGATCCTTGCCGCTCTGCTGGACGTGCCCCATCGCGCGGCGGATGGCGCGCTGGACGCCGAGCGATGCGGTCGGGGTCTGGTACGTGTCCTCGGGAACGCTGTCGAGTTGGTCGGAGAGGAACTGCTCGAGCTCCTTCTTGATCGCCGCCGGATCGCCGCCCGCGTGACGAACGACGAGCGCCGTCCCTTCGTCGAAGAGGAGCGCGTAGAGCAAGTGCTCGAGCGTGACGTACTCGTGCCTCCGCCGCGCCGCCTCGTTGGCTGCGAGCGAGAGCGCGATTTCGACCTCGGGGCTGATTCGCATCGGGATGGCTCTTTCGTTGCTTCGATGACAAGCGATGGCAAGCGGTGGTGACCCGAGCCGGTCACTCGGGCTCGGTCGTGACGAGGAGAGGCATCCCGCACTCGCGGGCGTAGTCCATGACCTCCGCCGCCTTCGTCTCGGCGACGTCGCGCGTGTAGACACCGACCACGGCCGCGCCCGTCTTGTGCACGGTGAGCATGATGTGCACGGCTTCCGTGTCTGTCTTGTGGAAGTACCGCTTCAGCACGTCGACCACGAACTCCATCGTCGTGTAGTCGTCGTTGTGGAAGATGACCTTGTACCGGCGCGGGGTCGCCGAGACCGGCTGGTCTTCGAGGTCGACGTCCTCGCCCTCCTCGCGCTCGAAGTCGGGCGGCTTCGGTCCGTCGTCGTCGCCGCCGGGTCCGGCGAGGAAGCGCGCCGGAGCGGACGCCGATGCTTCGAGCTCATGTGTGGGTGGGAAGAGGGTCTTCACGCGACTACCCCATTGTGCGTCCGTGGAGGCCCAGTTCAAGCCTGAATACCGACGCGTGCGGAACGGCGCGGAGCCGAGCCCGACCGCGACGCGGATGTATGTGCTCGGGCGGGGCGGGGCGGGGGGGGGGGGGGGGCGTGGCGGGGCATGGAGCAGATCGAGATGCTCGGCGTCACCCGTTCGTTTCCTTTCGCGGGTCCGCACGAGGCTGATACCGTTTCCGTGGTCCCTTTCGTCTTCGCGCCCGCGCTCCGGAGGCGCTCGCGGAGGCCGTTGGGGAGGAGAGGGCGATGCAACTCAGCGAGAACACCGTCGTCGCAGATCGCTTCCGGCTGCATCGGATGATCGGACAGGGCGGGATGGGGTCGGTTTGGGAGGCCACGCAGATCGGCCTCGAGCGTCCGTGCGCGCTCAAGTTCATCGAGGGCGAGATGGCCAAGCTCGCCGAAGCGCATGCGCGCTTCGAGCGCGAGGCGAAGGCCGCGGCTCATCTGAACAGCCCGCACATCGTCCAGATCTTCGACCACGGCGTCTGGCAGGGCACGCCGTACATCGCGATGGAGCTCCTCGTCGGCGAGGACCTCGGCAAGCGCCTCCAGGCGCAGGGCGGTCGTCTCGAGCCGCCGTACGTCTCGCGCGTCATCCAGCAGGTCTCGCGCGCGCTGTCGAAAGCGCACCAGGCCGGGATCGTCCACCGCGACCTCAAGCCGGACAACATCTTCCTCGTCCGTGACGACGAGCAGGAGATCGTGAAGATCCTCGACTTCGGCGTCGCGAAGCAGACGATCGCCGGGATCGACGGCAGCAACACGAAGACGGGCGCGATGCTCGGGACGCCCTACTACATGAGCCCGGAGCAGGCCCAGGGCATCAAGAGCGTCGACGCGCGGAGTGACCTCTGGTCGCTCGCCGTCATCGTCTACCAGTGCCTCACCGGCCGGTTGCCGTTCGAGAGCGAAGCGCTCGGTGATCTCCTCGTGAAGATCATCGTCTCGCCGATCCCCGTTCCCTCGCAGGTCTGCCCCGGCCTGCCTTCCGGCTTCGATCGGTGGTGGGCGAAGGCGGCGGAACGCAATCCCGAGGCGCGCTTCCAGACGGCGAAGGAGTTCAACGACACGCTCCAGCTCGCGCTGGGGCAGTCGTCGATCACGGAGATCACCGGTCCGCGTCCCGCCGTCGGCGGAGCCACGGTCGCGATGGCGGCGGGCCCTGGCGCGCCGCAGCCCCAGACGACGGCGATGACGCCGTCGGATCCGCGCCTCGTCGCGGCGGCCGCGAACGTCCCGACGCCGAACGGCCTGATGGCGCCTCCGATGCCGCCTGCAGCGGGCGCGCCCCCCGGCACGTTCGGTGGCGTCGAGCCCCCCGTCGAGCTGCCGAAGAAGTCGCCGCCGCTCGTGCTGTTCGGCGTCGTCGGCGCGCTCGCCGTCATCGGTCTCGGTCTCGGCGGCGTCGCGCTGACGCGCGGCAAGACCGCCCAGGCGAGCGGGGATCCGACGGTGGCGAGCGCCAGCGCCGCGCCCGTCGCCGAGACGAAGACGAGCATCGGCACGACCGCGAGCGCGACGCCGACGGCCGAGCCGACGACGACGGCGGAGCCGGTGGCGTCGGCCACGCCTGCCGCGACGGCGACGGCGACCGCGACGGCGACGGCGAAGGCGCCTCCGGCTGTCGCCGTGAAGACGACGGCCCAGCCGGCGAAGACGGCGGCGTCGGCGACGGCGAAGACGGCGACGCCGGCTCCGGCCACGTCGAAGCCGGCGGGCAAGCAGTTCAACCTCGGCTTCTGAAGGGCGACGGCGTGGTCGCGTCCGAGCGTCCGTCCGCGGCCGATGCCGCCGAGGCGCTGGTCCGGACCGCCCGCGCCATCCCCGAGGCCGCGCTGCGTGCAGCTTACATCCGTCGGGTGCTCCTCGACGGCGAGGCGGTGACGCTCGCGCCGATGCTGGACGTCCTCTGCGCGCGTGCGGAGCAGGCGGACCCGGCGGCACGCGAAGCGCTCCTGCCGCTCGTCGACGCGTTCCAGGATCCGGCGTGCACCGACGTCGTCCAGCGGCTCCGCGAGGAGGCCGCAGCGCTGTCGTTCTTCGCGCTCGAGCGGCTCGTGCGCTCGCCGGTGGCGCTCCAAGCGGCGCGCGGCGTGCCGAGCCCGGAGGACGACCGCGTGCCCGACTACGGGCGGGGCCGTCCGCTCACGCTCGGCGAACGGAAGTCGCTCGCGCGGAGGCCCCAGCGCGAGACGCTCGAGCGCCTCCTCCGCGATCCGCATCCGGACGTCATCCGGCAGCTCCTCGCGAACCCGCGCCTCACGGAGGACGACGTGCTCTCGATCGCGGCACGCCGGCCGTGTCGCCCCGACGTGCTCACCGAGATCGCGCGCTCGACGCGATGGGCGCACCGTCCTCGTATCCGCGTCGCGCTCGTCCTCAACCCGGACACGCCGCTCGACGTCGTGTCGCCGATCACGGGCCTCCTGCTCCGGCACGAGCTCCGGCTCGTCGTGACGTCGACGACCGTGGCGCCCGCCGTGCGTGCGCTCTGCATGGAGCACCTCGAACGCCGCCCGCCCGGCGAGTTCGACGACGAAGGGGACGAGCCGCTCCAGTGAGCGGCTCGGCTCAGCCCTCTTCTTCTTCGATCTCCCAGCGCTGGAGCGCGCTGACGCCGATCGCCGACGCGCACGAGGGACAGAGCGGTGGCTCCTGATAGCGGCGCTCCTCGCCTCGCGCCCACACGAGCAGCCCGCGGCCGCTCACCTGGTGGCCTTGCTCGTCGTCCTCGACAGGAAGGGCTGCGGCGCAGACGTCACATCGTGTCTGGGCCGGCTCCTCGAACAGCACCCCGTGTCCGGCCGTGACGAACCCACCCTTCGTCTCGCCTGTTTCGCCTTTGGGCGCCTTCGGAACTTCGCTCATGTGACGCCCCTTCAACATAGCGCACCGAGCGTGGCATGACACCTCGTTCCCCGGGCGACCGTGACGAAAGAGCCCGGATCCACGCAACCCCGTCGACGGTCCGGCCGACCCGGGCTCTGCCATGACGGAAAAGGTCCGCGCTTTCGTGATGCTCGCGCTGCTTCTCACGGGGCTCTCCGCGCTGACCAGCCTCACCGGCTGCGCCTCGACGCCCCCCTTGCCGCCGAAGGCCGTGGCCCTGCAACGCGATGGCGCTGCGGCGCTCGCAGCGGGGGACCTCGCGACCGCGGAGGCGCGTCTCTCGGTCGCTCTCGAATACAGCCCCCGGTTCACCGAGGCGTGGGTCGACCTCGGCTACGTCGAGCTCCGTCGCGGCAACCTCGATCGCGCCCGTAAGCACTTCGTGAAGGCGCGCTCGCTGAACCCGGATCTCCCCGCGCCCCACCACGCGCTCGCGCTGCTCGCCGACCAACGCGGGCTCGGCAAGGAGGCCGAGGCGAGCTACCGAGCTGCGCTCGCGGTCGACCCTGGGTTCGCGCCCTCGCGCGCGAACCTCGCGCGTCGCTACTTCTCCCGCGGCGCCTTCGAGCAGGCGCGTGACCAGTTCCTGAAGCTCACGCAGGTGCAGCCCGACGTGCTCGAGGGCTACCTCGGCCTCGCCGAGTGCCTGTTCCGCCTCGAGCGCGAAGCGGAGGCGGACGAGGTCCTGACCCGTGCTCGGGGACGCTTCGGGGACACGATCGAGCTCCGCCTGCTCGTCGCCCGCCAGCTCCTCCGGCGTGACGCCTTCGAGGAGGCCGAAGAAGTCCTCGCCACCGTGACGGCCGGCCCCGACCGCGGGCGCGCGGGCGCCGCGTGGGCGTGGATCGGCGTCGCGCGGCTCGCGCGCGGTGACGTCGACGGCGCGCGCGCGGCGGCACGGGAGGCGAGGTCGATCGACCCGTCCGACGCGGTCGCGGCCGAGGTCGTGAAGCGCGCGCGCTGATCAGCGCAAGAGGAGCCAGGCCGTGCCGGCGAGCAGCACGACGACGCCGACGACGATCCCCACGACCATCCAGACCGGCACGTGCGTGCCGGGGATGTTGATGCTCTCGTCGTGGTCGTAGGGCGTCGCCGTCGGATCGTTCCAGCCGCCCGGAGGACGCGCGCTCGGGACGCGCGGCGTGCCGTCGGGTGCAGTGCCTTCGGGACCCTGGTGCGGCGGGTGGATGCCCGGCGGCACCGCCGTCCCGAGCGGAACGGTGTCGGTCATGCTGCTGTCGGTGAGAACGTACTTCCGGTACTTGAGCGGCTCGCCGTTCGGCTCCGGCGCCTTCAGGCCCGAACCGTCGAACTCGACGATGATGACCGTGATGTTGTCGTGACCACCGGCCTGGTTCGCGCGGTCGGTGAGCGCCTTGCAGATCTCGAGCGGCTCGCGCGACGCCCGGAGGATCTCTCGGATCTCGTCGAAGCGGACCATGCCCGAGAGGCCGTCGGAACAGAGCAGGAGCAGGTCGCCGCGACGGAGCTCGGCGAACGTGAGGTCGACCTGCACCGTGTCGGACGTCCCGAGCGCCTGCAGGATGATGTTGTTGTGCTCGAAAGTCTCGGCCTCTTCTTCCGTGAGCTGGCCGGCCTCGATGAGCTGGTTCACGAGCGACTGGTCGCGCGTGAGCTGGACGAGGTTCTCGCCCCGGAGGATGTAGCCGCGCGAGTCGCCGACCTGCGCGAAGAAGAGGAGCTCGTCGACGAGCGCCGCGGCGGTGACCGTGGTGCCCATGCCGCGACGCGACCGATCGTTCTTCGCCTCGTGGAAGATGCGCTGGCCGGCGGCCTCGATCGCGCCGACGAGACGGCGGGCGAGCTCGTCGCGCTTGAGCGGGCGCTCGCCGATGTCCTCGACGAGGCGCTCGTAGATGATGTCGACCGCGAGCTGGCTCGCGATCTCGCCGGCGGCCGCGCCGCCCATCCCGTCGCACACCGCGAAGACGGCGCCCTGAGGGCCGATGGTCGTCGCGCGATTCGCCTCGAGCAGCCCGCGCGAGCGGCGGGTGAGGTCGGCGACGAGGAAGTTGTCCTCGTTGTGCTCCCGCACCTGGCCGACGTCCGTGCGCGCGAAGAGCTTCACGCGCACTTCGGCCTCGGGGGCGCTCGTGCCCTCGTTCGCCGTCACGACGGGCGGTGCGGGCGTGTCGGGTTGCGTCACCGGCTGCCCCTCATGCGTCGAGGTCCACGCGGAAGAGCTGTTGTCCGATTCGGAACTGGTCGCCGGACACGAGCTCGACGGGCTCGCGGATCCGGAGGAACGTCCCGTTGGAGGAGCCGAGGTCCACGAGCGCGAACCGCAACGCGTCGCGCGGACCCGGCTTCTCCGTGCTCGCGACCGGCGAGCCGTCCTTGTGCACCAGGCGAATGGCCGCGTGGCGACGCGAGAGGAACGGATCCTCCGTGAACACCACATCTCCCGACTCACGCCCGAGCACGGTCTCCACCTTCCGAACGTAATAGACGTCGCGCGTGATGCCCTCGACGGTGCGCTGCTGGAGGCGAGCGTACCTTGGAGCCGCCGGGGATCCAAACAAGAGCGTGCCGTGCTCCGCCGCAGGGCCGAGCCCGGAGTCTCCCTCCCGGACCACCTCGAACCGGAGGACCTGCTGTCCGACGAGGATGTGGTCCTGGTCTTCGAGCGGAACCGAGAGCTCGCCGTCCGGGGTCTCGCGGCGCGGCGCGAGCTTGTCGAGGTGCTCGGTCCAGCGCGCGGGAAGGCCGCGGGAGCTCCGCGCGGAGTCGCGGGCGGGCGAGAGCTTGAGGAACACGCCGTTCGTGCTCGCGAGATCCCGGAGCACGAGGCGCTTGTCCTCGAAGACGAGCCGGACGTGGCGCGGCGACAGGTACCCGTCCTCGGGGACGACGATGTGGCCTTCGGCGCGACCGATGTCGAGGAGATCGGTGAGCGGATAGCTCGGGCCGTCCGCGCCGCTCTTCGCGATGACGACGATGCGGCCGTGCGTGACCTGGCGCGACGGCGCGGCGCTCGTCACGGGGCGCTCCGCAGGCGTGGGCGCGACGGGCGGTGGCGGCGCCGAAGGAACGACGGGTGCGGGGGCGGGGGCGGGTGCGGGTGCCGCCGGAGCGGCGGCCGGAGACGCGGCGGGGGGAGAAGGCGGCGCGCTCGGGGCTCGTGCCGGCGGAGGTGCTGCCGGCATCGGCGCGGTCGGCGCACGCGGCGGAGGTCCGTACGCGCTTCCCGAGGGCGCGCTCGGTTGCGCGCTCGGCTCGCCGAGCGGTGCGCCGCAGAACTTGCAGAACGCCGCGCCGGGGTCGACGGAGCCACGGCACCGCGCGCAGACGCGCTTCGCTTCCTTCGCCTCCGGCGCGCCGGAGCCGAGGTCGACGACGCGCATCGCGTGGAGCGGAGCGGGTGGCGGCGCGAAGCCGCCGGCCGGCGCGGCGCTCGGCTGCGACGCGCGTGAATCGCTCACGCTCTCGAGCGTCGGCCCGCCGCCCGGTACGTACGGCGCGGCAGCCGGAGGTGCATGTGCCGGCGGCGGAGGCGCGGCCGCGGTCGGTGCGAGAGCGGCCGGCATCGCAGCGGGCGGCGGCGCAGGCGGCGCCGTGGCAGCAGGCGCGGGCTCGAGCGTGCTGCCGCACGACGTGCAGTAACGGAGGCCTGCTGCGTTGACCGTGTCGCAGACCTTGCAGCGTCGCGGTCCTGCGGTCTGCGCGGGCGGGGCCGACGGGGAAGGCGAAGGGGCAGCGAGCGGACCGAGGCCCGCGAGCGCCGACGCCGCCGAGGGAGGCTGCGCCGCGGGCGGAGGTCCGTACGGGCTCTTCGACGGATCGAGCGCCTGCGTGCTGCCGAGACCGGCGGCGTACTGGGCGCCGATCTGGGCGCCGAGGCCGACGGGCGGCGTCGGCGGAGCGATGCGCGGCCCGAGGCGCTGCCCACACTCCTGGCAGAACGTCAGGTGCGGGGGGTTCTCGCGTCCGCACGTCGAGCACTTCATGCGCGAACCGGAAGCGAGAGGGCGACGTCCGAGGACACGTGCTGCCGCACGTTTGCGATGGGACAACACGGCAGCGCGATCGTCAACGGAATCCGCAACGTGCGCGGTGCGAACACCCGCCAGCCCCCGTCAGCGTCCCGGATCGGCGGTTCCGCCGGCCGGCCGGCTCGTCGGCTCGCGTTGCTCGAGGACGAGGTCGAGGCCCAGCATCTGCACCACGCCGGCGTCACGCGGCGCGCCGCTCGTGTCGACGAAATGCGAGAGGTACGCGAGCCGATAGGCGAGCGCCGCGCCGACGACGGTGCGCTGCGAGATCTGGGCTTCGACGCCGATGGCGAAGAACCCGGCCGGTCCCCAGGTGTCGACGGACCACTCGTTCCCGTAACCCGCCAGCCCGAGGCCGACCGCGCCGTAAGGGTAGGCTTCGCGCGCGGTGCCGACGTAGTAGCGGCCTTCGGCACGCGCCTGCTGGAGCAGCGCGAGGCGATACAGGTTGTTCGGGTCCTGCTTGCTCACTTCGTAGGCCGCGCCGAGGTAGACGTTGCCCGAGGTCCGGTACCCGACGCGGACGGCGATGCCGCCGCCGGTGCCGAGGATGCAGGGCGCGTTCTTCGTGTCGCAGATCGGGCCGGGTGCCGTCGGCACCTCGGCCGTGAACGCGACGCCGTACTGGACGAAGGAGACGTTCGACGGCGGCGGCTCGTCCGGTGACGCCTTCATCAGCGGCGTGACCGCGGGCGCTTCCTCGGCCGGAGCGGGCGCTTCGTCCGGAAGCGTCACCTGCGCCCACGCCGCGCTCGGTGCGGACAGCAGGGCCGTGGCCGTGATCGCGACGCACGCGATCGGCGAGGCCGCGAACGCGGTCCGGAGCGCCCTGGGAGCCTCGACGAAGCGGAGCTGCACACGCCCAGCATAACCACGTGCGGGGTGCCAGAGGATCTCTTCGACGCGAAGAGATGCGCGAAGCGTTGACATGCCCTCTCGGCTTTGCGTATTCGTCTCGTCGGCTTCCGACCTCTCGGAGAAAGCGCGATGGAGATCGTCCTCGACAAGCGTGCGGTGAAACAGATTCGTCTCTCGGCCCAAGATGCGATCGAGGAGGGCGATACCGAGACGCTGCGCGAGGACATCCTCGAGGCGTTCACCGAGGAGCAGGTCGAAGAGATCGAGCGGCGCCTCGACAGCGGCGACTTCTACGAGTTCCTCACCGAGATGCTCGACGAGTGGTCGGGCGACGACGTGGACGAGCTCTTCGAGCTCCTCGACGCGCAGCTCGGCGACATCGGCGTCGACGTGAAGTTCGACAAGAAGGCTGCGGCCGCCGAAGACGCCGAGGACGAGGAAGACGGCGCCGAGGAGTTCGACGACGAGGACCTCGACGACGAAGAGCTCGACGACGACGACGAAGAGGAAGAGGAAGAGGAAGACGACGCCGTCTGATCCTCGCCGTGCTTCGTGCGGTCGCGCGCTCGCGCGCCTCGCGTCTCAGTCCACGCCGGTCGGCTTCGAAGCATCCTTCGAGGTGCGGCCGGCGTCGTTCTTCAGGTAGTCACGACACGTCGCCGGTGCCTTGCTCTTCGAAGGGCGTGTGACGCGGCACTGCTCGACCGCGCACGGCACGTAGCGCGAGTCGGGGAAGTCGCGCGTGAGGAGCGAGAGGCGGTCGCACGCCGAGGCAGCGTCGCCGTCCTCGCGGAAGAGCGTGGCTTCGCGCCAGAGCGCGTCGTCGCGGAACGTCGACGTCTTGAAATCGGCGTAGAGCCGGTGGAGCGCTTCGCGCGCCTTCGCGCGGTCGTGGAGCTTCTTCTCGTAGAGGTCGGCGATGCGGAGGAGGGCAGGGGTGTAGCGGGGGCGCTGGTAGCTACCGATCATCTCCGACGTCTCGCGGTACGAGAGGAGCTCCTCGAGCACCGCGATCGCTTCGGCGTAGCGACCGAGCTTCTCCTCCTCCTCGCTCGCGCGGAAGAGCGCGTCGTCGAAGTACGCGCCCTTCGGGTACGGCCAGCGCTTCGCGACGTCGCGGAACGCGTCGCGCGCGGCCGCGGTGCGACCGAGCTCCGAGAGGCGCTTCGCGCGCTCGGACGCGACGGTCTCGGCGAGCGGACTGCCCTCGACCTTCGGCGCGAGCGCCTCGAGGTGCGCGAGGGTCGCGGCCGGCCCACGCGAGGCGTCTTCGGCACGCAGCACGTGGAGGAGTGCGACGCGCGCGACGCCGTCCTCCGGGTAGCGCAGCGCGACGTCCTCCATCTCGCGGAGCCCGCGCTCCTCGTCGGCCGCGCGCGTGAGCTTCGCGACCTCGAAGGCAGCCGGAGCGGAGTACGGCGTCCGGGGCTCGGCGCGCGCGAGCGCCCGGAGCTCGGCGACGCCGACCTCGACCTCCCCGGCCTTGATCTTCGCGAGCGCCGCCTCGTAGCGCGCGAACACGGCGTCGCGTGGCACCTTCGCCGCGGCGGCCGCGTTCGTGTAGCCCTGGGCGGCTTCGGCGTAACGGCCGGCGGCGTAGGCCCGACGCGCTTCGGCGACGGAGCGGACGTAGTCGTCGCCGCGCTTCGGTGCGCACCCGGCGAGGACGGCGAGGACGACGACCGCAGCCGTCCTCTTCACGGGGTCCTCGAGGCGGCGCTCCGCGCCTCGGCGAGCAGATCGGCGGCGCGATCGATCTGGTCGGCCGGTGCGTCGAGATGCATGACGGCGCGGAGGCGCTTCGGGCCGGTGGGGTTCAGGAGCAGGCCGAGGCCGCGTGCGGCGCTCGACACCGCGTCGGCGCCGACGTCGCCTTCGACGTCGATGTTCACGATGTTCGTCTCGACCGACGCGAGATCGACGCGGAGCCCGGCCGCCGTCGCGATCCGCGCCGCGAAACGCTGCGCTTTCTCGTGGTCTTCTCCGAGCCGCGCGCGGTGGTGCCGGAGCGCATGGAGCGCGCCGGCGGCGAGGATCCCGGACTGGCGCATGCCGCCTCCCCACATCTTCCGGAGCCGCCGCGCGCGCTCGACGAACGCTCGCGACGCGCAGAGCGCGCTGCCGACCGGCGCGCCGAGCCCCTTCGAGAAGCACACGCTGACGGTGTCGAAAGGCGCGGCGAGCTCGGCGACGGAGAGCCCCGTCGCGACGCTCGCGTTCCACACGCGCGCGCCGTCGAGGTGGAGCCCGAGCCCGCGAGCACGCGCCGCCTCCGCGACCGCGCGTACCTTCGCCTGCGGGAAGACCTTGCCGCCGGCACGGTTGTGCGTGTTCTCGATGCAGACGAGGCTCGTCCGCGGGCAGTAGTACGCCGTCGCGTGGATGCGCTCGATCATCTCCTCGGGCCCGTAGGTCCCGCCGGTGCCGGCGACGGCGAACTGCACGCCGGAGAGCGCGGCGCCCGCGCCGCTCTCGTAGAAGACGACGTGCGCGCCGTCGCCGACGACGACCTCGTCGCCGGGGCGCGTGTGGAGCGCGATGGCGAGCTGGTTGCCCATCGTCCCGCTCGAGACGAAGAGCGCTGCTTCCTTCCCGACGAGGGCAGCGGTCTCTTCCTCGAGGGCGCGGACGGAGGGGTCCTCACCGAAGACGTCGTCGCCGACCTCGGCGCGGGCCATCGCCTCGCGCATCGCTGCCGTCGGTCTCGTCACCGTGTCACTGCGAAGGTCGATCATCGAGGCGACCTCTTATACCCTGCCGGCGCGGCGCGGACCGAGCTGGTGCGCGGCCCCACGTTGCGCCGGCCCGGCGGGCGTGCTTGAAGCTGGTTCAACCACCGTACGACTGATGAAGAAGGCTCCTCCGTCCACTCCCGCGCTCCCGAATCGCGCCGCTCGCGGCGGTTCCGACACGGGCTCCCGCAGCCGAGGCTCGAGCAGCTCGAGCGCCAGCAGCGCGAGCGATCCGACCGAGACGCTCGCGGCGATCGGCCCGGTCGCGCGCTCGAGCGTCGTCGACGCGGTGGCCGACCGGCTCCGGAACGAGATCCTCGCCGGACGCATCGCGGCGGGCTCGCGCTTGCCGTCGGAGCGCGAGCTGTCGCTGGCGCTCGGCGTGAACCGCTTGACGCTGCGCGCGGCGCTGGCGCGGCTCGAGGCGATGGGCCTCGTGAGCACGCGGCACGGCTCGGGAACGGAGGTCGCGTCGTGGCGCGAGCGCGCCGGGCTCGAGGCGCTCCCGATGGTGCTCAGCTCGCTCAGGCCGGGCGAGCCGGCGTGGGTCGAGCTGCTCACGTCCCTCTTCGAGATCCGTCGCGTGCTCTCGGCCGAGGCCGTCGCGTTCGCGGCGGTGCGGAGGACGGAAGAGGACCTCGCGACGATGGAGCGGATCGCGGCCGAGCAGGTCACGCGGCTCGGCGACGCGCAGGCGTATGCGCGCGGTGACCTCGCGTTCCAGCGCGCGCTCGCGCACGCGGCGCGCAACGTCGGTCTCGAGTTGATCCTGAACTCGTTCGCGCGCTTCCCGGAGGAGCAGCCGGAGCTCGTCGCGAGCATGTACGACAACCGCGAGAACGCCGTCGCGTACTACTCCGTGATCATCGAGCTCGTCCGGTCGGGTGAAGCGGAGACGGCGCGGACGCTGGTGCGCGACGCGCTGCTCGCGATGGACGACGCCTGGCTCGTGCGCCACGGCTATCGGACGACGCTCCAGCAGAGCGATGCCTCGCGGGCGAGCGGCTCGTCGCGGAAGAGCATGGGCGGCGCGGGAGCCGCCGGAAGCAAGAAGCCAGGCGGCGGCAGCGGCGCGAAAGCACGCTGAAAGACTGCGAAAGGTCTGGTCACTCGCGCGACCACGCGACCGCGTGCGCGCCGAGCGCGCCGCGTTTCTCGGCGAGAACGCAGCGAGAACGCGGCGAGAACGCGAAGGCGCCTGAAAACACCGCGGAAAGCGCCGAGGGTCCCACACCGAGAGCGGCGTCACACAAGCTGCTTCCAATCTTCGGGAAGCCGTCGCGCCGGTGTTGAGAATCCGTAGCGACGCCGGTAGCTCTCATACTGTGGAACCTCGTCCAGAAAGCGCTCAGGGACCTGTTCTCGGAAAGTATCGCCCCATCCTGAAGCTCGGTCAGGGCGGCATGGCAGATGTCTATCTCGCCATCTCGCGATCGACGCCCGGGCTCGAGCGCCTCGCCGTCATCAAGCGTCTTCGATCCGATCTGCTCGTCACCGACGACGACAATCCGCACGACGCGGAGCAGTTCATCAAGATGTTCTGGGACGAAGCGAAGCTCGGCATGCTGCTGAAGCACGCGAACGTCGTGCACACGTACGACGCGGCGGACGAAGGCGGCACGCTCTACCTCGTGATGGAATACATCGAGGGGCAGTCGCTCAGCGTGCTGCAGCGTGAGCTCACGAGGAAGCGTCGCCAGCTGCCGCCCGTCCAGGCAGCGGTGATCATCTCCGACGTGCTCGCGGGCCTGCACTACGCACACGAAGTGGCCGACTTCTCGGGTCAGAAGCTCAACATCGTCCACCGTGACGTCAGCCCGCAGAACGTGCTGATTGGCTACGACGGCTCGATCAAGCTGCTCGACTTCGGCGTCGCGAAGACCGCGATGCGCACCGGCGAGACGCGTGCGGGCATGATGAAGGGCAAGGCGCGCTACATGGCGCCCGAGCAGGTGATGAACGGCGACGTCGATCGTCGCGCGGACATCTACGCAGCCGGCGTCGTGCTCTGGGAGCTCGTCGCAGGACGCAAGATGGTCTCGGGCACCAACGTGCTCGAGCAGCTCGTGTCCGTGATGAAGACGCCGGCGCCGAAGCTCTCGACGTTCGTTCCGGACGTCGACGCCGAGCTCGAGCAGATCGTCCACAAGGCGCTCGAGCGCGAGCCGGAGAACCGCTACTCGACCGCGCTCGAGATGCGCGAGGCCCTGCAGACGTACATCGCGTCGAAGGGCGGCCCGCGCGCGGAGGACGTCGCCGCGCTCGTGCGCGAGCTCTTCACGCGCCAGCGCGACGAGACGCAGAAGCTCATCCGCGAGCGCCTCGCGCAGGCGACCACCGAGGTGAACGAGAACGGCGAGCCGAAGCCGGTCACGGCCGAGGTCTTCGCGCAGCTCGACGCCGAGACGCGCGGCACGCGTCTGACCGATCACCCGGGCAGCTTGAACAGCGGTCCGAGCGGCGGCTCGATCTCGCTCGCGCGAGGTGCGTCGTCGATCAGCTCGCTGTCGTCGCTGAGCCGGAGCGGTGGTTCGTTCACGCCGGGTGCGGTCGTGAACTCGTCGACGTCGCCGGCGGCGCCGCAGGCGACCCCGTCGTCGTCGCGCAAGCTCGTGCCGGTGCTCTTCGCGAGCCTCGCCGTGCTGCTCGTCACGGTCGGTACCCTCCTCGGCGTCGTCGTCTCGTCGTCGAAGACGAAGGAAGCGGCGGCGAACCCGACGAACGGACCGTCGAGCGCGGCGGCTGCGCCCGCTCCGCCGAAGGCAGACGACCTGAAGCCGGTCGTGAAGCCGGCCGCGCCGGAGGCGAAGCCGGCCGAGACCGTCGCGGCGAAGGAGCCGACGCAGAAGGAGCGCCCGTCGGCTCCCGTGGCTGCGCAGCCCCAGTGGCGTCCGACGCCGGCGCCCGCGCCCGCGCCGAAGCCGGCCGAGCAGCCGAAGGAGGAGCCGACGACCAACACGGCCGATCCGCCGGGCTTCTTCACGATCGACACGTACCCGTGGACGCAGGTGAGCATCGACGGTCGCGTCGTCGGCAACACGCCACTCGTCCGCGTCCCGGTCTCGCCGGGCCCGCACACCGTCGTGCTCGAGAACCCGGGCGACAACATCCGCCAGACCACGACGATCAACGTCAAGAGCGGCGAGAACGTCTCGAAGCGCCTGGCGTTCTGAGCGAAAGAGCAGATTCCCCGAGAGGGGGAGGAGGCGGAGGGCCCTCGTCCGGCAACGGGCGGGGGCGCTTCGTTTTGTGGGTGCGCATGGGCGTGGGCCGGAACGGGTGAGAGGAAGGCGAGGGCGCGGGGCAGGGGTGGCAACGCGGCGACGCGTGCCGGCACGGCACCGCCGACATGGGCGCGGTCGAGGCGGCCCGTGCGATCGAGCCGCTCTGCATCCTCTGGTGCATCCCGGGCCTCTCCAGCGGGAGTTGGACGCACGCGTTCAAGCTTCTCCGGAGTCGGCGGGACGAGACCCAGGGTCGTGCTAGAGAGCCCGACGGGGAGGACACGTACGAGCTCGAAGCCCTCGTTCAGATGCGGGACCGCACCGTCGTCCTCTACGCCGCGCTCGCCGTCGCGGTCGCCGCCGCGATGGCGTGGACGATGGTCGCCTTCCTGCCGTCGCTCACGACGGTCGCGTTCGGGCTCGTGGACATCGTCGCGTCGCTCGCGGCGGCCGCCCTCGCGAGCGGACCGGCTGCGCGGCGTGGGCGACGCCGGCGTGTCGTCGTCCGTGCGGGGGAGCTCCGCATCGACGGCCGGCTCGTGGCCCGAGGAGCGGAGGACGTCTACGCGAGGCCCTGGGGAACCGGGGTGCGCGTGGAGGTCGTCGGCTGGGATCGCCGCGTCGCGATCGTGATCGACGCTGACATCGGCAGCGCGTGCAGGCTCCTCGGTGCCCTCGCGGGCAGTCGTCGTTCGTGGACGGCGCCTCGCATGAGCACGAAGCGACGCGCCCTCCTGGGTTTTCCCGTCATGCTCGTCGCGATGGAGGGTCAGCCTCCAGGCGATGTCCGGCGCGAGTGGCGATTACCCGCTCGTGGGGTACGCGACGCTGGCCGCCGCCATGGCTGCGTTCGCGCACATCACGCGAAAGCGGACGGCCGTCACGCTCGGCCTCGACTCGGTCGAGCTCACGCGCGGAGCGGTCCGGAGCTTGCCGCTCGAACGGCTCCTCGCGTGCACGCGCGACGGAGACATTGTCGCTTTCCACGGCGCGGCGGGGCGCGTCCTCGTCGACTTCGACGGTGTCTTCGATCTTCGCGGCGGTGCGCTCGTCCCGCGGGCACAGGTCGTCGCCGACGAGGTGGAGGCCGAGCGTACGAACTACGTCGCGCGCGCTCCCGTCCGCGCCGTCGCGAGCCGCCTCGCGCGCGGCGACAGCAACGCTTCGGAGCTCCTCCGCGCTCGCGTCGGGGATGCGGCCACCGCACGCGTCCGGGTCGCCGTCGACGACGCCCCGCCGCGAGTCGCCGCCGAGCTCGCCGCGCTCGAAGAGGAGCTCGTGGGTCAGCCCATCAAGATGCGCGCGTCGAGCGCGTGGTCGACGATCTGATCGATCCCGTTCCGCGGGTACCGACGTGCGGCGGCGGAAACGCTTCGAGCCGCTTCTCCGCGGGCGGAGGAGCGGCTCGAGCGAGCTCGCGAATGCGAGCTACACGGTCACTGGCAGCGTTCGATGCCGCACGCCGCGCCGACGACCGTGCGGCCCTTCGTGGCCGCCGTGTACTCGGTGGGGCGGAGCGCGAAGTAGCCGCCCGCCGCGGCGCCCGCGAGGATCGCGCCGCCGACGATGTAGAAGACCGGCGACGAGAAGATCGACTTCTTCTCCTCGGTCACGCGCTTCTCGGGCTCGTTGACGGTGACGCTCTTCGGCGACTCGGGCGAGCCGTCCTCGAAGACCGCGTTGTCCTTCGAATCGAGCGCGCGAACGTAATAGTCGAGGCGGGCCGAGCCCGACGAGTTCGCCGGGACGTCGACCTGGCGCGAGCCCGGGTCGACGTTCGCGGTCGTGTAGTCACGCGCCGGCGCCCAGCGGTAGCCGACGACGACGCGCTTCACGATCGAGAGCGGGTCCTGCGTCGTGACACGCACCTGGCCCGGCTGACCCCACTGGATCACGGCCTGGACTTCCATCCCCGGCTTGCGGCCCTGCGCCTGCCAGTAGCCGCGCGCCTCGGCGAACGGCTCGGCGAAGCGCGGTCCGAGCTTCGCGTCGACCTTGAAGTCCGGGTCGTACTGGAGGAGCGTCGTGAAGAGCTGCTTCGCCTGCTCACCGTGCCCGAGGGCCGCGTGCGAGAGCGCGGCGACGCGCGTGGCGCGCGTCAGGGTGTCGTGGCCGAGCCCGCGCTGCGCGAGGACGGCTTCGGCGGCCGTGAGCGCGTTCGTGTAGTCGAGCGCGGCGTACGCGTTCTCGGCGGTGGCGAGGTCGGAGTCCACACCGGCGAACGCCGGCGCGGAGACGGCGATGGCGGCAGCGAGGGAAGCAACCGCACAGAAGCGCTTGAACGTGTTCATGGGTCGGTTCCTCATCACTGGCACCGCGCCGGGACGGCGCACTTGTCGGAAAGCTTCGTGCAGGTCGTCGGACGAACCTTCTGGAGATTGTCGATGAACGTGAGCGCGATCGGCAGCGCCTTCGTGGAGCCGAACGCCTTCTGGACGGTGCAGCCGACGAACACGTCCTGACCGGCGACCTGGCCGACCGCGAGCAGCGCGTAGTCCTGGTTGAGCGCGAGATCGAACTTGTTGTCCGCGCCCTCGTACAGCTGACACGGCGTGATGAGCGGCGTCTCCGCGGTCGATGCGGGGAGCGGCTGCTTCGTCTGGCGCAGCTTGATGAGGTCCGTGCAGCTCCCTCCCGCGAAGGCGTAGACCTTCACGTTCTCGGTCACGGCCGCGGCCTGCGCCGAGGGGAACTGCACCTCGAACGCGATCTCGGGCGGGTTGGACTCTTCCTTGGCCGCGCACGCGACGGTCGTGAGGGCGAGGATGGCGAAAGTGAACGAAGCTCGTTTGGTGCTCATGTTCGGATTCGGGGTGCGGCGGCTTTTCGGACCGCAGGTTGGGGCTGAGGGCGAGAGCCGGCACTCGCGCGTGCTCTGCAAGCGCGGGCGTGACGGGCAATGGAGGCCGGAGAGGCCGGTGAACGTTTCAGAAAGCGAGACGCTTGGAGACGGTCTCGCCAGGCTTGATCGTGACGACTGTGGTCTGGCGGAGCTTCTCGTTCGAGTTCTCGAGCGTGAGCACGTGCGTGCCCGCCGGGAGCGGGAAGCGAATCAGGGGCGTGTCCCCGAGGACGCGACCGCCGGTGCTGACGCGCGTGTACGGATAGGTGTCGAGCGTCAGGAAGCCGGTGCCCTTGTCCTCGACCGGAGCCGGCGCCTGCGGGGGCTTCGTCTCCTGGGGGGCAGGGTGGGGCTGCGGCGGCGGCTGGCGCGCCGGCGGCGGCGTCCAGCGCGTCGCCGGGCCTCCACCACCGCGAGCGACTGTGGCGCTCGCCTTCTTGCCGGTGTCGTCCGGCGTCGGCGTGGGCGTGGCGACGGTCGGCGTCGCTTCGCGCGGCGACGGCGTGTCCGCCGTCTGCGTCGCCGGAGGCGTCGTCGTGTTCAGCGCGACGCTGCCGACGGCGGGCTCTGCGGTCGCGGCGTTCGCGTGCGCTGCGTCCTTGCGGAGGCGAGCGCCGATGAAGAAGCCGCCGATCGTGAGACCGCCGACGAGCAGCACGGCGGCGGCTGCGATGAGCCGCTTCGTCCGGTTCGCCTGGTACTGCTGCATGGCGACCGAGTCCTCGAAGGGGACCTCGGTTCCGGGAGGCGTGGCCTGGTGCAGGCCCACGCTGCTGTCCTGCGTCTGGGGCTCCGGCGGCGCGGGACGGAGGCTCGGGAGCTTCTCGTCTTCCTTGCGCGCCTTGAGCGCTGCGATGTGATTCTCGATCTGCGTGCGGGTCTTCGCGCGCTCCTCGTGGAAGATCTGCGCGACCGCCATGCTGACGTCGGGCATCTGCACGTTGGTGCCGCTCGACTCGAGGTACGCCTCGAGCTCGGCGCGGAGCTCGTCGGCCGTCTGGTGACGCTCCGACGGATCCTTCGCGAGCGCCTTGTCACACAGCTTGACGAGATCGTCCGGCGCTTCCGGCGACGCTTCGCGGAGGGAAGGGAGGTCGCCCTTCAGGACGGCGGCGAGGACCTCGACGTCGCCCTTCTTGTGCCACATGCGGCGGCCGGCGGCGGCCTCCCAGACCATGACGCCGGCGGCGAACACGTCGGCGCGCGGATCGATGTCGCCCGAGATCTGCTCCGGCGCCATGTACGCGGGCTTGCCCTTGAGGACGCCGGTGCGCGTCTCGATGCTCGAGTCGAGCGCCTTCGCGATGCCGAAGTCGACGAGCTTCGCCTGACCGTCGTAAGTGATGAACACGTTCTGCGGGTTCACGTCACGGTGGACGATGCCGAGCGGCGTGCCGTCGAAGTCCTTCAAGGCGTGTGCATACTGCAAGCCTCGGAGGGACTCGCAGATGACGCGCAGGTGCATCGGCAGCGTGAACAGCGGATTCTTCTTCCGCAGGATCCGCGCGAGCGGCACGCCGTCGAGGTAGTCCATGACGATGTAGTGGCGCCGTCCTTCGGCGCCGACTTCGTACGTCTGGACGATGTTCGGGTGGTTCAGGCGCGCGGCGAGGCGCGCCTCCTCGAGGAACATCTCGAGGAACGTCGGATCGTCGACGAGCTCGGGCTTGAGCTCCTTGACGACGAGGAGCTTGCTGAACCGTGCGGGACCCTGCGCGACCGCGAGGTACACGATTCCCATGCCCCCGCGGGCGATCTCTGCAACCAGTTGGTACTTGCCGAGTCGATTCACGCCACTCCCTAACCCGGTCGAACGACGGCGTTGGTCTCGAGTGAGACGTTCGCGATCTCGATCCGGGCCCTCCTCATTCGGTCCTCTGCCCGGGGCGGAGCGGCGCTCCGACCCCAGGGTCTTGCCTGCTCACCGTTGCAACCCACCGTCATGTACCCGGCGAGATGAAGACGTCGTGCAAGCGCCACCCTTCTACGCATTCGACAGCATGTTAACGAGTTCGTCCAGTCGCGTGAGTATCGGCCTCGGACGTTTGGACGCGTCTTTTCTCTCATGGGCACCGCTTCTCCCCCCCGCACCCCCTCGACGCCATGCTCTCGCACACACGTTCCAGCGGGGGCTCGGCGGGGTCTCTGGCGGGTCTGGACCTGGTGTCGTACCCGTGGAACGCGCGTCACGAAACTTCTCGGCGGCGACCCGCGCGGCGCGCGTCACGCGCGTGGAGGTGACGTCGCGGGCGCAGGCCGTCACCTTCCGTGACGAGACCGCGGACGCGCTCGGCGCGGCCGAGCTCGCGACGCGCCAGACGTTCTCGACGTTCCGCGCGCGTGCTGACCACGACTGTCGCGCGTTCGTGAGCTCGTCCTCTGCGATCACGCGTGTCGCGCGGCGCGACGAAGTGTGGATCGCGCGCGAGGTGATGCTCTATTCTTTCGCGCTTCGTTCCGCGCGAACGGCGTCTTCGCCGCGCCCGCGCATGATGATTCTTTCGCGACGAGCCGTCGCGCCCGCGCATTACGTGCATGATGCATGCGATGCGATCTTGCGATGCGTGCAGATTGCATCGTCTTCGCGCCGACCGGGATGCGCGCTTCCGGAGGGCGCCGAACGCGAGGTCGAAGTTCACCTTGACGTGCCGGACCGAGTAGCGTAGTCAGGCGCCGTCGCTTCGATTTCCGCCACCTTAGCTCAGCGGTAGAGCAACGGTTTCGTAAACCGTAGGTCTCGAGTTCAAATCTCGAAGGTGGCTCCGCTCCGGTCTCTTCCGTGTCCCTCGTCGTGACGTCCCGCCCGGGAAATCTGCGCAGGAGCGCAATCCCTCGGCTGCCGTAGGACGCACGAGCCCCGAACGCGGTCGGCGCCGCGTCGCCGCGCTCGCGTGCGGTCGACGCGCGTGTCTCTGCCGGACGTGCCGCCGCGATCCTTTGCCGATCGCGTGCTCGCGATGGCGACGACGTGGACGCCCGCGCATGCGGGTCGAAATCGACCCGTTGCTGCGGCGGCGACGGACAGTCGTGCGAAATTCTGTCCAAAGTCCTACCGTTCGGTAGTCTGTCTCGAAACGCAACAGGCGCGGGAGGAAGCCGTTTCATCAATGTTTCTGGCAGTATGCGAAGATGGGGGTGAATCGGACAAGAGGTGAGAAATCGTAACGTAGGCAGCTCACAGTTCTTGCGTAGCAGCGGCATTTAGCCCGAGCATTCCATACTGGACCCTCACCTGGAGTTTACCGTGAGAACAAAAGCCTACCTCCTTAGTGTGTTGGCAGTCAGTGCGGGACTGGCTGGCCTTGCGATCGCTTGCTCGGACGACGCGGCGGAAGTCACCCCGACGGGGACGGACGCGGGTGGAACGCCGGACTCGGCGGTGGACCCGGACGGCGGCGGCCAGCAGTGCCCGCCCGCTCCGGCGGCTGGCGACTGCACGACGACGAAGTGCACGGCGAAGCTCGGCGAGCCGGCGGCGTGCGTGGAGAACCAGTGCGTCAAGCTGAAGAGCCTCGACTGCACCGAAGTGTTCGGTGACCTCCAGGACAACTCGATCCTCTTCGCGACCGCGTTCCCGCTGTTCGGCAGCAACGCGACGTCCGGCAAGGCGCGCCGCCAGGCCGTGCAGCTCGCCGTCGACGAGATCAACAAGAAGGGCGTCCCCACGAACGACGCGTGTGACAAGCCGCGGCCGCTCGCGTTCCTCAGCTGCTCGGACGTCTCGGGCGTCCCGCTCGAGGACGGCGGCGCGCCCGGCGCGGACGTGCTCACGCAGCGCCTGAAGGACGTCGGCACGCACCTCTCGAAGGACCTCAAGCTCCCGTTCGTGATCGGCGCGGGCACCAGCGGTAACACGACGACGCTCGCGTCGGTGCTGCTCCCGGCGAAGACGATGCTGATCGCACCGAGCGCTACGGCGGTCGCGATCACGACGCTCGACGGCGCCACGCAGGACGGCACGCGCCTGATGTGGCGCACGGCTCCGTCCGACAAGAACCAGGGCGCGGCGCTCCAGGCGCTCTACGGACAGGTCGAGGCGGCGGTGAAGGCGACGAACGGCAACACCGCCGTCAAGGTCGCGATCATCAGCAAGAGCGACGCGTACGGCGCCGGTATCGACGGCGTTCTCCGCGCAGAGCTCAAGGTGAACGGGAAGACCGTCGCGGCGGGCATCACCGACGGCAACGTCGTCGCCGACTGCTACAACATCTCGGGCGGCTCGACCGCCGCGTGCGACGTGTCGAAGACGACGGCCGCTGCGCAGGGCATCGTCACGGCCGCGCAGCCGGACATCGTCATCCTCACCGGCACGGCAGAAGCGGTGACCGACATCATCATCCCGCACGAGAACAGCGCGGCGAAGAAGACGATCTGGCTTCTCCCCGACGGCCCGCGCCGTCCGGAGCTCACGACCTACGCGAAGGACCACGACGAGCTCCGCGGGCGCGTGCGCGGCACGATCCCGGGCGTCGTCACGCCGCTCGCGCAGGACTTCTACAACTTCCGCTACAAGGCGCAGTTCCCGAACGAGCAGCTCATCTTCGGCATGGCCGGCGCGTACGACGCGACGTACATGTTCTCGTACGCGATGGCGTCGCTCGGGAAGACGGCGCCCACGGGCATCCTCGTCGCGAAGGCGTTCGAGAAGCTCGTCGGCGGCACGGAGCGCGTCGACGTCGGCCCGACGAAGCTGACGACCGGCTTCAACCTGATGACGTCGGGCGGCAAGATGGACTTCAACGGCGCGTCGGGTCCGCTGGACTTCGACTTCACCGTCGGTGAAGCGCTCTCCGACATCAACGTCTGGTGCGTCGGCAAGGACCCGAACACGGGCACCCCGTTCTTCAACGACTCGACGGGGCAGACCTACGACGCGACCGGCAAGGCGCTGAAGGGCAGCTTCAGCTGCCCCTGAGCGGAGCGCTGCAGAAGGTCTTCATCCCCTGAAGCAGCACGCCGGCGCGACCTGAAGCGCGCCGGCACCGAGCCCGAGACGGCCCTCCTCCGTCTCGGGCTCTTTTTTTTGTGTGGCGCCGGACCTCGCCACTTGCGCTGCGCGTGCGTCGCGGTCAATCGAGCTGGGGCGTGACGTCTTCTCTGAACAAATAAGTCGTCAGCGCGACGCCGCCCCCGGCCTGCTCTCCTCTCGTGATCAGGACCGCTCCGTTCCAGGGTCTCGACTCCGGTGAACCCATTGCGCGGCTGTAGCGCTCGGCCGCGGCCGGACTGTCGTGTGTCGTCTCAACCCGACACATCGTCGTCCGCAGTCGAGCGCACGTACCTGCCGTCGTCGCACGATCCGGACTGGAGGCGCAATTGTGGTTTCCCCTCATGTCCGACGTGAGGCCGGTCGACCGTCGAGCGAGCTCACGATCGACTATGTCGTGAGCGGTGAAGCGCGAATCCTTGAATCCTTGGTAACCGTACGGCGATGGCGTCCGCCGGACGGTTACAATCCTAGGCAAGATGACAAAACGAACGAGGCAGCTGGGCGAACCCAGCTGCCTCGAGGAGACGCCCGCGGAAGCGGCGTCAGCTCATTCGTTCGCCGTCAGCGTCGACGCTTCGAACTTCGTCTTTCGCGTGAACGTCGCGTTCTCGATCTGCCAGACACCGAAGTCGTTCGGGACGTTGCCGGTGGCCGCCGTGAAGTTCAGCGTGCCCGAGGCGCCCTCGTAGTCGATGTCCTCGCCCGCCGTCGCTGCCGCGAGGAACTCGACCATCTTGTCGGGCGTACGGCGCGTACGACCCGACGAGATGTCGACGAGCGCCTTGCGCACGAGCGCGATGTCCGTGGTCGTCCTCGCCTTCGCCATCGCACCGGCGAGCATGACGACGGCGTCATAAGCGGTCGAGCTGTAGCGACCCGGGGACACGTTCGGGTAGCCGGCCTGGAACAGGGCGAGGAACTGGTTGTACTCCGGGGTCTGCGGGCTTGTGTCCGCCGCGACGGCGTAGCTCCCCTCGCCAGCGGTCGCCGAGGTGGGATCGTTCGGCGTCACACGGCCCTCGACGATGAACTGGTCCTGTCGGAAGCCGTCCGAGCCGATCGTGAGGAACGTCGACGGGAGCTTCCCAGGATTGCTCTCCTTGAAGTCCTTGAACGCGCGCATGTACGCGGCCGCGACGCCGGGCAGCGCGATCACGACCTGACAGGCGATGTTGCTCGGCGCTTTCGTGAGGTCGGCGACGCGCGCCGCAGCATCCTTCAGGGCCTGCGTCTTGTCGATCGTGGGATCGAGACTGATCGGGTCCGCAACCCTGAGCGAGAGGAGCTTGTACTTGCGCAAGAGAACGTCGCTGATCGGGATGCCGTAGCTGTCCTCCTGGCGGACAATCGCGATGCTGTTGCAGCGACGCGTGCTCTCGACGTTCTCCGACGCGAACTGCGCGAGCGCGGTGGCGAGCATCGAGTCCGGTGCGGCCGTCTTGAAGAGCACCGGCGGCGGCGGCTTGGTCTTGTCCGTCCAGGTCACCGAGTCGAAGTTGTCCTTGTACTCCTTGCACGCATCCGACGAGGCGGCATCGAGGCAGTCGAGCTCGGACGACGTCGCGCTCGGCGTGATGTAGAGGATCTTGTCCGATTTGACGATCGGGAGGATCTCCTTCGCGGTGCGGCTCGTCGAGGGGCCGATCCCGAAGACGATCTTGTCCTTCTCGGCGAGCTCCTTCACCTTCGTCGCCGTCGTCGTCGGGACGCTCGCGTCGTCGACGATGCGGAGGGCGAGCTGCTTGCCCATGATGCCGCCGAGCGCGTTGATCTGACCGATCGCGGTGAGCGCGCCACGCTGCGCTTCCGCGCCGACGCCCTGGTCAGGGCCGCTGAGCGAGGCGACGAGGGCGATCTCGATCTTGTCGGCGCTCTCGACGGTCGGAGGAGGAGTGTCCGCCTGTCCCTTGTCGCTGCACCCGACGGCGAGCGTGGAGACGAACAGCATCGAGAGGAGCGAAGTGCATCCAGCGTTCTTCATCATTGTTCTCTGGGGCTCGTGCTTCGGAGCGCTCCGAAGGAAGTAGGTTCGGGCGAGAGGGTCCGGGAGGCTCCGACGCGCGTTACCTCGGGAGGCTAACGTGCGCGGGCGGCCTGTGGCTAGTTCTGCTCGGCGTCGCGGCCGCCGATTTCGAAGGAGTGCTCGTGCTCTCGTGCTCGAGCGGCGTTCGTCTGTTGCATTTCGTTCCGAGGAGCCGCTGCGAGCCGCCGAAAAAAAAGACCGCCTACCTTCCATAGACGTCGCCGGTGCCCTGCTCAACGTCTCGTCCCCCGCGCCCCGCACTTTGGTCGGAGCACCGCAGGCGAGGTGGTTGGAACACGGGTAATTCCCCTGACAAACGCGGGTTTTTCGTGTTCCGAAACGAAACGTTCGTTACCTCTTCCGACGCGACGGCGGCCATCGCAGGTCGACGGGCCGCGGGCGTCACACGCTCCGGCTCGGACGACGTCCTCGTTTGCGCGACGCCGCCAGGTCGACGTGCGTGAGGTTTAGCGCTTATCCTCCTCCACGATGAGTGCTGCCTCCCCTGCGCTGCCCTCTCTCGTCGCGGGCGACGTGATCGGCGGGAAGTACGTGCTCGACAAGCTGCTCGGCCGCGGCGGCATGGGCGCCGTGTACGCCGCTCGTCAGACGAACCTCAACAACCGCGCCGTGGCGATCAAGGTGATGCTCGCCGATCCCGGCAACGAGGAAGCGCGCCAGCGGTTTCTCAACGAGGGCGGCGCCGCGGCCACCTTGCGGAGCGAGCACGTCGTCCAGGTCTTCGACCTCGGGAGCGAGCGAGGGTTCGAGTACATGGTCCTCGAGCTGCTCGAGGGCGAAGACCTCTCGCAGGTGCTCGAGCGCGGCGTGCTCTCGCCGCCGCAAGCCGTCGGCTACGTGATCCAGGCTCTCCGCGGGCTCGTCGAAGCGCATCGCCACGGGATCGTGCATCGCGATCTCAAGCCCTCGAACCTGTTCCTCGCGAGGCGCCCCGACGGGTCGTCGGTGCTCAAGATCCTCGATTTCGGCATCTCGAAGGCGAACGTCCAAGGCGCGCTCGGTCAGTCGCCCGGGCAGCTCACGTCGACGAAGGCGATGCTCGGCTCGCCGCTGTACATGTCGCCCGAGCAGCTGCGCAGCTCGAAGAGCGTCGATGCGCGCGCGGACCTCTGGGCCGTCGGCGTCATCCTCTACGAGCTCATGACGGGTCACCTCCCGTACATGGGCGAGAGCCTCGGCGAGCTGTTCGCGAGCATCCTCGAGAACGAGCCCGTGCCGCCGCGGAACTACCAGCCGGCGATCTCGCCCGCGCTCGAGCAGGTCATCCTGCGCTGCCTCCAGAAGCGGCCCGAGCACCGGTTCGCGACCGCGCAAGAGCTGCTCGACGTGCTCACGCAAATCGCATCCGGCGCCTCGCTGCCGAGCATGATGGCGGCGACCGCGCTGCCGCCCGGACAGCCGCCGCAGGGCGCGTCGCAGTCGTCGCCTGGCTTCCACTCGTCGCCGCGGATGCAGTCGTCGCCCCAGATGCCCGGGATGGCGATGACCCCTTCGAACTACGGGCCGCCGCCTGGGATGCCTCCGATGGCGTCGACGACGGGCTCCGGCGCCAACATGCCGGTCGTGAAGTCCACCGTCCCGCTCGGTGCATCGACGCCGGGCGTCGGCGAGTCGGTCGCGTGGGCACCGCCGAAGAAGACGAATCCGGCGGTGTTCGTCGTGAGCGGCGTCGCGATCGTCGCCCTCCTCGGGATCGGTGCGTTCTTCGGTGTTCGCGCGAAGACGAGCGGCGCGACCGGCGCGGGCGCATCCGGCTCCGCTTCCGCGTCCGCGAGCGCGCCCGTCGTCGCCACCGCCACGCCACCGCCGTCCGCCTCCACGCTCCCGTCCGCGAGCGCGGCGCCGATCGAGACCGCCGCCGCGACCGCGACCACGCCGCCGGTGGCCGAGACGCACGCGACGAAGCCGAAGACGCCTCCCGCGACCACGGCCACCGGCACGCATCGGACGACGACCACGACGAAGCCGGCCGAGACGCCGGTCGCGAACACGCCTCCGCCTCCCCCGGCGACCGCAACGAAGCCGAAGGATCCCCCGAGCATCGGCGTCAACTCGCGCTGAGCTCTGCCACGGACTGCACCGCGTCGCGCGCGCCGTGTATAACGGGGCCGATGATTCGATCGAGCTCCGGCCGCGCGGCGGCCGTCTTCGCTCTCGTCGTGGCGGGCGTCATGAGTTCGCCTTCGGCGCGCGCCGGTGATCCGGGCCTCGCCGAGTCCCTGTTCAAGGACGGTGTCGACGCGCTCGGCAAGAACGACTGGGTCGGCGCCTGCGCCGCATTCGCGGGCAGCAACGACGCGGACCCGTCGCCCGGCGCGCAGATCAACCTCGGCGTCTGCAACGAGAAGCAGGGGAAGACCGCGACCGCGTGGGGCTGGTACCGCACGGCGGCCGGCCTTGCCGATCAGCGCGGCGCGCGCGATCGCGCCGAGCTCGCGCGGAAGGAAGCCGAGCGCCTCGAGCCGAAGCTCCGGAAGCTCGTCGTGTCGCTGAAGGACACGACGCCCGGGATCACGATCACGCGTGACGGCGCGACGCTGCCCGCGGCGTCGCTCGGACGCGAGGTCCCGGTCGATCCCGGTGAGCACGTCATCGAGGCGACCGCGAAGGGCAAGCTCCCGTTCAAGACCACCGTGCGGCTCCAGCCCGGCCCGGGCTCGGACAAGGTCGAGATCCCCGTCCTCGCCAACGCGCCGGAGGAGGCACCCGCAGCGGGCGCGGCGGGCGCTCCCGGCGGCGAGCAGGCGGGACCGGTCCTCGCGGCGAAGGACGGCAGCACGCAGCGAACCGTGGGCTACGTCGTCGGCGCGAGCGGCATCGTCGCGCTGATCGTGGCGGGCGCGCTCGAGATCATCGCGATCGACGTGAAGGGCAAGCAGCGCGACGCGCAGCGCCTGCTCGACGCGGAGCGGGCGAAGGTCGGCGGCGGCAACGCGACGACGATCAGCGA
>JBDHVE010000077.1:0-42221 GCA_039809485.1 Polyangiaceae bacterium | reverse complement strand
GGCTGCGGCTGCCGGACAGCGACGCCCGCCGGCGCCACGCCGGGCGCGGCCCTCGCCGGCCTCGCCGCCGTGCTCGGCCTCGGCGCGCGCCGCCGCCGCGCGACGCGCTGAGCCCCGCTCGACCGAAGCGCCCCCACGCGGGTGGGGGCGGATCGCGGCCCTCGCAACGAGGCGCGCGTCCGCATAGCATCGTTCTGTGGAGCGGGAGATCGGCCTTCGCGTCCTCCTTCTCGAAGGAGATCCCGTCTTCGCGCGCGAGCTCCGCGACGGCCTCGCCGCGCGCGGGTGCGACGTCGTGCTCGTGCGCGACGGCCAGGCGGGCCTCGCGCGCGCGGTGACCGACCGCTTCGACGTCGTCTGCGTGTCCGCGGAGCTCGAGGGCGTCAACGGCTTCCGCCTCTGCACGCGCGTGAAGCGCGACGCGCACGCCGGCAAGACGCCGGTCGTCATCATGGCGGAGGCCGGGACCTCCGCGATCGAAGCGCACCAGGCGCTCGAGACGCGCGCCGATCGGTACGTGCGGAAGCCCGTCGTGATCGACGAGCTCGTCGCCGCGATTCGGGGCGCCGCATCCACGAAGCGCGAGAGCTCGCCTGCGATGCACGTCGCGAGACCGGACATCGCCGCCGAGCTCGCCGCCGCGCACGAGGCGCTCCGCGCGACGGCCGATCTGAAGTCGAGGCTGCGCGAGCAGGAGGACCGCGTCGCGGATCTCACGAAGCAGCTCGCGAGCGCACGCGCGGACGCCGTGAAGGCGTCGGGGCGCGTCGCCGAGCTCGAACGACGCGTCGCCGAGGCGAAGGCTGCGCCGGCCGCGCCGGCGGCGGGCCCCGAGAAGGACGTCGCGCGGCTCTCGACCCAGCTCGCATCGGCGCGGGCCGAGAGCGAGGAACGCGGCAAGAAGCTCGAGGACCGCAACGCGCGTCTCGTGAAGGTGCTCGCCGAGCTCGCCGAGCTGCGGAACAAGAACAGCGCCGAGCGGAAGGCGGCGAAGGAGAAGGCCGAAGCGGACGCTGCTGCGCTGAAGGCGACGAAGGCCTCCGGCGAGCAGCGCGCCCGCGAGATCGAGCAAGCGCTCGGACAGAAGCTCGGCGCAGCGGAGAACGCGCTCGCCGAGACCCGCGCCCTCCTCGCGGACACGACGGCGCGCGCCGAAGAGACCGCGCGCGAGCTCGCGAAGACGACCGAGCGCGCCGACGCGCAGAAGACGGCCGCGGAGGCGAACGCCGCGCGCGTGGCCGCGGAGCTCGCTTCGCTCGCGACCAAGGCGGCCGACCTCGAGGCGGCAGCGCTCGCCGCGCGCCGCGACGCCGACGCGGCGCGCACCGAAGCGTCCGCCGCCGCGCGCGGACGGGAAGAAGCGGATCGCGAGCGGAAGGACGCGCTCGCGCGTGCGGACGCCGCTCTTGCACAGTCGGCTCGCGCGACGGAGCTCGGACGCGCGGCCGAAACGCGCGCGTCCTCGGCCGAGCGCGCCGCCGAGGAGGCGCGGCGGGCCGCCGACGAGGCACGGCTCGCCGGTGACGACGCGGAAGCACGCGCCGAACGCGAAGCCGCGCGCGCCGCCGACCTCGCGACCGAGCTCGCACGCGTCCGCGACAAGGGCGCGGCGAGCGACGAAGCCCTCGCGCGGACGACCGCCGAGCTCGAGGAGACGCGGAAACGCGCCGAGAGCGCGAGCCGCGCCGCCGAACGCACCGTGCGCGCCCTCGAGGAGGAGCGAGCCCGGGCCGAGGACCGCGCGCGTGAGGCAGAGGCTGCGCTCGCGACGAGCCGTGCCGAGGTCGGAGAGCTCACCGAGCGTCTCCGCGCGGCGGAAGAGGCGACGACGCGTTCGACGCGCGCCCTCGAAGAGGAGCGCCGCGCGTCCGAGGCGCGGAGCGCGGAGACGGCGGCTGCCCACGAAGCGGCCCTCCGCGCCGCCGACGAAGCGCGGAAGGCGTCGGCGACGCGCTTCCGCGCCGAGCTCGACGAAGCGGCGCGGATCGCGCGCGGGGCGACGACCCGCGCCGACGAGACCGAGGCGGCGCGCACGGCGCTCGAGGCCGCGCTCGAGAAGGAGACGTCGGCGCGGCTCGCGCTCGAGATCGAGCTGGACCACGCGCGCGGCGCCGAGCGCACGATCGCGATCGAGGACGCGATCGCCGCCGTCTCCGCGCCGCTCGAAGCCGAGCGCGACGCCGCCCGCGCCGAGGCCGCGAGCCTCCGCGAGGCCGTCGCGCGGACGGAAGCACGGCTCGAAGAGGAGATCGCGTCGCGTCGCACCGACCGCGCGAGCCACGAGGAGGAGCTCGCGCGCCACGACGAACGCGAGCGCGTGCTGTCCGAGCGGCTCGCGACGGAGCAGGCCGCCCGCGCGGAGAGCGACAACGAGCTCGCGCGCCTCCGGTCGGAGAGCACGCGCCTCGTCGCGTCGCTCGAAGCGGCCGAGCGTGCCAGCGACGGACGGATGAAGGACGCCCTCGCGCGCTTCGAGGAGGAGCTCGCCGCAGAGCGCGTGCGGGCCGATCGCGAGCGCGAGGGACTGCAGAGCGCGCATGCCTCTGCGTTCGAGGCGTTCCGGCAGCACGCCGCCGAGGAGCGCGAGACGGCGCTCGAGGAGCTACGGCGCGAACGTGACGCGCGCGAGACCGAGCGGCTTCGCGCGGCGACGCTGCCGCTCGAGGCGGCGATCGCGGAGGAGAAGCGCGGAAGGAGCGCCCTCGAAAACGAGCTCACCGCCGAGCGCGAGACGACGGCACGTACGGAGCGAGAGCGCGACGAGATCGAGCGGACCGCGAAGGAGAGCGCCCGGAGGCTCCTCGCCGCACGCCGCGAGCACGCACTGGTGCGCCGAGATCTCGAGCTCGTGTTGCGCGAGACCGAAGCATCGAGCACACGCTTCCGCGCGGAGGTCGACACGGCACGAGCACGCGCCGCCGAGGCGGAGGAGGCGCACGAGCGCGTCCGCACCGCGCTCGCGGCGGCGGCGCGGAATGCCGAGCAGCTCACCGAGACGCTCGAGAGCACCCGCGTCCAGGCACGCGAGCGGCTCGAAGCGGCCCTCGCGGAGCGCGACAGCGCGCGCGAAGCCCTCGCGCGCGCCGAGCAGGCCGCGCGGTCTTCGGAGGAGACGCTGGCGGGAGAGCGTCGTGCGGGAGCGGAGCTCGCCGCGACGAAGCGGTCGCTCGAGGTCGAGCTCGAGGCCGAGCGCGCCCGCGCGGAGGAAGCGATCCGCGCGCGCGCGGCGATCGAGGGTGACCTCGAGAAGCTGCGGCTCGTGCTGGCGATCGAGCTCGAACGTGCCGAGGCGCAGACGAACGAGCTCCGCGCTCGCTACGACGGCGTGCTCGCCGAGATCGACCGCGCGCGTCGCGAGACGAGCGCGGCGCTGTCGCGAGCCGAGACGGCGGAGCAGCGCGCGGCAGAGATCCCGGGGCTCGAAGAGCGCGCCGCCGCCGCCGAGCGCGCACGCGAGGAGGCCGAGGGACGCGCGAGCGCTTCCGACCGTGCGCGGAGAGAGGCGGAGACGCGGGCGGCGACCGCGGAGCACGCCTACGACGACGCCGAAGCGCGCGCAGCGACCGCCGAGCGCGGACAAGAGGACGCCGAAGAGCGCGCGGCCGCGGCCGAACGCGCACGCGAAGAGGCCGAAAGGTTCGCGAGCTCACTCGTTCGCGAGCTCGATGCATCGCGCGCCGACGGAGAAGAGCGCGCCGACCGGATCGATCTGCTCGAGGTGAAGCTACGCGAGGCCGGGCGCCGTGTCGAAGCGCTCGAAGCACGGCTCGCGGACGCGGCGCGTGTCCGCGCGGCCGAGGGTGCCGAGCGCGATGTGCATCTCGAAGCCGAGCGCCAGGCGCTCGCGGCCGCTCGCGCAGAGCACGAAGCGATGACGGGTGAGCTCGCCGAATCCCGCGGGGAACGGCGCGCCCTCGAGGAACGGCTTGCCGAACGCGAGAGCGCGCTCGCCGAGGCGTCACGCGACGTCGCCGCCCTCGAGGCGCAGCTCGCGGACGCACGCCGCGAGCAGGCCGAGGGAGCGCGGCGCGCTCCACTCGCCGACGTACGCGAGATGGAGCAGCTGCGATCGGCGGTGGTGCGAGCGAGCGAAGAGGTGCCGGCACTCGAAGCGGAGATCGTCACGCTTCGCGCGGAGCTGCTCAGCACGCGTCGGCGGCTCGATCTCGAGGTCCTCGCCGCCGCCGCGCTCGAAGCGCGGCTCGAGATGGAGACCGCCGTGCTCTCGCGTGCCCGCGCGCTGCTCGCCGAAGCAGGCCGTCCGGTCGACGAGACATGGCTCGAGGACTCGTGATCGGGGTCAGCGCTTCGGACGGCGCGACGGCGCGTTCGCGCGCGTGAGCGTGAACGAGAGCGTCTGGCGCGTTCCTCCCTTGAGGACGACCTTCCGCCACTGCCCGCCGTAGCCGGCGCGCGAGACGCCGATCCCGTACGTGCCGGGCTTCAGCCGGACCGGATCGGGATAGCCGGTGAGCGGCTTGCTGTTCGCGAGGACGACCTCGCACGCCGGCTCGCACGTGACGACGAGCTCGGCTTCGTTCGCACCGACGGGAGGAGGCTCGCGTGCGGGCGGAGGAGCGGCGGATGCGGGCGGCGTCGGCGTGGGAGGAGCGGTCGTCACGGCGGCAGGCGGCGGCGCCGCCGAGGCCGGCGGCGCGGCTGCCACCGGTTGGGGCTTCGGCGAACGCGCGACCCACACGATGCCGGTCACGAGCGCGAGAAGAGCGACTGTCCCGATGCCGATCGCGACGACCGGGAGCCTCCGATGTCCGGGCTCGTGGAGGCCGGCGACGGTCGGCAGCTCGCCCGACGACGCCGCCTGCGGCGAGACCGCGAACGGTGATGTCGACGCCGCGACGAGCGGCGCCGCGAGCTCGGGTGGAGACGGCGGCGTCGGCATCGGCGTCGGCACCGGCGCCACCATCATCGGCGGCGGCGTCGGCACCGGCATCTTCGGCGCCGACGCGGGCACGCGGACCGTCGTCGGCGACGACGCCTTGCCCGCGAGCGCGTCCGACAGCGCTTCCGCGAGCTGCGCCGGGCTCTCCCAGCGCGCCTGCGGGTCGTCGTCGAGGCCGCGACGCAGCACGTCCGTCATCGCGGTCGGAAGGCGATCGGCCGCCTGCACGAGCCCCTCTTTCCCGTCGACGACGCCCGTCACTGCGTAGACGAGGATGCGGGCAGCCCCCTCGACGTCCGTCGCCACCGTCGCCGCGAGCGGCGCGCGCTCGCCTGCCGCGCGCGCCTGCGCCACACCGAAGCCGGAGATCGCGACCGCACCGTTGCCGAGCGGCGGAACGAACACGCACGACGGGTCGAGCGCGAGGTGGAGAGCACCGGCGGCATGCGCCGCCCCGAGCGACGCCGCCATCGCGCGTCCGAGCTCCACCATCTCGGCCGGCGTGAGCGGGCACACCGCGACGAGCTCCGCGAGCGGCGGCGCGGAAGGCCACACCGACACGACGTAGGCGAGCCCGTTCTGCTCGTCGATCCCGTGCACGAGCGGCGCGGCGACGAGACGGGTCGGCACGTCGGCGAGGCGCGTGCGAGTCTCGTCCATCGACGCCGAGAACGCCTGTCTTCCCTCCGGCGGACACGCGATCGTCTCGAGGAGGACCTCCTGGTTCGGCTCCGTGAGCGCATGGTGCCGTCCGACACCGCGCACGACGCCGAGCGCGATCTTGACCGCGTACCTGCCGGCGACGATGCGCCCCGGCGGCAGGAGCAAGAGGCGCTCCGAGCTCACGGAGACGCCCGCCTCCTCATCGATGCTCGCCGGTCCCCTTCCCGGCCGCCGAGGCGTTCAGCGGCTCGAGCAGAGCGGCGACGCGGGTCGAGAGCCGCGGACGCGATTCGTCACGGCCGCCGGTCGCCATGCGCGACAGGTGCGGACGCGCGAGGAAGAGCGCGTACGACGCCATCTCGTGCAGCTTCGCAGGAACGATGTCGGCGAGCTCCGGCGCGCCGCTCTGCTCGACGTTCGCGTCGACCACTTTCTCGTCGAGCGTGCCGTCGTCGGCCGGCCCGGCGCCGAAGAGGACGTCCGCGAGCGGGGGCTCGACCGCGAAGGACGCGAGCTGCACGCGCACGGCATCGCCTTCGTCCATCGCGTCGAGCTCGCGGAGCAGCAAAGAAATCGCTGCATTGTACATCTTCACCGCTTCGACGAGGGACACGCGCGGCTCGCGGACGGTGACGTGCCCGGCCTGCACGAGCTGGAAGAGGACGCGCATGACCTCGAACTCGCCCTGGCCGACCTTCCTGCAGATCGCCGCGATCGAGGACCGGCCGTCGATCGCCTGGACGACCCCGAGCGGGTCCGGCACTGCCGGCGGGCGGACGAGCACGGGGACGTGGTCGACGGACGGCAGCCGGGCCTTGAAGTAGCGGGTCTCGTGCATCCTCCGGATGCCTTCGCGGAGGAGCGCGTTCATCGACAGCTGCTGCCGCGCCGCGAGCTGCTCCTCCTCGAACCCTTCCATGAAGAAGTACGTGCCGGCCGCGACGAGGAGCGCGCCGAACGTGATCTCCTCGATCTGGCGCGCCATCGAACGGAACAGCGCCTCCCGTGCGATGTACCCGAGGCGGACGGCGTTCTCGCCGAACCGGAGCGCGCCTTCCGCGGTCGCCTCGCTGCAGCGGTCGACCTGCTCGCGGGTGAGCACCCCGTGTCGGTAGAGGACCTCACCGAGGCGCTCGGAGAGCACCGTCGACTTCGCGCCGACGACGTGCCCCTGGTCGAAGAACAAGGAGCGGGTCGCGGTCTCGTCCTTGACCACGAACTCCCCGCGCCAGCCGGTGTGGCTCACGAACCCGAGGAGATCACAGAGGGCGCCCGGCGTGCGGATCTCCCCGAAGACGAGACAAGCGCGATCGTGACCGTCCTCGGTCGCCCGCTTGAGGAGGACGACCTCGTTCGGCGCGGGGAGGACGCGGTACTCGCCGGATCGCGACTGGAGGCGGAGCTGGGCGAGCGCGCCGCGCGGCTCGACCGTTCCGGTCGCCGAAATCTCCGCGATTTCGTCGCGCTGGTCCCTCGCCATCCCTGTCGAGGATATATGGAGCGGGGCCGGAGCGAAAACTCCTCGCAAGCCGTCGATCTCACGGTGGGAAAACGACTGGTGACCGGGGAAACCCGGGATCAGTAGAGTGCGAGGAACGCGAGGAGCGCGCCGAGATCGGCATCGCTCAGCGCTTCGGTCGAGAAGAGGGGCATCTGACCGTAGAGCCCGAGGAACGGGCCGTGACGCACCTTCTCGACGAAGGTGATGCGCGTCGCGGTCCGGTCGAAGCCGAGAGTCGCGAAGTACGCGACCGACTCGCCGGGCAGCGTCGGGATGTTGCCGCGGAGCTTGCCCGCGCCGCTGCTCGCCGCGCCGTGACACGACGCGCATGCCTTGTCGTAGACGACACGCCCGCGCGACGGATCGCCGGCCGGCAGATCGACGGCGGACGGGACGACGGTGAAAGCGACCGCGTCCGTCTTCGCCGGCGGCAGCGACTCGAGGAACGCGTACATGCCGCGCGCGTCGGCGTCCTGATCCGTCCAGGCGCGCTGCGCGCCCATGAAGTAGTAGCGGCAGTCGTTCACCGCACGGAGGAGATCGAGATTCTTCCCTCCCCAGAACGACGGTCGCGCGACGGCGCCGGCGAGGTCGGCGCCGGGCAGGATGCGGTCGTCGGCGCCCGGGGTCGTCCGGTGACACGTCGCGCAGGCGAAGACGTTGTTCTTCGCCTCGGACGTGCTGGTCGACGCGAAGAGGTCTCGTCCGTGCTCCACGGCGGAGCGCTGCTCGGTCTCGGGGTCGCTCGAGCACGACGCGAGGAGGAGCGACGCGGCGACGAGCGCGCGCCTCACGGCGTCCCCGTGAACGCCATGCGGTCCGGGTAGACCCCGACGTCGATCGTCGCCTTCGTCTCGAGCGTCGTCGGATCGAGCCCGAGGATCACGCTGTTCTTCTTGTGATCGCCTTCGCAGACCACGTAGAGGAGCGCGCCTTCGCCACGTCCCAGCGTCGCTTCGTGCGGCTTCTCGCAGGTCCCTGCTTCGAACCGCCGCTGGCGGATCGCCGCTCCGGTCTCCGCGTTCGCGGCGACGATTGCGTCCGGGCCCTGGGTCGGGATCCAGAGCGTCTTCTCGTCCGCCGACCACGCGGCGAAGTACGAAGCGCCGGGCGTGATCACGGTGATCGACGTCGGCGTGCGTGTCGTCGTGTCGAACAGACGCGTCTCGCGTCCGTCGGTCGCGCCGACCGCGAGGAGACGCCCGCTCGGGCTCGCGACCGCGGAGTACGGGCCCTGGACGCCGACCGAGACCTGCGTGACGGGCGCTCCCGGCGTGACGAGGTCGACGATCGCGAGCGCGTTGTCGGCGTAACAGGCGACGAAGGCGGTGCGTCCGTCGGCGGTGATCGCCGCGCCGTGCGTCGCGCGGCACGTCTTCACGAACCTCGGCGCCGGGACGACGGGCTGATCGAACGAAGCCGTCTCGATGATCGCGACGGTCGACTTCTGGTCCTCCGCGGAGGCCGAAGGGTTCAGGGCCGCCTGGAGATCGAAGTGGGTGACGAGGAGCTTCGTGCCGTCGGGCGAGAGGACGATCTCGCCCGGATTCGCGTCGACCTGGACCTGGGCGAGGATGCGGAGGTCGTCCGGCGCGAGCTTCACGACCCAACCCTTGCGCGTGCTCGACGCGTGGGCGGAGTGCGGCCCCGGCAGGCTCGTCGGCTGCGGGTACTGGAGGGCGAGGTAGACGAAGCCCTTCGCGTCGACGGCGAGATGGTGCGGACCGTCGAGGTCGACCGGGTCGCGCCCGACCGCGACCTGCGCGACGCGGACGTTGCGCGGGAGGTCGATGACCGAGATCGTGTCCGAGCCGTTCTCGGAGACGTAGGCGAAGTAGCCCTCCGGCTTCGGGAGCTTCGGACGCTTGTCGGGATACGCGGTGCCCCCGTACGCGTCGTAGACGATGTCCGGATCGGGCGTCGTGCAGCCCGACGGCATCGCGCAGGCGAGCGCGCCCACGACCGTGAGGAGACGACGCGCGCTCATTTCGCGAACGTGAACGTCCGCGGAGCGCCGCGCGTCGGGCCTCCGTCCTGCACGAGGTTGTTGTTGTCGAACGACGCCGTCGTGACGGCGGCGGTCACGGTCGCACCCGCGGTCCGGATGCGCTCCCACGAAGCCGCGTCGGGCGTGTACGTCGTCGTCGTCGTGAACACGCGGAGGACCACCGAGCCGGACGCTCCGGTGAACGTGAGGAGGTACGCGCGGCCGTTCACCGGTGCGCCGTGCGCGTGCGCGCGGCGGAGCGGCCCGAACGGCAGCGGCGTCGTGAACGAAGGCGCTCGGCGCGGAAGGAGCTCGCCCGTGCTGCCGCCCGTGCTCCACGTGAACGCCGGGGCGGGCGTCGCCGGCAGCACGGCGTCTGCCGCGGGGGCGGTGAGCGCCGGGCCGGTGGCGCTCTCCGTCGTCTTCGCGCCTTCGAGCGCGGCGAGCGCTTCGTCGTTCGTGCCACCCTGATAGACGGTGCCGGGATCGTCCGGCGTCGTCTCGTCGTCGTGGTGGTCACATGCCGGCGTGTACGTGACGGCGACGCCGAGCGACGCGCAGAGGAGGGCACGGGTCAGTCGAGCGCGAAGAAGAGAAGGAGCGTTCACGTGGCCTTTCTAGCACGTGATAGGGTTCACGCATCGTGCGCGGGCCCTTCCTCGTAACGGCGACCGTCCTCGTCCTCGCGGCGTGCGCGTCGAGAGACGAAGCACGCAGCGCGGCTCCGGGCGATGCGTCGCCCACGAACGGGACCGCGGACGCCGGCGTGGACGCAGGCTCGCACACCGGCGGCGGCCACGAGGGTGGCGGCGCCGACGGCGGCGACGCCTCTCACGAGACGCACGCGTGCGACGCGTTCGGGATCGACGGCGTCGGCCCCGACTGCACGTTCACCGCGCTCTGCGGCGAGGCCGAGCTCGCGCTCCGCTGCGACGCGTCGTCGGAGACCTGTACCTGCTACGGGGTCGACGGGAACGCGACGAAGCAGGTCGCCTACGATCCGGCCTTCTGCGCGACCGAGGGCCCGAGCACGGTGAACTTCGACGCCGCCGTCCGTGCGTGCCGTTGGCCTCGCTGACGTCGGATCGCTCGCGCTTTACGACCGCAGAGGCGGGTGTCACGCTCTCTTCATGTCGCGTCTGCCCCGCTCGCTCGTGCTCGTGCTGGCGCTCGCCGAGTCGCTCGGGTGGGGTCTGGCGCTCCGCAGTCTGGTGATGCAGCGCATCCCGACGATCGTGGTCGCGGCGCTCGTCGTCCTCGGCGCGCGCGCGGCGCTCCGCGAGCGGACGTGGGGCGTCGGCCTCCTGCTCGCGGCCGGCAGCGCGCTCGCCGCGTCGGCGTGGTCGGGCGTCGGTCCCGCCTGGTTCATGGCGATCGCGCTCGCCGCGGGCCTTCCGTTCCTGATGGCGTTCCGGCCGATGTTGCGGTTCGACGTGAAGGCCGCCGTGCTCTTCGCGTTCCTCGCGATCGGGAGCGGCGCCGCCTCTGCGCTCTCGTGGAACGAGGCAGCGCAGGCGTCGCACGCGCAGATGCACGCGGTGCACCCGCGCTGCCGTTAGTCAGGCGCGCTTCCGGCGACGGACGAGCGCGAGGCCGAGGACCACGACCGCGACGCCGCGTCCGTGCGGCACGCGCCGCGTGGCGAGCGCGCAGCTCGCGGTGGCTTCCTCGTCTGCGCGCGTGACGCGTTCCGCTTCCGAGAACGCCTGGTCTACGAACGACGGCTCCGAGTCGACCCGGAGCGCGAACGCTTCGTCCGCGCACGCGGCGTCGCCGTGCGACGTGAGCCCGACGACGACCTCGGTGTCGCCCGAGCGCGCGAAGACCGGTCCGCCCGAGTCCCCGACGCACGCGAGCGACGGACCGGGCGTCACCGCGATCGCGGTCTCGGTCACCTCACGGACGCTCGCTTTGCCGGTCCGCCGTTCGCCGGAGTGCGCGGATGCGTCCGCCGAAGGACGACCGAACCCGACGAGGCGGATCGACTCGGAGATCGACGGCACGCGCGCGAGCGGACCACGGGCGAGGATCGCCGGCGCCACGGTCGAGGGCGTCTCGAGGACGACGGCGCCGACGTCGTGCGCGAACGTCTCGGGGTCCCAGCCGGTGTGGACGAGGGTCGTACGCACCTTCGCGACCGCGGTGGGGTGGCGCGCGTCGGCGCCGAACGCGATCGTGTCGACCTCGTCCTCGAGGCAGTGCGCGGCCGTCAGCACGAGCCGTGGCGCGACGAGGACGCCGGAGCAGTACGGGCGGCCGTCACGGACGAGCGCGACGGCGGGGCTGTCGGCGGTCGACGTCTCGCCTTGCGTGATCGCGCTCCGTGCGACGCCGAGCTCCTCGGCGTCGGCGGAGGCGGGCGCGCTGCACGCGGTCGCGAGCAGCGCGCCGGCGAGGAGGCTCAGCGCGGGACGCATCGGCAGAACCCACCCGTCCTCGAGCGTCCGCCGCAGACGAGGACGCGGGACGCACCGCAGCTCGCGTCACTCCGGTTCGTCGGCTGCGTGCGCGCGTTGGTGAAGAGGCCGAACACGGGACGGCTCTCTTCGCCCACATCGCTCTCGAAGGACGAGTCGTCGAACGACGAGTCGTCGGCTTCCGCGTCGTCGGGCCCATCGGTTCCCTCGCTCGGCTCGGGATCGGGATCGACGTCGTCGCCGCTCGACGGCTCCTCGACGTCGTCCTCCTTCTCGTTGCCCTCGCCCTCCTCCTCCTCGTCGTTCTTCGAATCGCCCGAGCACTCCACGTCCTCTTCGCCCTCGCAGCCCTGCTTGTTGCCGTCGGGGCAGTCCTCTTCCTCGTCCTTGCAGCTGCCGGGGCAGTCGACGGGATCGTCCTTGCACTCACCGCCCTCGCCGCCGCTCGACGACTTCGTCCCGCCACTCGACGACTTCGTCCCGCCGCTCGAGGACTTGGTGCCGCCGCTGGAGGAGCCGCCCGACGAGCTGCCGCCGCTCGAGCTGCCGAGGCTCGGGATGCTCGGAATCTTCGGCGCGGGGTTCTTCTTCTTCTCCGTCTTGCCGCCGCCGCTCTTCAGCCCCTTCGCCGCGCAGGTCTCGGCGAGCTTCGCCGCGTCGGCCGCGCACTTCAGCGCGCCGGACGAGCAGAGGAGCGCCTTGCTCGTGCCCGACTTCTTGCAGACGGGACGCGCCGAAGCGCACGCGGCGGCCTGCTCGGCGAGCTTCGGGAGCGAGCAGGGGTCGTCGGCGAACGCGACCTGGAGCGAGCTCGGGCTCGTCGTCGACGAGCCACCGGTGAACTTCTTCGCGTACGCGGTGAGCGCGCGCATCGCGCCGTGCATCAGCTGCTTGTCCGCGGCCGTCGTGGTGTCGAGGACGACGCGGTTCTGGTCGTCGGCGAGGCGCATCATGCCGCCGCCCTTCCGGAGGCTCTCGAGCGAGAGCCACCAGCCGAGGTTCGTGTCGGTCGCGAAGCGGACGCGCATGCCGTCGACCGGCTTCTTGTCCTTCCCGAAGCCCATGACGACCATCTGCGTGCGACCGCCGTAGATGCGCCACGTGACGGCGTTCGTCCTCTTCTCGGTGCTCGCCGCCGACTTCACGCGCGCCACCGCTTCCGGCTTCGTGCGCTCCTGCTGCGCGACCGGAGGCGGCGTCGAGCAGGCGACAGCGAGGGAGGCGCCGACGAGACCGAGGAGGAGACCGAGCCGGGTGCTTCGTTCCATGCGAATGGTGGAGTGCACCGCCCGTGCCGCGACGCCGCACGTCCTGCGAGCGAGAGATCGCCGCGGGAATTCCGGGGGCTCCTCGCTCGGAGACGACATCGCCCCCAAAGCGCGCCAGATCCAACGTCGTCGCCGCCGGGTGACACCGGTCGGTCGCGGGAGAGCCCTCTCCTGCTCGGGAAATCCGGGAGAACGCGCAGGACCGAGCGGCACGCGCGTTGCTCTTCCCGACCTCCGATGAGAAACCTCGGTCTCGCCGTCCTCCTCGGCGGCAGCGTCATGGCCTGCACTGCCGGCGAGCACGAGAGGAAGGGCGAGGACGTCGCCGCCGTCCGGCAGGCGGTCCTCGCCGGGGCGGCCTCTCCGGCGGCGGAGGACTTCGTCGTGCACCTCGCGATGCAAATCGGGCTGCCGACGGGACAGAAGGTGTGGGCGCCGCGCTGCTCCGGCACCCTCGTGGCGCCGCGTCTCGTGCTGACCGCGAAGAAGTGCATCGAGACGGCGGAGGTCGGTGTCTATCTCGGCGTCAACGCGCGGAGCGTGATCGAGTCGCGACCGCAGCCGGAGCCCGCCGTCCGCGTCGACCACATCGTCGAGGATCCGACGCACGATGTCGCCGTCCTCGTCCTGAAGGCGCCGATCACCGAGAAGCCGACCGCCGCGATCCGCCTCGACGGTCCCGGCGTGAAGGGCGAGAAGCTCGCCGTCGTCGGCTACGGCGACGCCGCGCCCCCACAGCCTCGCTCGCGGAAGGCGAACGTCACGGTGACACGCGCGACGAAGACGGGCTTCGACGTGACGGAGAGCGCGTGCGAGGACGATCAGGGCGGACCGGCGCTCGCGATCGGGGACAACGGCGTCGTCGGCGTCGCAAGCCTCGTCGCCCACTGTGGCGAGGGCGGGACGGCGGCGTTCACGACGCTCTCGTCGGCGCGCGAGACGATCGAAGCGGCGTTCAAGGAGGTCGGCGCCACGCCGAAGAAGGCAGCTGCCCCGGAGGGCACGCAGTCGGCGGACGAAGGCCTCGGCGACGACGACGACGACGGCGAGGAGACGGTCCAGGCCGGCGACGACCCCGAGCCGGACGACCTCGCGTCGGCCGGATGCAGCATCCGCGGCGCCCGGGCGCGGAGCTCTGCGCTTCCCGCGCTTCTCCTCGTCGTCGCCGCCGTGCTCGCCCGCCGTGCACGGCGCTGAGGATCGAGGCTATCCTCTCCCGCGGTGAGGCGCGGGAAGCCGATCGGATCGAAAGGGCTCCGCGTCCTCGCTGCGTTCGCGCTCGCTTCGGCGGGATGCGCCGCCGTGATCGGGGTGAAGGACATCTACGGCGACGGCCAAGCGTCCCTCGATGCGTCGGCCGAAGGTTCCGCCGCCGAGGCGGGCCCGGTCCTTCCCGATGGCGGACGCGTCGACGCGGCGGGGGCGACCGCGTACGTCGTCGAGCCCGAAGGCTACGTCCCGCGCTGGCTCCGGCAGACGAGCACGCAGCTCGTCTGGGTCTCGAAGCAGACGAACGGAAAGGACCTCGTCCGCACGACCGACAAGATCGCGCTCGCGCCGAAGACGGTCGCGGCCCCCGACGGCGGCCTCGAGACGAACGGGAACAGCGTGAACGGGATCGTCACCGACGGGCAGTACGCCTACGCCCTCGTCTACGAGACCGAGTGCCGCAACGCGGTCCGCTACGACCTCACGACGAACGCAGCGACGTATCTCTCGTACGCGTGCGGGGAAGCACGAGCGCTCGCGCAAGAGGGGTCCTTCCTCTACTTCGTGAACTTCCGCGACGTGCCGTTTCGCGTCGTCGAGGTCCCGAAGACGACTTTCGCCGACCGCGTGTTCGCGGTGAACGAGGAAGGGATCGAGCTCTGCGCTGCGTCGAAGTGGGTCTACCTCACGCAGACGAGCGGGACGCGCATCCGGCGCGCGCTCGTCGCTCCCGACGCGGGTCCGCACGAAGACTTCGCGACCGGCCTCGCGAGTGCGCAGAGCCTCGTCTGCGACGACGAGCTCGTCACCTGGGCGACGAGCGACGGGAGGATCCAGCAGCTCGCGCATTCGACGCCGGGCGCCGCGCCAGCCGAGCTCGCGAAGGATCAGGCGTCACCGTCGGCGCTCGTCGTCCGCGGCAAGGAGATCTGGTTCGCGACGGAGATCCCGAGCCGCTCCGAGTACCAGCTCCGAAAGCTCACGGTCGGGTCGCCGCCGGTCGTCGTGTGGTCCGCGCCGCAGAGGATCGACAGCTTCGTCGTGGCGGACGACGCGATCTACGTCGCCACGCCCCTGCTGCGCACGATCTGGCGGGTGCCGCAGAACTGAGTGGAGCGTCGCACAGTTCGAGATCCCACTTTGCGCAGCACGCGCGTCTGGAGCACGGCTTTCGGCCGTGATTTCCGACGCGCGCTGCGCGGTACGCCGCTTGTAGAGCCCGTCGGTCTCCCCTCCGGACCGACCATGCGAACGCTCCTCCGCCTCTCCGCCGCTGCCCTCCTCGTCGCCGGTCTCACGACGGCCTGCTCGGCGGATGTCGCCGACGGCGACGAGCAGAGCGAAGCCGTTTCGGTCGCCGCGCGTCGTTTCGAGCCGCGTGCGGAGGAGTCGGGCGCGTTCAGCGTCGTCAACGCAGCGTGGCTCGCACGTGCCTCGGACGTCGTCTACGAGTCCCACGCGACGCACAGCAGCTTGAAGGAGGTCCTCGCGTCCGAGCTGAAGCGGCTCGGCGGCCCCGACTTCCAGGTCACGAGCTACCGGTTCTTCGAAGCGCAGAACGACACGCAGGCCGTCTACCTCGCGACGGACCGGATCGCGATCCTCGCGTTCCGCGGCACCGAGAACAAGACCGACATCCGGACCGACCTCCAGTTCCGGAAGGTCCCGCTCGGTGAAGGCAAAGTTCACCGCGGGTTCTACGGCGCGTTCAGCGGCTTGTGGGACGGCTCGACGCTGCTCGGGAGCGACCGGCAGGGACTCTCGGCGTATCTCGCGCAGGAAGAAGCGAAGCGGCCCGGCGTCCCGCTCTACGTCACCGGGCACAGCCTCGGCGCGGCGCTCAGCACGCTCGCGGTCCATGCGGCGCTCGGCGAAGGCCGCAAGGTCTATGCACATTACACGTTCGGGTCGCCCCGCGTCGGCAACGAGGCCTTCGCCCACGAGCTCGCGGCGCGCGCGAAGAACGCCCGCACGAAGCTGTTCCGCGTCGTGAACTTCGGCGACCCCGTCACCGTCTCACCGCCTTCGTGGCTCGGCTACGAGCACGTCGACGCGCCGGGCGAGAAGGAGGACGAAGGCAACGCGCGCTTCGTCTTCCTCAGCAAGACGACCGGCGTGCACTGGGTCGGGACCCACAAACGCGAGCACGACTTCCTCCACCGCGTCTCGGCGTACTGGGCGAGCCTGCAGTCGAAGGCGCCCCTCCACCACCCTTCGCGCTTCTACGTCTGCAAGCTCGACAAAGTGCTCGATCCGGGCGCGAAGTGTCTGGAGGTCCTGCAGAACGACGCGCACCCGGCCTGCGTCGCGATGGCGAACGCGGTCGCGCAGGTCGCCGCGCGTCCCGTCGCCGAAGGCGGCTGCGGCGAGAGCTACGACGAGAGCGTCCGGGGCTACCTCGAGGCCGCCGGCTGCGGGAACGTGAAGCGCGCGGTCGACGAAGGGAAGCTCCGGCGGGAGTGCCTACCGGCGATCGAGGCCCTGACGTGCGACGCGCTCCGGAGCGGGAACCTCGGGAGCGAGGCGTGCCGCGACCCCTTCGTCTACGAGTGAGTCGGGTTGTCGTCGGTGGGTCTCCCGCGAACCACCTCGCCCGTCCCTCGTCCATCCTCCCTTGACGGTGCCGCGTCCGCTTCCTTCGTGTTTCCGCGAGGATCAGGGCGGAGAGAGGAAGGCACACATCCTGCACCACCAGCCCACATGCGCGGCTCCTGCCCCTTCGTCCTCGCCTCGCTCCTCGCCCTCGCCCTCGCGGCATCGACCGGGTGCGCCGCGCCGGCGGAGGAGGAAGGCGACGACGCGACGGCTGCTGCGCAGACGCGCAACCCGGCCTACGACGAGGCGGTTCGCGCGGCGACGGCGAAGGTCACCGCCGACGACACCCCGAACGCGCAGCGGTCGTCCGAGACGACGCTGATCGGCTACATCCCGAACGCGAAGGCCGACAAGATCCTCGCGAAGCTGCTCGACGTCGCGCGCTGGACGGAGATCAAGGACGGCGACGCGGCGCCCTTCACGTCGGCGACCGCGACGAGCGACGACGAAGGCAGCCCGAAGCGGATCGTCCGCGGGAAGGTCGTCCTCCAGGGCGACGTGTCGCTCGACGTCCGCCTCACCGCCGACGACGCAGGCGAGAACGGCTACACGGTCGCGATCACGAACACGACCGGCTACCGGCACTGGCTGCTCGGCACCGTGCTCGAGCCCGGCAAGCTCACGATGACGATCAAGCTCGTCCCCTACGAGCGCGGCCTCGTCGTCGACGCGCGCGCGACCGTGAAGCTGCTGAAGGCGGAGGACCGCGCACCTCGGATCACCGGTGCGGTGCGCCCGATCTTCGCGTGGCTGAAGGGTGGCTGAAGACCTGAGCCCCCGGTTCCGTTACGTTTCGAAACATGGGGGATCCGAAGAGGAGCGGCGACGCCTGGCGTCCCGGCAAGGGCATCCTGCTGCCACGCGTGGAGAGCCCGTCCTCGCCGTACTTCGGTGAAGAGCCGCCGTCCGCGACGACGGCGAGCGTCCTCCGCGCGCCCGAGTCGCTTGCGACGTTCCCGAAGAAGAAGGAGGGCGGACGCGGCCTCTACCTCCAGGTCCTCGTCGGGATCGTGCTCGGGATCGCGCTCGGCGCCTTCGCGCCCGACACCGCCGTCGCGCTGAAGCCGCTCGGCGACGCGTTCGTGAAGCTCGTGAAGATGCTGATCGCGCCGATCGTCTTCACGACCGTGGTGCTCGGCGTCGCTTCGATGGGGGACCTCAAGAAGGTCGGTCGCGTCGGCGCGAAGGCGCTCCTCTACTTCGAGGTGATGACGACGGTGGCGCTCGTGCTCGGCGTCGGCGCGATCCACGCCGTGCGGCCCGGCAGCGGCGTCCACGCGAAGATCGAGTCGCTCGACCCGAAGGCGCTCGACGCTGCGGTCCTCGGGATGAAACCCAAAGGGGTCGTCGAGCACCTCCTCGGGATCATCCCCGACAGCCTCGCGTCCGCCTTCACGAGCGGTGACGTGCTCCAGGTGCTCCTCGTCGCCCTCCTCTCCGGGATGGCGCTCGCGGTCGTCGGCAAGCGGGCGAAGGGCCTCCTCGACATCCTCGAGCAGATCTCGACCGGTCTCTTCGCGGTCGTCTCGCTCGTGATGCGCGTCGCACCGCTCGGCGCGTTCGGCGCGATGGCGTTCACGATCGGCAAGTTCGGGCTCGGCACCCTCGGCAACCTCGCGAAGCTGATGGCGACGTTCTACGCGACGGCGCTCGTCTTCGTCGTCGTCGTGCTCGGTATCGTGGTGCGCCTCGTCGGCCTGAACATCTTCAAGCTGCTGAAGTACCTCCGCGACGAGCTCGTCCTCGTCCTCGGCACGTCGTCGTCGGAGTCGGCGCTCCCGCGCCTGATGGCGAAGCTCGAAGCGCTCGGCTGCAAGCCGGACGTCGTCCGCCTCGTCGTCCCGACCGGCTACTCCTTCAACCTCGACGGCACGTGCATCTACCTCACGATGGCGGCGCTGTTCGTCGCCGAGGCGCTCGACGTGCACCTGTCGCTCCGCGATCAGCTCGTGCTGCTCGGCGTCCTCCTCCTGACCTCGAAGGGGGCCGCAGGCGTCACCGGCAGCGGCTTCGTCACCCTCGCCGCGACGCTCGCCTCGACGGGGACAGTCCCCGTCGTCGGGCTCACGCTCCTCCTCGGGATCGATCGATTCATGAGCGAAGCGCGTGCGCTCACGAACTTCGTCGGCAACGCCGTCGCGACGCTGGTCGTCGCGCGCTGGGAAGGCTCGCTGAACGTCCAGAAGGCGCGCGACGTGCTCGACGGCAAGCGCTCCGACATCCTCTAGAACCGGTAGCCCGCCGCGACGCCCGCCGTGGGCGTCCACCCGTAGCGCGTGAGCGCGTCGTCGAGGGTGCCGGTCCCTTGCGCGATCGCGTTCTGGGCGAGGGCGGGCGCGCGATCGAGATAACGCTGCTCGAGCGTGGTCGAGGCGGCGACGGCGCGCGAGACGCCGAGCGACGCGTGGACGGTGACGTGCTCGGCGACGAGCCACTCCCACCCGATGCGTGCGTCGACGAGGTGCAGCGTGGAGCGGAGCCCCAATGTCGTGTCGATGCCTTGCGCGGTCGGGACGCTCGCGCCGACTTCGCGGCTGACGAGCTCGCGCGCGTCGCCGTTCGCGACGAGGGTCGCCACGCCGTAGCCGACCTCGACGAGGAGACCGTGTCGCGCGAGCGGACGGAAGCCGAGATGCGCGTTCCACGCGAAGCCGGTCGCGAGCGTGTCGTTCAAGGCGCGAGCGAGTCGGTCGTCGTACGCGCCCGCGTTCGAGAGCGCGCGGTTGATCAGCCGCTCATAGGCGCCGGGAAGAACGCCGAGCGCGCCCGTGAGGCGCAGCCGCGTCGGTCCGTGCTCGACGAAGCCCTCTGCGCCGACGAAGAGCGGCACGTCGGTGCGCGCGCCGAGGCCTACCCCGACGCCGTGATCGCGGACGTCACCGCGCTTCTCGCGGGAGGGCCAGTCGGCGAGCTCGTCCGTGCCCTGCGCGGATGCGACACCAGGCACGCAAAAGAGCCCCGCCCCGGCGAGCACGCCCGCAAGGGCGGCTCGCCACGTCGCCTTCCGTGCTCCGAGAAACCCTCCGTGTCCGTTCTTCGACGCCATGTCGAGCGGACAGCGAGCAAGCCGCCGACCAGCGGGCACAGCTCGAGCGTGAGGTGCGGCGCGCGCGCCGTCAGAGCGCGAGGCCGCGCGGCACGAGGCGGCGCTCGAGGAGCGCGAAGAGCGCCTGCACGACGAGGGCGAGGCCGGCGGCCGGCAGCGCGCCTTCGAGGATCATCGGCACGTCGCCGAGCGACAGACCCGTCGCGATCGGCTCGCCGAGCCCGCCCGCGCCGATGAACGCCGCGATCGTCGCGGTGCCGACCGCGACGACCGCGCTCGTCTTCACGCCCGCGAGGATCGTCCGCGAGGCGAGCGGGATCTCGACGTGGCGAAGGCGCTCGGTCGTCGTGAGGCCGAGCGCGTGCGCCGTCTCGCGGAGCTCGGGCGGGATCGACGCGAGCCCGGCATGCGTGTTCCGCACGACGGGGAGGAGGCCGTAGAGGAAGAGCGCCACGAGCGCGGGCGCCGCCCCGATGCCGAAGAGCGGGATCAAGAAGCAGAAGAGCGCGAGCGACGGGATCGTCTGGAAGATGCCGGTGACGGCGAGGACCGTCGTTCCGAGCCGCCGCCGCGCGAACGCGAGGAGCCCGAGCGGGATCCCGACGACGGACGAGGCGAACACGGCGACGACGACGAGCCCGAGATGACGCGGCCCGTGCGTCGCCGTCGCGCGGAGCACACCGCGCGCGAGCCCGTCGCGTACCGGGGCGCGATCGAGCAGCTTGCCGCCGAGGTACTCGGCCGCGACGCGCTCGGCGGGAAGGCCGTCGATCTCGGCGCGCGCATTCAGGCGCTGCATCGTCTTCGCATCGAGTGACCCCACCAGGGCGGTCGCGACACGCGAGAGCGCGGGCGCGCGAGCGAGCGCATCCGCGCGATGGACGAGGACGGCGTCGTAGGGCGGGAAGTACTGCGCGTCGTCGGCGAGCGGGACGAGGTCGAGCCGCGCGATCTTCGCGTCGGTCGTGTACACGTCCAGCACGTCGATGTCGTTCCGCGCGATCGCCTCGTAGGCGAGCGCATGATCGAGCCCGCGGAGCGACGCCGGGTGGAGCCCGTAGCGCGCGGCGAGCCCGGGCCATCCGTCGGCGCGGCCGAGGAACTCGTGGCTCAGGCCGTAGCGGAGGTCGCCGTGCGCTGCGAGGTCGGACGTCTTCGCGAGCTTCCGCTGCTCCGCGTCCGCCGCGCGGACCGCGAGCGCGTAGGTGTTCTCGAAGCCGAGCGGCGCGGACATCCGGAGCCCGCGGGACGCGAGCGCTTCGCGGAGCGTCGCCGCGTCCGCGTCGCGCTCGAGGAGCGTGCGGGCGAGCGTGCCGGTGTACTCCACGTAGGCGTCGATCGAGCCCTGCTCGAGGGCACGGAAGGCGATCGCGGTGCCGCCGAGGCCCCGCTCGTGGACGGCGGCGAGGCCTTCGCGTCGCGCGAGCGCGCACGTGATCTCGGCAAGCACGTACGACTCGGTGAACCGCTTCGAGCCGATCCGCACGGTCGTGTCCGCCGACGCCAGGCACGGAGCCGTGACGAGCGCGAGGAGCGCGAGGAGCGCGAGGACGAGGCGCTTCATGCGAGGGCGTCCACTAGGGAGCGCTGCGCCGAGAGGAGCTCCGTGACGAACGGGTGCGCGGGGGCGCCCCGGAGCTCGTTCATCGCACCGCGCTGCACGATCGTCCCCTCGTGGAGGACGGCGATGCTGCGCGCGAGGAGAGCCGCCTCCGCGAGGTCGTGCGTGACGAGGACGACCGTCTTCCCGAGCGCGTCGAACACGTCGCGGAGTTCGTCCTGCAGCTGCGCGCGCACGAGGGGATCGAGGGCGCCGAGCGGCTCGTCGAGGAGCAGCACCTCCGGCTCGAGCAAGAGCGCCCGCATCAGCGCGACGCGCTGGCGTTCGCCGCCCGAGAGGCGCCGAGGATGACGGGCGAGCAGCGCGCGCGAGACGCGGACGAGCTCCGCGAGCTCGGCGACGCGCTTCGCGAGGCGCTCGCGCGGCTCGCCACGAAGGCGCGCGACGAGGGTGACGTTCTCCTCGGCGGTGAGGTGGGGGAAGAGCCCGCCGTCCTGCGGCATCCACCCGACCTTCGCGCGTGCCGCTCTCGCCGTCGTCTCGGTCACGCGGAGATCTCCGATCACGACCTCGCCTTCGTCGGGGACGACGAGGCCGATGATCATGCGGAGCAGCGTCGACTTCCCACTGCCGCTCGGCCCGATCAGGGCGACGCGCTCTCCCGAGCCGATCTCGAGCGTCGTCGGTCGGAGCACGCTCCTGCCCTCGAACGACTTGCAGACGCGTCGGAGCGTCAACGGCGCCATGGCCGGCGAGGCTACCTCAGAAAGGAACGATCGCGCCGAGCCCTTCGAAGCGCCCGCGCGTGTCGCCGCGCCGCACGACGAAGCTCCCCGGCGCGCCGCGCGCGCCGCTCATTCCACGTGGTCCGACGAACCCGCGTTCCGTCGTGAGGAACACGCGCTTCTTCGCCGGAGGGGCGACGTTCCGATTCCGCCCGCCGGCGAGCACCGCGGCGATGCCGACCGCCGTTCCCACCGCGGTCTCGGTCGCGTTGCGCTCGACGTCGACGAACCCGCTGAAGCCCGCGCCGCCCGGTCCGCCGCGGCCGCCCTCGCCGCCTTCCCCGCCGTCGATGTCGACGCGGACGCGGGCTTCGAGCTCGGGGAAGCGCTCGTCGACGACGACGGTGACGTCGCCGCCGTCACCGCCGCGCCCTCCTCGGCCGCCGCGACCGCCGTCGCCGCCGCGCTGCTCGGACGTCGTCGCGCGCGCGGCGGCGCCGCCGCGTCCTCCGCTCCCGCCACGTCCACCGCGCGCGACGACGTCGAGCGCGAGGTCCGGGTCGACGAGGGTGACCGCCTCGAGGTCGCCCGTCGCGCGGGCGAGGAGCACCTTCGCGTGGTCGGGCGTGCGTGCCCACGTGACGAAGACGGCGAAGCGCGGACCGTCACCTCCGCGCGAGCCGCTCGCCCCCGCGTCACCGGCGCGCGGGATCGCGTCCTCTTCTTCGGTCGACAGCGCGTCGCGACCGTCCGTGCCGGCGGCCCCGGCGGCGCCCTCGGCTCCGAGCATGGTCGTGCAGTCGTACGACGGCGCGAAGCGCGCAAGGACGGTACGACCGCGCGGTGGTCGTACCGCGATGCGAACCCCGCTCTGCGCGAGCGCGACGACGTCGCTCGACGGGACGAACACACCGCCTCGCTCGAACCGTCCTTCCGCGCTCGAGAAGCCGAGCGCGTCGATGTCGAAGATCACGTCGTCGAGCGTCCGGCGCGTCGGAACGACGTGGAGCGTCCGGCCCGAGGGCCCGCTGACGTCGAGATGCACATCGAGTGCAACGGGCCGTCCGGCGCACATGCGCGCGCCGTGCAGATCGATGCGGACTGCTGTCGTCTCGACGCTCCGCAAGTCGACGGGACCACGTGGGGGAGACGCGCAACCGGCCAGGTTCGCGATCAGGAACGTGACGACGGCGGCGACCGAGCTGCGCACGGCGAGCGCAGGTGCAGCACGCATGCCTGTGCTCGTCCGCCGCACGCCCACTCGCACGAACGAAGCGCGGGAACGCGCGTCGACGCGCTGCGTGGCCCTGGCTATGCTCCGCCACTTGTCGTGAGCCCCACCCCTCGTCTCGTCCTGGTCCACGGGCCACCGGAAGCGTTCGCGCACCTCGAGCGCGCTCTCGCCGGCGGAGAGGGAGAGCTCCATCTGGAGCGCGCGGAAAGCGAAGACAGCTGCCTCGAGCGCTGCCGAGGTCCCGGCGGCAGCGTGCCGGCGTGCGTGCTCGTCGTGGACGATCCGGCCTCCGAGACAGCGCTCCGGCTCCTCCGATCGCTCAACGACCTCGAGCTGCTCACGTGCCCCAGGATAGTCGTTTCGTCTCGCTCGAGTCGCGAGCTCGAGCGGACGGTGCTCCGCGAAGGGGCGTCCGAGCTCGTCGCGTTCGAGGGGCTCGACCGCGCGCGCCTCGTCCGCGCCGTCGAAGACGCGCGCGACCGCTTCGAGGCCGTGCGTCGCTGCAGCTGTGAAGCGCGGATGCGTCGCGCGCGCGAGGAGCGCTACGCGACGCTCTTCGCGAAGGTGGACGAGGGCTTCTGCATCCTCGAGATGCTCTTCGACGCCGACGGGGAGCCGATCGACTACCGCTTCCTCGAGACCAACGCCGCGTTCGAAGCGCACACCGGTCTCGTCGACGCGGTCGGGCGCACCGCCCGCGAGCTCGTCCCGGACCTCGAGTCGGTCTGGTTCGAGCGTTACGGACGTGTCGCGAAGACGCGCACGGCGACCCGGTTCGAAGAGCACGCGCCGGCGATGGGCCGCTGGTTCAGTGTCTTCGCCACACCGATCGGTCCTCCCGACCGGCACGAGGTCGCGCTCGTGTTCCAGGACATCACGGCGCGGAAGCGCGCCGAGCAGGCGCTCCGCGACAGCGAGGAGCGGGCCCTCGCGGCACGCGTCGCCATCGACGCCGATCGTGCGCTCCTCGATGCGATTCTCACCGCAGCCCCCGTCGGCATCATCGTCGCCGATGCGAACGGCAAGCTGGTTCGCATGAACCCGGCGAACGAACGGCTGTGGGGCATCGCCCCGTTCTCGGCGAACGTCGACGAATACGCCGAGTGGAAGGGCTGGTGGGCAGACGGCTCGGAGCGAGACGGTCGCCGGATCGCGCCGCAGGAGTGGGCGATGGCGCGGGCGCTCCGCGGCGAGATCGTGCCCGGCGACATCGTGGCGATCGAGCCGTTCGGGCACCCCGGGCTGAGGCGCACGATGCTGAACTCGGCAGCGCCCGTCCGGAGCGCGGACGGGCGGATCGCGGGTGCCGTGATCGCGCAGATGGACATCACGAAGCTCGTCGAGGCGGAGGCCGCCGTGCGGCTGAACGAAGAGCGCTACCGGCTCGCCGGGCGCGCGACGAACGACGTCCTCTGGGACTGGGACTTCGCGACCGGCCACATCGAGTGGAACGAGGCGATCGGCGAGCACTTCGGCGAGACGCGCGAGACGTTCGGCGCGTCGATCGAGGCCTGGGAGGAGCGGATCCACCCCGATGACCGGGAACGCGTCGGGAAGGGCCTCGCGGCGGCGCTCGAGGGCGACCAGGAGAGCTGGTCGGATCAGTACCGGTTTCGCCGGCGCGACGGGACGTACGCCACGTTCCTCGACCGCGGCTACATCTCGCGCGACGCGAGCGGCAGAGCCGTTCGCATGATCGGCACGATGCTCGACCTCAGCGAGCGACTCGCGGCGCAGGCGGCGCTCGAGGACAGCCAGGAGCGATTCCGCACGCTCGCCGACAACATCTCCCAGCTCGCGTGGATGGCGGACGAGCAGGGGTCGATCTTCTGGTTCAACCGCCGCTGGTACGAGTACACGGGCAAGCGTCCCGAGGAGGTGCTCGGCAGCGGCTGGAAGCAGATCCTCGATCCCGAGGAGGTCTCGCGCGTCGAGGAGACCTTCGCGCGCGCGCTCGCCACCGGCGAGGAGTGGGAGGACACGTTCGCGATGCGGAGCAAGGACGGCGAGCTCCGCGCGTTCCTCACACGGGCGATGCCGGTGAAGGACGAGCAGGGGCGAGTCGTCCGCTGGTTCGGGACGAACACCGACGTCGAAGAGCACCGCCGGCACGCGACCGCCCTCCGCGAGGCGATCCAGGTCCGGGACACGTTCCTCCAGGTCGCAGCCCACGAGCTCCGGACGCCGCTCACCGCGCTCACCCTGCAGCTCGAGAGCCTCGACTGGCTGACGAAGGGAGCGCTCCGCGATCCGGCGCGGGTCGCGAACAAGGTGGCGATGGCGGTCCGGCAGACGGATCGGCTGAGCCGGCTGATCGAGGACCTCCTCGACGTGTCGCGGATCACGTCGGGACGCCTCCGCCTCGAGCTCGACGAAGTGGACCTCGCCGACGTCGTCCGCGAGACGGTGGAGAAGATGCGCGACATGGCCTCGCGCGCGGGCTGCGAGCTCCACGTCGACGTCGCCGAGCACGTCGAGGGCCGCTGGGACCGCTCGCGCCTCGAGCAGGTCGTCACGAATCTCGTGACGAACGCGATCAAGTACGGACGCGGCCGTCCGGTCGACGTCGGCATCGAGCGCCGGAACGGCACGGTGGAGCTCCACGTGCGCGATCACGGGATCGGGATCTCGCCCGAGGACCAGGCGCGGATCTTCGACCGCTTCGAGCGCGCCGTCTCCGCCGACCACTACGGCGGGCTCGGACTGGGCCTCTACATCGCGCGCGAGATCGTGCAAGCGCACGGCGGGCGCATCTTCGTCGAGAACCCCGGGGAAGGCGACGGCGCCACGTTCACGGTTCACCTTCCGGCGGAGCACGGGGCGAACGAGAAGCCGTCTCCGCCGCCGAGCGTCCGGCGGCCGGAGCAACGTCGATGACGGTGACGGCGCGACGCGTGAGGGTCCTCGTCGTCGAGGACGATCGCGACGTCCGCGAGACGGTCATCGAGGCGCTCGAGGACCAGGGCTACGAAGCCGACGGCGCGGGAGACGGCGCCGCTGCGCTCGACGTGCTCCGGAGCGGAACCGAGCTTCCGACGTTGATCCTGCTCGATCTGATGATGCCGGGGATGAACGGGCAGCAGTTCCGCGAGGCGCAGCTCGCGGACGGCACGCTCGACGCGATCCCGGTCGTGCTCCTCAGCGCCGACGCGTCGATCGAGCAGAAAGCGGCCACGATGCAGGCGGCGGGCTTCCTGCGGAAGCCGGTGAGGCTCGCGGCGTTGCTCGAGTGCGCCGCTCGTTTCACGGGGGAGTGACGGGTCAGCGCGGATAGGAGGCGTCGCCCGCCATCCCCGGCGTGCAGCCGACGCGGCCGACCCGCGAGGTCGCCCCCGGATACGGACGCAGCGCGCGGACGTCCGAGAAGCCGGCGTGCGTCTCCATCGGCGCGCCGTACGAGTCGAGCACGGCGTCGTTCATCGTCGAGAGGCCGAAGTCGTTCCATCGCGTGCACCACACCGCGTCTGCCTTCGCGACCGAACGGCTGTAGCTGCTCGCGGGGTTCGACAGGTCGTAGAGCTCCTTCCACTGGCTCTCCGACATCCCGGCGTGCTTCGCGATCGCGACGGCGAACTTCGACTCGTCGCCCTCGCGGGTGACGTAGACCACGTTCTGGCACCCGATGTTCTCGAGCGCGAGCGTCGGCGCGAGGTCGCTCCAACCACCGGCCGAGTAGCGACCGTCCTGGAGGCGGACGAAGCGCGAGAGCCCGGGCTCCGCCGGCGACGACGAGAGGATCTCCCGCCAGGTCGCGTTCCCGAGCGACGACATCTTCTTCGTCTTGAGGTCCTCGGCGCCCTCGGCCGCGCCGCGGAGCTTCGCGAGATCGGCGTCGCTGCCCCAGTAGCCGAACCTGACGTCGTCGAAGGAGGGCTCGAACGGGACCTGCCCGGTCGGGTACGTCCCCGTGACGTAGGACGAGAGCGCTTGCTCGTAGCGGGTCTTCGCGTCGCCCTCGAGCACCGCGGTCGTGACGAGCTTCCGGAGCGGGATCCCGCCCTCGCCGATGCGGTCGTCGATGCGGCTCGCATAGCCGCCCGCGCGCGCCTTGGCGCGGAAGTCGGTGACGAGCTTCGTGAAGGCGGCGCCGCATGTGCCGCCTTCGATCTCGACCTTCGCCGCGTCGGCCCACGGCATCCCGCGCGTCTTGTCGGCGCAAGCGTCGAGCCACGCCGTCATCGCCGGCTCGTCGCTCGGTCCGTAGCCGGCGTAGAAATCGCCGACGCGCCCGAAGAGCGTGGCGAGCGCGGGCCAGTTGAGGACGGGCGTGCGGAAGAAGAGGCGGTTGTCGTCGACCTTGAACGCGCCGAGCTGCGAGATCGTCGTCTTCAGCTCCGCGACGTTGAACCCGAGGTGCTCCTGATCACCGAGCAGCGCGAAGACCTCGGGGTTCACGATGTCGCGGAGCTCGGGGACGGAGAGGACCGCCTTCAAGCGCGTCGCCGCCTCGTTCACTTCGTTCGGGCCGAGCGCGTCGATTCCCTTCTCCGCGTAGCCCTGCTTGATCCGCGCGACGACCTCGACGAGGCCCTTCACCGCGGTTGCCTCCGGCGAGCTGCCGACGACGTCGGCGTAGCCCTGCACGCTCTTCAGCGCGAGCGCGACGCGCGCTGCCTTCGCGTCCGCCGAGCACGCTGCGCCCTCGCACGACGAGATCGCGGGGTCGAGGAGCACGCTCTCGTAGACGAACGTCGTGATGCTGCCGGAGCTGCCGCCTGCCATCCCGTCGACGACGCCGTAGTGATCCACGATCCGGGAGAGCGACGCGAAGTGGGTGAGGATCGACTCGCCGTTGCCGCGCACGGCGGCGCAGAGCTTCGGACCGTTGCCGGTCGTCTGCGCGGTCGCAGCTTCGGGATCACCGTCCTCCGAGGCGGCAGTGCACGCGGGGAGCGCGACGGCGGCGAGCGCGAGGGACAGACCGGCGAGACGACGGACGAGCATGTCCGCCCGTCGAGCACGGCGCGTGCCACACGGACCTACACGACGAGCGCGGAGATCTCGCGCCGTTCGCCGCATGCGTGCAGCCCGAGGTGGATCGCGCGCAGCCCACACGCGGCTATGCTCCCGGCCATGCGTACCGCCGTCGTCCTCCTCGCCGGAGTCGCCGTCCTCTTCGCGTGCGGAGACGACGGCGGGGACGGCTCGAGCAGCAGCGGCGGGAGCAGCAGCGGCTCGAGCGACGCGAGCAGCGGTGGCTCGAGCGGCGTGCCCGATGGACCTACGACACCGCCGGCGACGTCGTGCGCCGCCGCAGGCGGCACGAGCACCGTATCCGCGCCGACGCTCGCGAAGACGTTGAAGGACGACGGCGGAGAGGGCTGGCTCGCATCGCCGGCGGTGGTCGATCTCGACGGCGACGGCCAGGCGGAGGTGGTTTCTGCGCGCGGAACGAAGGTCGTCGCGTGGAAGCGTGACGGGTCGCGCCTGTTCGCGTTCGCGACCGGCAAGGATCGGATCTGGGCGAGCCCCGTCGTCGGCGACTTCACCGGTGACGCGAAGCTCGAGATCGCGGTCGCCGCGCGCGACAGCGTGTTCGTGATCGACGCCGCCGGCACCGCCGTGCCCGGCTACCCGCAGACGTGGGCGCAGGAGATCCGCACGCTCGCCGCGGGCGACGTCGACGGCGACGGCAAGCTCGACGCCGTGATCGGCGTACGGAAGACGTCGAGCGCGATCACGGACATCGTGAACGCGTTCGCAGGGAGCGGTGCGAAGGTCGCCGGCTTCCCACCCGTCGAGTCGGGCACGTCGGGATGCACGCCGGGCCCGTGCTACTTCGCCGGCCTCTACGACCAGAACCTCGCGATCGGGGATCTCGACGGCGACGCGAAGCAGGACCTCGTCCTCCCGCACGACAACGCGTACGCGAGCTTCTTCAAGGGCACCGGCGAAGCGTTCGACGCGAACCCGATGTTCCAGAAACGGACGAAGACGCCGGGCGTCCGCTACCTCCACACGCTCGCGCAGGCGCAGCAGGGCTACGCCGACGACGAGGAGAGCGAGAACCAGGCCCACTTCACGAACACGGCGCCCGCGATCGCCGACATCGACCGCGACGGGAAGATGGACGTCGTGATGCTCGGCAGCGTGCAGAACGCCGCGCAGACCGATCGCCTCCGCGGCGTCGCGCTCTGGGCGCTGCATCCGGACGCTTCACGGCTCGCTGGGTGGGAGACGCCGTTCCACGCGCCGGCCTACGTCGTCGGTCTCGCGGACGGCTTCGCGAAGGGGCTCGACGACGCGCCGCTCGCAGGCGCGTCGAACCTCGTCGGCGCGACGAACCAGGTGACCGTCGCGGACATCGACGGCGCGCGCGCGGGGCTCGAGATGATCTTCGCGGGGTTCGACGGCGCGATCCACGCGGTCGGCGCGGACCGGACCGAGCTGTGGTCGACGCCGTACGCGACGAACGGACGCGCGCTGACCGGCGGCGTCGTCGTCGCGGATCTCTCCGCCGACGGATCCCCGGAGGTCGTCTTCACGACGTACTCGCCCGATGCGGGCGGCGGCACGCTCTTCGTCCTCTCCGCGGCCGGCGCCGTGCTCCATCGCGTGCCGCTGCCGAAGCGTGGCTCGATGGCGGTGCCGACGATCGCCGACGTCGACGGCGACGGCGCGCTCGAGATCGTCGTGTCCCTGAAGGACGCCGAAGCGGACAACGCGAACGTCCACGTCTTCACCGTGCCCGGGTCGAAGCCGAACTGCCTCCTCTGGCCGACCGGTCGCGCCAACCTGCTCCGCAACGGCTGGGTGCGTTAGAAGCAGCTTTCGAGCTCGATGCAACCGCCACGCGACCGCGTGCGTAGGTGCGTTGCAAGGAGGGCTCATGGAAGCCAAACGCATGGAAAGAGCGCGCGTCGTCGCGCTGGTGCTCGGCACCGTCGCCACGATGGTCGTGGCTGCCGCATGCAGCAGCGAAGACGAGGCGCCGAAGGCACAGGCGCAGATCACGCCGGTAGCGAACAGCGCCGAAGCGGAGCTCCCGGTCGACGCCGTGCCGTCACCGGACGGCTCGCAGATCTACTTCATCGCCTCGAGCCGCGCGGCGGACGAGGACGGGATCGGCCAGGTGAGGTCGGCGGGCGTCTACAAGGTCGCGGCGACGGGAGGGCCGGTCACCAAGCTGTTCGCGGGCGAGCCCCTCGCCTCGCCCTACGGGATCGCGATCTCCGATGACGGCAAGACGCTCTTCCTCGCCGACTCGAGCGCGGACACGACCGAGGACCGTTCCGACGGGAGAATCTTCACGTTGAGCGGCGACGGCGGCACGCCTTCAGCGCTCGCGGGAACGGAAGGCACTTCACCGCGCGGCGTCGAGGTGCGCGGTGAGACGGTCTGGTTCACGGGTCGGAAGGACGGGCAGGCCGGCCTCTTCAAGACCGGCCTCGGCGGCGGCTCCGCCACGCTCGTCGCGGGCGGGATGGCCGATCCGAGCGGCGTTGCCATTTCGTCGAAGGGCGAGGCCTTCGTCCTCGACTCCGGCAGCGTCGTCGGCGAGCGCGCCGGTGCATCGCTCCTCCACGTCGCGGTCGACGGCCGCGTCGACGTCGTCGTCGAGGGCATCACGGTCGGACACCCGGCTGGCGTCGCGCTCACGAAGGACGAGCGCACCGCGGTCGTGAGCGGGCTCGATCCGGGCACGGGCACCGACCTCGTCTTCACCGTCGATCTCGCCTCGAAGGGGACGGCGCAGCTCACCGACAAGTTCGGGGAGTACCTCGAGGCCGCCGGCCTCCATCGCGCGAAGAACGCCGACGTCTACGCGTGGGCCGACAGCCACGCGAACAAGACCGGAACGGTGTTCGCCATCACGCTGGGCCAGTGAGAGCACACGAAAGAAGAACAGGGGAAATCACGATGAACTTTCGTCACATCACCGCGGGCACTCTCTCCGCTCTTGCTCTCCTCGGTGCCGTAAGGGCCGCCAGCGCGTCGAGCCACCGCGAGGCGCCGGCGATCGGGTTCGACCCGGCCGCCGACAACACCGACGTCTGGGCATGGGTCAACGACGGCGCGCACGACAAGCTCACCATCGTCGCGGCCTACAACCCGCTCGAAGAGCCGAGCGGCGGCCCGAACTACCACGAGTTCTCGGACGAGGTCCTCTACGAGGTCCACGTGACGCGCGGCAACAAGAGCCTGAACGACGTCGTCACCTACCAGATCCAGTTCTCCTCGACGGACTACCCGTACGTGAACCCGGGCGACCTCGGCGCGCCGCTCGGCGGCGGGAAGGAGTTCTTCTCCCAGCTCTCGGGTCGCAAGCAGACCTACTGGATCACGAGGCTCGATCGTGACGCGCGAGGGAACGTGAAGCGTCGGACCGTGCTCGGGCAGGGCCTGCCCGTCGCGCCGGTGAACATCGGCCCGAACACGAACAAGGTCGTCTACCAGACGGCCAAGTACGACGACGCGTTCGCCGGAAAGTTCATCCACCCGCTCGGCCTGAACGGTAGCGAGGGGCGCGTCTTCGCCGGTCCGCGCGACGACGGCTTCTACGTCGACATCGGCCGCATCTTCGACCTCGCGAACCTGCTCCAGGGCCAGGCACGCGACAACGTCGCAGGCTACAACTGCCACGCGATCGCGCTCGAGATCCCGACGCGGACGCTGACCGCCGACGGTCAGGCACCGAAGGCGGGCGCGAGCGACGAGAACACGGTCGGCGTGTGGGCGTCGGCGAGCCGGCGCCAGGTGCGCGTCCTCCACCGCGGCGGTGGCGAGTCCGACTACGGCAGCTGGGTCCAGGTCTCGCGCCTCGGCCTCCCGCTCGTCAACGAGGCGCTGATCGGCCTCCAGGACAAGGACAAGTACAACCGCACGAAGCCGGCGCAGGACGTGAAGAACTTCGGCGCGTACTTCCTGAACCCCGTCGTCGTGCGCGACGCGGAGGCGGTCGGGATCTACTCGGCGCTCGGCGTCCCGCAGAACGTCGTCGACTCGCTCAAGTCGAACCGCCTCGACATCATCGACACGATCAACCTGAAGGCGTCGGGTCACGACATCCCGCTCGACGCGACCGGTGACGTGCTGCGCGTCGACCTCGGGCTCGACTCGCGCTTCCCGAACGGCCGTCCGATCCCGTACGGCGCGGCCCCGAACAAGGAGCAGGCCGACGTCACCGACGTGCTCCTCTCGGTCATCCTCGCGAAGGGCACGCTCGCAGTGAGCGACGGCGCCCAGGCGAACGACAAGCCCTACCTGGCCGACTTCCCCTACCTCGCGCTCCCGCACGAGGGCTTCTCGGGCGGTCACGGGATGCCGACCGCGCAGTGACGGGTGACTGATCGAGAGAGCCCCCGTTGCCGGACGGCAGCGGGGGCTTCTCGCGTTCAGTGCTCGGCGTGCGCGGGCGGGAGATCCGGGATGCGGATGTTGTCCTGCGGGGTCTCGATCTTGCCGTCGGGGCCGCCGCTCGTGACGGTGATGTCGCCGTCGTCGCAGTTGATCGTGAAGGGCTTCTCCCACGCGTCGGTCGTCTTCGAGGCGCGGTCGATCGCGCCGGCCTTCACGAGCATCTCGACGGTGGGACAGTCGGATTCGTGATCGAGGCGGTAGGTGGACGCGGCGTTGCGGAGCGCGCGTGCGCTCTGCTGCGTCGTCTTGATCCGGGCCGGGCCCATCTGCCCGATCACTGCGAAGGCGATCGTGCCGGAGATGAGCGCGACGATGGCGAGGACGACGAGGATCTCGATCATCGTCATGCCGCGCTGGGCGGCGCGGCGGAGGTGGCGGAGGCGGCGGTTGCGCGAGAGGTGGTGCGTGTTCATCACGAGCAGGGCGGTTGCGAGGCGTGTGCCCGGCGAGCCGGTGCAGGGTTTCCGCGCGGATCGATCGACATGCGCGACGCGAGCATGCCGCCTTGTCCTCGGTGCAGCGGGGGGCCGGACAACGTGACAAGCGGAGCGCGATCCGCCCCAGGCGGTCGCGCGTAGGTCGGGCATGAAGCGCGTCCTGCCAGTCGCTCTCGTCGCCGTTGCGGTCATTGCCGGGGTCGCCGTTGCCGGCGGAAGGAATGCCCCGGCCGCGCCGGGCGTTCCGGCCGCCGCGGGGGGGCGCGACGACGACGCGGCGCTCCCTGCGAATGCGCGCCTCGCGCTCGCGAAGGTGCGTGGGACGTCGGCCGCGGATCGGGCGGTGGACGCCGCGCAGGCGGTGGTGCGCGCGAACACGCAGAAGGCGGACGGCTGGGTCGTGCTCGGTCGCGCGTGGGTGCGGAAGGCGCGGGAGAGCAACGATCCGGGCTTCTATCTGAACGCGGACGCGGCGGCCGACGTGGTGCTCGAGACCGAGCCGGAGCACGCGCCGGCGCTCGACGTGAAGGGTCTCGTCCTCCTCGAGAACCACGCGTTCGAGCAGGCGCGCGCGCTCGCGCTGCGCGTCGTCGCGGCCCACCCCGAGGACCCGATGGCGTGGGGCACGCTCTCCGACGCGCTGCTCGAGATGGGGCGCTACGACGAGGCGACCGACGCCGTGCAGAAGATGGTCGACCTGAAGCCGAACCTCCCTTCGTACAGCCGCGTCTCGCACCTGCAGTGGCTCCGCGGAGACACGGCGCGCGCGAAGCGCACGATCCGGAGCGCACTCGATGCGGGCCGCGACGCGAAGCGCGATCCCGAGCCGGGCGCGTGGGTCCTCGTCCAGGCAGCGACGATGTTCTGGAACGAGGGTGATGTAGACGGAGCCGAGGCCGGGTTCGAGAAAGCGCTCGAGCGGATCCCAGACTACGTGCCCGCGACCGTCGGCAAGGGTCGCGTCGTGATGGCGCGCGGAGAGACGAAGCGCGCCGCCGAGCTCTTCGCGCGCGCGTACGCGGTGAGCCCGCTCGTCGAGACGGCGTGGCTCCTCGGGGACGCGCGCGCTGCGGCCGGTGACGAGAAGGGCGCGAACGAAGCGTACGCGCTCGTCGAGCGCGAAGGACGGCGGAGCGATCCGCGGACCTTGTCCTTGTTCCTCTCGACCCGCGGAGAGAAGACGGAGCTCGCGGTTTCACTCGCGCGTGCGGAGCTCGAGGTGCGGAAGGACATCGTCACGGAAGACGCGCTCGCATGGGCGCTGTTCCGGTCGGGGGACCTCGCGGGGGCACGCGCGGCGATCGGGAGGGCGCGCCGGCTCGGGACGCCCGATCCGCGGATGATGTTCCACGAAGGCGCGATCCGGATCGCGGCGGGCGAGACAGCGAAGGGCAAGGCGCTCGTCTGCGCGGCGCTCGCGATGAACCCCGCGTTGGACCTCGCTTCGGCGCGCGAAGCGAAGAAGCTCCTCGAGCAGCCGATGGCGGTGCGGTGATGAGGTGGCTCGCTGGCCTCCTCGCGATCGGGCTCTTCCTCGTCGCGGGACGCGCAGACGCGCACGCGATCGGGCTGTCGAACGGCGAATGGACGGCGAACGGCACCGTGCTCGACGCGAAGCTCACGTTCGCGCGCGGAGAGCTCTCGGATCTCGGCGGAGCCGAGGTGGTGGCAGGCGTCGCGGTCACGGCGTCACGGATCCCGTGTCCGGGAGAGGTCGTCGCGGTCGAGACGACGGAGAACGACGGCGTCGCGGTGCGCGGAAAGTGGAGCTGCCCGGCGGCCGGATCGATGCGGGTCGAGATGCCGGTCCTCGCGGCGCTGTCGCGCGGCCATCGGCACGTCGCGCGCGTGGGGGACGTGGAGCACGTGCTGTACCGCGGGCAGGATTTCTTCGAGATCGAGGGTGCCGCGACGGCGACCGAGACGTCGGCGACCGCGTTCTTCCGGATGGGCATCGAGCACATCCTGACGGGCTACGACCACCTCGTCTTCCTCCTCGGCCTCGTCCTCGCGCGCGCGCGGGTCCGTTCGATCCTCGCGGTCGTGACGGCGTTCACGGTCGCGCACTCGATCACGTTGGCGCTCGCGTCGCTCGGGATCTGGACGCCTAGCCCGCGGATCGTCGAGCCGGCGATCGCGCTCTCGATCGCCTATGTCGGGATCGAGAACTTCTTCGTCAAGGACGCGAGCAAGCGCTGGCGGATCACGTTCCCATTCGGGTTGATCCACGGCTTCGGCTTCGCCGGCGCGCTGCAGGAGGTCGCGCTTCCGCGCGCAGAGGTCCCTGGCTCGCTGCTCTCGTTCAACCTCGGCGTCGAAGCGGGTCAGTTGATGGCGCTGGCGGTCGCGTTGCCGGTCGTCCTCGCGCTGCGCGAGGAGAGTTGGTTCGAGGAGCGAGGCGTACGGCTGGCGTCGGGTGCGGTCGCGGTCGCGGGCGGCGTCTGGTTCGTGAGCCGGGTGGCGTTCGGGTGAGGGCCCGGTCCGACTCGTTAGCCGTTGCTCGGGTCGACGCGCTCGTCCCAGCCCGCGGGCTCGAGCCGCCCCCCGGCGGGCGCGAGGTCGAGCTTCTCGACGGCGATGTCGGCGATGAAGTGGTTCCACGCGGGCGTGCCCCACATCGCCTCGACGTGCGACCGGAGCGTGAGCTTCACGGGGAGGCGGATCCCGGCGCTTCGCCGCTTCGTGACGGTGAGTGCCGCTCGCGAGCCTGCACGGCGAGCGCCCGGTGAGCGGTCGATGTTGGGCGTGGGCGCAACGTAGAGGCGGTGGGCGGAGGCGGTGGTCGCGCGCGTCCGCGATCGCCTCGGCGTGTGCGTCCGCGTCGGTGTCGGCGTTGGCGGTCGCATCCGCGTTCGGCATCGAGCGTCCGCGTGCGCCTCGGCATGCGCCCCCGCCGTACCCGCTGCGTCGGCCGCCAGCGAAACGCGGGCCGAGCGCAGCGACCAACCGCTCGCATCGATCCGCCCCCCAGGAGAGCAACAATCCTCCGCAAGAACCGCCGCCCGAGCCTTGTCTCAGGCGACTTCGACATTACACTATCGCGATTCAAACCATGCGACTCGACCGTGCCACCGCCACAGACGCTGGAAGCGGCAGACGGACGCGCGTGCGCCGCGAACAGCAGCTCACGTTGGCGCTGCCGGAGAAGCCGAAGCGAGGCGGTCGGCGGCCCGGAGCCGGCCGGCCACGGAAGGTGCCGCTGCCCAGCGGGAAGCCGGGGGTCGTGCACGGAACGAGGCCGTTCCTCGAGCCGAGCAGCCCCGTCCACGTGACGTTGCGCGCTCTGCGCGGAGTGCCCGGTTTCCGGAGCGAGGTCGTGCACCGCGTCGCGAAGGGCGTGTTCGTCGAGCTGTCCGGCGGAAAAAAGGGCGCGACGAACGGCGGAGAGGGGTCGCGCGAGCACGAGTCCCCCGCGGCGCCTGCCGCCCGCCGGTGGAAGCGACGGCGCCGCGCCACGGATCGCATCGCGGCCGGCTTCCGTGTCGTCCACTACTCGCTCCAGGACGACCACATTCATCTCATCGTCGAGGCGTCCGACCGGGCAGCCCTCTCGGCGGGGATGCGTCGGCTCGTCATCCGTCTCGCGAAGCGGATCGACGTCGTCGCGCGTGGTGGTCGTCGCAGGAAGGTGTGGGCGGACCGCTATCACCGGCAGGACCTCACGTCGCCGCGGCAGGTCCGGAACGCGCTCGTCTACGTCCTGCAGAACGGACACAAGCACGGTCGCGTGATTCCGGGCGCGCTCGATACGTATTCGTCAGCCGAGACGTTCGCCGGCTGGTCGGATCGGATCCCCCGTCCTCGCGCCCCGGACGACGTCTCGACGAAGCCGAGCAGCTGGCTACTCCGCGTCGGGTGGCTCCGCGCGGGCGGCAAGCTGCGTGCGACGGAGCGACCGCGCCGTTCGCCGCCTCGCGCACCGCGCACCGCGTGAGCGGGCGCGGCGGAGCTGGAGGGCGCCCGAAGGCGAGCCGCGCGACGGCGCCGCATGGCAACGCCAACGCCAACGCAGACGCGAGCGCGCATGCGAGCGCGGACGCGGACTACGGATTCAACACATCTGCGTCCTCCGTGCTCGAGCGCGTAGCGCGCAACGAGGAAGGCAGCCTCTCCGCAGGCTGGTCGCGCTCCGCACCTTCTTCTGGGTCCGCACCGTCCCCAGGCTGACGGGACCCTTTCGTGCTCGAGGCTCAGATGGGCGAGGACGAAGACACCTCTTCGCGGGCCGGTCGCGCTCGCACCTTCTTCTGGGTGCGCACCGTCCCCAGCGAGCCCGAACCCGAACCCGAACCCGAACCCGAATCCGGACGCCGACGCGAACGCGGAGCACGAAACGCGCGGGACGCGCGACTCGGCCACCCGCACCCGCACCCGCACCCGCACCCGAACGCAAACGCGGTCCGCCCCCCCGTCCGCCTCGGCCCGCGCGTGTACCTCCGCGCGCGCTCCCCGCACCCGACGCCCCGAACACCGCCGCCGATCCGCCCCCTCTCCTCGCGCGTACCTCACCCGTGCGCTCCCCGGCCCTCCTCGCGACCCTCCTCCTCCTCGCCGCATGCTCGCGAAAGGACACGCCGCCCTCCCCCGCCCCGCCGCCCGCGCTCACGTCGCACGCCCGCGCCGAGGAGGACGTCGGGCCCGTCTACCGCGTCGATCCTGCCGCTGCCGACCACCCCCTCGCGAAGAAGCTCTGCGAGGGCCTCACCGGGATGCCCGAGGCGAAGCGCGCCGCCTGCTGCAAGGCGACTCCCGGCATCGTGATGACGTCGGAGTGCACCCGCACGCTCTCCGCCGCGCTCGCGACGCGCGCCGTCACGCTCGACCCGGTCGCCGTCGATCGATGCCTCGCCGCCTTCGAACGGACGCTCGAGGGCTGCGATTGGGTCGGGCCGTTCGCGCCCGGTCCGCCGGCCGAGTGTCAGGGAATCGTCGAGGGCACGCTCGCCGAAGGCGCGACGTGCCGCTCGTCGCTCGAGTGCGCGGGCTCCCTCCGCTGTCACGGCGCCGGGCCGACCTCGCCCGGGAAGTGCGGACGACCGAAGGCCGACGGCGAGCTCTGCGGAGCGTCCGTCGACACGCTCGCGACCTACGTCCGTCAGAGCGACGTCGACCGCCTCCACCCCGAGTGCAAGGAGCGGTGCACGAAGCACCGCTGCGCGCCCGCCGCCGTCGAGGGCGCGACCTGCGCGACGACCGCCGAATGCAACGACGGCCTCCAGTGCATCGCCGGCCCGACCGCGGCGCGCACCTCGAAGACATCGAAGCGCTGCCTCCCCGCTCCGCCCGCGAAGGAAGGCGAGCCGTGCCGCGGCGGGATCTGCGAGCACGACCTCGCCTGCATCAAGGGGACCTGCAGCGCGCCGAAGAAGGCTGGCGACGCCTGCACGAGCGACTTCGAGTGCCGCGGCGGATGCCTCCGCTCGGACCTCGCGCGCGCAGGCACCTGCGGCCCGCGCTGCGACCTCCGCTAGAGCCGCACGACGTCGATGAACCCGCGTGAAGGCTCCGTCGCGACGAGACGGACCCGGATCTCGTCACCGACGTCGACACCTTCCTCGTTCGACACGACGCGCGCTTCGGCCGGCGGTGCGATGAGGCGCACGAACGTCCCCTTCGGGGTCGCCCCCGTGCAGACTGCATCGAACTCCTCGCCGATGCGCGACGAGAGGAAGCTCGCCGCGGCGACCTTGCGCATCGTCCGTTCGAACTTCCGCGCGTGGTTCTCCATCTCCGTGCAACGTGCCGCGATCTCGCGGAGCTCCGGCACGGTGTACGGCGACGCCTCACCGATGCTCGCCGCCTTGAGGAGCCGCTGCGTGACGAGGTCTCCGTAGCGACGGTTCGGCGCCGTCGAGTGCGCGTAGTCGTCGACCGCGAGGCCGAAGTGCCCTTCGGGCGACGACGGATCCGCGACCGCGTACTCGCCCGGACCGAGGAGCTTCACGACGCTGAGCGACAGGTCCGTGAACGACTCCGGCGCACGTTCTTCCTCCGCGCGCAGGAACTCCGAGAGCGCGAGGGCGTCCGGTGCGCCGGGCAAGGTCACCCCTCGTCCCGCCGCGAGCGCGACGATTCGGTCCCACCGGCGCGGCGTCCGGACGACGCGCCGGATCGACGCGTACCCTCGCTCCTCGAGGAAGCGCGCGGTGACGCCGTTCGCGCCGATCATCAGGTCCTGGATGATCTCGCGACCGCGGTTCTTGTCGACGAGCGCGAGCGACACGACCTCGCCGTCCTTCGCGACCGCGCGCGCTTCCGGCGTCTCGAGCTGCAGCGCACCGTGGTCGAAGCGGCGCTGCCGGAGCCGTCGCGCCGCCTCCTCCTGCATCACGACCTGGTCGCGCAACTCCGGCTTCTCCTCGAGCTCGCGCGGCAGCGCCCCTCGCCCCTCGAGCCATGCGCCGACGTCCTCGTAGACGAGCTTCGCGTGGTTCTTCACGACCGCGCGGTACACGCTCGACGCCACCACCGCTCCGTCCTGCGCGACGGTCATGTCGGTGACGACGACGACGCGCGGGGCGCCGGGGAGGAGCGACGACGCCCCGCTCGAGAGGTCGTCCGGCAGCATCGGGAAGGTCGCGACGCCGGCGTAGAGCGACGTCGTGTTCACGGCCGCGCGCCGGTCGAGCGGCGAGCCCTTCGGCACGAACGTGTCGACGTCCGCAATGCCGATCCGGACGCGGATCGCGCCGTCGGCCAGGCGCTCCGAGACCTCGACCTGATCGAGGTCGGTCGATTCGCGGTTGTCGATCGAGGACCAGAGGAGCGCGCGTTCGTCGCGCAGCGACGCTCCGTCGTCCGCCGCCGCCTCGTGCCGCTCGGTGAACGGCTCGACGAGGAAGCCCTCGGCAGTCGCCACCGAACGGGCGATGGCGTGGAGATCGACGGGTGCGCGACGGGGTGGCCTCTGGTTCAAGAGGCCAGTCTACCCTCAGGGCACGGCGCTCGCGCACGGCATCTGCGCCCGGGCGCGCGCCGTGACGGTGACGTAGGCGCGAAGGTAGCTGCCGTGCGTGTGCGCCGACGTCAGCTCGATCTTGTCGACGTTCCCTTGGAAGCACGCCTGGGGCCCGCCGAAGGTGAGGTCGGTCGAGAGCTTCTCGCGGACGCCGCGGAGGCGCTCGCCGAGATCGACCCGGAGCGACGTCCGCGCCTGGTCGCGGATCTTCTGCGAGTCGGCGACCGCCTTCAGCGACAAGAAGAGGTCCTTCGTCTCGATCGTCGGCTCGAGGTCGGGGACCTGGATCTCGTTGTCCGAGATCGCGAGGTGGCCGCTGAAGTAGATGTCGCCGTCGAGGTCCGTCTCGATCCCGAACTTCTTCACCGGCCCCCGGAGGTGGACCTTCACGACGATCTGACCCTGCGAGTCGTAGACCTCGGGGCTCTCGAGATAGAGCTTCGGGAACTCCGTCGAGAAGTAGTACTTGCCGTCGGTGAAGAGCGTTCCCATCGCACGCGCGAGCTCGTCGTACCGCGCCGCGACCGGGACGGTGACGGTGAAGGGACCGGGCGGAACGAGCGGCACGTTCGCGAACGCAGGCAGCGGTCCCGCTGGTTCGCTCGCGCACGGCATCGTGACCTGTGGCGCGACGACGAGCGCGACGTCTTTCTCGAGGCCGTCGGCGACGACGGTAGGGCCCGCCTCGATCCCGAGCACCTTGACCGTCGCGCAGCCGTGTCCGTCACCGACGGGGAACTCGATCGGCTTCGAGATCCGTGCGTACGCCTCCGCGAGCGAAGGCCGGAGGTCGTAGGCGAAGCCCTTCACCTTCGTGTCGAGCTCCGTCGCGATCTTGTCGAAGACGTTCGCGACGTGATCGGCGATGACGAGCCGCTTGTCCGTCGAGGTGACCTTCACCTCCGTCGACTGCAGCTTCACCTGGTACTCGGCGCTCACGACCGGCTCGGCGACGACCTTGATCTCGAGCGGGAAGTCGAGGCTGCCGATCGGCATGTCCACGTTCGCGTGCGCCTTCGTCACGAGCACGACGCGGCCCTGCGCGAAGCTCACCTCGAAGGGCGTCCGATCCCAGGTGTACTTCCGCTCCGTGCGGAGGAGCGGGAACGAGCCGTCGCCGGTCTTCGGGACCGCCTCGTCGATCGTCGCGCGGAGCGCCGTGCCGGACACGGAGAGATGGGTGACGACGCGCGAGGGCGTCGGATCGGCGGTCGGAGCGCCCGGCGCGTTCGGCGGACGCGGCGGATACACGGGCCCGAAGCTCGAGCAGGACGCGAGCGCGAGCGCAAGGGCGGGAGCAGCGAGGATCCGCGGCATGGGCGACGGATTGTGCCTTCCCGACCGCGTGTGCTCAAGCTGCGGGCGGCCCGAGCGTTGCAGCGGCGGCGAGCATGGCGAGGCAGCTCCGCTACTTCCGGCGCGGAGCCGTCGTTGCGTTCGCGACGACGGCGGTCGCGAGCGCGTGCGCGGACAGCTCGACCGAGGAGGAGGAGACGCGGGATGCCTCGGTCGACGTCGGGATGCCCGACGCATCGGCCGCCGAGACGAGCTCGTCCGGGGACGCGAACGTCGAGCTCGACGGCGCCGTCGGACCTCTTCCCGAGGACGCCGAAGCACCGATCGAGGACGCCGCGATGGTCGAAGACGCCGCGATGATCGAAGACGCCGCCGCCGCGGACGCTACGCCCGCCGATGCCGGCCTCGCGTGCCACGGGCTCACCCAGGTCGGCGCGCCGGTCGAGGCCATCGACCGAGTCGGCTTCCTCCCCTCGTCCGTCCTCCGCGGCGGGACGATCGTCGACGGCGACTACGTCCTCACGAGCGTCACCGTATACGTCGAGCCGAGCCACCAGGACGGCACGCTCTCGCCCTACGGCGCGGAGACGATCCGGATCCACGGAGGCAAGCTCGACTCCGTCTTCGTCCACGCCAGCGGCGAGGCGGTGCGCTTCGAGGCAAGCCTCGTCCTGACGGGGACACGCATCACGATGACCACGAGCTGCGTGTGGAATACACCAATCGGATCGTACCTCCCGGTGCTGTGGGACTGGGCTCCGCTCGTCCACGACGAGTGCACCTACGAGGCGACCCCCTCGACGCTCACCGTCTGGGTCCCGCAGGGCAACCACGCCCAGGTGGTACGCGTCTACACGAAGCTCTAGGGCGTGTCCCCGAATCCAGGGCTCCGCTCCTTCTCGCCCGTGCCCGTGCCCGTGCCCGTGCCCGGTGGTCTGGGGTGCTGCAAGAGCGGAACTTGCTGTTGGTCGTAGCGCCGCTTGTCGCCTTCGACACCCTGCCCCCCCTCGGCAACGTGAACTGGTCGGCCTGGCGAGGACGAGGAAGTCCAACGCGAGGTGGTA
>JBDHVE010000076.1:0-42684 GCA_039809485.1 Polyangiaceae bacterium | reverse complement strand
GACGCCCGCCGAGCTCGCGCGCCCGCGTCCCGCGACGAAGCCCGCCTCGGCGAGCGCCGCGCGCACGACGTTCGGCGCGGGCTCGCGCGTGCATGCGCGGAGCGCGGCCTCGAGCCGCTCGCGGACGATGCTCGCGCTCGCGTGACGCGCGGACGGCGACGCCTCGAGGAGGCGCATCACGAGGCGGTCGACCGCGCGCGGCAGGTCTGGTGAGCGCGCACGCAGCGGGACCGGCGCGCCGCGACGGAGGGACGGCGCTCCGGATCGCTTCCGCGTGCTCGCTTCGGCGGTCTCCCACGGACGTGCACCGGTGAGCATCTGGTAGAGCACGACGCCGAGCGAGAACAGGTCGGCGCGGCCGTCGACGAAGTCGCCGAGAATCTGCTCCGGGGACATGTACGCCGGCGTTCCGAACCCGTCACCGAGCGGCTCTTCCGTGATGCGCCCCGAAGGCGTCACGAGCGCGGCGCCGAACGCGTCATCCGATGACTCGCCGCGCGCGCGCTGCGCGATCCCGAAGTCGACCAGCTTCACGACGCCGCCCTTCGCGAGCAGCACGTTGCCCGGCTTGACGTCGCGATGCACGACGCCGCGCTCGTGGGCATGCTCGAGCGCAGCGCAGATCCCGATCGCGATCGCGAGCGACGCCTCGACGGACAGCCTCCGCCGCTTCGCGAGGACCACCTCGAGCGAAGGGCCGTCGACGTGCTCGAGCACCAGATACGGGCGACCGCTCGTCGTCCGGGCGTGGTCGAACGCGAGCACCACGTTCGGGTGGGCGAGGTCGGCGAGGATCTTCGCCTCGCGCTCGATCTGCGCGCCGAACGACGACGTCGGCGCGATCTCCGTCTTCAGCGCCTTGACCACGACCACGCGTCCGAGCGGCTCTTGCACCGCCTTGTAGAGCGTGGTGACCGCGCCGTACCCGAGGGTCTCGACGACGCGGTAGGCGCCGAAGCGTTCGTCGCTCATCTCATCCGAGGAGCGAGATGCCGGTCATCGCCGCGGGCTGCGCGATCCCGAGCAGCGCGAGCATCGTCGGAGCGACGTCGCAGATGCGCCCTCCCGGCCTGATCTTCGTGCTCGTCCGCGCGTCGTCGACGAGGACGAGCGGCACCGGGTTCAGCGTGTGTGCCGTGTGGGGCTGGCCGGTGGCGGGGTCGATCATGAGCTCGCAGTTGCCGTGGTCGGCCGTGATCAGCATCGCGCCGCCCTTCGCGCGGACCGCATCGGCGATTCGGCCGACGCCTGCATCGACCGCCTCGACCGCGGTGACGGCGGCGGGCAGGACGCCCGTGTGACCGACCATGTCCGGATTCGCGAAGTTCACGAGCACGAAGTCGAAGGAGCCCGAGTCGATCGCCTTCACGACCGCGTCCGCGACCGCTGCCGCGTTCATCTCCGGCTTGTGATCGTACGTCGCGACGTCCTTCGGCGAGGGGATCATCGTCCGCTCCTCGCCCTGGAACGGCTCTTCGCGACCGCCGTTGAAGAAGTAGGTCACGTGCGCGTACTTCTCGGTCTCCGCGCAGCGGAACTGGGTCAGGCCCGCGCGCGCGATCACTTCCGGGAAGATGTCCGGGTAGGTCTCCTTCGGGAACGCGATCGGGAGACCGAGCTTCGCGTCGTACGTCGTCATGCAGCCGTAGACGCGGAACGGCGGGGCGTCGTTCTTGCGCGCGAAGAACGTGAAGTCGGTCGAGGCGAGCGCGCGCGTCAGCTCGCGCGCGCGGTCGGGGCGGAAGTTGAAGTGGAGCCCGGTGTCCTTCGTCGAGTCGACGCCGGTGTAGCCGTCGACGACGAAGGGCTCGACGAACTCGTCGGTCTTCCCCGCCGCGATGCTCGCCTCGGTGCCGCGGACGGCGCCGGGCTGCTTCGGCGCGTCCGCCTCGACGATCGCGCGGTACGCCTTCTCGACGCGCTCCCAGCGGTTGTCGCGGTCCATCGCCCAGTAGCGGCCGCTCACTGTGCCGATCGTGCCCTTCCCGGCGAGCTTCTCCTCGAGCGCCTTCAGGTACCCGGGCGCAGTGCCGGGCTGGACATCACGGCCGTCGAGGAACGCGTGGACGACGACCTTCACGCCGGCCTCGGCGGCCGCGTCGACGAGCGCGTAGAGCTGCGTGTTCATGCTGTGCACGCCGCCGTCGGAGACGAGGCCGAACAGGTGGAGGCGACCGCCGGACGCCTTCGCCTTGCCGATCGCGTCGCCGATGACGGGGTTCTTCCCGAGGCTGTGGTCGGCGACGGCGGCGTCGATCCGCATGATGTCCATCAGCGCGATCCGGCCGGCCCCGAAGTTCAGGTGACCGACTTCGCTGTTGCCCATCTGCCCGGGCGGGAGGCCGACGTCGGGACCGCTCGTGCCGATCAGACCGTGCGGGTAGCGGGCGAAGAGCGCGTCGAGGTGCGGCGTCTTCGCGAGCCTCACCGCGTTCGCGTCGACCTCGGCACGCTCACCGAAGCCGTCGAGGATCACGAGGACGAGGGGACGCGGGCGATTCTGGGCGACCATCGCCCGACCATAGCGCAGCGGCGGCCCGGTCAGATTGGGCTTTTCGCCGCGGCGCGGCCCTCGTCGCTCGTCGCTCTCAGGGCGCGCGGACGAGGAGGTCGTCGAATTGCGCGGTCCACCCCGTCTGCGCGCCCTGCGTGTAGAGGCCCACCACGAACTGCCACTTCGTCGGGAACACGACGTCGACCGGCGGCGCGATCGTGCCGGCGGCGAGGACAGGCGAGCCGGCCGCGTCCATGCGACGCACCTCCGCCGTCTTGCCGGCGAGATCGACCCGGACGCGCAGTGACATCCACGCCTTCTCGTCGATCGCGACGCGCGGGCCCAGCACCGTCTCGGTCTTCTTGACGTTGTCGTACTGGAACAGCTCGAGCGTCGGCACGTCGCCGAGCGAGAGTGCACGGAGCCCGACGCCCCACTCGGCAGGGCCGTTCCGGATCAGCTCGATGGACATGAGATCGGCGGACCGGTCCGGTGCCGGCGTCGTACGCGCCTCCAGACGGACCTTGGCTTCCGCCGAGAGGACCGCGCCGGCCGAGAGCTCCTGTGCGCCGAGCGCCGAGGCGATCCCGTTCGGCACCGCGTCGACGTGCGCTTCCATCGCGAAGCCGGGCGAGACGTACTGCGCTCCTGTTCGAGAAACCTTGCCCGATTGCTGCTCGACGTAGCCGAACGCCGACGCGGGGTCCTTCGTGTCGAAGTCCTCGCAGAAGAGCGCCGTCGCCTGGCCCGAGCAGAACGGCGTCGTGGTCGGCGGCGATCCGTCACCGGTCGCAGTCCCTCCGCCGTCGGTGGTGGGCGTGGTGGAAGCCTCCGGCGAGGTCGTGCCGCCGTCCGCGGGCCCGCCTCCGCCGCCGGAGAGGTCGTCGTCGACGGAGACGAGCAGCGAGCAGCCGCTCGCCGCGGCTACGCAGAGGAGCGCCGCGAGCACGCTCCTTCCCGTTCTCGCTCCGAGCGCGCCCATGCTCCCGATCATACGCGGGCCTCGCCTTGACCCGAAAGGCCCCCCCTGTACGATCGGAGCGAATGGCCGCGCCGCAGCTCTACGGCGACAAGTACCGGACCGAGCGAGAGCTGGGACGCGGCGGCATGGGCGTCGTCTACGAAGCGGTGCACGTCCAGCTCGGCAGCAAGGTCGCGCTGAAGCGGCTCGCCGCCGAAGCGGTCACCCCCGACAACGTGCAGCGGTTCCTCCGCGAAGCGCGCGCGGCGGCGAATCTCCGGAGCCCGCACGTCGCGCGCGTGATGGACGTCGGGACGACGGCGAACGGCGTCCCGTGGCTCGTGATGGAGCTGCTCGACGGCGAGGACCTCGCGAGCGCGATCGCGCGGCGTGGACCGTTCCCGGTCGCCGAGACCGTCCACCTCGCGCTGCAGGTGTGCTCCGCGATGGCCGAAGCGCATGCGATGGGGATCGTCCATCGCGACCTGAAGCCGGCGAACCTGTTCGTCACGAAGACGATGACCGGCGAGCCCCACGTGAAGGTGCTCGACTTCGGGCTCGCGAAGGTCGAGAGCTCGGCGGACGGTGCGCGCACGGCCTCGAACGTGGTGTTCGGCACCCCGCAGCACATGTCGCCCGAGCAGCTGCGGAGCGCGGCGGAGGTCGACGCCCGGACCGACATCTGGGCCCTCGGCGTCGTGCTCTACCAGCTCCTCACGGGGTCGCTCCCGTTCACCGGGCCGGACATGACGACGATGGTGCGGCGCGTGCTCTCCGAGACGCAGAAGCCCGTGCACGAGCTCCGCCCTGACGTCCCGCCGAAGCTGTCGAGGATCGTGGATGCCTGTCTCGCGAAGGATCCGCGCGAGCGGCCCTCGGACATGGAGAGCCTCGCGCGGATGCTCGGCGAGCTCGCGGAGCCAGAGCGGCGCTCGCGGAATTCGTACGCCGCCTCGGGGCTGTCCACGCGCGAAGACGGAGCGTGGAGCACGCGCGAGTGGACGTTCGCCGTGGTCGGGGCCGCGACGATGCTCGCGCTCGGCGTCGGAACCGCCGCGATGACGGCACCGCCGCGGTTCGTGCAGACTGCACGTGCCGAGCCCGCGCCAACGGCTCCGGTCGAAGCCGCTCCCGCTCCGGCGAAGCCACCCGAGCCGATCGCGAGCGCGCCGCCGCAGGCGCCTGCCGTCGACAGCGCTCCGCCGCCGAGCCCGGTGAAGCCGGCGGCGAAGGCTTCGAGCGGCACCACGCTTGCAGCGACGACGGCACCGGCGAGCACCGGCGCGGGGACGAGCAATGCCTCGACCCGGAAGCCGCCTGCTCGACCGCCGAAGCGAGATCCTCTGGACGGTCGCGAGTGAGACGACGGATCAAAGCCCTGATCGCGTGCGGTGTGCTGCTCTCTGCGGCCTCCGCCTCCGCCGCGCCGCGGACCGAGCGCGCCGCGCGCGCCGAAGCGCTCTACAACGAGGGACGCGCGCTGCTCGACGCCGGCCGCATCACAGAAGCGTGCGCGAAGCTCGCCGAGAGCCAGGCGACCGACCCCGCCACCGGCACGCTCCTGAACCTCGCGAACTGCCACGAGCGCGAAGGCAAGCTCGCGACGGCGCTCTGGGAGTTCACGGCAGCACGCGTGCGCGCGAAGGCGGACGAGCGGAACGAGCGCGTCGAGTTCGCCGACGAGCACATCCGCGCGCTCGAGGCCCGCGTCGGGAAGATCGTCGTTCGCCTCGCGCGAGGCACGCCGGCGGATGCGGTGGTGACGCTCGACGGCGAGGTCGTCGCCGCCTCGGAGGAGGGCGCCGCGACGCCGGTCGATCCGGGCACGCACCTCCTCCGCGCACGCTCGGCGGCAGGCACGTTCGAGAAGCGTGTCGAGGTGCGCGAGGCGCGTCAGGTCGTGACGATCGACGTGAGCCTCGCGGGGACGGCGGAGGTGCCCGCGAAGCAAGCCGAGAAGCCGGCCCCTCCGCCGCCGAAGGTGGAAGAGAGCCGATCGCTCGGCCTCCCCGTCGTCGTCCTCGGCGTCGGCGTCGCCGCCGCCGGGGTGGGGACGTTCTTCGGCGTGAAGGCGTTCTCGGCGTGGGACGAGCGCAATGCCGGGTGCACGCCGGCCGGATGCACCGAAGCGGGCGTCGCCGCGGGCGATCGAGCGCAGGACTACGCGCTCGGCGCGAACATCGGCGTCGGGGTCGGGATCGTGGCGCTCGCGGCCGGGACGTATCTCCTCGTCCGCGAGCTCTCCGCGTCGCCGTCGCGCACGAGCCCGAGCGCGCGGGTCTCGGCGACCGGCGCCGTCTTCGCGTTCTGAGGAGTGTCCACTCGCGAGGACGCGTGACCCCTCGCGAGGTCGGCGGCCTGCCGCGAGAGCGCCCCCGGCCTCGTGATCTCCGGTGCGGACGCGCGGCACCTGGCTTGCAGCCGCTTCTCTCCAGACGCCGCGGAGGCGATCTCGAGGAAGGGAACATGAAGCGCATCACGTCGATCCTGGTCACCGTCTCGACTCTCTTCGTCGCCGCCTGCGCGTCGCCGGACGAGGAGACGCCGCGGAACGAGAGCACGCTGCCCGGGATCCCAGGCCTGCCGACGACCAACGGCGCACCGTTGACCGATCCGGCCGCGATGCCGGCGGGTCCATGCGCGTTCGACACGCATGCGGTCGTGCTGGAGGGCTCGCGCGTCGTCCACACCGTTACGGCGGCGGGTCGCCACTTCGCTTTCGAGAGCAACGGCGCGGCGTGGTCGTCGAACGGAATGGACCTCACCGAGGTCCCGCACTTCGCCGCGGGTCCGTGCGCCGGTCAGGCGAAGGGCGCCTGCAAGCTCGACACGCGTGCCTTCCTCCTCGTCGCGGGCCGCCGCGTCGAGTCGATCACCGCCTACGGCAAGCTCTATCACTTCGAGGGCACGCGTCCGGGCGAGACGAACGGCCAGGACCTCAGCGCCGTCGCGCGGTTCGCGAACGGCCCGTGCAAGGACAAGGCGCCCGGCACCTGCACCCTCGACACGCGCGTGTTCGTGACGGTGGGCAACGTCATCGTCGAGTCGATCACCGCCTACGGGAAGATGTTCGCCTTCGACGCGGCTGGCAAGGCCGCGGCCGACAACGGTCTCGGTCTCACGAGCGTGGCGCGGTACGCGGCCGGTCCGTGCAAGGACAAGGCGCCCGGCACGTGCACGTTCGACACGCGCGCGTTCACGGTCGAGGACGGCAGCGTCGTCGAGGTCGTGACCGCCGGCGGCATGGTCTGGCGCTGGCAGGTGGCCGGCCCCGCCGCCGGTTCGGAGGTCCAGCCGAGCGGCGTCCCGTCGAGCACCGTCGCTCCGTGGAAGACCGCGATCTGCCCCTGAGCCGGAGCACCGCCGTGTCTCGCAGCAAGAAACGGTGGAGAGCGCTCGCCGACGCCGACCTCGAGATCGTCGTCGGCGGTACGGGAGGAAACCTCGCGGTGGCCGCGGCGCAGAACGGGCTCCTCGGCTCCGCGATCGGCCGCTTCGGGCCGATCGGGATCCACGAGGTGCCGACCCGCGAAGTGGAGCCGGTCGAGACAGATCCGCCGACGGCGCGCGTCCCCTTCCGCGAGGTGGACGTCTACGACGACGAGGAGCCGCCGACGGTGAGGCAGGTCCGCACGGCGATCGAGTGGCCCTGATCGTTCAGGGCGCCTTCATCGCGGACAGGATCTGCGCCTGTGCCGCGCCGGCCGCCTTCCGCGTCGCGATGTAGAGGTAGTTGCCCGTCACGACGAGCGGACCGACGCCCGGCGTGTCGCGAACGATCAGCTCCGCGTTCGGCGCCGGCTCGCCGAGCCGGTAGCGGACGACCTGCCCTTTCGCCGCGTCGGAGACGTAGAGGTACTCGGTGTCGGCGATCATCTCGCCCGGGCTCCCGAGGCCGGTCGCGATCGGGCTGCACTTGTCGGCCGTCGTGCAGCGGTAGACCTCGCCCTTCGACGCGATGCTGAAGTAGAGCGCGTCGGGGAGGATGACGAGCGCCCCCGGCGGCTTCAGGGTCGCGTCCGCTTGCGTCACGAACTGCTCGCACGGGGAGGCGCCGCACGACTTCGTGACCCGGAACGACGTCGCGGTGCCCGAGATCCACGCCGTCACGGGGTCGCTGTTGATCGTTCGGACCGCGACGCGCTGCGGGGCGTCGAGCAGGTTCGCGAACGTCGCGCTGCCGGACGCGACGTCGCTCGCGACGAAGATCGCGTCGGTCGGGACGTCGGGCTCGACGCCGACTCGCGACGCAATCAAGGGCGGGCTCGCCTATCTCGCCGCGCTGCGCACCAAGAATCCGAAGGAGCGCGTCGCGTTCGTGCTCGCGACCGACGGTCTGCCGAAGGGGTGCTCCGACGCGAACGACGTCGGACCGGCCGCCGCGCTCGCGGCCTCGGTCGCCGGGCAGGTGCCGACCTACGTGGTCGGGATCGGCCCCGATCTCGCCGCGCTCGACCGCCTCGCGCAGGCGGGCGGCACCGGCAAGGCGCTCATCGCGGCGAGCACCGATCCGGCGAAGATCGGCCTCGAGCTCACCGCGGCGCTCACGGCGATCCGGCGGAACGTCCTCGCCTGCGAGCTCGCGCTCCCGACGCCGCCCGCGGGCGAGACGCTCGACACGACGAAGGTGAACGTCGAGGTGAAGACGGGCGGGGCCACGAAGACGCTCGCCTACAGCGCGGGCTGCGCCGATCCGAACGGGTGGCGCTACGACGACGCGGCGAAGCCGACGAGGGCGATCCTCTGCCCGGCCGCGTGCAGCGCGACGAAGGCGGACGCCAGCGCGGAGATCGGGATGGTGGTCGGCTGTGAGACGAAGGGGGACGTGCCCCGCTGACCTGGCCGAGCGCGTGCAAGAGGAGTCCGCATGCGGTGGGTCTGGTTCTTGTGGGTGGTCACGATCGTCGTGACGGCCCGGTCCGCGAGCGCAGAAGAGCGCCTCACGCTCGGCTCGGCGCTCGTCCTCGCGAAGACGAGGTCGCCCGCGGCGCGCGAGGCGCGCGCCTATCGCGAGAGCGCGGACGCGGGGGCGAGCGCCGCGATCGCGGGCTACCTCCCTTCCCTCTCGGTGCGCGCGGGCGCGACGCAGAGCTGGTCGGAGTCGACGTACCGCGCGAGCGCGTCGCGGATCGTCGAGAACGCGTCCGAGCACCTCGGCGCCGAGGCGTCGGCGCGGATCGGGTGGACCGCGTTCGACTTCGGCCGGACGCCGAGCCAGGTCGCCGCCGCCCGAGCCGACGCGCGAGCCGCCGCGCTCCGCGCCGCTGGGACGACGATCGACGTCGAGCGCGCCGTCGCCTCCGCGTTCCTCACCGCCGTGTTCGACGAGGACTTCGTCGACGTCGAGCGCACGACGGTGAAGGTTCGCGAGCGTCACGCCGCGCTCGCGCGGGGCCTCGTGCAGTCGGGGCTCCGCCCGCCGGTCGAGGAGGCCCGCGCGCGCGTCGAGCTCGAGAGCGCACGCGTCGCGCTGATGGGCGCCGAGGCCGCGCAGCAGGAGGATCGCGTCGCGCTCGCGACGCTCCTCGTCCTCGATCCGAGTGCGGAGCTCTCGCTCGTGCGTCCGAGCATGCTCCCGACGCTCACCGACGATCCGGCCGTCGCCGCGCGCCGCGCGGCCGAGCGGCGGCCGGACGTGGGGGCGGCGGAGGCCGACGTCGCGGCGCGGAGCGAGGACCTCGCCGCGACGCGCGCGGCTCGCCTCCCGCGCTTCGGCGTCGACGTCGAAGCCTCGCAGCGCTGGGACCGGCCCGATTCGGACACGATGCTCTTCCCGAGTCGCGCGCTCGTCGCGACGGCGAGCGTCTCGGTCCCGATCTTCGACTGGGCGCTCGTCGGGCGCGCACGCGTGCTCGAGGGACAGGTCGAGGCCGCCGAAGCGCGCCGCACGGCGGCGACGTCGCGGGTGAAGGGCGAAGCGGCGCAGGCGGCGATCCGCGCGCGGACGGCGCGCGCCGTCGTCGCGCAGGCGAAGCGCACCGCGGAGCTCGCCGCGGTGGCGCTCGCCGTCGTCGAGGCCCGCTACCAGACCGGCGTCGCGAGCCCGCTCGACCTCTTCGACGCCGCCGGTCGCGACGCGGACGCACGCTACGGCCTCGTCCGCGCCGAGCGCGCGCTCGCGATCGCGACGGTCGACCTGCTCGCCGCGACCGGACGCATCCAGGAGATCGCGCGATGAGGACCGACCTGTTCCGACGAGAAGCGCTCGAGCACCACGCCGGAGACCGCCAGGAAGGCGACATCCTCCGCTTCGACCCGCGCTGGCTCCGCTGGACGTACCGGATCATCGCGGCCGCCGCGATCGTCGCCGCCCTCTACTCGGTGCTCTTCGACGTGCGCGAGTACGCGAGCGGGCCCGCCGTCATCCGCGTCGAAGGGCGCCGCCCGGTGATGGTCGCCTTCGCGTCGACGGTCGAAGTGCTCCACGTCCAGCCCGGCGAGCACGTGAAGCAGGGCCAGCTCCTCGCGACGCTGAGCGCGGTGCTCGAGGAGGCCGAGCTCCGCCGCGCGAGCGCGGAGTACGAGCTCGCCCTCGTCGGCCTCCTCCGCGATCCGGGCGACCACGGCGCGAAGCAGATCCTGTCGTCGCTCCGGCCGCGGCGTGACCAGGCGCGTGAGCTCGCGAAGTCGCGCTTCGTCCGGGCGCCCGCCGACGGGGTCGTCACCGACGTCCGGATTCGGCCCGGCCAGCACATCGCCGCGAACGAGCCGATCCTGGGCCTCGCCCCGGTCGACGCGGCAGTGTCGCTCGTCGCGGTCCTCCCCGGCGACTACCGCCCGATGCTCGCGCCGCGCCAGATCCTCCGGTTCTCGCTCGACGGCTACAAGTTCGAGTACCGCACCGTGGAAGTCACGTCGGTCGGCGAGGAGGTCGTCGGTCCGGCCGAGATGCGGAAGTACCTCGGGCAGGAGCTCGAAGGCGCCTTCCCGATCCAGGGGCCGACCGTGCTCGTGAAGGCACGCCTCCCTTCGCGGACCTTCGTCGCCGACGGCGAGACCTATGCCTACGCCGAAGGCCTCACCGGCACCGCCGACGTCGCCGTCCGTGCGGAGCCGATCCTCGTGACGCTGATCCCCGCCCTCAAGTCGCTCCGCCCGCGGCGCTGACGGCACACGCTTCGCATCGAGAGTCGAAGATGGCAGGCACCCTGACCGGCATCCTCGTTCGGTACCCCGCGCTCAAGCGGATCGGCGATCTCGCGCGGCGTGACCGGATCCCGTTCATCCCGCAGCACACGGCGACCGACTGCGGTCCGACGTGCCTCGCGATGGTCCTCCGTCACTTCGGACGCGAGGTCCGGATCGACGAGCTCCGCGCCGCGATGAGCGCCGGGCGCGACGGCGTGAACGCGCTCGCGATCGTCGAAGCCGCGCGCCTCTACGGGCTCCGTTCGCGCGGCGTGAAGATCGACGTCACCGATCTCCCCGACGTCGACAAGGGGACGATCCTCCACTGGGGCTTCGACCACTTCGTCGTCTTCGACCGCGTCGACGAGACCGGGAAGATCGTCGTCGTCGATCCCGCCTTCGGGCCGCGCGAGCTCACGCGGCAAGAGGTCTCGAAGTCGTTCACCGGCGTCGCGCTCCTCCTCGAGAAGACGGAGGAGTTCAAGCCCGGGAAGCTCGACAAGCCGCTCTTCGCCTACTTGAAGCGCACCGTCCGCGAGACCCGGGACTGGTCGCGGATCCTCGTCCTCTCGCTCCTCCTCCAGGTCTGCGGGATGGCGCTGCCGCTCGTGAACGGGCGCCTCGTCGATCGCGTCATCCCACGCAACGACGGTCATCTCCTCTTCGTCCTGATGGTGGGGCTCGTCTCGCTCGTCTTCTTCGAGTTCCTCGCGATGTTCACGCGCACGCACCTGCTCCTGAACCTCCGGACCCGGCTCGACGCGCGGATGACGATCGGCTTCCTCGAGCACATGCTCGCGCTGCCGTACGCGTTCTTCCAGCGGCGCCCCGCGGGCGACCTCCTGATGCGCCTCAACGCGAACGCGCAGATCCGCGAAGCGCTCACGTCGGGCGTGATGGGCGGCGTGATCGACGGCGTGCTCGTCCTCGTCTACCTCGTGCTGCTCGTCCTGATGAGCCCGCTGATGGCGCTCGTCGCGATCGCGCTCGTCGCCTCCGAAGGCGTGCTCTTCCTCTCGCTCCGCAACAAGCAGGTCGCCCTCGCGGCCGGCTCGATGCAGAAGCAGGCCGAGAACGACAGCACGATGGTCGAGATGCTCTCCGGGATCGAGACGCTGAAGGCGACCGGGATGGAGCTCCGCGCCGCGCAGCGCTGGACCAACGTCTACGTCGACCAGATGAACCTCTCGATGCGGCGCGGCCGGATGGGCGCCTGGTCCGACGCGCTCCTCGGCGTCGTCTCGACGCTGAGCCCGTTCATCCTCCTCCTCGTCGGAACGATGGAGGTGATGAAGGCGCACATGACGCTCGGCACGATGATGAGCGTCCTCGCCTTCGCGAACGGCTTCATCCGCCCGGTCTCGAACCTCGTCTCGATCTTCTCGCAGATGCAGACCGTGAGCGTGTCGATCGGCCGGATCGAGGACGTGCTCTCGACGCCGAAGGAGCAGGAGAAGAAGGATCTCAAGGTCGCGCCGAGCCTGAAGGGGCGCGTGACGCTCACCGACGTGAGCTTCCGCTACGGGCCGAAGGCGCCGCTCGTCGTCCAGACCGTGACCGTCGACATCGCGCCCGGCCAGAACGTCGCGATCGTCGGACGGTCGGGATCGGGCAAGTCGACCCTCGCGAGCCTCCTCTGCGGGCTCTACATGCCGACGAGCGGCAGGGTCGCTTACGACGGGATGGACCTCGGCGGCCTCGACCTCGCGAGCGTCCGGCGGAAGCTCGGGATCGTGATCCAGCGCCCGCACGTGTTCGGCACGAGCGTCCGCGCGAACATCACGATGAACGATCCGGACGTGCCGCTCGAGCGTGTCGTGGAGGCGGCGAAGGCCGCCTGCATCCACGACGAGATCGCGAAGATGCCGCTCGGCTACGACACGCCGCTCACCGCCGGCGGCGCCTCGCTCTCGGGCGGGCAGCGCCAGCGCATCGCGCTCGCGCGCGCGCTCCTCCGGAAGCCTTCGATCATGCTCCTCGACGAGGCGACGAGCGCGCTCGACAACGTCACCGAGAAGTCCGTCCACGACAAGCTCCAGGCGATGGGGTGCACCCGGATCGTGATCGCGCACCGGCTCAGCACGGTGCGGAACGCCGACGTCATCCTCGTGATGGAGAACGGCAAGCTCGTCGAACGCGGCAAGCACGAGGAGCTCATGAAGAGGAACGGCGCGTACGCGAAGCTCGTCGAGGCAGGAGGTGCAGCGTGAAGGCGACGGTGCTGAAGACGGCGGCATTCTGCATCGTGCTCGCGATCGGGTGCAAGGCGGCGTGGCCGACGGTGGCGGACGCGATCGCGGCGCGGAAGTGCGCGGCCGATCCCGGAGCGCTCGCGTCGGCGGTCCTGCCGGCGGCGACGCACCCCGAGATCGAACCGCCCGATCCGTGGACGGGCGTGCTCGTGACCGAGACGGCGGACATCAGCCCGCGCTTCGAAGGCCGCCTCGCGAAGCTGCTCGTCCGCGCGGGGGACGTCGTGAAGGAGGGCCAGGCGCTCGCCGAGCTCGATGCGTCCCTCCAGAAGCACGAGCTCGCAGCAGCCGAGGCGGGCGTGCGCGCGTCGCAGGCGGAGGCCGCGAGCGCGGGGATCGCCGCGAGCGCCGCGAAGGAGAGGCAGCAGCGGCGCGTCGGCACCGTCGCGGTCGGGACGACCGAGCTCGCGATCGTGTCGAAGGAGGAGCTCTCGAACGCGAAGTACGACTGGATGGCGGCGGCGACTCGCGCGGGCGCCGCGAGCGCGGCGGCCTCGGAGCGGCGCGCGCGGCTCGAGCAGCTCCGGCAGATGGTGGCCGAGTCGGTCCTGCGTGCGCCGTTCGACGGCGTCGTCGCGGCACGGTACGCCGACCCGGGGACGTACGTCCGCCTCGGCAGCCCGCTCGTGCGGGTCGTCGGGCGTGCCGGGCTCCGGGTCCGGTTCGCGGTGCCGGAGGCGGACATCGCGCAGCTCCGCGTCGGAACGCGCGTGCGCGTCGGCTGGGACGCCCACGAGCTCGAGGCCGAGGTCGATCGGATCGCGCCGGAGGTGGAGTCCGCGACGTCGACGTTGTTCGTCGAGGCCGCGGTGCGGGTGCAGACGCCCGACGCGGGTGGCGCGCTCGCAGGACGCGTCGTCGTGGTGCGCCCCCTCGCGACGACGCCGAAGGGATGAGCAGTGACCGCCGGCGAGGTCGGGTGTCCACGCGAGAGGACGCTCGAGGACGCGGAAACGCCGACTGACACGTCGATCCGGCTTGGCAGGGAGCGTGCACGAGGGAGAGGCAGACGGAGGAACCATGAACGCGAAGACGAAAGAGTTCGAGACGCTCTCCCTCGAGACCCTCGAGCTCGTGGCGGGCGGACGCGGCAAGGCCCACGTGCATCCGGCGAAGAAGCACGAGGCGCGCGGGAGGAACGGGAGCCAGGGCCACGGGCCGAACGGCGGCCGGTTCGAGTGGAACGACGAGGGGAACCTCGAGGCGCCGAAGGGCGATCTCGGGGAGGGCTTCGTCGCGGACGTGACCGACGCGTTCGACGGGCAGGGCAGCGGGCCGGACGATCCGCCGATGGAATACCCGACCGACGACGCGTTCGCCGACGACGAGGACCGCGGCCACGAGAAGCACGGCAAGCACGAGGACGACGGGAAGCACCTGCTGCGCTTCGCGAACGACGACCACCAGGATCGCGACCGCCACGATCACGGCCGCGATCGCGACAAGAACCATCGCGGCGGCTTCGACGACGCCGGCCCGCGCGGCGCCGAAGGAGCCTGACCGTGGTGAAGAGGGCGCTGATCGTCGCCGTCGTGGCGACCGGCGCGCTCGTCGCGCCGCGGGCGTTCGGGGAGGAGCCGACGTACGGCCCGCGCGTGCCGCGCGCGGCGAGCCCGAACAAGTGCACCGTGCCGTCGGACCTCACGGGGACGATCACGCTGCCCTCCGACTGCGCCTACGACGACGCGTTCGTGATCACGACGTCGGCCACGACGCTCGACTGCAACGGAGCCCAGCTCACCGCGGGCAAGGGGATCATCGTCCGCGGCGACGTGTCCGACGTGAAGGTCGAGAACTGCTGGCTCGAAGGCACCTCCGGGCTCTCGATCAACCCGCCCGATCGCCTCGACGGCGAGACGGAGGAGGCATGGCGGCTCCGGAGCCCGAAGCGCGTCGTCATCTCCCACGTCGCGGCGATCGGATCGAAGGGGAGCGGCGTCTTCATCGGGCCCGCCGTCGACGGCGCGGTGCTGGAGGGCTCGCTCGTCGAGGGCTCCGAGAGCGCAGGCGTGTACCTCGAGCACGGCACGGTGCACACGAAGGTGCGCGCGAACCTGGTCCGCAAGAACGGGCTCCGCGCAAAAGGCGTAGACCGGACGGAGTGGACGCGCCGCGAAGGCGTCGCGGTCGACGCCTCGGCGTACAACGAGATCGAGGACAACCGGTTCGAGGCGAACGCGTTCGGCGGGGTCTTCCTCTACAAGAACTGCTGGGAGCACTCGACGACCGATCCGAAGAGCCCGCCGCGACCGCTCCACGCGATGGCGAACGTCATCCGGCGGAACGTGTTCGTCGACATGCCGATGGGCGTCTGGATCGCGTCACGGCAAGCCCGCGATCTCGGCGCGTGGGACTGCGGGGACGCCTCGCCTTACGACAACCCGATCAAGCTGACGGACGCCTTCCCTCCCGGCTATCCGACGTTCCGGAGCACCTACCCGGCGCGTTACGACGTGAACCTCGAGTACCTCGGCGCGGCGCTCGAAGGACGCGTCTGCAAGGGCGGGTGCAGCCCGAACCGCGACGCGATCTGGGCATGGGAGGACTTCGCGGAGGACAACGTCGTCGAGGAGAACCGCTTCGAGCGGATCGGCCTCGCCGGCGTCCGGGTGGAGGACGATCGCGCGCGCGTCGTGGGCAACACGTTCGCCGGCGACTTCGACTTCCTCTACGTCGGCACGCCGCTCCGGAGCCGGTTCCTCGGGCATCCCGTCCGCGGGACGGTCGTGAAGGACAACGCGTTCGTCGCGATCGACAGCCGACCTCGCTTCGAGGACCACATCGCGCTCGTGCCGGACGAGCACGAAGGGACGGTGCTCGAGGGGAACCACTGCATCGAGCCGTGCACGCCGCCTCCGGTGAGCGGAGATGCGCCGAACCCGGTGCCGGGCAAGGTACAGACGGACCGTGCGGAAGAACGCGGCGGCGGCGGCTGCACGGTCGGAGGGCGGAACGCGGCGACGGACACGTGCGTGACGGCGCTCCTCCTCCTCGGCGCGACCCTCGCCGAGCGCCGGGAACGGCGCCGGCGCGAGAGCTGACCTCCGCGGCGCGCGGAGCCAAAGGTCGTGGCGCGCTCGGCAAAGCCGAGCTCGCGGCGGCGCCCCCATCATCCCGCCACACGGGAGGTGATGGCGATGGCGGATGGGGCGCAGGCGATCGGCGTGGTCGAGGGGATCGGAGCTTGCCCTCGGTGTCACGGAAGGAGTGGGCTCGCTGCGCCGCGGCGGGCCTGGTGGCTCGTCGTCGTGCCCGCGTGGGTGCTGCTCCTCTTGTTCGGCGCGTGCGCGGCGATCATGCTCCCGCTGAACCTCGTCCTCGTCCCGACGTGGCTCGTGTGCGCGACGTCGATCGGCGCGCTCGCGCGCAAGGCGACGACCCGGACGTGTCGCGACTGCGGCGAGGAACGTTGATCAGGCGCCCTTGCGGAACTCGCCCGGTGTCTTGCCGGTCCAGCGCACGAAGGCGCGATGGAACGTGCTCTGATCGGAGAAGCCGACGAGGAGCGCGATCTCGGCGATCGACTTCGCACGCCCGCGGAGGTGCTCCTTCGCGAGATCGCACCGGAGCTCGTCGACGACCTCGCTGAAGGTGGTTCCCTCCTCTTTCAGCTTGCGCTGGAGGGAGCGCGGGCTCGCCTGCATCGCTTCGGCGGCGAGCTCGATGCTCGCGTCGCCGCGCGGGAGGAGCTCGGTCAGCACGGCGCGGACGCGCGCGACCGTGCTCGCGCGTGGGGGGAGCTTCGCAAGGAGGTTCGACGCATGGCTCTCGAGGAGCTCGACGAGGTACGGGTCGGGGCTCGCGGTCGGCCGCTCGAGCAGGCGGAGCGGCATCGTCATCGTCGTCCGATCGGCGTCGAACTCGACGGGGCAGCCGAAGACGCGCTCGTGCGCGCCGCGATCGCGCGGCGGCGGATGCTCGAGCGTGACGCGCCCGAGCGTCACCTTCTCCCTCACCGCGTTCGAGGCGACGGTGACGAACCACGAGAACGCGAACTCGACGGCGTGACGCGGCAGCGCGAGCGGGATCGCGCGCGTGTGGACCTCGACGACGACGTCCTCGCCGTGGGTCGTGATCTCCGCCGGGTGCACGTCGTTGAAGACGCGGTAGTAGGCGAAGACGCGCGCGAGCCCTTCGCCGAGAGTGCCGCTCGCGGCGATGAGTCGGCCCGCGAGCGCCATCGTGCTCGAGGAGGACGTCGCGCCGAGGTCGAGGCCGAACGTGTCGCGTCCGGTGAGGCGACCGGCATGATCCCAGAGGCGCGCGACCGTGATCGCCGGTGCGCGCGCGTCACCGTCGTCGAGGAGGTCCGGATCGAAGCCCGACTCCTGCACGAGCGCCTCGCGCGGAACGCCGTGCGCTTCGGCAGCCGCGAAGATCGCGCGCGCGACGCCGGCAGGAACGGTCGCCTCGGCGACGGACATGCCGCCGAGCGTACCCGAGGTCTGCCCGGTCGAGGCAGGGCTAGAAGCGGCCGGCGATGCCGGTCGGCCCCGGCACGATCCGCACCCCGACGCTCGGCTTCGGAGGCGCCGAGGGCCGCGTGAGGGCGAGGTAGAGCGTCACGCCGGCGGCGACGACGGTGGCGACGCCGATCACGTCGGTGACGACGCCGAGCGTCTCCGTCCGCGACCGCGCCTTCGCGATCGCGTCCTCCGAGCCGGGGAACCGATCGAGCTCCTTGTCGAGATCGGACTGGGAGGAGAGCGTGAGGAGGCCCGTGGTCAGCGTGCCGGCGGCGAGGACGCCGGTCGTGACGAGGCCGATCGTGACCGGCGCGGAGCTCGGCGCCTCCGGCACGATTCTCACCGTCTCGGGTTTGTCGCCGCGGCGCGGGGCCTCCGGCGCCGCCTCGAAGTCGAGAGCGACGGTGATCTCGTCGCCGCCGGCGACGTCGACCACCTTCGCGATCGTCTGCCCGCTGGGCAACGTCGCGCTCAACTTGCGACGGCCCGCGCTCACGAGCGCCGGCGCGGCAAGCGGCGTCTTGCCGAGGCTCGTCTCGTCGGCGAAGACCTCGGCGTCGGGCCGATTCACCTTCACCGAGACGCGCGCGATGCGTCCCGTGACGCGCTTCAGCTCCGCCTCGACGGACGCGCGGCGCTCGGCGGGCACTTCCGCGCCGCCCTCGGCGAGGTACGCCTGAGCGCCCGCATCGTGCACGGGTAGTCCTGCACCTCCGCGCACGCCTGCGCGAGGTTGTACTGGATGCGCCAGTTCGGGACGAGCTCGTAGGCGCGCCGGAACTCGATGATCGACGCACGGTAGTCGCCGTCCTTGTAGAGCTCGACGCCGCGCTGGAAACGGGCGCGCGCGCGTCCTCGGTGCGCTTCGGATCGTCCGGCGCCTGGGCGGCGGCCTGCGCGGTGAAGAACGTGACGGCGGCGACGCCGAGGAGACCGTGGAGGTGACGAAGGCTCGTGCGCATGGTGGGAACTCTCGGCTCAGAAAGGGCTGCTGGTGTCGATCGGGCGCGGCTTGCGCTTCTGGACCTCGCCGAAGCCGTCGTCGGTCTTCGGCGGCGCGAGCGCGGGGGTCGGGGACGGTTGGGCGGTGGCGGCCTTCGCCGCCGGTCGCGCGGCAACGTTGCCGCTGACGGGGGCGAGATCGATCGCGAGGCTCTGATCGCGATCGAAGACGATCTCGCGCGTGAAGGGCTTCCGGCCCGGCGCGCTGACCGCGAGGACGTGACGCGCGTGTTCGTCGAGCGGGCGGACGAGCGGCTCGCTCGCGGCGATCGCGACGCCGTCGAGGGTCGCCTTGGCGTCACGCGGCTCGATCGCGAGCTCGATCCGGATCGGCCGTGCCGTGGGCGCGCTCTCGGCGGGAGGCGCCGGCGTCGGCTTCGACTCCGCCTGGGTCGGCGTCGGTGCGGCGATCGCCTCGGCGTCCTTCGACCGCGAGCTCCGCGCGAGCGCGAGGCCGCCGAGGGCCGCGAGGGTGAGGACGACGATCCCGACCGTGCGCGTGCGCGACGCGCGCGGCGCGGGCGTGAGCGCGGAGAGCGTGACGTCGACCGACTCGGCCGCACGTGGCGCGTCCTTCGTGCTGCTCGCGACCGGCGAGAACGAGCTCGCCCCGATCGCGCTCGGCATCTCGGGAACCGACGCGGAAGGCGTCGCGAGCTGCTCTTCGATCGTCTTCTTCAGCTTCGTGCGCTCGGCCGCGAACGCGTCGCGAACGAGCTTCCCCAGATCGCGTCCCTGCGGGTTGCTCGACGCGCGAAGGTGCTCCTCGATTGCGTTCTGCATCTCTTCCGCGGTCGCGTAGCGCTCGTCGGGATCGGAGCGGAGCGCCTTCTCCGCGATCGCGACGAGATCCTCCGGCGCGTCGGGCGCGAGCTCGCGGAGCGGAGGGATCACGCCGGTGAGGCGACCCTGGAGGGCGGCGACCTCGTTCGTGCCGGCCTCGACGAGACGACGACCCGCGATCGCCTCCCACAGCCGACGAGACCGAAGCACACGGACGAATCGAGCGACGAGAAAGGCTTGTGAGAAGGTTTTCGCGTTCTTCTCCAAGGCAGCGCTGCGGAGTTCCGCTTCGTAACGCGCGCGCACAAGAACGTGACGTTCGCGCACGTCGAAGAGCGCGGCCCTTGCGACTACAGCCCTGCTCTTCGATGTGCGCGACTCAGGGACGAACGACGACGCGCGACGCGAAGTGATCGTCGACGAACGCTTCGACGCGGGCGCGCGTGAGCGCGGTGCGGATGCACGCGTCGTCCGGCGAAGGAGCGCCGTCGATCTCGACGCGCTCGACGTTTCCGTCGGAGCGAAAGACGATCGTCGCGTGCCGCGACGGATCGTCGGACGCGAGACACGCGCGCGCGGACGGAAGGACGGCGTTGACCGCACCGACGACGGCGCCGGGCGAGGGCTTGAGCTGGCGCGCTTTCGACGACGAAGTCGTCGTGTCCTCGGAAGGCTTCGCGCGATCCGCGGGACCGACGGAGTCGCGGATTGCGCCGGCGAGGTCGCCGGGGGCGGCGGGCGCACTCGGCGGAAGAGAGGGTTCTTCGATCGTCGGCTTCGTGGCAACGGGCTGCGCGGGTCGCGTCGGTACGTGCGGAGCGGCGGAGGGCGTGGCCGCGATCGGCAGCGCGTCGAGCGAGGTGGAGGGCGGGCCCGGGTCGGGCGTCGGAGCGGGCGCCGGTGATGGAGAGGGAGACGGCGCGGCGGGTGGCGGAGGCGCGACCTGCGCTGCCGCGGAGCGCACCGGCTCGTCGGCACCGCGGAAGCGGAGGACGGGGACGAGGACGAGGACGGCGGCGGCGAGCGCGGCGGCGAGCCAGGGGAGGCGGGACGCCCCCGAAGGGGGCGCGGCAGAAGCGTGCGCTATCGGGATCGCGGACGCGGACGCGGACGCATTCGCGGACGCGTTCGCGTTGGCGTTCGGGGTCGCGTTCGGGGTCGCGCGCGCGTTCGCGTTGGCGTTTGGGCTCGCGTTCGCGGATTCGGGTGCGGGTGCGGGTGCGGGTGCGGGTGCCGTCGCGAACGCCGACGCGATCACCGACGCCGATGCGGAAGCTGGCGCGGGTGCGGGTGCGGGTGCCGACGCGGGCGCGGACGCCAACGCGGGCGCGGACGCCAACGCGGGCGCGGACGCAGGCGGCGCATCGGCCAGCCCGGCTTGGCGCATCAGCGCGTCGAGATCGATCCTGCCGCTGTCCTCGCCTTCGCGGGCCATCGACGGTTAAGGCAGGGCGCGCGCGTCATCTATTTCGAAATCGTCACGTCGGCGTCGAACGACGTCTGCCCACACGGGTCTCTTCCGCGCTCGGCCGCGGATTCGTACTTCGGGGTGACACGCCCGTCCGGCGACGACGCGGGCGCGCCACCGTGCATCGCGCGAACACCTATCGCCGGGTCACACCGCATTGCCAGAGAGAGCGGCCCCATGTCTCCTGGTCCGGCCCCCCCCCGCCGCGCCGCGAGACTCGAGGCTCCGACGTCGGCGGAAGGCTGCCGAATCGAGTTGGTCGGCAGAATGCCTCTCCGCGTCGGACGCGATCGGCGGTGGCGAAGGACGAGCCTCCGTCAGGAACGCGATGGGCCGAACGGATACGCCGCTCCCGGATGGGACGCGGGCAGCAGAGGAGCGCGAGGCCCGAGGCGTTTCGGAAGGCTGCCGAATCGAGCTGCGCGTCACCTCTGCTCGAGGTGGAGTCGTGACAGTCCTCGACGATCTGGAGTGCGAAATCGGATCCACTGCTCCGGTTAGGATCGACCTCGGATCCACAGTGAGCGCCATGAAGCAGCTCGCTCTCGCTTTGCCGCCGCCGCGACCGAAGAAGGCGTGGGGTGGTCGTCGGAAGAACGCGGGCCGAAGGCCGGCGCAACCAGGACGCCGGCTCGTCCCGCACGTGACGCGGCCTCGTCACGCACGCGCGAATCCCGTCCACGTCACGATCCGCGCCAAACGCGAGGTCGCGTTCCTCCGCAAGCAGCACGTCTTCGCTCGCGTCCGCGCCGGGATCCGCGCCGCGCAACGCGGCTCCTTCTGCGTCGTGCACTTCTCCGTCCAGGGCGATCACGTTCATCTCCTCGTCGAGGCGAACGACAGCGCGGCGCTCCGCTCCGGCATGCAGGGCCTCACGACGCGGCTCGCGCGCGCCATCAACAAGGCGCTCCGTCGTCGCGGGAAGGTCTGGGCCGACCGTCACCATCGACGGCGAGCTCACGAAACCGCGCGAGGTCCGGAACGCGCTCGCGTACGTGCTCCTGAATCATCGCAAGCACGGCGCGCACGACGTCCTCGCGCTCGGCTTCCTCGGCCGCGCGGACGCGAGCCTCGACCCGTGCTCGTCGTCCGCCTTCTTCGACGGATGGACGTCGCGCTTCACCCCGCTCGTCACCGCGCTCGCGGCTCGGGAGGACGAAGCTGCGCGCCCGGTTCCAGCTCCGCGCACGTGGCTCCTGCGAAAGGGGTGGCGGAAGTACGGCTCCGTCGACCCGTCCGAAGTGCCGGGGGCGAGGCATCGGGGAAACCCCTCCCGACCCGATCACGTCGAGACATGATTCGGCACTCTCCGTGCTCGCCGCGTCCGTTCGTCGTCGTCATCGATGCCACGGCCGCCCGCAGACGGCGGGATCTGAGGCCCGACGAGGAGACGCCGTCACCCTTGAGTCGCCCGCGCATCGGCGATACTGCCTCTCCGTGCCCTGGGTTCCCGCGCTCCTCCGTGGTCAGAAGGTCTTGGCTCGTGCGAAGGAGGACGGCTCGTTCGTGAGCCAGGGCGGGCGCGTCGAGATCCGGTACAAGCCGAACGACGGTCGCGCCTACCAGGCCGGGGAGCGCAACCTCGAGCGCATCGCGGGCGAGGCCGTGCTCCCTGACGAAGCCTGCGTCGCCGGCCAGGCCGTGCCCTCGAAGGCGGAGCGCTCCGCCGAGCGCAAGAGCGCGGCCGCCGCGAAGGCGCTCGCGCCCGGCGCGGTGCCCGCCGGCGCATGGACCGTCTACGCCGACGGCGCGTGCTCCGGCAACCCGGGGCCCGCCGGGCTCGGCATCGTGCTCGTCGCGCCCGACGGCAAGATGCACGACGGCTACGAGTACCTCGGCACCGCGACGAACAACGTCGCCGAGCTCACGGCGATCCTCCGTGCGGCAGAGATCGTCCCGAACGGCGAGCCCGCGGTCGTCCACACCGACAGCCAGTACGCGATCGGCGTCCTCACGAAGGGGTGGAAGGCGAAGGCCAACCAGGAGCTCGTCGCGTCGGTGAAGACGGCGCTCTCCGGTCGCAAGGACTGGCGGCTCGTCTACGTCCCGGGACACTCCGGCGTGCCGCTCAACGAGCGCGCCGACGAGCTCGCCCGCGAGGCCGTGAAGACGGGTCGCTCGCGCCTGCCCGCACGCGCGTGACGTACCCCGGCAGCGCGGCTATGCTGCGCGCGCCATGGCGGTCCGCATCCACTCCTCTTCCCTCGTCTCCGAGAAGGCCGAGATCGGCGACGGCACCCAGATCTGGCTCCACTGCCAGGTCCGCGAAGGCGCGAAGATCGGCAAGAACTGCATCTTCGGCAAGAGCGTCTACGTCGACGCGGACGTCGTCATCGGCGACAACGTGAAGGTCCAGAACAACGTCTCGCTCTACGTGGGCGTGACGGTGGAGGACGGCGTCTTCGTCGGGCCGCACGTCTGTTTCACGAACGACAAGGTCCCGCGGGCGGTGAACCCGGACATGTCGCTGAAGAGCGCGCACGACTGGACCGTCGGCAAGACGCTCGTGAAGGCGGGCGCGGCGCTCGGCGCGAACTCGACGATCGTGTGCGGGACGACGATCGGCCGCTGGGCGATGGTCGCGTCCGGCTCGGTCGTGACGAAGGACGTGCCCGATCACGCGCTCGTGATGGGCAACCCGGCCCGCTTCTACGCGTGGGTATGCTCCTGCGGCCAGCGCGTGAAGCTCGACGGGACGACGGGGCGCGGCACCTGCAGCTGCGGCCGGACGCTCGCGCGCGGCGACAACGGAGTCGTCGGTCACGTCTGAGCCATGGCCAGCATCTTCCGCAGCGGGCTCTTCGAAGGACACGTGGCCGTCGTCACCGGCGGCGGCAGCGGGATCGGTCTGTCGACGGCGAAGGTCTTCGGCGAGCTCGGCGCGAAGGTCGCGATCTGCGGGCGGAACGCGGAGAAGCTCGCGAAGGCGGAAGCGCACCTCCGCGCGGCGGGCGTGGAGGACGTCTTCGCGGCGCCGTGTGACATCCGCGAGGCCCAGCAGGTCGATGCGTACGCCGCCGCGGTGAAGGAGCGCCTCGGCACCGCGACGATCCTCGTCAACAACGCCGGCGGCCAGTTCCCCACGACGGCCGACACCCTCTCGCCGCGCGGCTGGGAAGCGGTCATCCGCAACAACCTGAACGGCACGTTCTTCATGACGCAGGCGATCGCGAAGGCGCACATGCTGCCGGCGCGGCGCGGGCGCATCGTGAACGTCATCGCCAACATCGCCCGCGGGTTCCCGGGGATGATCCACACCGGCGCCGCGCGCGCCGGCGTCGAGAACATGACGAAGACGCTCGCGGTCGAGTGGGCGCCGAACAACATCCAGGTGAACGCCGTGGCGCCGGGAATCGTCAAGACGAGCGGCACCGATCAGTATCCGCCGGAGCTCGTCGAGATGAGTCGGAAGCGGACGCCGATGAAGCGGGTCGCGCGCGCGGGCGAGGTCGCCCAGCTCATCGCCTACCTCGCGTGCGACGCGGCGTTCTTCGTCACCGGCGAGACCTGGTACATCGACGGCGGCGCGCACCTCTGGGGCGACAACTGGATGCTCCCCGACGAGGAGCCCCCGCCGGCGCCGAAGCTCGTCGACGAGATCAACCAGGAGTAGCCGTGACGGAGGGGCAGGAGGAGACGACGGCGGCCCCGTCCGCCGAGGTGCCCGCGGAGGTGCCGGTCGAAGCGCCCGTCAGCGGCGTTCCGGCCGCGAGCACGCCCGACCTCGCGCCGCCGCCCGAGGCCGAGCCGTCGCCGGTCCCGACGCGCTGGGAGCACTTCCGCCGGTCGCTCCACGACTACTTCTTCGGCGAGCACCCGACCTTCGCCGTCGCGCTCGTGCCGTTCTGCGTCGTGTCGATGCTCCTCTTCACGCGGCATCCGCTGAAGACGAACTTCATCTTCGACGAGCAGGAGGCGCTCCTCGCGAATCCGTTCGTCCGGAGCGTCGCCGATCCGAAGTCGAAGTTCGGCTGGGCCGATGCGTTCGTGCGCGACTTCTGGGGCCTCGGGCCCGAGCGCAGCATCGGCTCGTATCGACCGATCCCGAACCTCGTCTGGCGCGCCTTGTGGGCGCTCGGTGCGCGCGAGCAGACGCCGTTCCTCCACCACTGGGTGAACATCATCTTCCACGGCCTGAACGGCGCGCTCGTCTGCGTGCTCGCGATGCGGCTCGTGAAGAACAAGAACGCGGCCTGGCTCGCCGGCGCGGCCTTCACGGCGAGCGCGGTCCTCACCGAGGCGGTGAGCGGCGTCGTCGGGATCGCCGACGTGCTCGGCGCGACCGGCGCGCTCCTCGCCCTCCTCGCCCTCGCGACGCCGATGCCGTGGATGGGCGTCCTCGTCTTCTGGGCGACGCTCTTCGGGCTCTACTCGAAGGAGAGCGCGCTCTGCATCGTGCCGCTCGTGCCGATGACGGCGCTCCTCACCGCGCAGCTGATGCATCCGGAGAGGCCGCGCCGGTGGACGCGCGCGACGGTGGCGGCGATCGCCGCCATCGCGGCGTTCGTCCTCTACGTCGAAGCGCGTCGCCGGATGTTCCCCGCCGCGCTCCCCCCGGAGGTGTCGGTCGAGGCGAACGCGGGCAAGCCCCTCGCGACCCGCGTCTTCGCGGCGATGCTGCGCTGGTACGCGCAGCCTTCGCTCCCGAAGGATCCGCTCAACAACCCGCTCGTGAACGCACCGGGGCCGCTCCGCGTCGCGGGCGCGCTCCGCGTCTACCTGAGCGGGCTCGGGCAGGTCGTCTTCCCATGGACGCTCTCGGGCGACTACTCGTCGCCGCAGGAGCCGGTGCCGGCGACGGCGGTGAACCCGACGAGCATCCTCGGGGGTCTCGCGATGGTGCTTCCCTTCCCGCTCGCGGCGATCCTCGGCTTCGCGTCGTGGTCACGCTGGCGGAAGGCCGAGCATCCGGCGCCCGCGCCGCGCGCGAGCTGGCAGACGTGGCTCCTCGTCGGGGGTCCGATCATGGCGTTCGCGCCGATCCTCGCGCTCGTCCCGCGCTTCTGGCTCGGGCCGTGGTGGTCCCTCGCGCTCGCCGCGGTCGTCTTCGCGATCGGCGGCGCGCTCGTGTGGGTCGGGATCCGGAAGCGGCACGCGGCCGACCCGACCGGCGTCCACGGCGTCGCGATGTTCGGCGCGGCGCCGCCGGTCGAGGCGAAGGTCGACGTCCGGCCCGTGATCGCGGCGGCCCTCCTCTGGGTCACGATCTCGTACTTCCCGGTCTCGAACATCCCTGTCCTCCTCCCCACCGTGCGCGCGGAGCGCTTCTGGTACTTCCCGGTGATCGGGACGAGCCTCGTCCTCGGGATCCTGTTCGCGAAGCTCCTCGAGAAGCTCCAGGAGAAGAAGCTCGAGGTGGTCGCCTACGTCGCGCTCGCCGCGTTCTTCGGGCTCCAGATGGTGTCGGCGCGTCTCCACGCGAACGACTACACGGACGACCTCACCTTCTGGGCCGCGACCCGGAAAGCCGTCCCGCGAAGCGCGAAAGCGCACTTGAACTACTCGGTCATGAAGGGCGCGCGCGGCGATCTCCCCGCCCGCCTCGACGCGAACCGGACCGCCTTCGAGCTCGCGCCGCAGTGGCCGATGGCGAGCACGTACCTCGGCGACACGCTCTGCCGCATGCACCGCGCACACGAAGCGTGGCCGCACTACGTGCGCGGCTTCGAGCTCGCGCCGAACGACGTGAACCTGATCGGCCTCGCCCTCCAGTGCCTCTGGGACGAGAAGGTCCTCCAGGAGGACACGAAAATCCGTCAGGAGCTCGAGTCGGTCGCGGCGAAGTACCCGGGCTCGTGGCTCGACTACCTGGCGAAGGACGTCCTCGAGCACGGCGAAGAGCACAAGGGCGTCGATCCGAAGTACCGTCCGCGCGGGTACAACGAGGGGCCGAAGGAGTGAGGATCGATTTCCGGATCACGGCCGTCGCCGTCGTCGTGCTCGTCGTGACGGTCGACTTCGTCGCGGGCAAGGCGCGGAGCGCGCCGCGTGCACCGGCCGGGCGCGTCGCGACGGTCGGTGAATCCCGCTTCATCGCGACCGCGATCGCGGCCGAAGAGCCCGCCTGGCGGAACAAGTCGGAGGAGTCCTTCCCCGGTGACCACTGGTCCCAGCGCGACGACTTCCACGCGCAGGAGCGCGACAAGGCGAAGGAGCTCGCGAGCTCGCAGAAGCTCCCGATCGAGCAGGTCCTCCGCGCGATCGACGAGGACGTGCGCGCGAGCCATCGCGCCGGTACCGCCGCCGACCCGCGCGGGGCGAAGGCCGTCCCCTGCAAGCCCCGGCCGGTCTACGACTGACGCGCGATGCTGGACCGCCTCGCCGCCCACACGCCGCTCCGCCTCGCGTTCTACGCGCTGCTCGCGCTCGCGTTCGTGTGGCCGGCGCTCGCGACGGCGGGCTACCTGAACGAGTTCCGTGACGCGCAGGTGATGTTCCTCCACGAGCGCGCTGCGCTCGACACGGTGAAGAAGTTCGGGGAGCTCCCGCTGTGGAACCCCTGGTACTGCGGCGGCATGTATGCGCTCGGCGCGCCGCAAGCGCGCTTCGCGTCGCCGACGTTCCTCGCGACGCTCTGGCTCGGAGCCGAGCGCGCCGAAGTGCTCGTCGCGTTCCTCCTCGCCGTGCTCGGGATGGAGGGCACGTACCGCTGGCTCTCGCTCCGCGTCCGGACCGGCTTCTCGGCCTTCGCCGTCGCGCCGGTGTTCGCGCTCTCGGGGCAGTTCGCGGTGTCGTTCTTCCGCGGGTGGACGAACTTCTGGGGCTTCGAGCTCGTGCCGTGGATCCTGATGGGCGTCACGCTCGCAGCGCGCGGGCGGGCTTCGGGCGTCGTCCTCGCGTCCGTCGCGTTCGCGCTCGTGCTCGGGTTCGGCGGCACGTTCGCGGCGCCGCTCGTCGCGGTGGCCGTCGTCGCGGAGTCGCTCCGGACGCTGTCGGAGCTGAGCGCGCCGCAGCGTGGACGCGCGGTCGGCATGCTGGCGCTGACGGCGTGCTTCATGGCGAGCGCGTCGCTCTTCCGGCTCTTCCCCGTCGCCGAGACGCTCGAGGCCGCGCCGCGGATCATGGCGGGCACGCCGGGGCATGCGCCGAAGAACATCGTCGCGATGCTCGTCGGCACGCTCGACGTGAAGAACGGGAGCGATGTCGAGCTCGCCGGGCAGTTCTACGTCGGCGGGATCTTCCTCGCGCTCGCGGCGCTCGGCGGGTCCGATCGACGGAGCCTCCGCGCGATGCTGATCGCGATCCTGTTCGTGTGGCTCGCGGCTGGCTACGCGCGGAAGCCGGCGCTCTTCGCGCTCCTCCGCGAGCTGCCGGTGCTCTCGGCGCTCCGTTATCCGGAACGGTTCCTGTGGCTCGCGATCCTGTTCGCGAGCGAGCCGGCGGCGCGCGCGATCGAGAAGCTCCCGCAGCTCGGCGAAGGTCCGCGCTGGCGCGCAGGCTCGATCGCGGTGCTCTCCCTCGGGCTCGCGGTGACGGTGTACTGGCAAGTCGGCGCGTTTCGTCGCGTCGCGGTCGCGCGCACGCTCGGCGCGCTCCAGGAGGCGCCGGAGGGGACGCCGTTCCGGCAGAGCCGTGGCAATCGCTGGCTCGCCGCGCACGTGCAGGCCCAGAACATGGGCTCGCTCTCGTGCTGGGAAGTGCACCCGGTCGTGGAGTCGGCGCGCCTCCGCGGGGATCTCGCGCAAGAGGAGTACCTCGCCGACGAAACCGCCGGCACGGTGAAGCGCACGTCGTGGTCGCCGAACCGGATCGGCGTGCACGCGTCGGTCGTGAAGCCGACGCGCCTCCTCGTGAACCAGAACTGGCATCCGGGGTGGCGCTCGAACGTCGGCGCGGTCGTGTCGGAGGAGGGCCTGATCGGGGTCGATCTTCCGCCCGGAGAGCACGACGTCGTCCTCTCGTTCGCGCCGCGCTCGGCGAAGACGGGCGCGCTCGTGTCGCTGACGGCGCTCGCCGCGCTCGCCGCGCTCGGGGTGGTGTTCCGGCGCGGCCGGCCGCTGTTCACCACGCGGAAATTGCCGACGACGCTCGGTCTCGCGGTCGCGCCGTGGCTCGTGCTCGCCGGGATGCGCGGGACGTGGGACGAGCCGAAGTGGCCGGAGCCGACGCCGCGGAACGCGAACGGGACGCCGGCGCTCGTCGCGGCGATGCCGGAGAGCGCGGCGCCGCTCGCGGCGAAGCTCGACATCCCCGTCGTCGTCGAGGGCGCCGAGCTGCGCGGTCCGGACGCGCGGAACAACCTCTACGTCGATCTCTATCTCCGTCGCACCGCGAAGCTCGCGCGCACGACGGCGGTCTTCGTCCATGTCGAGCGTCGCGAGAAGCTCCCCGAGAAGCCGAAGGACGAGCCGCGCGACAAGGAGAAGGAGAAGAAGGAGCCGCAGGACTTCTTCAACGCGGACCATCAGGTCGTCGCGCGGAGCTTCTTCCTCTCGGATGCGCCGGAGGGCGCGCTCGTCGACGACGCGTTCGGCGTCCACCTCGAGCGCGCCGCGCCGGGCGACTGGGACGTGTTCGTCGCGTTCGGGCACGTGTCGGGGCGACGGGGGCGCGCGAAGTTCGTCGATCCGGGACGCGGCGTCGTGGCAGAAGACCGGATCAAGATCGGGTCGTTCCGGGTGCGGTGAGCGCGCTCACGCCCGCCGCAGCACCGCGAGGACCACCGCGATCCGGCGTTCCTCGAGGTTTCGCACCATGTTCTCGAGCTTCAGGCGGCTGTCCTCCCCCATGAGGAGGTGGATGCCGAGCGGCGGCGGTCCCTTCGTCCGGATCCGCTCGAGGGCCGCGCGGAACCACGCGAGCGCGGCGGCGGTCCGGTCTTCCCAGGCGACCTCGGTGAACCCCATCGAAGCGAGGAGGCTCCGCACCTCGTCGACGCGTGCGAGGGCGCTGATCGTCGGGTCCGAGGCCCACGGCACCGGGAAGTGCACGTCGCCGCCGCCGCCCGCGAAGATGTCGTGGAAGGCGAGGCGCCCTCCTGGCCGGAGGACGCGGTGGATCTCGCGGTAGAACGTCGCCTTGTCGGGGATGTTCATCTGCGCGTGCTCGGTCCACGCGAGCGCGAACGTGCCGTCCTCGAACGGCAGGCGGAGCGCATCCCCTTGCCGGAACTCGGTCCGCTCCGAGAGGCCGACCCACCCGGAGAGGCGGCGCGCGAGCGCGCAGTACGCCTCCGTGAGATCGATCCCGATCACGCGAGACCCGTAGTGATCGGCGAGGTAGCGCGCGGTTCCTCCGAGCCCGCTGCCGACGTCGAGGATCTCCGTCCCCGCCGACGGCTTCACGAGCTCGGCGAGCTCGGCGGTCGATTCCCGGCCGCGGATGTGGAACTCGTCCACCGGCGCGAGGTCCTCCGGCACGAGCGCGCCCGTGTCCTTGCCGAGCGACGTGAGCGCCGACACGATGGCCTGCTCCAGATCCGTGACCGTGTAGTGGGCCTCGACGTCGTTGGTCGTCATCTCGCGTCCCCCGCACCAGATTACACGAACCAGCGCGCTTGACGCGCCGCACCGCCGCGCGCATCACGCGCCGTGATGTTCCTCCGCTCGTCGGCTGCCCTCGTGCTCGCGCTCGCGGCGTGCGGACGCCCTGCCCCCTCCGAGCCCGCCGTGACGTCCCGTTACCACCCGATCGTGGAGCTTCCGAAAGACCCCTCGCAGATCGAGATCGCCGACTTCACGCGCGGCTACGATCCCGATCGCGTGCGCCCTCCGTTCACCGTGGGTCGCTACGACGAGAAGCGCCCCGGGATGTACACGACGGAGCTCTTCGCCGACGCGGGCGCACCGGCCGCGCCGCGCCGCGACGTCCACATGGGCATCGATCTCGGCGCGCCCGCAGGGACGCCGGTCTTCGCCTTCGACGACGGCGAGATCTTCCTCTTCGGGGTCAACCCCGCGCCCGGCGACTACGGCCCCACGCTCGTCACGAAGCACCTCCACGAAGGCAAGCCGCTCTACGTCCTCCACGGCCACCTCGCGCGGCGCTCGCTCGAGGGCAAGCACGTGGGCCAGCGCTTCGCGAAGGGCACCGTCCTCGGCTGGATCGGCGAGAAGCACGAGAACGGCGGATGGAACCCGCACGTCCACGTGCAGCTCTCGTGGGTCGCGCCGAGCGTCCCCGACATGCCCGGTGTCGTCACCGAAGCGGACCGGGCGAAGGCGCGCGAGACGTACCCCGATCCGCGCCTCGTCCTCGGCCCGCTCTACTGAGCCGCCTCTTCAGACGCCGAGGACGCGCACGCTCCGGAAGTGCGCGCAGAGGCGCTCGAGGTCGTAGACGTCGCTCGTGAGCACGAGGTCGCCGCGGAGCGCGGCAGACGCCATCACGATCGCGTCGATCGTCGTCGCGCCCTTCACGACGGCGAGCGCCTCGCCGGCCGCCTTCGCGATGCGTGGCGTGAGGTCCTCGACGACGACGCTGGCGAGGATGTCGTCGCGGAGATCGGTCCGGCCGCGCCACCACTCCGTGACGACGACGACGGGAACCGTGATGTCCTCTCCTCGTCGGAAGAGGTGCTGGAACAGCTCCACGGCGCGCTGCTTCTTCCGCTCGAGCGCGACGAGCGCTCCCGCATCGAAGGTCACCGGACTCGCCGCTTCGTGCGGCGCGTTCGAGGGGCCGCCGCGAGCTCCGCCTCGAGAGCGGCTGCGCGCTCCTCGGTCAGCGGCGGGGCACCGAGCCGTGCGAGCACCCGATGAGCGGCCTCCTCCCGCCGGAGCTTCGCCGTGCGTCGGCGATCGACGCGGAGAGGTTCCCGTCGTGGAGCCGCTTCGCGCGGGCGCGGAGGACGCTCAGATCGTCGTCCGCGATCGCGATGCTGGTCTTCGTCGTCTTGACGTTCCGCCGCGCCATGGTCCTACCGTAGTAGGACTCCGACGCGGGCGCCAGCGTCAGCCCTTCTTCGCAGCGAGCAGTCCGTCGACCGACGCCTTGCCACCGCCCTTCACGATCACGATCGCAGCGAGCGCCAGCGCGAGGAGGTGGTACTCGAAGCCTTCGCCGCCCTGCGTCCCGGTCCAGTTCATGAAGAACCCATGACCGAGGTGCACGGTGCCGATCGCGACCGCCATCACGGCCGCGACGCCGAGGGCCGCGACGCGGCTGCCGACACCGGCGATCAGCGCGAGCGCGCCGAGCGACTCGGCGAGGATCGCCGCGACCGCGAGCGGCCCCGGCACGCCCATGCTCCCGGTGAAGAAGCCGTAGGTGCCGGAGAAGCCGTGGCCGCCGAACCAGCCGAGCGTCTTCTGGAGACCGTGTGGCAGCATCACGAGCCCGAGCGCGACGCGGGCGATCGTGCTGCGGACGTCGCCGTCGGTCGCGAGGATCCGCGTGAGCCAGCGCGACGCCGTCCCCGGGACGCTGGAGGTGGAGAGCTCGAACCGGTCGTTCGCAGAGGAGGTTTGCATGCCCCTCAAGATGGTCGTCACGAGCCCCTTGCGGCAGTCCTCGGGGACGCCCCAGACTCTTTCCTGTGAGGCAACAATCTGACCTGCAAGGAATGGCCGTGTTCTGCCGGGTCGCCGAGACGAAGTCGTTCTCGGCGGCGGCCCGATCGTTCGAGACGACGACGTCGGCGGTCAGCAAGCGGATCGCCGCCCTCGAGGCGCATCTCGGCGTCCGTCTCTTCGCGCGGACGACGCGGCGCGTGTCGCTGACGGAGCCGGGAGCAACCCTCTACGCGCACGCCTCGAGGATCCTGACCGAGCTCGCCGACGCCGAGGAGTCGGTCGCGCAGCTCGGCGGCAGCACGCGCGGCACGCTGCGGGTGACGGCGCCGACGATCCTCGGCGAGCATCACGTCGCGGCGCTCGTGCCGAAGCTCCTTGCGGCGCATCCCGAGCTGCGGATCGAGCTCTCCCTCACCGACCGCGTGGTGAACCTCGTCGAGGAAGGCTTCGATTGCGGCGTGCGGATCGGCCCCCTCCGCGACAGCTCGCTCGTCGCGGCGCGCGTGGGGGAGGTCCAGTCCGTCGTGTGCGCGTCGCCGAGCTACCTCGCGACGCACGGGACGCCGGAAGAGCCGCACGATCTCTCCGTCCACGACTGCATCCGCCTCGTGACGCTGCCGGTCGGGCGCGAGTGGAGCTTCCGCGACGAGGGCGGTGAGGAGCTGATCGTGCCGGTCTCGGGAAGGCTCCTCTTGAACAGCGGCGTCGCGCTCGTCGCCGCGGTGCGCGCGGGCGTGGGGCTCTCGCGCCTTCCGCGCTTCCTCGTCGAGGATGCGCTCGACCGTGGCGAGCTCGTCGAGGTGCTCGCGGACTTCCGCACGCCGCCGAGCCCGGTCCACGTCGTGTATCCGACCGCCGCGCGTGTGCCGCCGAAGCTCCGCGCGTTCGTCGATCTGCTGAAGCGCGCGGGCGGGGTCGGCGGGCGTGCGTCAGGGCGCCGGCGGTGAGAGCACGCCGTCGACGACGTGCACGATGCCGTTCGCGGCCGGCACGCTCGCGACGATGACCGCGTCGTTCACGAGCACCTTGCCGTCCTTCACGTGCATCGTGACCTTGCCGCCGCTCGCGGTGCCGAGGACCTGTCCGTCCTTGAAGCTCTTCGCCTGGTAGGTCGAGACGAGCACGTGATACTGCAAGACTCGCCTCAGCTCGTCCTTCTTCTCCGGTTTGACGAGCGACTCCACCGTCCCCTTCGGGAGCTTGTCGAACGCGGCGTTCGTCGGCGCGAACACGGTGAACGGTCCGGGGTTCGTGAGCGAGTCGACGTAGTCGGCCGCCTTCAGCGCCGCGACGAGGGTGGTGTGGTCCTTCGAGCCGACCGCGACATCGACGATGTCCTTCGGCGCGTTCGGATCCTTCGCGGGCGCCTGGGTCGTCTTCTCGGGGGCGACGGTCTCCGTCCGGGCAGCCGGCGGCGCATGCGCCGGGTCCGCTGCCGCCTCGTTCGGCTTCTCGCAGCCGAGAGCGAATGTCGCCGACGCGATCACGAGAGCGAGCGTCGGCAGATGGATCTTGTTCATGGGCGTTCTCCAGTCGAGCTTTCTCGGGAGGCACCGCGCGTACCACGGCCTATCGCCGCAGATTCACGTGCGGTGCTCCCAGAATCGAGAGCCGTTCGGCGAAACCGAGAGCGCAGATCCGAGAGTCGCCGCCAGCGCCCGGCGCTCGATCTGGACGGCGACGGCGCGCCCTGCTGTCGTAGCCGCATGCGCGCGCTGCTCCTCGCCTGCGTCTCGCTCGCCTTCGTCGCCGGCTGCACCAAGAAGCCGAGCGCCCCCTCCGACGACGAGGTTCGCGCGCGCGCACGAGCAGCGATCGGACCGTTCAAGGCCACGCTGAAGAGCGAGCTCGAAGGAGCGATGAAACAGTCGGCCGAGGCGGCGGTCGAGGTCTGCTCGAAGCGTGCGCAGGCGCTCGCCACGGAGCACTCGAAGGAGGGGGTCATCCTCGGACGCTCGGCGCTGAAGCTGAGGAACCCGGCGAACGCGCCTCGACCGTGGCTCGCGCCGGTGATGGCGAGGCTCGCGAAGGCGCCGAGCGGCACGGACGCGCAGGAGGTCGTCGCGCTCGAGGACGGAAGGCGTGGCTACGCCGAGGCGATCTGGCTCGGGCCGCAGTGCCTCGTGTGTCACGGAGAGAGCATCGCGCCGTCGATCGCCGCGAAGCTCGACGAGCGATACCCGAACGACGCGGCGCGCGGCTTCAAGGCCGGCGAGTTCCGCGGCGTGTTCTGGGCGGAGCTCGGCGCGAAGTGATCGCGACGGTGCGAGCGGCCATTCGACGCGGAGGCGCGTTCCAGACGCTCGCGGCGAGCTCGCTCCTCGTCGGAAGCGTCCTCACCGTCGGCGGCCTCCGGGTCGTGCTCCGTGACCCGACCTTCCTCGTCGTCGGCTTCGCGGCGCTGGTTCCGTTCCTCCTCCATCGGCAGGATGCGGGTCCGGTCGAGGACGTGACGATCGAGGCGACGCGCGAGGCGCTCGTGGTCGGCGATCGGACCTTTCCGCTCTCGCGCTTCGCCGGCGCCTGGGCGCGCGACGCGCGGACGGTCGTGGTCGTCCTCGACGATCGGACCGAGATCGTCCTCGAGCTCGGATCGGGGACCGCCGACGAGGTCCTCGCTGCGCTCGGCTGGAGCGAGGCCGAGCGGACGCTGCCGACGCCGCTCCGTGGCGCGCTCGGGCCCTTCACGGTCGGCTTCATCACGTTCGTCGCGGCGGCCCTCTCCGGCATCGCGCTCGCGGACGCCGTCCCGAGCCTGCGTGGGTCGCTCGGATGGATCCTCCTCGCGTCGTTCGTGCTCGCGGCCGTGGTCGCCAGGACCATCGCGGCGCCGCGCGTCGTGGTCGGCGCCGACGGGCTCCGCATCGAGCGCGCTCTGTCGCGCCGGTTCGTGGGCTTCGCGGAGATCGCCGACGTGCAGCGCCGGGAGCGGGGGTCGGGGCTCGTCGTCCACCTCGTCTCCGGCGAGGTCCTCACCCTTCCGATGGTCGCGCAGGACAGCGAAAGCATCGCGGCGGTCGAGGCACGGATCGCCGCGGGCCGCGCACGCGCGGGCAGCGCGACGGGCCTCGCCACGCTGCTCGCGCGCGGAGAGCGGTCCCTCGAACGATGGCGTTCCGATCTCGCCGCGCTCGCGAGCGCGCCGCGCGGCTTCCGCGACGCCGCGGTGACGCCCGAGGCCCTCGCGCAGGAGCTCGAGAACGCGAGCGCGCCCCCCGAGGTCCGCGTCGCCGCCGCCCTCGCGCTCGAAGCGATCGAGCCGAGCGGACCGCGCGTCCGCGTCGCGGTCGACACGTGCGCCGACGACGACCTCCGCGAGGTCCTCCGCGCCGTCCGCGACGGCACGCTCGAGGACGAGCAGCTCGACGAGCTCGCGCGGCGCTGACGCCCTCACGCGCGCACGGTGCGCGCGCCGAGCCGAGCCTCGAGGTGCTCGACGAACCTTCGCACGAGCGTCGGCGTCTGCCGGTGGCGGAGGTAGATCGCGTGGAGCGCCTGGGGCTCGCCCTGCCAGTCGCGGAGGAGCGGGATCACGCGCTGCGCGGCGAGCTCCTGCTCGGCGACGAGGCGCGGGACGAACGCGACGCCGAGCCCGGCGGCGGCAGCCTGGACGAGCGCGAGGCTGCTCGTCATCCGGAGCGGTCCGTCGACGACGACGGTCTGCGTCCGCGCCCCCTTCACGAACGTCCAGCGCGTCGGCGAACGTGACAGCGAGTAGACGAGGCAGCGGTGCCGCGCGAGGTCCCGCGGGGTGCGCGGCTCCCCTGCCCGCGCGACGTAGCTCGGCGCCGCGACGACGACGCGCTCGATCGGGACGAGCCGTCGCGCGACGAGGCCCGAGTCTGGCAGCGGGTCGCCGCCGCGGATGCAGACGTCGAAGCCGTCGCGGACGAGGTCGACCTGGCGATCGTCGAGGACGAGATCGAGCTTCACCTCCAGGTGGCGGACGAGGAAGTCGGTCGCGGCGGCGGCGATCCCGGCGAGCCCGAGCGACATCGGGCAAGAGACCCGGAGCTCGCCCTGGAGCGTCTTCGCGTGCTCGGAGACGACGCGGTCGGCGTCCGCGATCGACTCCAGGATCTCGACCGCGCGCCGGTAGTAGGCCTCGCCGAGCGGGGTCACCCGGAGGCGCCGCGTCGTGCGCTGGATCAGCGTCGCCCCGAGCTCCTCCTCGAGCTCGCGGAGGTTCTTGCTCACGGCGGCGTTCGAGAGCGCGAGATCGCGCGCCGTCCGGGAGAAGCTCTGTCGCTCGACGATGCCGCGGAAGACGCGAAGGGCGGTCAGCTTGTCCATTGTTCACCGTGGGTGAAAAGACATCGTACCCGATCGCCGTTTTTCGAGTCGCGCGCCGGAGCTACGTCATGGGTGAGCCCAGGAGGCACCATGAAGAACGTGATGATCAAGGCGGCGCTCGCGGCCGTCGCCGTCGCCGGGTCGATGGCGATCGCTGCCCGTGGAGCGGCGGATACGACGGTGGGGAAGAGCCCGTGGGGCGCCGCGGACGACGTCGGTCGCCTGAACCTGATGACGCCCGAGACGCGCGCGACGGTGCTCGCGCGCGTGCAGGGCGGCGCGGTCTACGACCTCTCGGTCGAGTACTTCATCGGGATGCCGAGCTGGCAGGCCGCCGGCGACCCGACCTACCAGATGTGGATGACGCATACGCCGCACGGGACGGTGGTGGCCGATCCGATGCACGTCGGGGCCGATCAGAACCAGCACGTCAGCTACACGGGCTCGGCCTTCTCGATGTACGCCCACACGGGCACGCACATCGACGCGCTCAGCCACTTCGGGCTCGACGGGAAGATCTGGAACGGCTTCTCGGCGACCGATCACCTCGGCGACACCGGCTGGAAGGTGGCCGGTGCCGAGAAGACGCCGCCGATCGTCGCGCGCGGCGTCCTGCTCGACGTCGCTGCGGCGAAGGGCGTCGAGATGCTCGCGGACGGCTATCGCGTCACGCGCGCGGATCTCGTGGAGGCGGCTCGCAGAGAGAGCGTCGAGCTCGCCGAAGGCGACGTCGTCCTCATCCGCACGGGGCGGATGAAGCTCTATCGCGAGGCTTCGCGCTACATGACCTCGCCTCCCGGGCTCGGGCTCGACGCGGCCCGCTTCCTCGTCGAGGACGGCAAGGCGATGGTCGTCGGCGCGGACAACCTGAGCTTCGAGGCGTTCCCCTCCGAGGTCGCCGGCAACTACGTCCCGGTGCACACCTATCTCCTCGCGCAGACCGGCACGCCGATCCTCGAGCTCGTCGATCTCGAGGCGCTCGCGAAGGATCGCGTCTACGAGTTCGCGTTCGTCGGAGCGTCGCTCAAGCTCCGCGGCGCCGACGCCGCGCCGCTCCGCCCGATCGCGATGCCGCTCGCGCCGAAGAGCCGCGGAGGTGCGCGATGAGGGTCCTCGTCACCGGCGCGACCGGGTACGTCGGCAGCGCGATCGTGGAAGCGCTCGCGCGCGGGGGGCACGACGTGATCGCCACGCGCGTCGACATCGCGCGACCGGAGACGCTCGACCCCGTGCTGCCGGCGGTCGACGCGATCGTCCACGCCGCGCTCGCATCGTCGGCGGAGGCGCCGGAGATCGATCGACGCTTCGTCGCGCACGCGCTCGCGCGGCTGTCCGAGGGCGCGCAGCGGCGTCGCTTCCTCTACACGAGCGGGATCTGGGTCCTCGGCGACACCGACGGAGCGCTCGCGGACGAGACGTCGACGCCGCGCCCTCCGGCCCTCGTCGGATGGCGGCCCGAGGTCGAGGGCATCGTGACCGACGCGCACCGCCGCGGCCACTCCGCCTGGGTCGTCCGCCCCGGCGTCGTGTGGGGCGGATCGGGCGGGCTCCTCGCGATGATGGCGTCGTCGCTCGAAGGCGATGCGGTGCGCGTCGTGGGCGACGGCGAGAACCGCGTCCCGATGATTCACCGCGAAGATCTCGGTCGCCTCTACGTCCGCGCGCTGGAACGCGAGCCAGACGAGCCGATCCTCCACGCGACGGACGGCGCGGAGCCGACCCAGCGCGAGCTCGCGCTCGCGATCGCGGCGTCGACGGGGCGAACCGGCCGCGTTCGCGCCGTCTCCGTCGCCGAGGCGGAGCTCCGTCTCGGCGCCCTCGCCGAGGCCCTCGCGCTCGACCAGCGCGTCGCGAGCGAGCGCACGCGACGAGCGACGGGCTGGGCCCCTGCGCATCGTCCGTTCCTCGAGAGCGTGACGCGCACGCGGGAGGTGCAGCGATGATCGGCGTTCGGCTTGCCCTCGCCTCTAGCGGCATCGCGCCGCGCTCAGGACGGTCGCACGGGAGGCGGTCGGTTCGCCGGAAAAACCGTGACTCTCACAACCCATTCCTCGAATGCCGGTATGTGGGCGCGTTCGGGCGTATCCACGGTAGCGTGGGGAGAATCAATCCTCCCTGGCTAATCAAGTGGACGCCGCCATTATACCGTGAACAGCCGTTAGTTTCCTTATCCCACCCTCATCGTGGTCAAGCAGCCAGGCGATGCGATACGTCAGGCTTGTAGTGGGATCAACTCCCTCGAAGAAGGTCGCGGTTTGGGTAGCCCCGACGACGATGCCGAGGATACGAACCGACCGCCAAGCGGCCTGCACATTCATCCCAGCGACAAAATCAGATCTCCCGTGTCGTTCAGCTTCGCTGATGTAGACGAAGTCCTCGGCAAGAAGCTCTTCAGCTGGCTCCGTCGCGCGAACCGTCCATCGCATCACAAGGTCACGAATCATATTCTCGGCAACCGACATGGCTGACTTCAAAACGCTACAAGTAACGCGATGAAGGATCCGAACGACGCGACATCGGAGATTCTCGCACCAATCTGGGGATCGCAGAGCATTGTCTTTCCTGCATTGTTGATACCGACCATAACGCCGCTCGCGCTCGTGGGACTACTACCTGGGTTCGAGAATGTCTTGTAGCAGCGTCGGCTGCGTGACTTGCCACGATGACGGACGAAAGGCCATCCCCGGCGTGGGCGGATGGAGCACAAGATTGGGCGCGGTACCTCCTGGTGGAATGACACGCGCAGCTCCTGCCGGAAACGATCCGTTCATTGCGGCGGCCTGACCAGCCTCCTCGGTGACGAACGTCGCGCGAGGCAGTTGCAACCACGTTCCTTGAGGGACGGTGAAAGGCCCCCCCTGCGTCGGTATCGTCGACCGCGTCGTTCGTGTGGTCACGCGTGTACTCGAAGAGGACGTGGTATGTGACCTCGCCTGCGGCTCCGTCAATCTGCTCGAGCATCCGCGCCTTGAACTTCGCTCCGTACTCCACGTCCGTCCTGGCATCCTCGCCCCCGAGATCACGTCAGCTCGGGACGGCAACCATCCTGTGTCGTCTACGGAGACGGTATTCCACATATCGCTGCACGCACTATCGCTTCGACCCTGCGGGGATCCGCCTCTTCCAATCGTTCAGTGATCATTCGCACGACCAGGTCGGACAGACCGCCGAACACGCTCGTGCTCGACCCCGTCAAGCTATGTGCCGCGTGTTCCACGAACAGTTTCCCCCGGACGCCGAGCGTCTCGGCCGCCTGGGCGAGCCGCTCAGCGACCTCTACACCGTACTCGTACGGCAGACCAATTCGTACTTCGTCATGTGAGGCCGCGATGCTGTCGCTGAGGTTTGCGCCGACAAGGCCGTCGATGACGGGAACGTGAATCTCGCAATCCGCAGCCCCGGTAACATATCGAACTCCGAGCAAGCCATAGAGTGCGCGTGGCCCCATCGGCACCCAGGCCTCAATCGCGACTGAGCAAGACGGCGCCTCGACCAGTTGATTCACTGGAGACACGCAACGCTCAAGGCACCGCCGCCCGAGGTACGTCGCGAGGGGCGCTCCATCTCGCCACAACCGGATGCGAGCAAGCCGTCCACTGACCATTGTCTTCATCGAAGTCCCCAGTATGTGAACCAGGCGCTGTTGAATAGCGCGGGGTAAGCCTGAACAACGGATGGCGCGTACAAGCTGAACGGCGACACGCCATATTTTCCCAGCGCGGCAGCGTGCGCCACCTCGTACGTCATGCCACGCCCCATGAGCGTCGCCTCGTTCAACTCGTGGAGGTAGAAGTTTGCGTCCGGCCCCGCCACGCGCGTCCCTGCCTTCATAGCATCCCGCAACCGTCCGATCATCGCGTCGTTCGGCCCATGACGGCCGAACTGCTCGAGATGCTGCTTCACGATGCCGAGCCCTTTTTCCGTTACGCGGATGGGCCCGGTCGCCTCCCTTGCTCCGCCGCCGGCCTCTTGCGAGGCCAGCCTCGCGCCGAAGCCTCTCCGGGCCGCTCCAAGAGCCGTGAGGCCCTCGACACCGGCAGCTTCGGCGCCGAAGCTGAGCATCGCGAGTAGACTCAAGACGTGCCCTCCCGGGCGGAGAGCTCGTGCCCTCGGCGACTGGCCCACGCCCAGGGCATTCACCGCCGGCTCCAGTGTCGGCCCTGGCAGGCCCGGCGGGGCCAACGGAAGCGACTCGAGGAAGCCGAGGCTGACCCAGTTCGCCGACCTCATCCACTCGTTGTTCCACTGCGCCACCGTGTTGCCGGCGTTCTTCGCCCAGCGCGTGAGCCGCTCCATGGCCTGACCGTCGCGGTCGTTGTACTGGACGTCGCGCGGCGGCGGAGCCGGCCGCGTGCCGTGCACGATGACGGTGTCGTCGTAGCCGTCAGCTGACTGGCCCGCGAGCCCGAACGGATCCACGTGCGTCGTCACCCGACCCGCAACGTACGCGTACGGATTCAAGTCCGCGCCCATCGCGTGGATCGTGAGCGGGTCGGCGCTCGCCCACTGGTTCAGGTTCGGCGCGTAGTAGCGCGCGCCGAAGTACGTCAGCCCGATCTCGACGTCGTCTTCCTTGCCCGTGAACCGCATCGGCTCGCGATGCGAGCCCCAGCGCTCCGGACGCGCGTCCTGCTCGGTCGCGCCGTACGCCTGGTACGTCACGCGCTCGGCGACCTCGCCCGTCTCGTGCTCGAGGATCACCGTCGACGAGCCGAGCTCGTCCGTCAGCGCCATGAACAAATGGACCGGCCAACCGCTTGGGGACGGAAGCGTCGGGTCGACCCGCGCCTCCGCCATTCCGGCGAGTCGAGGACGTTGCTCCGCTTCACGCGCCTCGTACTCGCCGTCGACGAACCGTGCGTGGTCGATTCGCAGGGTGGGAAGGACGGTCGCCGTCGTGCGCAGCGTCTCGACCTCGTCCTTCTTCCAGCTCACGACGCGCTCGCCCGTCGAGTACGCAAAGCGAATGTCGCGCGTCGGCGTGTCGCTCGGCACCCCGCGTTCCGACGCCGACGCGGCCGGCGGTACCGTCGGGAACGCCGCTCCGTAGTCCCAGCGGCGCGCCCGCATCAGCCGGCCCGTCTCGTCCCAGTCGTACGAGAACCACTGCTTGCATCGCAGCTCGCCGCCGGTCTGGCACGCGCCCTGGCGCTCGACGAGGAGCTCGACCAGGTTACCCGCCTCGTCGTAGCTCGCCGTGATCCCGTCGGCCGCGCGGAGCTGGTTCGGACCGTCCGTCGCCGTCCCGTGCGTGACCGCCCCGAGAGAGCGATCCCAGTTCATGCCGACGTCGTCGACCGAGCTCTCGATGTTTCCGAGCCCGTCGTACGCGAAGCCCTGACTCTGCACGCGCTGCTGCGCGACGTTGGGCGGAACCGGAGACCGATCCCCCGTCGACGTCTCCGCTCGGAAGGGGTTCGTCCAGTCCGCTCCCGCGCCGTAGTACGCGAGATTCGCCGAGGTGATACGGTACTCGTCGTCGTAGGCATAGAAGCGCTGGAGCGGCGGCTGCGACGCGATCGGGTTCGTTCCAGCGAAGTCCGTGACGATGAGCGGATTGCCGACCTCGTCGTACGACGGGATCTCGATGTCGTGCAGCTCGAGAGACGTCGTGTCCGCGTCCGGTGGCGAGTACGTCGTGGGAAACGGACCGCTCCACAGCGCCGGAGCGCTGCGCCAGGTGTGGGCGCGGATCACGCGGTCGTGCTCGTCGTACGTGAAGTCACTCTGCGTGTTCGCGCCGTCGCCGTACGCAAGCGACTCGACCGCGCCGTTCGCGCGGTACGTCGCGCTGCGAAGCAGCAGGCCATAGCTCGTCGAGATCGAGAGCGGCCGGCCGAGAAGGTCCAAGAGCCACTGCTCCTCGCTGTTGCCGTTCACGAGCAGTGCCGAAGCCGATTCGGTGACGCCCGACGTGCGGCGCACGAGCCGGTTCCCGAGGTCGTAGTCGAGTCGACTCCTGTACCACTGGCTCGTGTACGTCGGCGGCGGCGGAGGCACCGGTGGCGGCGGCGTAGGATCCGTGGCCTCCGGTGGGGGAGCCGCGAGACGTCGACCGAGCTGGCGCAGGCGACCACGTCCGTCGTGGTTCATCTGCACATGGCCGGCACGGTCACGCACCGCGGTCAGCATGCCTGCCGCGAATGCGGCCGAGTCCGAGAACGTCGCGTCTGCCGCCGTTTGATCCGGTTCGTAGGTGTCGTACTTGTACGTGACTTCGAAGCCGTCGCCGGTCGCGGGATCGGCGGCCGAGTAATAGGGCTGCCGCAAGCTGCACGGCGAGTAGTCCTCGCCGATCATTCGACCCTGTTGAGGGGCGCCCAGAACCGCGGATTTCTGAGCGCGCCGGGAAGGCGGCGTAGCCGCCCTCCCGGCTTCGCTCCC
>JBDHVE010000075.1:0-43183 GCA_039809485.1 Polyangiaceae bacterium | reverse complement strand
ACGCGCTCTCGCTCTGGCTCCTCGACACGCTGAAGCTCGTCGAGACCGACAGCGAGGCCTACGCGCTCGATCTCCTCACCCTCGTCGAGTCGATGCTCGAGAACCCGGAAGTGATCCTCGCGCGCCAGCTCGACAAGCTGAAGGGCGAGAAGGTCGCCGAGCTGAAGGCAGCCGGCGTCGAGTACGAAGAACGCATGGCCGAGCTCGAGAAGCTCGAGTACCCGAAGCCGCAGAAGGAGTTCGTCTACGGCACCTTCAACGCCTTCGCGGCGAAGCACCCGTGGGTGCGCGAGGAGAACATCCGCCCGAAGTCGATTGCGCGCGACATGTACGAGCAGGTCATGTCGTTCTCCGAGTACGTGCGCGAGTACGGCCTCGAGCGGAGCGAAGGCCTCCTCCTCCGCTACCTCTCCGACGTCTACAAGACGCTCGTGCAGACCGTGCCCGCGTGGGCGAAGACGGAAGCCGTGGAGGACCTCACGACCTGGTTCGGCGCGATCGTGCGTCAGGTCGATGCGAGCCTCCTCGACGAGTGGGAGCGTCTCAAGAATCCCTACGAGCTCTTCGAGCCCGCGCCCGAGCGCGAGGATCCGGAGCCCGAGGGCAGCAAGGACGTCACGAAGGACAAGAAGGCCTTCACCGTCCTCGTCCGGAACGAGGTCTTCCGGCTGGTGCGCGCGCTCGCGCGTGGCGAGTGGATCGAGGCGGCCCGCGTCCTCGGCGCGGAGGACGCCGGCGCCGAGACGCGCGAAGGTGCGCGGATCGAGCGCGAGATGGCGCCCTACATCGCCGATCACCAGGGCATCCGGACCGACCCGGAGGCGCGGAGCCCGAAGCACCTCGCGATCGAGGAGAGCGAGACCGCCTGGAAGATCAGGCAATCGCTCCTCGACCCAGAGGGCGACAACGACTGGTACGTCGAAGCGACGATCGACCTCGCCCGCGCGCGCGAGGCGGGACGCCCCGTCCTCGCCCTCGAGCGCATCGCGCGCTAGCCGCGGGCGCGAGATCGCACGAGCCCGGCGCGGTCGCGCGCCGTCTCGCGCTCGGCCGTGGTGCGCGCTAGATTCGCGATGTGCCCAAGAAGGTGTCGCTGCCTCTTCTCTCGGACGTGTTCGCCGACGTGGCGGATCGCGAGCACGACGAGGACGAAGCGGCCCCGAAGAAGCCCTCCGTCGACGTCGCCCGCGCTCGCCTCGGCGGTCGGGTGAAGGACGACGAGCCGAGCGACACGTTCGTCTCCGGCCAGCACGTCACGTTCGAGCGCGCGCCCGGTGAGCGCGGCCGCGGCATCGTGCTCTACGCGAGCACGCGCGAGGTCCACGTCCTGCTCGATCCCGCCCGCCTCCGCCGCTTCGCGCCCGGCGAGCTCACGATCGAAGCCGGCGAGGCGCCGGGCGATCTCCTGAAGGTGTCGGCCGACGCGCGCGTCTTCGGTCTGCTCCACGAGGGCCAGAGCGTCCGTTACGCCGACGACAAGGGCACGCTCCTCGCCGGCAAGGTCGTCGAGCGGTGCCGCTACGGTGCGCTCGTCCTCCGCGACGACGGTGTGGTCGTCGCCGTCGGCTTCCGGAAGCTGTGGCCGGCGCCCGCGTCCGAGGGCCTCGCGTGAGCCTGCGCCCCGAGCTCGTCGCGGTCGTCGACGCGCTCGTGGCCGCGCATCCGTCGGAGGCCTCGCTCGACGCGATCGGCGAGGCGATCGGTGTCCGCGCGGTCTCGACCGACGAGATCGAGCTCCTCTTCGCGGCGCTCGAAGCGCGCGGCGTCCGCATCGTGGGGCCCGAGGGCGGCGGCGGCGAAGAGCGCCTCCGCCGCGTCGTCACGAGCGCCCGCGAGCTCGCCGCCACCCACGGCCGGCGCGCCACGATCGCCGAGATCGCGAGCCACGCGGGCCTGACCGAGCTCGAGGTCCGCCATGCGCTGGCGCTGGCGAGGGTGATGCAGCGCTAGGCGTGTCCCTGAACCCAGGGCTCCGCTCCTTCTCGCCCGTGCCCGTGCCCGTGCCCGTCCGTGCCCGTGCCCGTGCCCGGCGGTCTGGGGTGCTGCAAGAGCGGAACTTGCTGTTGCTTCGACACCCTGCCCCCCCTCGGCAACGTGAACTGGTCGGCCTGGCGAGGACGAGGAAGTCCAACGCGAGGTGGTAGACGTCGAGTCGTTCGTGATCGAGCGCTTGCATCTCGCATCGGCCGCTCAGCGGCCTCGTTGCCTCCATCGGGCACGGGCACGGGCACGGGCACGGGCACGTGGGAGAGACCGAGAGAGTTCAGGGACACGCGCTAGGCGTCTCGTCTCGCTCGAGACGCGCCCCTAGAAGCGCAGGTCGACCAGCGTCGTGTACAGCGGTGGCGGCTTCGGCGTCGTCTGCGCCGTGAAGTCCGTCGAGCGCGCGGCGGCGTCGGCGGTCGAGGGGCGGAGCTCCCGCGCACCCGTCGTCATCGCCGCCTCGCTCCGGGGGATGACCACGCCTGCCGCGGTGAAGAGGGCGGCGAGCACGAACGTCGACAGGCCGGTCGGGACGAACCCCGTCGCGTGCGGCGCCGCGAGCGGCGGGCGCTCCTCGGCTGCGGCGCGGGGCGACGCGAGAAGCACGAGCGCGAAGGCGACGTGGCGGAGACGCATCCTGTCGAGCTTGCCCGACGACGCCGGACAGGACGCCTGATACGACCTGAAACATGAAGGTCGGGATCATCGGCACCGGGCACATCGGCGGCACCTTCGCGGCGCTCCTCGTCAACGCGGGTCACGAGGTGGCGCTCGCGAACTCACGCGGGCCGGAGACACTCCGCGAGCTCGTGTCCGCGCTCGGGCCGAGAGCGCGCGCGACGACGGTGGAAGGCGCGGCGGAGTTCGGGGAGGTCGTCGTCGTCTCGGTTCCGCTGAAGGCGCAGCTCGCGCTGCCGAGCGCGCCGTTCGCAGGGAAGGTCGTCGTCGACACCGGCAACTACTACCCGGCGCGCGACGGCAACATCGAGGCGCTCGACAACGGCGAGACGACATCGAGCGAGCTCTTCGCGAGACACTTGCAAGGCGCACGCGTCGTGAAGTCGCTCAACACGATCTGGTACGAGCACCTCCGGACCGAGGGCGACACGAAGAAGCCGGTCGACGCCCGCCGGGCGATCTTCGTCGCCGGCGACGACATCGGCGCGAAGGCGATCGTCGGGAAGCTGATCGAGGACGTCGGCTTCGGCGCCGTCGACGCCGGCACGCTCGCCCAGAGCGCACGGCTCCAGCCGAACGCGCCCGTCTACAACAAGCAGGTCACCGCCGCCGAAGCGCGCGCGATGCTCGCGTGATCAGGGCAGCTCGATCGGCTCCGCCGCGGGCGGATGCGTGCTGAGCGACCGGCGTGGCTCGCCGGCGTTCGCGATCTCGAGGAACTGCTCGAGGTGCGGGTCGTAGTCGAAGATGCGGCCGGTGGGGATGTCGAAGACCCAGCCGTTCATCGTGAGTGAGCCGTTGTCGAGACGGCGCGCGACGAAGTCGAACGTGCGGAGGTTCTCGAGCGAGAGGAGGACGTTCTCCTGCACGCCGGCGACCATGCGCGCCTCCGGATCGAGGTGCCCGTAGCGCTCGGCGAGGAGGCCGGGCAGCTTTCCCGCCTCCCCGAGCCAGCGCGCGACGTACGGCAGGTGCTTCACGCGGTCTGGATGCAGCATCGCATCGAGCGCGCCGCACCCCGTGTGGCCGCAGACGATGACGCTGTCGACGTTCAGCACCTCGACGGCGTACTCGATCGCGGCGGAGACGCCTCCGATCACGCCGCGATTCACGTCGGGGACGATGTTGCCGACGTTACGCACGATGAAGAGCTCACCCGGCGCGGTGTTCGTGATCAGGGTCGGCACGACGCGCGAGTCGGAGCACGTGATGAACAGCGTCTCCGGGCGCTGACCCGCCTCGGCGAGCTCCTCGAAGAGCTCGCGGTTCGAGGCGAAGTAGTTCGCCTGGAAGTGGTGGATTCCGGCCAGGAGCTTCTGCACGGGGCTCTTCCAATCACGGAATCGCTGCGAAGGGAATCGCCCTGGAAGGGCGGCCATCAGCCGCACGGGCCGGTGCGGTCGTGCTCTCCCCCGCGCGGAAGACCTCGGCTCAGGCGATCTGCCAGAGGCGGATCGCCTGCTTGCGCCCTCGCACGGCGACGTCGTCGTGGCGCTTCGCGCCCGCGAAGGTGGGCTCGGCCGCGCCGCCTGCTTCCTCGTAGGTCGCGTCGGAGACGAGCACCTGCGAGCCGAGCTCCTTGTTCAGCGCCTCGATCCGGGACGCGAGGTTCACGACGTCGCCGATCACGGTGTACTCCTTGCGCGCCGACGAGCCGATGTTGCCGACGACGGCGACGCCGGTCGCGAGCCCGATCCCGACCTTCGTCTTCGGGATCGCGCCCGTCGCGACGAGATCCTCGACGCACTTCACGATGTCGATCGCGGCGAGGACGGCGGCCCTGCTCGCGTTCTCCTCGACGGTGGGCGCGCCGAAGACGGCCATGAAGCCGTCGCCGAGGAACTTGTTCACGATGCCGTGCCGCTTCACGACCGGCGCGATCGTCGCGTCGAAGACGACGTTCAGGTAGTCGACGACCTCGGGGGCGCTCTTCTGCTCCGAGAACGACGTGAAGTTCCGGATGTCGAGGAACATCACGCACACGTTCCGCTGCTCGCTCTTCACCTCCGTCTCGCCGCTCACGACAAGGCGTTCGACGACCTCCGGCGAGACGTGCTGACCGAAGACGTCGAGGATGCGCGTGCGCTCTCCGAACGATTCGATCGCCTGCGTGAAGCTCCGACGGAGGCGGCTCGCGACGAACGCTGCCGCGATCCCGCCGACGAGGAGCACGAGCGCCTTGCCGAGATGGTGCGGTCCGGACGCGAGCGCCGCCGGCGCCACGCGCGCGTCGTTCGCCCCCCAGAACACCGCGACCAGCGCGTACTCGCCCGCCGCGACCACGCCGGTGAAGAGGCAGAGCAGCGGATCGAGGCTCAGCGTCGAGAGGAGGATGAAGATCCAGTAGACGAACGCCGACGGCATCAAGAGCGCGTGCACCGGTCCGTCGACCGCGGCGTAGTAGACGATGATAGCGGTCGGCAGGCTCGTCTCGACGAACGCGTGGAGGTAACGACGCCCGAGGTCGGGCTTCCGATCGGTGGCGAGGAGCTTCCGGTTCCACGCGAGCACGTAGAGCTCGAAGCCCGCGACGACCATGAGGAACGCCTCGACCGTCGTTCGGTCGAAGCCGCTCTGGAGCAGCTGCGCGGAGACCTCGTTCGGCTGTGCGCGCCCTTGCACCACGACGAGGAAGAGACCGACCGTCGCGATCGACGCGAGCAGCAGCGTACGGAACCGCTCGGCGCCGAGGATGTCCCGGACGAGGCTCCGCTCGAGCTCGGCGCGCGCGTCCTTCTTCGCGCGCACCTCCGGCGTCACGACGGGCGTCGTCGGCGCTTCCGGGACGAGCGACAAGCGCTCGTCCGGCGGGGGCGGCGGCGTGCTCGGCGGGAACATCGCGCGCGGAGGCGTGCTCGGGCGCTCGAGCCCGGCCCCGGCCTGGTTGCGCGCGTTGGCTTCGGGCACTGCGTCATCGTACCGAAGTGGCCCCGGAACTGCATCGAGGGCGTTCATGGAGCCTGCCGTGCCGACCGACGCCGAAGAGCCGCTGCTCCGAGAGCTCGAGCGTGGCGTGGTCGTGTTCGGGTATCGCCCGCGCGTCGACGGTCAGCCCGGCATCCAGCGCTTCTTCATGCTGCTCGGCGCGGAGGACGGCGGATGGCGACGGGTCGTCGTCGGAAAGAAGCGGCTGCCTGGCCCCGGGAGCGGTGAACGCGAGTGGGCGTACGTCGATCGCGTCCGCGCGCGACGCGACGCGATGCTGGAAGACCTCGGCCCCTCCACCTACGTGACGAAGACGCGCGGAGAGCGGCACCAGCCCGGTGCGCGTCTGCTCGCCGAAGCGCGCTATCGCATCGTCGAGCACGGGAATCACGTGCACCTCGCGTACGAGCTCGAGGACGAGGACGACGACGACGAAGCGGCCGCCGAGCGTCGCGCGCTCCGCGATGCGCTCGGCCTCCGTGCGCGCGGCAGCGTCGTCGCGGCGGTCTTCAACCCGCTCGCGAAGTGGTCACGCCAAGCGACGCTCGCCCTCGGCGGCGACGTCGACGAGGACATGCCGTTCCGTGAGCCGTCGATCTATCCGGACGAGCTCCAGGCGCGGTTCGAGGACCGCCGGTTCGCGCCGCTCGCGCCCGAGCTGCTCGCCTACGAAGGCGCCGAGCTCGTCCTCATGGGCGCGCAGGATCATCTACCCGAGGAGCGTGCAGCTTGACGTCCCTGCCTTCGGACCCGCACGCTCCTGGGGTGATTCGTCGCATCGGATGGGCGCTCGCCGGGCTGATCGCGTGCAACGGAGAAGCGGTCGCGAACGCGCCGCCGGTCGGCGACACCGAGACCGTGTCCGGCGAGGCGCCCGCGAACACGGCCGCGTCGGATCCGCTCGCGCACTGCCGGCTCGAGGCCACGGTCTGCGATGCGTTCGAGCGCGATGCGCTCCTGCCCTTCGCCGGGTGGCGCGAAGCGCGAGGCGCTCCGCGTCTCGAGGCGGGCGGCGCCTTCTCCGGCGCGCACAGCCTCGCGGTGCAGTTCGCCCCTGGCCACGCTCTTCCGTCACTGACGACGGGGCGCGACGTGTCGACGAGCGGAGGCGAGCACCACCTCGCGCTCCAGCTCTCCGCCGCGCACGCGCCGAGCGGACGCTTCACGATCGCGCGGCTCGCGAGCGGCTCGGGCCCTGACGACGAGACCGTCGAGCTCCTGCTCGACGCGACCGGGCTCTCGGTCTCGGCGCGGACGACCGCGGCCGCGACCGGCATCGAGCGGGTCCTCCTCCCCGCGAGCGCGCTCTTCGGACCGGGATGGCATCGCGTCGTCGTCCACGCGTCGTCGGATCTCCGCACGTGGACGCTCCGGACCGGTGTCGACGGCAAAGACGGTCCGCGGCTCGAGCTGCCGAGCAGCGCGGGGGAGGACGCGAAGGTGCAGCTCGACCTCGGGCTCGTCGAAGGCGAGGCGAGCACGGCGTGGGACGGCCTCCTCTTCGACGACGTCGTGTTCTACTGAGGACGTGCTCCGAGCGCTCGGGATCGGCCTCGCCGTCGGCGTCTGCGCGCTCAGCTGCGCGCGCGGGCGGTCGCCGTTCGATCCGGAGGGCCCGCCGCTCGCGAGCACGCCGGACGCGTGCAGCGGGCGGAGCTGCAAGCGCGTGGCGTGCCCTTCGGGGAGCGAGACGCGCGTCACGGGGCGCGTCACCGATCCGGTCGGCGCGCGCGGGCTCTACAACGTCGCCGTCTACGTCCCGAACGGGGAGCTGAAGCCGCTCGCGCACGGCGCGACCTGCGATGCATGCGCGAAGCGCACCGTCGACGCCGCTGCCTCCACGCTCACCGACGTTCACGGCGAGTTCGTCCTCGACGGCGTCCCCGCCGATCGGGCCGTGCCGATCGTGGTCGAGATCGGGCGCTTCCGCCGCGTCGTCGTCCGTGACGTCACCGCCTGCGAGGAGGTGCGCCTCCCCGACGACGCGACGCGCCTCCCGCGGAACACGACCGAGGGCGAGATCCCGTCGATCGCGGTCACGACCGGCGCCGCCGACGCGCTCGAGTGCCTCCTCCGCGCCGTCGGGATCGACGAGCGCGAGGTCGTCGCCGGCGACGACGATCGCGGGCGCGTCCACGTCTACCGCGGCAAGGGAGGAGGCGGCGTCGGTCCCGTCACGCCGGACGCGACCGCGCTCTGGAACGATCCGGCCGCGCTCGCCCGTCACGACGTCGTCGTCCTCTCGTGCGAGGGCGACCCGGCGATCGAGACGAAGGACCCCGGACCGCTGACGTCGTACCTCGAGGCCGGCGGACACGTCCTCGCGACGCACTTCCACTCGAGCTGGCTGTCGCGCTCCCCGAAGGAGGACCTCCGTGCCGTCGCGTCGTTCCACGCACCTTCGAACGACGTCGGCCTCGACTACACCGTCGACACGAGCTTTCCGAAGGGCGCGGCGTTCGCCGACTGGCTCGCCTTCGTCGGCGCGTCGACGCCCCCCGGCACGATCCGCCTCGACAACGTCACTGCGTCCGTCGATTCGCTCCGCGAGCCTCCCGGACAGGGGTGGGTGCGCGCGCCGGGCGGGGTGCCGCGCACCTTCTCGTTCAACACGCCGCTCGGCGCGGCGCGCGAAGCGAGCTGCGGGCGGTTCGTCTTCTCGGACCTCCACGCCTTCGGCCACGGCGGCGGTGACTTCCCCGCGGGCTGCCCCGTTCCTGGTACGTCGCCCTCGCCGCAACAGCTCGCGCTCGAGTTCCTGCTCTTCGACCTGCTCTCGTGCGTGGACGACGACCGCGCACGACCGCTCCCGCCGCGCTGAGCGCCGCGCGTGTTGCCACCGCGGCCTCGCTTCCCTAGGGTGTGCCCCTTCGGATGGGCGCGGCCGTAGGAAAGGCGAGGGCACGAGGGCACGCGCGCACGGCCGTGGTGCTGGTGCTCTCCGTCCTCGCCTTCGTGCTCGCCTCGCTCCGAGGACCAACCCTCGGCATCCATCTCGTCGGCGTGGCCCACGTCGGCGCGGCCGAGGACGCGGACGAGGAGCTCGAGCTCGCGGTCGAGACGTCGCCCGAGCGCTCGCTCGGACTCCGCTCGGCGCACGACGACTCCCTCGATTCAACGCCGGCGCCGGTGGCCCGTCTCTTCGTCCTCGGCGCGACGCTCCGCCCGTCCGCGGCATCGAACCGGTCGTCGCGCGCGACACGGGCGCTCCTCGAGCGGACGCGCGCCGACCTGATGGTCTTCCTGAACTGAGCCGCGACGACCCTCGCCCGAATGTCGTCGTGGTCGACGCGGCATCCTCCGCGTCCAGGCTCCAGGAAATGTTTCGATGAAGACGTCTGTTTCCCTCCGTGAACGCGCCGGACGTGGCGTCCGCTCCGGGGTCGAGTACCTGGTGGATCTCGGCGGGCGCCGCCCCTGGCTCGTCGTGCTGAGCGCGTTCGTGCTCCTCGTCGCGTCCTGGTCCTATGCCTCGCGTCTGCAGCTCCGCTCCGACGTCCTCGAGCTCCTGCCGCGCGACAGCCCCGGGTTCCAGTCGTTCGAGCGGCGCCTCGCGCGCATCGGCGGCCGCGCGACGATCTTCGTCCTCGTCGAGTCCCCCGAGCGCGCCGCGAACGAGCGCTTCGTGGACGCGCTCCGCAAGGAGCTCGCCGCCCCCGAGATCGCGCACTCCGTCGCGTTCGTCGAGTGGGGCACGAAGGACGCGCGGAAGACGTTCGCCGACAACAAGTGGCTCTACGCGGACCTGAAGGATCTGGAGGAGGCTGATCAGAAGCTCGAGCAGCAGATCGCGATCAAGAGCGGGATGGTCGACGACCTCTCCGACGAGACCACCGCCGAGAAGAACCTCGGGATGGACTCGTTCAAGGAGCGCTTCCAGAAGAAGGCGGACGACAGGGACGGCTTCCCGAGCGGCTATTTCGCGTCGCCGGACGGCAAGGAGCACGTCGTCCGCATCTTCACCACCGCTTCCGGGATGGGCGGCGGGAACGACGAGGAGCTCTTCGGAACGATCCGCGCCGTCACCGAGCGGATGGAGCCGAAGTCGTTCCACCCCGAGATGAAGGTCGGCTTCGGCGGCGACATCCCCAACGCGGCCGCCGAGAAGGAGTCGCTCGTCAAGGAGGCGCGGATCGGCACGATCATCGCCGCGATCCTGATCCTCGGCGGGATCGTCTGGTTCTACGGCTCGCCGGCGTCGCTCGTGCTGGTCGGCTTCCCGCCGCTCTTCGGCGTCGGGTGCGCCTATGCGTTCGCGACCTGGAAGTACGGCTACGTGAACGCGTCCGGGGCGTTCCTCGGCGCGATCATCCTCGGGAACGGCGTCAACTATCCGATCGTCCTCTACTCCCGCTACAAGGAGTTCCGCGCGCGCGGGATGTCGCCCGACGCCGCGCGGCGCGAGGCGGTGTGGAACGCGTTCCGCGCCGAGCTCGTCGGCTCCTCGGTCGCGAGCATCGCGTACGGCTCGCTGACGGTGACGCGCTTCCGAGGCTTCAGCCAGTTCGGCATGATCGGCTTCGTCGGCATGCTCCTCGTCTGGATCTCGATGATCCCGTGCCTGCCGGCGCTGATCGTGATCGTCGAGCGGTACCAGCCTTTGCTGCCCTCCTTCCTCCGCGAGCGCCCGGCGAAGCTCGGCGAGGACGAGAGCCGCGGGCCGGTCGCGCGCTTCGTCGGTGACATCACCCAGGCGAAGCCGCGCGTCTTCGTCGGTCTCGCCGTCGTCATCACCCTCGTCACCGCGTGGCGGCTCCCCGGCTTCCTCCGTGACCCCTGGGAGTACGACTTCGACAAGCTCGGCTCGGTCGAAGCGCGGAAGGGCGGTCCCTTCGAGGTGACCGCGCGCGCCGAGAAGATCCTCGCCGGCAAGATGAACCTCGCCGGATCGCTCGTCCTCGCCGACACGCCCGAGCAGGTGCCGCTCGTCCGCGAGGCGATCCTCGCGAAGGACCGGGCTAACCCTGCGACCTCCGTCATCGACGAGATCACGACGCTGGACGACTTCCTCCCGGGGTCCCCCGAGGTCCAGGCGGAGAAGCTCGCCGTCCTCGAGCGGCTCCGCGAACGCCTCACGCCGAAGCTGATGTCCTCGCTCGAGCCGGACGAGCGAGCGCGGCTCGAGGAGCTCCGCCCCCCGGAGGACCTCCGCGCGATGAAGGCAGCCGACCTCCCCGAGCTCCTCCGCAACCGTTTCTCGGAGCGAAACGACACGCTCGGCACCGTCTTCTACGTCCGCTACAAGCCCGGCGTCTCCACCAACGACGGCCACGCCCTCCTCCAGATCTCGGAGACGATCGACGGCATCCGCCTGAAGGACGGGACGCGCGTCGACACCGTGAGCCGCGCCACCGTGTTCGCGGAGATGATCCGCTCGCTCGAGCGCGACGGACCGCTCGCGACCGCCGTCGCGTTCTGCGCCGTCGCGTTCGTCGTCACGATCGCGACCTCCTCCCGGAAGGGAACGCTCGCCGTCCTCCTCTCGCTCGTGCTCGGCGTCGCGTGGATGGTGGGCGGTGCGGCGCTGTGGGGCGAGCGCCTCAACTTCCTGAACTTCATCGCGCTCCCGATCACGTTCGGGATCGGGTCCGAATACCCGTTCAACATCTTCGACCGATCGCGCCTCCTCGGAGGTGACGTGACCCGCGCGGTGAAGCTCCACCTCGGGGCCGTCTCGCTCTGCAGCTACACGACGGTCGTGGGCTACGGCTCTCTCCTCTTCGCCGACAACCAGGCGATGAAGTCGTTCGGTCGCCTCGCGATCGCCGGCGAGCTCACCTGTCTCGTCCTCGCGATGTTCTTCCTGCCGTCGCTGCTCCACCTCCTCGGGGGGCACACGAAGAGCGACGACTCCCTCGATCTCGAGCCGATCAGCGGCGAGCGCCCCGCGGCCTGAGGAGCCAACACGATGACCTCCATGATCGTCGCTGCAGGCGCAGCGGGTGTCGACCCGCTCGTCCAGGACATCGGCATCTGCCTCCTCGTCGCAGGCGTGCTCTCGACCGTGTTCGAGAAGCTGCGCGTCCCCACGATCGCTGCCCTCCTCGTCGCCGGCGTGAGCATCGGCCCGGTCGGCCTCTCGATCGTCACCGACAAGGCGCGCATCGAGACGATCGCGCACCTCGGCCTGACGCTCCTCCTGTTCGTGATCGGCCTCGAGGTGAACATCCGCAGCCTCCTCGCGAGCGGACGCACCGTCCTCCTCACCGGCGCGCTCCAGGTGCCGCTCACCGTCCTCGCCGGCTGGGTCGCCTTCTGGGTCGCGAGCAAGCTCGGGATCGTCGAGCCCGGCTACGTGCCGGTCTACTTCGCGCTCGCCTGCGGCTTCTCCTCGACCCTCCTCGTCGTCAAGCAGCTGCAGTCGCGCTACCAGCTCGACTCGGTCTCGGGTCGCCTCTCGATCGCGATCCTCATCTTCCAGGACATCTGGGCGATCGTGATCCTCGCCGTCCAGCCGAACTTCGCGTCACCGAAGGTCGGGCCGGTCGTCGTCACGTTCCTCGGAATCGGGCTCGTCACGCTCGTCGCGGTCGCGTGCGCGCGCTGGGTTCTCCCCGCGGCATTCCGCTTCGTCGCGAAGGTGCCCGAGCTCGTCGTCTCGCTCGCCCTCGCGTGGTGCTTCGGGCTCGGCCTCTTCGGCGCGCACCTCGGGAGCGCGCTCGCGCTCGCGGGGGTGAAGATCGAGGTGTCCGTCTCGCTCGAGATGGCGGCGCTCATCGCCGGCGCGAGCGTCGCGTCGCTGCCGTATTCGCACGAGGTCGTCACGAAGGTGGTGAACCTGCGCGACTTCTTCGTCACGCTCTTCTTCGTCGCGCTCGGGATGGGGATCCCGGTGCCGCGCGCCGACGCGCTCGGCCTCGCCGGACTCCTCGCCGTCATCGCGATCGTCCTCCGCGTGCTCGTGTTCGTGCCGCTCCTCTACGTCGCGGGCGCCGATCGGCGGCTCGCGGTGACGACGTCGACGCGGCTCGCGCAGGTCTCCGAGTTCTGCCTCGTCATCGTCTACCTCGGTCAGAACCTCGGGCATGTCTCGGCCGACGTCGTGACCGCGATCATCTTCGCGTTCGTGCTGACCGCGCTCGCGACGCCGGCGCTCTTCGACTTCTCGGAGCACGCCGAGGATCGCCTCGCCTGGCTCCTCGAGCTCGTCGGGATGAAGCCGCCGCCGCGGCACACGCTGACGGGGAACATGGACGGGCACCCGCGGATCGTCCTCCTCGGGTTCCATCGACTCGCGTCGTCGCTCCTCCACGACCTCGAGGTGAGCCATCCCGAGCTCGTGAAGCGCGTCCTCGTCGTCGACCTCAACGTGTCGCTCCACGACGCGCTCCGCGCGCGCGGCGTCCACGTCATCTACGGCGACATCTCGAACCCGGACACTTTGAAGCACGCGCACCTCGACACGGCGGAGGTCATCGTCTCCACCGTGCCGGACGATCTCCTGAAGCGGACATCCAACCTCCAGCTCACGACGCTCCTCCGGAAGCTCGCACCCAAGGCGAAGATCATCGTCAACACGGTGCGCCTCTCGGCGGCGAGCGACATGTACGAATCAGGCGCCGACTACGTCTTCTCGTGGCGGACGGAGACGGCGCACGGTCTCCTCCCTGCGCTCGAGGCGATGCTCGACGACCGCGGCGAGACGTTCGTCGAAGAGCGCAAGCGCGCCGGCCTCGACGTCATGGACCGCAACGAGCTGTTCGACTGACGGCACGCGCGATGCACCTCCGGTCGGCGCGGAGGTCTCGCGATGCAAGCGCTCCTGACGCCGCGGTGGTCGGCGCTCCTCGTCCGTGGCCTCGCGAGCCTCGGCTTCGGTCTCGTCACGGTCGCGTGGCCAGGGGTGACGCTCGCGGTGCTGACCCTCCTCTTCGGCGCCTACGCCTTCGCCGACGGCGTGGTCGCGCTCGTCGTCGCGGCGCGACGCGGGCGGACGCCGCATCGCGCCCTCCTCGTCCTCGACGGGCTCCTCGGGATCGGCGCCGGCGTGGCGACCGCGCTCTGGCCCGGCCTCACGCTGCTCGTGCTCGTGCTGCTCGTCGGCGTGCGCTTCCTCGTCGCCGGTCTGGTGCAGATCGCCATCGCCGTCGTGCTCCGGCGGGAGCTCGATGCGCCGATCCTGTACGGCGTCGGCGGCCTCATGTCCGTGATGCTCGGCGTCGGCGCGTTCGTGCTGCCGGGTGTTACCGCGGCGGGGCTCGCGCTGCTGCTCGGCACCTACGCGATCGTCTTCGGCATCGCGATGGTCGTCCTCGCCTACCGCGTGCGCGTGTCGCGCGACGAGCTGTTCGAGCGGTGGGCGTGAGCCGCGTCACGCCTGCGGCGCGCCAGCAGCGTCGCGCGGCCGCTTGCGCCGCGCGACCCCGTGTCGATCACGAGCTGCCACGTATCGGAGAAGTGGAACAGGGGTCCCGACACGGCCCAGACGAGAACGACGGTGACCGCCAGGACGAAGGCCCAGGGACTTCCGACGCCGTGAGACGTCGAGCCCGCCCGCGTCAGAGGTCGCAGCGGCGCGTCGGCAGCTCCCGATGCCGCACGACGAGCGATCGTCCGTAGCTGGAACATGCGCGCCCCCGCCGGCGCAATGGCCACGGGTATCGTTTCGCGAAACGGATGTTTTGATCTCAAACCATCGCGGCACACCGCATGCTCGTGGCCGCGGCATGGCTCGAAGAACCTCGTGTCTCGCGCTCGTGCTCTTGGGCGGGATCGCGGCGTGCTCGCTCCACCTCGACCAGCGCGACATGCCTGCGCAGCTGCGCCGCGGATACAACAATGCGTTCTTCCACCGCCACAACGACGCGTTCCGGACGAGCGCTGCGATCCACTACGCGCACGGGAAGGCGCACGACGTCCTGCAGCTCGACGACGCCTCGCGCACGCGCGCGGTCGACGCGCAGACAGACGGCGACTTCGTCGGCGTGCTCCGCGACCGGATGCGGATGGAACCTTCGATGTCGCTCTTCGGGCCCCACACCGGCCAAGGAGCCTGGAGGCTCTACCTCGCGATCGACTGGACCCACCACCACCACGAGCAGACGTACGACATCCTCTCCGACGCCGACGTCCCGTGGGCGAAGAAGGCGGCGGTCACACGCGACGCGGTCGACTACTACCTCGCGCGCTCGGACGCGGCGCGGAGCCCGGCCCCGCTCGACCTGACGATGCGCCGCGCGGCGGTGATGATGAAGCCGTACTTCGGGCGCTTCCGGAACGCCTATCCCCGCACGGCCGAGTTCTTCTACGTCGCGCACTGGTGGCACCCCGCGATCTACGAGGCGCAGATGCTGGCCGGGAACGACGGCGAGCAGGAGGCCGCGATCGGCGCCGTCCAAGGACTCATCGAACGCGCGCTTCGGGAGCGCCCGCAACGCATGCTCCTGAGCCGCGAGATGATGCCTCGCTACTCGCGGATGTCGCCGGAGAGCGCGAACATCTTCGACAACCTCCACATGCTCCACGGCATCGCGTACGACATCATGGCGTACGAGGGCTGGAGCATCGACGAGAAGCGCGCGGAGCTCTACCGCGTGATCGACGCGATGAGCGAGAAGCCCGGCGATCGCGAGCTCGCCCGCGCGTTCGCGATCCCGTACCCCGAGGTCGATCCCCGCCGCTACGAGCCGTGGATGACGCCGGCGGAGGGCTCCATGAGCGAGATCATGACGGAGATGATGAAGGAGATGTGGCCGATGATGTCGCCCGACGGCGCGTCCGAGCCGCCGCCGAACGTCCGCGAACAGATGAAGAAGAAGCTCGCGCCCGGCATGTCGGAGGGCGAGATCGAGGGCTCGCTCCACGACGCGCTGATGAAGATCGTCCCGGAGATGAAGGTGGACCTGGAAGGGATGAAGCCGGGCGCCACGCCGAAGATGGCGGCGATGATGGTCTCGAAGTGGATGGCGAAGAAGCCCGCCCCGGTCGGCACATGGCCGATGGAGGGCGAGCCGACCCTCGCGAACATCCCGCCCGCAGGACCACCGCTTCCTGCGGAAGCGGTCGACGGAGGTGCACCGTGAAGCGCCGCCTCCTCGCGCTCGGCGTCGCCGCATGCATGCTCGCCGGCGAAGCGCGCGCGGCCGACCACGACAACCTCGAGGACGGGCAGCCGACGACGCTCGCCGACGCGTACGCGGCGCCGTATCTCGAGCGGCAGGTCCACGGCATCTTCCGCTACCAGCGCTCGGCGGAGCGAAAGCACGAGCTCTTCTTCGAGCCGCGGTTCGAGCTCGGGTTCCCGCGGAACGCGCAGATCAGCCTCTTCACACCGGTGAAGCTGGTCGACTTCGAGAAGGTCGATCTCGGACGCTTCGGCGCCGACGCCTTCTACAACCTGAACCAGGAGACGCTCGTCGTCCCGGCCTTCGCGCTCGGTGGCGGCGTCGAGGCGCCGACCGGGAAGGAGACCCACGGCTTCGATCCGTACGTCCAGGTCTACGTGAGCAAGCTCCTCCCGGGGATGGACTACTGGAACGGCGTCCACGTGAACGGCCGCTGGCAGTTCAACGCCGCGAAGCGTGAGGACGAGCGGCCAGGTCGCTACCGCTTCGTCGCCGGCTACGCGTTCCGCGTGTCGGCGAGCATGATCGGCGTCGTCGACTACGTCCGCGAGCAGATCATGAAGAAGGACGTCACCGAAGACCGCGGCGAGCTCGGCTTCCGGTACCAGATCACGCCGCTCCTCGTCGGGACCGTCGGCGGCGGCGCCGGCGCGGCCGACGGCAGGATGACCGGCCGCGCGGCGGTGGGCCTCCAGTACTACGCGTTCTGAACGAGCTCGCGATGCGCCCGCACCAGCGCGCGCGCCGCGCGCTCGATCTCGGCCTCCGTCGTGGTCGTGCCGAGCGTGAGCCGCACCGACCCGAGCGCTTCGGACGGCGAGACGCCCATCGCGAGCACCACCGCCGACGCGCTCTCGTGCCCTTCGTGGCACGCGGAGCCCGTCGACGCGGCGACGTCCGGCGCGGCGGCGAGCAGGCTCGTGCCAGAGACGCCGGGAAAGCGCACGTTGAGCGTGTTCGGGAGGCGCTCCTCGCGGTGGCCGTTCAAGGCGAGCGCGTCGATCTCGGAGGCGAGCAGGTGGAACAATCGGTCACGCAACGCCCGGATCCGCATTGCGCGCGCCTCGAGATCGTACGCGGCCAGCTCGCACGCCAGGCCGAGCCCGACGATCGAAGCGACGTTCTCCGTGCCCGGGCGGAGCCCGCGCTCGTGCCCCGCGCCGAGGACGAACGGATGGAGCGGCGTCCCCTTCTTCACGTAGAGCGCACCGACGCCCTTCGGCGCGTAGAGCTTGTGCCCCGCGACGGAGAGGAGGTCGACGCCGAGCGCCCGCACGTCGACCGGTACCTTGCCGACCGACTGTGCCGCGTCGGTGTGCACCATCGCGCCGGCGCGCCGCGCCGCGTCCGCGATCTCCGCCACCGGCTGGAGGACACCCGTCTCGTTGTTCGAGTGCATGATCGTGACGAGAGCCGTCCCGGCATCGATCGCGCGCTCCGCGTCGCCGACGCGCGCACGCCCGTCCTCGTCGACGCCGATCCGCGTCACCTTCGTCCCGTGCTGCTCGAGGTACGTGCACGGCTTCGCCGTCGCGGGATGCTCGATCACGGTCGTGACGACGTGCGGGCGGGAAGCACACGCGGAGGCGACGCCGCGGATCGCGAGGTTGTTCGCCTCCGTCCCGCCGGACGTGAAGACGATCTCGTCCGCTTGGCACCCGAGGAGCGCCGCGACCTGCTCGCGCGCGCGCGCGACGGCTGCGCCCGTCCGTGCACCATACACATGACTGCTGGACGGATTGCCGAAGTGCTGCCGGAGGTACGGGAGCATCGCGTCGACGACCGCAGGGAGGATCGGCGTCGTCGCGTTGTGGTCGAGGTAGATCGGATCTTCGGTGCTCACGAGGTCCACTCCTGCATCCAGGGCTTCGCGCGGTAGCGATCCCACGAGTCGGGCAGGACCGTGACGACGGGGCCGTCGCGCTCGCCACGCGCCGCGAGGCGCAACGCCGCGACGACGTTCGTCCCGGCCGAGCCGCCGACGAGGAGGCCTTCTTCGCGGACGAGCCGCTTCGTCATCGCGAAGCTCTCCGCATCCGACACGCGCTCGGCGGCGTCGATTACGTCGCGATGGAGGTTCTTCGGCGCCTCGCTGCCGCCGATCCCCTCGACCGCGTACGACCCGTCGTGGCCGAGCCGCCCCGTCTCGACCCATTCCGCGAGCGCGGAGCCGACGGGATCGGCGAGCACGATGCACACGTCGGGCAACACCGACTTGAGCTTCCGTCCGACGCCGCTGATCGTCCCGCCCGTCCCTGCGCCCGCGACGAACGTGCCGACACGGCCGCCGGTCTGCTCGAGGATCTCCGCGCCGGTCGTCTCCTCGTGCACGCGCACGTTCGCCGGGTTCTCGAACTGGTCGGTGAGGAAGAAGCCCTTCTCCTCTGCCATCCGGCGCGCGACGTTGCGGAAGTTGTCGGGACTGGACGGAGGTGCGTCCGGCGTCACGACGACCTCGGCGCCGAGGGAAGCGAGCGCGACCCGCTTGTCGACCGACATCTTCGCCGGCATCACGCAGACGAGGCGATAGCCACGGCACGCCGCGACGAGCGCGAGACCGACGCCGGTGTTGCCCGCCGTCGCTTCGATGAGCGTCATCCCGGGACGGAGCACGCCAAGGCGCTCGGCGTCGTCGACGATCGCGAGCGCGATTCGATCCTTGATCGAGCCACCTGGATTCATGTGCTCGCACTTCACGAGCACGGGCACCGGCAGGCCAGCGCCGATCCGGGACAGGCGTACGAGCGGCGTACGACCGATGTGCTCGAGGACGCTCACGAGGCGGGCGACTCTAGCGCATCGCCGCTTCGAGGGGGTCGGGCCGCGCCCCGTCCACGCGCGCACGCGCCCGGACGAGCGCACGGATCGCCGGGAGCTCGCGCATCCGATTCATCACGAACGCGCCGCGGATCTCGTCCTGCGCGGCGAAGAACGCAGCGAACGATCTCTCGGCGAGCGAGCCGCGCACGATCACACGCTCGGCGTCCTCGGCGGACCCCACGAGCTGCATGCGCGTCCCGAACTGCTGGGAGCCCGCACCGCCGAGCACGCACGGGGAGGCTTCGAGCCCGGCGAGGCGCTTTCCCGCGGTCGTGCCCTGCTCCTGCGCTGCGCCGTAGCTCTCGAAGCGGACGTGCCGTCCCGTCTCCGGCTGCAGCGCGCGGGCGACGTCGCCGGCCGCGAAGATCCCCGGCACGTTCGTCTCGAGCGATCCATCGGTGAGGACGCCGTCGTCGGTGAGCAGGCCCGAGCCCTCGAGGAAGCGCGTCTCCGGCCGGACGCCGATCGCGACGAGGACGAGATCCGCCGCGATGCGCTCGTTCGTCGACAGCACGACCTCCTCGACGCGGCCGGCGCCACGGAATTCCCGCACCGTCGTCGTCGTCCGCACGATCGTGCCGTGATCGCGATGGAGCTCGGTCACGGCCGCTGCCACCTGCTCGCCGTGGAGCAAGCGCGCGAGCGGATGACGCGCCGCCTCGAGCACCGTCACGTGCTTGCCCGCCGTCCGCGCGACGGACGCGACCTCGAGACCGATCAGCCCCGCGCCGACGACGACGACGCGCTCCGCGCGGTCGAGCGCCACCTTCAAGCGGAGCGCGTCGGCCCCGGTCCGGAGGGTGTGGACGCCGTCGAGCTCCGCGCCCGGTACCGCGAGACGGCGCGGCGAGGCGCCGGTCGCGACGAGGAGGCGGTCGAAGCGGATCGCGCTCCCCTTCGCGAGCTCGACCCGACGGTCACGCGCGTCGAGACGCTTCGCCGCCGTCCCGAGGAGGAGCTCGACGCCGGCCTCTCGATAGAACGCCTCGTCGTGGATGCGCGCGAGCTCGAGGCTCGTGATGCCCCTGAGGAGCTCCTTCGAGAGCGGCGGGCGATCATAGGGCAGCGCGCGCTCCGCGCCGACGACGAGGATCGGCTCCGCGCTCCCTGCTTCGCGGACGGCCTCGATCGCGCGGACGGCGGCGATCCCGGAGCCGACGACGACGAGCATCACGCCCACCGCGCGAGCTCGAAGCTCGGCGCTTCGGGAAGCTCACGCGGGAAGAGGACGATCGACCGCCGCCGCTCCCCGCAGGCGCAGCGGCAGTGATCCCCGCGGACAGAACGAACGATGCGCTTCCAGAGCTCCATGACCGCCTCCTGCCGTCGATCCGGCATCCACGAGGACGCACGGGGGGCTCGGTGATTACACGCTCGCGGCATCTTCGCTCTGGAACGCGGGCTGCACGGCCTGTTCGTCATGGATGTCCGCCAAGCTCCTTCCCGTGCGCGGCCCGTCAACGACCGGGCCGAGGTCGAGATCCCGCTCCCCGACGTGACGCTCCGGGGCGATCTCGTCGTCCCGCTGGACGCCCGCGGCATCGTCGTCCTCGCGCTCCACGACGTCGCGGAGTGCCGCCAGCCGTTCATCGTGAACCTCGCCGAGGTGCTCACGACAGCCGAGGTCCCGGTCGCCACCCTCCGCGTCGGGCTCGTGCCGCCTGGCGGCGCTCCGGCTCCGGGGTGGCCCGAGCTCCACGCGCAGATCGAGATGCTGAGCTCGCACCTCGAAGGGATCGTGGACTGGGTCGAGGCGACCGAGCAGACGCGACGGCTGCCGATCGGCGTGCTCGCGACCGGCACGTCCGTCGCGGCGGCCCTCGAGACAGCGGCGCGACGGAAGGGCATCGTGCGCGCGATCGTCGCCTGGAACGGGCGGCCGGACCTCGCGCGCGACATGCTCGATCGCGTGCTCGCGCCGACGCTATTCGTCGTGACCGACACCTACGGCGGCGCGATGGCCGTCGAGCGCGAGGTCATGCACGTGATGCGCGCTCCGCACGTGCTCGCGACGGTGCCGGACGAACCGCTCCCGACGGGGGAGCGCGTCGCCCCGGCCGAGATCGAGCGGCTCGCGGCCGACTGGTTCGGGCGTCACCTCCCCGACCGGCCCGCAGCACGGCACTGACTAGAACGCGCCTTCGACCCCGAGGCTCGGGACGCTGATCGGGCCGATCTCCTCCGGCTTGCACTGGTCGACGATCCGGCCCGGGAGCTGGTCGCAGTCGAGGCCGACCGCCTCCTTCTTCAGGAGCGAGTTCAGCCACTCGACGACGAAGGAGACGTGCGCGTCGTTGCTGATGCGCCAGCGCTTCTCGATCCGCCAGTCGAATCGGAAGAACGCCGGGAACCGCCTCACGTTGTAGGGCGGGATGTCGATCCCCGCGATGCGATCGGAGTAGGGCCTCCCCGTGTAGTAGAAGAAGCGGAGCCCGGCGCGCCAGCCGCGTCCGAGATCCATCGCGCCGATCACGTTGAGCACGTGCGTCCGATCGAACTCGGACGCGATCTCGCTCGGGAACTGCTGCCCGAACGTGGCGCGGGTCTGACGCGTCGAGCGCGAGAGCGTGTACGAGACGAGGCCGGAGAGCCGCTTCGTGAGCGGTCGCTTCAAGAGCACCTCGAAGCCGTAGGCGCGGCCGCGGACGCGCTCGCTCGCGCAGTCGTCGGGCCTGTCGCCCCGCTCGCTGAGGATGCCACACGACGTGATCGCATCGGTGAGATCGAGGTAGTTCGAGACGAAGAGCGTGGGTGAGAACGTGAGCTCGAGCGGAAGCGCGACCTCCACGCCCTGCCCGAGCTGCACCGCCTTCTGGAGCCCGGCGCGGAGCTGCCCCGGCTGGAACCCGGGGATCGTGCCCGGCAACGAAGGGGGCTGGTGCGGGATCCCCGCGGTCGCGACGTAGGTGAGCGCGCGCGTCACGCGCAGGCGCGACGCGAGCCGCGGATCGAGCCCCCAGGCGGCGCCGCCGGGGCTCCCCTGCGCGGTCGTGCCGACGATCGAGGCGTCGTTCGCGAAGTAGTCGACGCGGAGGCCGGGCACGAGCTCGTAGCGATCGGTCACTTTCCAGATCGCGTCGATCCACGCACCGGCGGTGACCTCGTTGCGCGCCGGGATTGCGTCGGTGTCGGCGGGGTCACCGGACGGCTGCTCCTGCTGGAGAACGTCGTAGCGGTCGTAGAGCACGTCGGCGCCGCCGCGGAGCGTGAGCGTCCGCGAGCGCTCGCTCTCCCACTGCACGCGGACGCCGGCGAGGTAGTCGCGGACGCCGGAGTCCTCGGCGCGGGTCTCGTCGTAGCCGATCGTTCCCGCGACGCGGACGCGCGTGTTCTTCGACGCCTTGTGATCCCAGCGAAGGTCGACACGGTGGAAGCGGATCGTCGTCGCGCCCTCCGTCTCGCCGGTGTCCTCGTCGACGGTCGCGAGATAGTCGTGGCTGCCGAACGAGAAGAGCGTGAGGCGGTTCTTGTCGTCGAGCGCGACGCTCGCACGGAGCTGATAGTCCCAGTACTCGAGCCGCGCTTCGGGTGCGAAGAGGCGGAGGAGGAGCCCTGGGTAACCGTAGCGACCGGCGGCGAGGACCTCGGCGCGATTCCCGAGCGGCGCCTCGACGAGGGCGCCCGTGTCGAGGAGCCGCGCGTTGTACTCGCCGTGGATCCCGCTCTTGTGGACGGGCGCGCGCGTCTCGCCGTTGATGATGCCGCCGGTGAAGCGCCCGAAGCGCGCGGGGTACCCGCCGGGGTAGAAGTCGACGTGGTCGATCAGACCCGGGCTGATCACCGACTGCGCGACGCCGAAGTGGAAGAGGAGCGGGACGCGGACGCCGTCGATGAAGTACCCCGTGTTGCCGGGCGGCGCGCCGCGGATGAAGAAGTACGGGAGGCCGCTCACGATCGGCGTCACACCGGGCAGGACCTCGATCGCGCGGAACGCGTCCCCGAACGCACCCGGGAGCTGCCGGACCTCGGAGCCGCCGAGCGTCGTCGTGCCGACCTCCTGCCGGACGCCGCGGACGCGGACCTCGTCGACGGGCGGCGGCGCCGGCTTCTTCGGCTGCGCGGGTAGGTCCGCGACCGGCGGCGGCTCCTCGGCGGCCTTCTGCGGGGGGTGGAAGTCGACGCGGACGCGGATCCGCGCGCGCACGGCGCGATCCCCGCGCTTGGCCGGCTCGTACGTCCACTTCTCGGCGGCGGCGCGCGCCGCCGACGCGAACGGCTCGCGGCCCTCCTTCACCGACGCTTCCTCGACGTGACCGTCCTCGGTGACGAGGAGCTCGAGGAGGACGCTCTCGTCGCCTTCCGCGTCCGCTGGGTACGGCGCCGGCTCGACGACGAGCGGCTTCGGCGCGACGATCGCGGGTGCGGGTGCGGGTGCGGGTGCGGGTGCTTGCGCCCAAGCGACCGCGGCCGAGCACATCGCCGCGATCGCGAGGAGGACCGCGCCGACGCGGTGGGCCAGGAGCGACATGGCGCGCCTCCGCGTGTACCACGAGCGGGAGGCCGTGGTCCGACGCTTCCTCCTCACGCTGTGGGCGGTGTTCGGAGCGAGCAGCGCGAACGTCCGGATACACCGGTTCGACGATCTGCGCGGATCGCGCGGGAGATCGCGTTGGTCCGGCGTTGGAGGGCCTCTTGCATGGCGTGCCTTCGTGCGCTCCTCGCGTCCGTCGCCTCTTCGGCTCCTCACCTTCGCGCTTTCGCTCGTCACGTCGGCCGTCGTCGGATGCACGGTGTCGCCGTCCGAGCCGGGCAAACCGACGACCTGCCCGGCGGACAGCTTCGAGGCGAACGACACGGAGACGACCGCCTTCGGGCTCCCCGAGATGACCGACAACCCGGACTCGGTGCGGGACGTCCTCGCGCTCTCCGTCCACATGACCGACGACGACGACTGGTTCAAGGTCCACATCCGAGACACAGGGCTCGGCGGGAACCCCGTCGTGTCCGTCTCCGTGTCCTCGCAGGACTTCGAGGTCGTCACGTGGTTCGTCTGCGACGGCGGACACCGCGGAGAGCCCGAGTGCCAGTACGGCTCCGAGGCCTACGAGACCGTCGGGAGCTCGAGCCCGGTGAGAGGGTGCCGCGGAGCCGAGCTCGGGCCTTCGCCCACCGCCGAGAACGCGACGCAGCTCGACTCGGGCGTGCTGGTCGAGTCGACGACGGAGTGCAGCGGCACGAGCAGCGACGACGGCACGCTCTTCATCCGCGTGCGGCAGCGCCCGAGCTCCTCGCCCTCGGTGCCGCGTAGTTGCTCCTACGAGCTCCGCGTCGCGGCGCGGTGAGCTGCGTGAGGGGTCGTCGACGGACGACGGCACACGATCTGCTTCCTTCGTCCTCGCACGTCGGACGACGGCGCGAGGAGGCTCTCTTGGCGAACGACACGCGATTCTCGACGCGAAACGAAACCTCGACCACTGGCGCGGGTGAGGCAGGAAAGAGGCTCGCCGCGTTCGTCGCGTTCGCGGGTGCCCTCTATCTGCTCGTCGCGGCGACGATCTTCGTTGGAGGCCGCGACGTCCTCCGTGCCGCGCTCGTGGCGAGTGCAGGGGTCGCGAGCTTCGCAGTCGCATGGCACGTGGGCCGCTACGAGGGCGAGCTGCGCCTCCGGTGACGGTGGCCGACGCGAGCACCGAGGCGATGTGGAAGCTCGCCGGGCACCCGCGCCTCTACGCGTTCCAGTACGGGTGGGAGCCCGTCCCCGAGGCCGTGTCGCTCCGCGGCGGGGCCCGGGATCGCGTCGTCGTCGAGGCGGTCACGGGCGCGGCGGTCGCCTACGACGACGGCTGGATCCTGATCGACACCGGCCTCGACCGGGAGATCCTGGATGACCCGGAGCTGCGTCGCACGTACTACGGGGACAAGCCGCTCCCCACGGTCACGAGCTCCGAGCCGCTGCTCGACCAGATCGAAGCCGCCGGGCTGCGCTTCGCGACGCTCCGCGCGTGCTGCCTCTCGCACTTTCACTGCGACCACGCCGGGGGCCTCCGTCACCTCCCGCGCGGCATCCCTGTCGTCGTCCAGGCGCGCGAGCATGCGTTCGCGCTGACGGAGGCGGGGATCGAGCACGCGTACTTCCGGCGTGACTACGCAGCGCGCGACGTGTCGTGGATCTGCATCGAAGGCGAGGTCGAGATCGCGCCGCGCCTCTTCGCGCTGCCGACGTACGGACACACGCCGGGGCACCAGTCGTTCCGGGTCGAGCTCGCGACGAAAACCGTGGTGCTCGCGTGCGACGCGGCGGATCTCCGGCGGAACATCGAGGAACGGATCCCGCCTGGCGAGACGACGCATCCCGAGCTCGCCGACGAGGCGACGCGATCGATCGAGCGCCTCCACGCGCTCGACAACTTGCCCGGCGTCGAGGTCTGGCCGGGCCACGATCCTGCGTTCTGGGCGACGCGAAAGGGCCCGCCGTTCGCGTACCGATGATTGTCGAATGGATCGCAGTTGGCGTTCGTACCCGCGACGCCCCCTTGCCGGAGGTCGCCGGCGCGGCCATCATCCCCGCTCCGCGAGGAGGTGTCCCCACAGCGTTCGTTCCATCGATTGCCCAGCGATATCCGGAGGAGTGGCCGAGTGGTCTAAGGCAGCGGTTTTGAAATCAGACCGCACGCCGAAGAGGCCCGCCGCCACCTCGCTCGCGGAACCGCCCTGAAAGAAGGGCAGTCATGAGGCCTGACGCGCGTCTGGGAGACGCCGGCGGGTCCGCGGGCGAGGAGCGGGTGACGCGACGTAGCGGGCGCCTATGACCACCTCCGTGCCAGTTCGGTGGTCAATAGGTGGTCAACGGCGAGCCGCCGAACGACGCGGTGCGCGGTCTGGTCGGCGGCTCACCTCTGCCGGTGGACGCGCCGCCGCGCCTCACGCTGCGCATGGCGGTGGAGCACGCGCCAGACCGCGGCAACATCCTTCGCGGTCACGACGCGGCGAGTGCCGATGACCCAGGTCTGGACGAGGTTGCACCTCGCTGTGGAACGCCGCACGGGCGCTTGGTCACGCGTGCAGCGCCGACGAGTCATCGACACGCGGGAGCGGGAGCTTGATGCGCGCGGTGGTTCCGTTCCCGAGCTTGCTGTCGAGCGTGATGGTCCCGCGATGGGCTTCGACGACGCGCTTCACCAGCGCAAGCCCCAGCCCTACGCCACCTGTCCCGCGAGTCCTGCTGCGGTCCGCGCGAAAAAAGGGCTCGAACACGCGCGCGAGGTCGCCCTCGGCGATCCCGATACCGTGGTCGCGGACCTCGATCACCACGTCGTCGCCTTGCGTTCGGGCGCGCAGCTCGATCGGGTTCCTTGCGTCCGTCGCGCCGTACTTCCGCGCGTTGTCGAGCAGGTTGTCGACGGCGCGCCGCACGAGGACCGGATCACCGTCGATGACAGGCAGTGCTTCGGGAACGTCCACGAGCAGTGGCGCGCCCGGATACAGCGATCCGAACCGTGCCGCGGATCGTTCGAGTAGCTCGCGGACATCGAGCGCCTCCGTCCGCGCCCGTAGGCTCGTCGGCGCCGACGAAGGTCCACCCGAGTCATGCGTCAGGCGGGCCATCGCGAGAACGTCCTCGACCAATCGTTCGAGCTCTCCGAGGTCGACGGCGATGTCCTTCAGCGATTCGAGTGCCGTCTGCGGGTCCGACTCGTTCGCGATCTCGAGCGCGACGCGCACGCGTGCGAGAGGGGTCCGCAATTCATGAGAGACGTTCGCGAGCAGCTCTCGCTCGGCGAGGAGCAACCGCTCGACGCGGTCAGCCATGACGTCGAAGGCGGCCGCCACCTCTCCAATCTCGTCGTTCCGACGGATCTTGGCGCGGACGTCGAGCTTTCCCTCGCCGAACGCGCGAGCCACCTTCGACAGGCGTCCGAGGGGTGTGGCCAGAGAACGCGCGGTGAGGAACGACGCGACGCCGGTGATGAGCAGGATGAGAGGGATCATGACCGACCGCCGCATGGCCGCGGGCGGCGGACCGGGAGGGTGCACCTGATAGTGCAGCGACGCGGTGCCTCCATCGCGGAGCGGGATGGTCGCGGTGCCTTTCGCCCAGACCGTCTGGAGCTCCGTCGTCGCGGGCTCCGCGTGCACGAGCAGCTCGCCCGACCGGTCACGGATGTCGATGGTCCAATCGAACCTGCGCGCCGCGACCTCCGCCTCGGCCCGAAGGCTGGCCGCGTCGTCGTACACACGCGCGAGTTGCTCCGCGACGTATCCGGCCTGCTTCGTGCCCATCGGCGTCAGGCGCCGTCGTTCGACGGCGTGCATCGTCTCGACGGCGAGCGCGACGAGCACGAATTGGACGACCGCGACCAGGTAGATGCGAACGATCAGGCGTGACGGCATGGCCTACGGCCCCTTCTCGAGTGCCAGCATGTAGCCGATGCCGCGCACCGTCTTGATGACGCGCGGATTCCGCGGATCGTCACGCAGCTTCGCGCGAAGATGGGAGACGTGGACGTCGACGGATCGGTCGAAGGCCTCGTCTGCGCTGCCACGTACGATGTCGACGAGCTGCTCCCGCGTGAGGACGCGGCCCGGACGCTCGGCGAGCGCTCGCAACAGCATGAACTCGTACGTCGTCAGCACGAGCGGGACGCCTTCGAAGGTGGCGCTCATCGTGTCGACGTCCAATTCGAGACGACCGACGCGAAGCTCCTTCCGAGGTCCTGCATGCCCGTGGCTACGGCGCGCGTGCGCTCGAATGCGCGCGAGCAGCTCCCGAGGGGAGAACGGCTTCGAGATGTAGTCGTCGGCACCGCTTTCCAGACCGAGCACGCGATCGGCTTCCTCCGTACGCGCCGTCGTCATCAGAATCGGGGTGTCGAGCCGCTCGCGCAGGGTGCGGCAGACCGCGAGCCCGTCCATACCCGGCAGGTTGAGGTCCAGAAGCACGACGTCCGGGCGGTTCTGGAGCACGAGCGCGACTCCGCTCGGTCCGTCGCTCGCCACGGCGACGTCGACGGCGTGTGATTCGAGGTATTTCGCGGTGAGCCGCGCGAGCTTGTCGTCGTCTTCGATGAGGACGACCGAGAGTCGCTGAGATCCGAGGCCGCCAGATTCCATGGGTTCCTTATGCATGCGTCGCGCTCGTGAAGCACGTCGTGCGTCCTTGTGAAGAATTGTTGAGCCTCACTCGGCCGCCGTGCCGATCGCCGTGACGAGCTCCGCTACATGCGTCGGGACGACGACGTCCCGATAGACCTTCTGCACGGCGCCGTCCGGCCCGATGACGAACGTCCGGCGGTCCGACCATCCGTACGGTGCAGGCACCCCGAACGCGCGAGCCAGACTCCCCGACGCATCCGACAGGAGCGGAAACGGGATCTTCAGCCGTTCGGCGAACGTGCGGTGCGTTTCTGCCGAGTCCCGGGACACGCCGATGACGAGGATACCGCGCTCCTTCAGCGCCGGCGCTGCTGCGCGGAAGTCGGTGATCTCGCGCGTGTCGAGAGGCGCATCGTCGCGCGTGTAGAAGAAGAGGATCACCGTCCGGCTCCGGAGCTCCGAGAGTGCCACGTGCGTACCGTCGTGCCCGAGGGCGACGAAGTCCGGTGCCATGGATCCCTCCTCCGGGCCTCCGCCACCTGCGTCGGCCCCGACTTCGGCGCCTGCCGTCTGTAGCGAAGGCTCGTCGCCGGCCCGCGCGGGCTCCTGCACGGTGGACATGCAACCGGTGAGCGTGACCAAGAGAGTCGATGCGAGCACGTCCGTGTTCATGATGACCTCCGCAGCCCACCGTTCGGGGCTACCATCGAGAGCGCCTTGTGAGGAAACCTTCGCGGCGTCCACCGCGGCGCACGCGATCGCCACGATGTCTCCGACGGTCCTTGCGCTCCGCAGCGCGTCCGACGAGAGCTCGAGACCGAGCGACTCCTCGAGGCGTAGACCGACGAGGATGACATCCAAGGCATCGAGCCCGAGGTCTCGTTCGAGATCTTGGTCCGCGCCGACGACGGTCGGCGCGTCGCTCCCGAAGTGACTCTCGATCGCGAGCGCTACGGTCTCCGCCACTGCGTCGTTCATGCCTGCCTCTGTCGGATGTCTTTTTCCTTCACGGAGCTTCGGCGACGCGGCGCGCGCACGTCACCAGCACGTCGTCGACGTCACGTGTGCGGATCACGCCTGTCGCGTTCGCGAGCGTGCACGTCGCGCCGTCGGGCGCCTGGGTGATCGAGACGGCGTACGGCGCGCCCGCGGGGGTCTCGGCGAAGAACGTGAACCGTCCATCTCGCGCGAGCGCGATCTCCTCGCCGCGGAGCGCGAGGATCACGACATCGTTCTCGGCAAGCCCGGTGACCTCGCCGTTCACCGTGAACGTGGCGGGACGGCACGAGATGGCCACGTCGTCGACATCCGCGGATCGCACGACACCCGTGCCGCGCTTGACGCTACACCGCAGCGGAGCGTCACCCACCGTGCTCTCGACGGCGATGTCGTACGCCGCGCCGTCGGCGAACGAGCTCTCGATGACGAAGCGGCCGTCCGATCCCACGAACACGCTCGCGCCGCTCGCGTCGGACACGAGGATGCCGTCGCCCTGGATGCCTCGAGCAGAACCCGCGACGGAGTACTCGCCTGCCGGAGCCGAGCCGTAGGCGCAACCGTTCGCCACCAGGACGAGCAAGGCCAGGAGCGCGCGCTTCATGTCTCATGAGGTAGCGCGCTCCCGTTGAGATGATCACGAGGGCATGTTTCGACCCGTGTCGCTCGCCCGTGCGCCCACGGCACGGAGAAAACGGGGCCCTTTCAGCGAGACGCCATCGCCGCGGACGCTTCGGGCAGGAGGGCGCCGACGAGGTGCGCGAGCGCGAGGTGTCCCTGCAAGTAGTCCGCCCGCGCGCGCGCGAGCCGCAGCTTCGCAGACTGCACCTGGTCTTGCGCCTGGACGACCTGGATGGCGGTGGCGCTGCCGCTGGCGAACCGCGCCTGCTCGGCGTCGAGCTGGCGTGTCGCGATGTCGACCGTCTTCTCGGCGAGCGTGACCCGGTCCTTCGCGACGAGGCGCTTCCGCGCCGCCGTGTCGACACTCGCGGCCAGAGCCTGTTTCGTCGCGGAGAGCGTGCTCCGCGCCGCCTCGGTCGCGGCCGCCGCCCGATTGGACTCGGCGCGGCGCCGGTCGCCCGAGAGGGGCTGCTCGTAGGTGAGCCCGACGTGCGCCGACAGCGCTCCGAGCCCGACGAGTTGGCTCGCCGCGGCGCCGATGTCCTGGTTTCCGAGCCCTTGCGCCTGCACGTACGCGTCGAGGTCGAGCCGCGCGCGGTACGCGTCGGCGGCGGTGCGCTCCTTCACGGAGGCGAGCTTGACCGCCGCTTCCTGCTCGCGGAGCTCCGGCGATTGCGCGGCAGCCCGGCCGAGCAGGTCGCCCGTGAGCTCGCCGGCGTCGCGCGGCGGGTCGTCTGCAACGGAGAGTCCTTCCGGCGCCGCATCGTCGCCCATCAGGCGCGCGAGGTCGTTCTCTCGCTGCCGCCGGTCGAGCTCGGCCTGCCGGAGCGTTTCTTCCTTCGAGGCGAGCTGCGTCTCGAACGTGAGGACGTCGGCGCTCGCGAGCGAGCCCGTCTGCCTCCGGGCCTCGGCGTCGTCGCGCTGCTTCTGGGCGGTGTCGCGCGCCACGCGGTCGACGTCGACCGACGTCGCCGCGTACCACAGCTCCCAGTACGCCGTCAGGAGATCACGCGCGAGCGTGCTCGCCTCGCGATCTCGCGAGAGCTCGGCGGCCGAGCGCTGCACCTCCGCCTGCTGGAGGAGCGCGAGGTTCACGTCCCGCCCGGCGCCGCGCAGGAGCGGCTGCGTGACGCCGACCTTGACCGAGGCCAGGTATCCAGGTCCGAGGGACAAGACCACGGGCGTCGGCGAAGCGCCCCCGGTCTGGTTCGCAGAGCCGAGGAAGAGGGGCGTCGCCGTTCGCGTCCACGTCCCGCCGACCGACGCGTACGTCTCGGTGCCCAACGCGAACTTCTTCTTCAGCGTGAGGTCGCTCTGGAGGACGTCCGAGGTGCCGACGTTGACCGCACGGTTCGTCGCGAGGTTCGGTGACCTCGCGTGGGTCGCGACCGCCGTGACGGTCAGCGTCGGATCGTACCGCGCCTCCTCGCTGGCGACGGCCGCCTGCGCGCCTCTCACCTCGGCGATGGCGGCCGAGAGGGTGGGATTCTTGCGCATCGCACGCGCGAGCGCTTCCTTCGTGCCGATCGTCTCGGCGTGAGCATCGGCCGAAGAGAGCAGGAGGAACAGGACCGGAAGTGCGACGGTGAGTTCATTCATAGCGGAGCGCTTCGATGGGGTTGAGGCGGGCTGCGCGGCGTGCGGGGAGCCATCCGAACGCGATGCCGACGGCGGCGGAGAATCCGAACGCGAGCGCGACGACGCTGCTGTTGACGGCGAAGGGCAGGTGGAACGCGCGTGTTGCGGCGAACGAGCCGCCGAGTCCGAGCGCGATGCCGACGATCCCGCCGAGCGTGGAGAGGACGATGGCCTCGACGAGGAACTGGACGAGGACCTCGCCGGCGCGCGCGCCGATCGCGAGCCGGATTCCGATCTCGCGCGTTCGCTCGGTCACGGACACGAGCATGATGTTCATGATTCCGATTCCACCGACGACGAGGCTGACGGCGGCGATGCCGCCGAGCAGCGCCGTCAACGTGCCCGTCACGTTGCTCAGCGTGCTCGCGATCTCTTGCATGTCTCGTACGGAGAAGTCGTCTTCCGTGCCCGGCGTGATGCGACGACGCTCCCGCATGAGCGCCTCGAGCTGAGCGACGACCATCGCGGTGGAGCGCCGCGGCGCCACGGCAACGGAGATCTGGTCGATGTTCTTTTTACCCGAGACGCGACGCTGGAAGGTCGTCAGCGGCATCAAGACGAAGTCGTCCTGGTCCTGACCGAACGTCGACTGCCCCTTCGCCTCGAAGACGCCGATGACGCTGCACGAGACGTTCTTGACCCGCAGGGTGGTCTCGAGCGGCGAGGAGCGGCCGAAGAGCTCCTTCTTCACCGTCGCGCCGAGCACGCAGACCGTCGACCCACCGCGCTGCTCGGTGTCCGTGAACATGCGGCCTTCCGCGAGCTTCCAGCCGCGGACCGTCGCGAAGTCGTTCGTCGAGCCCGTGATCGTCGCACTGTGGTTCTTGTTGCCGAGGACGACGAGCTCGCTCTTCTGACTCGAGGGCGCGACCGCGGAGAGCCCGTTGATCTCCGACTGGATCGCGCGCACGTCTGCCGCCTCGAGGGGCCCGGCCGTCGACGACACCGGGCCCTTCCTCATGTTGCCCGGCATGATCATGAGCATGTTGTTGCCCAGCGAAGCCACGTCGCCCTGCACCTTCGCGGTAGCCGATTGGCCGAGCGTGACCATGGCGATGACGGCGCCGACGCCGATGACGATGCCCAGCGCGGTGAGCATCGACCTTCCCGCATTACGGCGGATCTCGCGGAGCGCCATCCAGAGCGCCGTGAGGACGACCGTCACGTGCGCACCCGCTCGTCGCGGCAGACCCGTCCGTCACGGAACTCGATGATCCGGTCCGTGTACTCGGCCATGTCGGGCTCGTGGGTGACCATCACGACGGCGATGCCGCGGGTCCGATTCAAATCGACGAGGAGCTTCATGATGTCGTTCTTGCGGGCGGTGTCGAGGTTGCCGGTGGGCTCGTCGGCGAGGAGGAGCGAGGGCTCCGTCACGATGGCTCGCGCGATCGCGACCCGCTGCTGCTGTCCCCCCGAGAGCTCGCTCGGCGCATGGTTCTCGCGTTCCGCGAGGCCGACCGCGGCGAGCGCCTCGCGTGCGAGGTCGCGCCGCTGCTTCGCCGGGACGCCTCGATAGACGAGAGGCATCTCGACGTTCTCGCGCGCCGAGGTCCGCTTCAGGAGGTTGAACCCCTGGAAGACGAATCCGAGATAGTTGCGCCGAAGGAGAGCGCGCTGATCCTGATCGAGGAGGCCGACGTCGACGCCCTTGAAGGCGTAGGTTCCGGCCGTCGGCACGTCGAGGCACCCGAGCACGTTCATGCACGTGCTCTTCCCCGACCCGCTCGCGCCCATCACGGAGACGAGCTCCCCCTCCTGGATGTCGAAGTCGACCCCGTCGAGGGCACGGACCTCCGTATCGCCTGCGCCGTAGACCTTCTCGACGCCGCGCAGGCTCACGAGCGCGGTCACGGGCCGACCTCCTCCACGTCCGTCGCGACCTTCGCGCCGGCGGTGAGCGTCGTCTCGCGCACCTCGGTCTTCGTTCCGTCGCTCGCGCCGACGGTCACGTCGACGGGAACGGTGCTGGTCCCCTGGACGACGTGAACGCGCTTCCGCTTCGCTCCGCCCGCGGCCGTCGCGGACGTTGCCGGGTTCGGCGTCGCGGGCCCGGACGGAGGGCCGAACCCGCCCGCGGCCTTCGGAGCGGGAGGCGTGAAGCGGAGCGCCGCGTTCGGGACGAGGAGGGCGTTCGGGACGAGCTCGCTCGTGATGTTCGCCGTCGCGGTCATGCCAGGACGCAGGAGGCGCTCCGCGTTGTCGACGGTGAGGATCGCCTCGTAGTACACGACGTTCGACGAGGTCTTCGCCTCGTTGCGAACGCTCGCGACCTTGGACGCGAAGGTCCGGTCCGGGTACGCGTCGACGGTGAACTCAGCGGTCATCCCCTCGCGCACGCGCCCGATGTCCGCCTCGTCGATCTGCACGTGGAGCTCGAGCTGCGAGAGGCTCGCGGCGAGCTTGAACAGAACGGGCGTCTGGAAGGACGCCGCCACCGTCTGCCCCGTGGAGATCGACCGCGAAAGGACGATCCCGTCGATCGGCGAGAGGATCTTCGTCTTCGTCAGCCGGTAGCTCGCGGAGCTCGAGGTCGCGGCCGACAGTGCCGCATTCGCCTTCGCGCTCTCGAGTGAGGCCTTCGCGCGCGCGTGCGCCGCGCGGGCGGTCTCGACGTCCTTCGTCGGCACGAGTCCGCGCGCGAGCTGCGTCTCTGCCCGCTCGAGTGCCTGCGTCGTCTCGGTGAGGGTCGCCTGCGCCGTATCGACGGCAGCCTTCGATGCGGCGAGCTGCGCGTTCGCCTGCGTCGCCTCGGCCTTGAGGGTCACCGGGTCGATCTCGGCGAGAACCTGTCCCTTCGTGACCTGCGCGTTGTAGTCCACGTGGACGCTCTGGACACGCCCGGAGACCTCGGAGCCGACCTCGACCGTCCCGAGAGCTTCCAATGTCCCGGTCGCGCTCACCACGACACGAAGGTCACCGTGTGCCACATCCGCCGTGATGTACCGGGTCGCCGTCGGGGCGCGACGTCCGAAGAGGACTCGCCCGGCGAGGAGGACAATGGCCACGAGCGCGACCAAGATCGCGGCGCGCACGAGCTTCTTGCGGAGCGGCTTCGCACCGTTCCCGACGCCGAGAGTCCTGTGGATGTCTGCTTCCGTGGCCTTCGATTGCACGCCCGAGAGGTTGCGGCGGGGACTTTGCCGCCACGTGGGCACGCCGTGTCGAATTGTTAAGCTCGTCGCTTCGTGAGCCCCTCGTGTCGAAACATTAACCCTTGATCGGTCTGCTCTGGCGCCGCCTACAGCCACTCCAGGACGGCGCCGCGTCGGCGCCGGTGGAGAGCACACCATGTACCGAACGAGCCTTGGCGAGGCGATCGCGATCTTCATCCCGCACGAGGAGCCGGTGGCCTCGGAGATCGTGTACGTGAACGACGCGTTCGTGGGCATGAGCGGGTTTCGCGCCGAGCAGCTCGTCGGCCACTCCGCCATGCTCCTCGCGGGGAGCCGCCCCGACCCTGAGCTCGCACGTGCAGCCGTCGCGGCGTCGCGCGCCGGGCGTCCGTTCGCTCGACGCGAACGGAAGTTCCGTCCCGACGGGTCCTTCTACGACGTCGACGTCCGCCTCGAGGTCCTCGGCGGCGCCGCGTCCGGGCCGGCCCGGATCGTGCTCTTCCAGCGGCTCGTGCGCTGACCGTTCATGCGTGCGGCGGGCGGCGAGGCAAGCGGACCTGGAGCTCGGTGCCGCTCGCCACGTCGGAGGTGACCCGCACCGTTCCGCCGCGCGCCCGCGTGATCTCACGTACGATGAAGAGCCCGAGTCCGAGGCCTTCGCGCTGCTTGCGCGCACGGTCTTCGCCCCTGCCCTGGCGGAACGGGTCGAAGACGTGCGGCAGGGTCTCCGGCGGGATCGGCTCGCCGTCGTTGTGAACGGACAGGAGGACGTCGTCGTCGCCGCCGCACAGCGCGATCTGGACTGTGCCGCCGGATGCGCCGTGGCGGAAGGCGTTCGACACGAGGTTCGCGAGCACCTGCGCGAGGCGGTCGGCGTCCCACACGCCCGCGGTGTCGCCCGATTCCGTCACGCGGATCGTGCAGCGCGGTCGCTGAGCACGACGACGGCGCCGTGGTGCGCCCGCGGTCGCGGATCGGACCGGCGTGCGCGCGCATGATGGCCTCGCGTCCCGTCGAGGGGTCGCGAAGGCTGACGTCGCTGACGTTCGGTCGCTGCTCGCGAGAGGCTCGGATGTACGGCATCTCTTCGTGCCGAAGCGGCTCACCGGTTGCAGGGTCGCAAACCGTCAACGGTGCCGCGTCGTCGGCGTCGTCCGCAGCACCACGCTCCAGCGCAGCGGCGTCGGCCATTCCGAGCAACCAGAGCGCTTCGCGGTTCGCCATCGTGATCCGCTCGTCGTGGCCGAGGAAGACGGCGCCCGGAATGGCGTCGATGAGCGCTCGGACGCCCGTGATCGCGCCGACAGGCGCCGCGCGCGTGCACCGTCATCGTACGCGAGGCAACGGTTACGAATTGCGTACCACGGAATCCCTCGACGTCTTGCGCTGCTCTCCGCGCAAAGGAGACAGCCATGGACAGCACATCTCACGAGACCGTGTTCTTCGCCCTCGCCCAGCGTCTTGCCGTCGATCCACTCGCCTTCGAGGCCGAGCAGCACCTGTACGAAGACTGGGGGCTCACGTCGATCGACCTGATCCTCGTGAGCATCACCATCGAAGACGCGCTCGACATCCTGATCCCGATGGATCGGCTCGAGAACGTCCAGACGATCGGTGATCTCGTCGCCGCCGTGAACGGGGTGGCCGAGGACGCCAGCTTGCACGCCCGCTTTGCTCCGGCGCAGCTCGACGCCGCGCAGGGTGCGCAGTGAACTCCACGGCCGACGAGCGGATCCCGCCGCTGTACGAGAGAGCAGCGACGTTCACCGAATCACAGGCAAGCGCGAGCGCTACCGTCAGGACGCCACCGTCCAGACGATGGCCGCCGCGCAGGAAGAAGAACGACGGCTGCTCGCCGAGCTGCATGAGAAGGGCTTCTTGCTCTCCGCGCGGCAGAAGCGAGCGGTCGCCGACGACAACAGGTCGCCGCCCTCGGAGGACATCACCTTCGACGAGGCGTGCGAGACGTTCTGGGAGACGAAGGCCGTGTCGCGTCTGAAGTTCACGACGCGACGCGGGTACCGCGTCTCCCTCGACACGTACCTCCGACCGCGCTGGAAGGACCTCCTCGTTCGCCGGATCGGCTTCTCGCACTTCAGCGAGCTCGATGCCGAGCTGACGAAGCAGGGGCTCAAGCCCACCTCGAGGGCGAACATCCAGTGCGCCGCCCGCAGCGTGCTCCGGCACTGCTTGGACACGGGGAAGCTCGACGCAATGCCTCGGCTCCCTCGTCTCCCGAAGGCCGCGGAGCGCGTCCTGCGCATCCCCGACCCGGCGACCATCCACGAGATGCTCGCCGCGGCGAAGCCCCACCTCCGCCTCGTGCTCCTCCTCTGCGTCGACGCCGGCCTCCGTGCCGGCGAAGTCCGAGGAGCCACCTGGCGTGACGTCGATCTTCGAGCCGGCCGGCTCGTCGTGCGCGAGACCGTCTACCACGGTCATCGCGACACGCCCAAGTCGGGGCACGAGCGCGTCATCCACCTCACGCCGCGCCTGAAGGCCGCGATCGAGGACGCCGCGAAGAAGCCGCACAACCCCGACGACCCGCTCGCGCCGAACTCGCTCGGTCGCGTCTGGGGCGAGTCTTCGCTGGCGCACGCCGTGAAGGCGCTCCTCTCGAAGCTCGAGAAGGAGTCGCACCGCTTCCACGACCTGCGACACTACTTCGTGACCAGCCTCTTCAAGCTGGGTATCGGCGCGCCGACCGTGCGCGATCTCGCAGGTCACCGCCACCTGCAGGTCACCGCGCGGTACGCGCACTCCGACGAGATTTCGCGCCGCCACGCGATCGAAGCGCTCGGGCGCGCGGCGTCGTAGGCCATGTCCGCGCGACCGGGTCGCGATGGCCAATAGATGGTCAACGGGCCGCAGCCCTCACGAAACCCCTGAAGGACCGAACAAGAAGAAGTAAAGTCGTAGCCGTCACTTCGGAGGAGTGGCCGAGTGGTCTAAGGCAGCGGTTTTGAAAGGGCCGTCCGTCCCCGTTGCCTGCAGCGCGATCATCGATTCCTCGACGAAGTCGCGATCGAGATCCCCCGAGACGGTCCCACTCGGCGGCGCCGTGGGGCACTCATGGGGCAACGCGCGCAGCTCCGGAAGCGCCTCGTCGAGCGCCGCGAGCGCGCCGAGGTTCCACCCTCGCGCCTTGCGACGGTACCGGTTGATCATGACGCTCGACTTGTGACCGGTGCGGTCGGCGACCCATGACTCGGTCTTCCCCGTGGCGAGCGCGATCGTGATGAACGTCGCGCGGAGGTCGTGCGCGCGGATCGGCATGCGCGTCGCGCTCCGTTCGAAGAGCTTCTCGCGGGTGACGCCCGCCCGCTTCAAGTCTCGACGCAGCTGCTCGGCGAGCTTCTCGATGTAGAGCGGAACGCCGCGATCGGCGAACACGCGATCGTCGGGGTCGGCGCCGTCGCAGAATCGCTCGCGCCACGCGGCGAGCGCGCGCCAGACGCCTCGGTCTAGCTCCCAGTCGCGCGGGTCGTCGGTCTTGTTCTCGTCGAGCGACACTCGCCCGCGGTCGAGGTCGAGGTCGCGCCATTCGAGCGACGCCATCTCGTCCGCGCGCATGCCCTCGCGCGAGAGGAACCCGAACGCGAGCCGACGCAGCAGCGGGACCTCGGTGCACGCGAGCAGCGCGCGATCCTCGTCGGGGTAGAGGCACTCCTTCGCCTTCGCATTCGGGACGCGCGGGAGCCACCCCGTCGGGATCGGGTTCGCGGAGCGGATGCGGAGCGGGTAGACGGCCATCGCGAGCAAGCGGCGGAGGTACTGCGCCACGATCCGGCGTGTCGACGCCGACTTCGTGTCGGGGATCTCGGACATGACCGCCTCGCAATCCTCGAGCGTCACGTCCGAAACGGCGACGTGACCGATGACGGGGTCGACGTAGAGTCGGGACGTCGCCGTCGCGCTTCACGCTACGCGGCTTCTTCGCTCGCACGTGGTCACGGTGACGCGCATGCAGGTCACCGTTCCGCCACTCCTCGCCCAGCTCCTTCACCGTGACGGGAGCAATTCCGTTCGCCCCGGCGGCCGTGTTCCCCTCACACAAGAGATCGACCGCGGCGACGATCTTCTCCCACGGCTTGCCGGGTCGCGTGCGCGCAGCCAGCTCCATGAGCTTCTCGACGTCGGCCGTGTGCCCCGCGCGACGAAGCCGCAACGCGAGCTGCGCCATCGCCTTGCAACGCTCCGCCGCGACGGTCTCGTCGGCGAGCCCAGTTGCCGTGAGCGCGAACCCACGACGTCGATCGTCGTCGACTCGAATCCGCGCCTCGAACCCACTCGCGAGCGGGCGAAGCTCGCCCGTTGTCTCCTTGGGCATCGTCAGTCTCCTTTCGCGCTCGCCGTCGATTGCTCATCACGAGCAGCCTCGACCGGATTCTCGTCTTCCTCGTCATCGTCGATGGGGTACTGCAGGACGCCGCGCGCCTTGACGATCAGCGCCCGCGAGGCGGACGCCGAGAGCGCGCCCGAGTTCACGTCGCGCAAGATGCGAAACAGGTCCGTCGTCGGAACCAGGAGACCATTCGCCTCGGCAAAGGCTTCGGCGTCGTGTGGAGCGCTCGCCCACGGCCGTGCACGCAGGTCGGGGGGGACGCCGAATTGAGCGTTCAGCACGAAGAGGATTTGAGACGGCTCCCGACCCTTGGCTGCGGCGTAACGAGTCGCGTGACGACTGATCCGGGCGACGTGTTCTAGGCGCGCGCTTCCCCGTTCGAGCCCCTTCACCTCCACGATGGCCTCCCAATTCGGATCGTCCGGCGTTCTGATGCGGAGGTCCTCGCGCCTCTGTTCGTTGTCCCCCGTCGCCTGATCCATCTCCTCGACGACGAAGCCGAGTGCAACGAAAGCGTCGCGCGTCGCCGCAACCAGTTCGTCGGCTTGCGCCGTCAATAGTCGGCGGCTGCCCTTCCGCGCGCGTTCGCGTGCGTCGAGTAGCTCAGAGGCAAGGCGAGCTTCGAGCGCATCCAGGCGAGCGACGATGCGACTACGACGACGCGCGAGCTGCTCGATCGACCGCCGGATGCGAGCCTCATCGGCATCGTTCCACGCGGCCTCCGCTTCCCAGTCGTTCACGCCCGGAAACGCGTCCGGGTAGGCCCGGCTCCACTTCGTCACGATCGCTCGCGTCCACGCGTGAACATCGGCGGGTGGCGTCGGGAACCATGCAAAGCCCAACTCTGCCTGTTTCCGCGCGATCACAAGGGCGAGCGCGCCGCGAGGAGCGGTGGCGCGCAGAAGCCCCATGTCGGCGATGACCTCGGTTTCGGGTTCCTCGATGATCCATCCGACGTCGTCGTTGTAGAAGCGGCCGACGCGGATGACCGGCTTGCCTCGCGCCGTGCCGATCTCGTCGACGTACGCCTTCAAGAGCGAGGCGAAGAGCGGGTCCGGCTGAGTGGGAGCCTCGAATGCAGTCCCTTCGGCGTTATCGATGACGAGCGAGAGATCGTCGTATAGGGGAATTGTCGCTGCCGACTTGCCGAACACGATGCAGTGGTTGGTCTTCACCCACTCGCCCGGGTCCTTTCTCGACACCACTACGTCGAGATCACCCGCGTAGACCTGCCCGGCGAGCATGCGCTCCGTCTTGGCCGCGAAGATTGTCCCGAAGACGTGCTTGAACGCTTCGACCTCCTCCTCGTCGAAGCCGATGAACCCCGCTCGCGGCCTCGGAAGCTCGCCGTGAAGAGTCGACTTTGCGGTCATCGGAAGCCCCCGGGGTCCGCAATGGAGACGCGACCAGCAGTCAATGTCGAGCGCGGGCACGTTCGGGGGAACGAGCGCGCGGTTCGTGAGGGGCGCCGAGGGCCGTGACCCCCCACCCCCTCAAGGAAAAACAAGGGGGGGCACCTCATCGCTTCCCCTTCGGAAGCTCGCGCTCCATGACGGCGATGCCTCGTTCGAGCGCCGTGCGCATCGCGATCGAGAGCGTGATGGGCGCACCGCACGCGGCCTCGCTCATTCTCGCGGCGAGTCGTTCGATGCGGTCGCGCAGCTCATGATCAAGCCGAATCGACGTCGTGTTGGTCGTTTTCTCTTTCGCGGTCGGCATGTCAAACCTTGTGCCATGCGACGCAGCCACTCGCAATGCGTCGCCGTTCAGTGTCGCGTTGTCCTACATCGTCTCTTGCGCGTGACACACCGGTCGGCGCGTCACGTTGAATTGCGGACTTACGCGCTCCGTCTGACTCCGCATGACCCGCCGCGCTCGTCCCGGTTCGCCGCTCGCCGCCGTCGCGTATCTCCGCGTTTCCACCGACGATCAGGCACTCGGCCCGGAGGCGCAACGTGCCGCGGTCGAGGCATGGGCGGCGCGGGCCGGCGTCGACGTCGTCGCGTGGCACGTCGACGCGGGCGTGTCGGGTGCGGCCCCGATCGAGGCGCGCCCCGCGCTCGGCGCCGCCCTCGCCGCCTTGCGCGAGCACGGCGCGGGCGTGCTCGTCGTTGCGAAGCGAGACCGCCTCGCGCGTGACCCGTACGTGGCGTGTGCCGTCGAGCGTGCGGCCGAGTCGACGGGTGCGCGCGTCGTGAGCGCCGACGGGACCGGCAACGGCGACACGCCCGCCGACGCGTTCATGCGCCGGATCCTCGACGGCGCGGCCGAGTACGAACGGGGGCTCATCCGTGCTCGCACGCGCGCGGCGCTCGGGGTCAAGAAGGCTCGCGGCGAGCGCGTCGGCGCCGTCCCGTTCGGCATGCGCCTCGCGCATGACGGCGTGCGGCTCGTGCCCGACGACCTCGAGCAAGGCACGATTGCGCGCGCTCGCGAGCTTCGCGCCGCGGGTTGGTCGCTCCGCGACGTCGCCGCTGCGCTCGCCGCCGAGGGGCGCCGCAGCCGGGCGGGCCGGGCGTTCGACCCCAAGCAGGTGGCCCGGATGCTCGCCGACGTCGCGTAGGGCGGACGAGCGCGGCGAGGCGCGCCGAGGTCGGGCCGTGCGGGCCGGGTCGCCACGCGGACGACCCGACCCCTGCCCCGGCGACCGAAAGCGCGTCTAACGGCATCGAGGGGCCCGCGTCGAGGTCGCGTCACTCGCCCGCCGCCCTTCGCGCGCAAGCCTGCGCGTTTCGGTCGGCGATGACCGCCGCGGCCCGCGCCGCCGCCGCCGCCGCCTTCGCGTGGATGAGCCGCTCGACCTCGCCGAACGAGCCGAGGACGCCGACCGCCGCCGCCGCCGCCTCCGCGGCGACGTCTCGGCAGAGGGCGAGCGTCCAACACGCGGCCCGGGGAGGGGCGTGGTGGTGCGCGACGTACGCGTCGATGGCGGCGCGGTGAGCGTCGTAGAGGGTCGCCTTGTCGACTGCGACCGAGAGCGCGGCGCCGCCGTCGGTGTCGAGGCACCCGAGCAGGTCGACGACGTCCTCGCGAGCGCGGTCGGCCGCGTGGCGCGCCGCCTCCGCGTCTCGGAAGCGGGCCATGGCGGCGTGATAGGCGCACGTCGTCGCCGCGTTCACGTGCTCCGCGACGCGCTCGCTCACGGCTCGCCTCCGTCGTCCTCGTCTTCCTCGCACGCTCGCACCGGCTCGGATGCGAACGGCGCCCCTTCGACAAGACACGGGAGCCCGGCGACGTTCCCCGGCATGAGGCTCGCGATCGTCCGCGGCGACGGCGGCGCCGACGCGACGGACGGCGCGCGCTTCGGTACGTCGACGCCGACGAGCGCGTACGTTGCGCGCAGCTTCGGGTCGACCTCGGCGCTCGGCTTCTGGTCGGGGTCGACTTCGGTGTGCGGACGCTTCATGTCGAATCGGTTGTTCATGGTCGGTCCTTTCGTTGGTCAGTAGATCGAACGGAAGATCGGAAGCGTCACCGGGATGCCGTCGAACGCGTTGGCGAACCCGCCGCCGATCGTGAGCGCGTGCGCCGCCGCAGCGAGCGCCGAGACGGTGTCGCCGTGCGAGCCTTGCCGTCGCGGCGACTCGATGCGGATCGCGCCGCCTTGCACGTTGCGCGACACGACGGCCCGCAGCTCCTCGGCGAGCGGCCCGGACGGCGGCAAGCGAAGGCGACTGCTGTGCACGAGGTCGCGAAGGTGCATGAACATGGCGACCTTGGATTGCGCGCTCATGCCGACGGCCGTGACCTCGATCCCCTCGGCGCCGAGGATCTCGCTCGCGGTCTCGATGTAGTGTCCGTCGCCACACGCGAGCGTCGCGCCGTAGCTCGCCGCGACGGACGCGAATCGGCGCAAGACGTCGGACGGCACGAGAGGTCGCCCGCGCTCCGGTCGCATGACCTCGACGTGCGCGACATCGACGACGCCCGCGGTGCGCTCCGTCACGACGACGAGCGCCGACGCGTCCGACCGCATCGCGAGGTCGATCCCGACGCCGACCGCAGCGCCGCGCGAAGGGGCGAGCGACGGCGGGCGAGCGTGGTCGACGGCGCGAGCGACCGCGTCGGCATCGAAGAACGTCGAGCCCGCGATCCACGCGCACGCGTACTCGCGCGCCGCGTTCATCGGGTCACGACGTGTCTCGGCCGCGACAAGCTCGCGCGTCTCGTCGGTCGGGTAGAAGAGCAGCGTGGGGGCACGGCACACGACGGCCGTGGTCGGCGCGCCGAAGTTGGCCGAGTACGTCTTGTGCCAATACCCGCCGTCGAGCCATGGCGTCGTCTCGGCGAGCAACGTCGAGCCGCGTGTGAGGCGCGCCGCGTACGCGCGCACGACCTCCTCAGCGGGTGCCGCGCCGTCCGACGTGCCGAGGTAGTCGGCCTCGGTCACGACGACGGCGGCGAACCATCGGCCGCGCGGCGCGCTCGGCGTCGCGGGCAAGACCTGGAGCACGGCGACCCGGTCGTCGGCTCGACGCAGCTCGATCTTCTCGGTCGACCTCGACACCACGCACGCGGCGATCTCGGGGTTGCGGTCGATCGTGGTCGCCGCTTGCGCGAGCGCCTCGCGAGCGTGTCTCACGTCTGCGCCGGTGAACGCGACGAACGTGCGCTCGCCCGCTCGGAGCTGCGAGAGGTCGGCCGTCAGGGCGCGGTAAAGACCGAACGACGCGCAGAGGAGCGTGCCGCCGCATCGGGCGCCCTTCAACAGGAGCACTAGCCGGCGCGTCTCGGTCGGAAGCGCGTGGTAGGCGTCGGCGTCGAGGCCGAACAGCTCGGCGAACGTCGCGCGCTCGTCGTCCGTCGCGACGCGTCGACCGTCGAGCGTGAGCGCGAACACGCGTTGCGCCGGCGAGAGCCGGAGGCCGACGAGACGCTCCAGGAATCCGAGCGCGTAGGTAGAACGAACGCGATGCTGCGACGCGTCGAGCGGGAGAGCCGAACGGGGACGGTCGGCGGGAGGT
>JBDHVE010000074.1:0-43416 GCA_039809485.1 Polyangiaceae bacterium | reverse complement strand
CGCGACGGGCCGGCGCCGTCGCCGCCGCGCGGCAGCGGCGGCGGACGGCGCGACGGCGCGGTCGGCGCCGGCGGCGAAGCCGACGGGGCCGCCTTCGTCTCGCGGGACGTGTCGCGACCCGGGCGGTTCGACGGGAGGGGCGGCGGCTTCAGCGAAGCGGGCTCGCCGCCTTCGCGCGGCGGCACGCTCGGCATGCTCGCCTTCGGGACGCCGGGGGAGGATCCCGTCCCCGGCCTGATGCTCGTGGCGCCGGACGGAAGCGGGGGAGGGAGCGAGCGCTTCGGCGGCTCGATCTCGGAGGCACCGAGGTCGAAGGGCGTCGGGAGGCTCAGGGAGGGGCGCGCATCCGTCTTCGAGAGAGGCTCCGGCTTCTCTTCGCGCGCGGCCTCTTTCAGGTCCTCGAGCTGCTCTTCGATCGACCAGTTCTCCCCGGTCATCGCGAGCAGGTTCTCGACCGAGCCCTCCTCGAAGTCGACGTCGATCGCCTCCGCGAGATCGTCCGTGCTCTGCGGCACGAGCTCGACCTCCTCGAGATCGATCGAGACGAACGACTGCCGGCCCTTCGGCCCGTCTTCCTTCGTGGATCCGGTCTTCGGCGCGCGGCCGCGTTCCATGGCTCCAGGCTACAGGGTACGGGCGCCAGGAAGAAGAACAGATGACCTCCACGGTCCTCCTCTTCCTCCGACGTGCGGAGCACGTCGGGGCGCCGAAGGCGCAGCAGGGGAGGCTCGTCGGCGGAGCCGACGAGGGGGCACGCAGTGCCCCACGGATCAAAGGAAGTTCTGATGGGCTGCGTCGCGCCGCAGGCGCGACGCAGTCATCAGAACGGGTGTCCGCCCATCGTCTTCTCGGCGAGCGGCAGGAGGTCGCCGCAGGCGGAGAGCTCGAGGCTCGTCTTCTCCTCGGGGTCGGTCGCGACGTCGAAGCAGTTCCACGCGCGCTCGCCCTGGTGCGCGATGAGCTTCTTCGAGCCGCGCATCGCCCCCCAGTTCTTGAACGCGCAGGCCCAGAGCTCGGTGCAGTTCGTGAGGACGGTCGCGCGATCGGTCGGCGACCCGCCGCGGAGGAGGCTCTGCCCCGGGATCGCCGTCTTGAAGCGCGAGATGCCGGGCTCGTCCCAGACGCCGATCAGATCGAGCATCGTCGGCAGCACGTCGAGCGACGTGACGGGCGTGTCGCGGAGGTCGCGGAGCGACTTCTCCTCCGCCTCCGTCAACGTGCCCTTCGGCGCATCGACCCAGAACGGGATCCGGATCTCGGGATCGAAGAGCGTGCCGGTGTGACCGACGGCGCCCTTTTCGCGCATCTGCTCGCCGTGATCGGAGACGTAGATCGTGACCGTGCGAGAGGCCTCGGGCCGCGCCCGCATCTTCTCGAGGAAGCGGGCGAGCGCCTTGTCCTGGAGGTAGATCGAGTCCTGGTAGCGGTTCAGGATCTCGTTCTCGTAGCCGGGGCCGGTCGCTTCTTCCTGAGGCGTGAACGGCATCAGGTTCGGGTCGACCTTGTACGGGAAGTGCGTGTTCGAGAGGTGGACGACCGCGACGTACGGCTCTTTGAGCTTGTCGATGTCGCCGAGCGCGTAGTCGACGAGCTTGCCGTCGTCGGCGCCGGTCTCGTAGGTGGCGTCCGGCTCGATCATCGTGGCGCTCACGTGGCGCGTCCACGGTGTGCCCTCGAGCCAGGTGCCCGAGTTGCCGAAGAGAAGGTTCTGGGACGTGTAATAGGCCGTCTCGAGGCCGGCGGCAGCGGCGTACTCCCAGAGGATCGGCGCGGTGTGGAGCGCCTTCCGCGACTCGATCGGCGCGAGGCCGGACCACATGATCGCGAGCGAGATCGCGGTCGTCGAATCGAGGGCGCGCATCTGCTTGAGCGGGATCCGATCCTTCACGACCGGATTCGAGAACGGCGTCCACTTGCAGTCGGGCGTGTGCTCCACGCAGACGCTCGTCGCGCGGACCGACTCGGTCACGATCATGACGACGTTCCGCGGCCGCGCGGGCTTCGCGACGAGGCGCGGCACCGGCTCGGGCGTGCGCGGTCCGGGGTGGACGCGCTCGACGGTCTCGTTGTGATCCCAGCGCGCGCGCGCGAGCTGACCCATCGCCGAGACGTACATCACGTCCGGCGGCTGCCCCTGCTCGGCGCCGCGCTCGGGCGACACGAACGCGGCGGTGAGCGCCGCGACGATCGCGAGGTCGAGGCAGAGCCATCCGCGTGCGCGGCTGCGCATCGGCGCGAGGCGGGTGCCGATCCAGGGCAGCGCGATCGCGACGACGATCCACGGCACGAGCGCCTTCGCGAACGTCCAGCGGTCGAACCAGAGCTGCTGGCCGATGCTGGGCAGGAACGACGTCCCGACCAGCACGGCGCGATGGTTCATGTACGCCTGGTAGCGATCGAACGTGTAGATCTGCCCGCCGATCGCGAGGAGGGCGCCGACGACGAGGACGACCCGCACCGGCCAGCGCGCGATCCCGCGATGACGTGTCGCGACGGCGTAGAGCGAGATCCAGAGGAGCACGCCGCACGCCGCCGAGAGGAAGTAGAAGGCGAGCTCGGCCGGCTCGAGGCCGAAGATGCGCTGGTGCCTCCGGCCGAGGTCCATCGCGAGCACCGCGAAGGGCGGCGCGAGGAGGAGGAGGCGACCGAGGAAGCGGCGGACCCGGGCCTGGCTCTTCGTCGGCCGCCGGATCGGCGCGCCCGGCCCGTCACGGTGCGATCGCGACCGGAGTGCCGTCAGGCGCGTGCCGGTCGAACGGACGAACGCCTCGCCGCTCCCCTCGTCGGGGGCGCTCTCGTCCGGCGCATGCACCGGGCTCTCTTGGGACCGCGCCATGTCGAAAAACGCGGCGGAACATACCGTCCCGGCCGCGTTTGGTCGAGGCCACCGTGCGGCGGCGGCCCCCGGGGCGCCGGCAGCCCTCGTCTGACACGTGCCTACGTCGTGAGCGCTCGGACATTCGGCCGTCCGGCGCTCCGGCGCGCGCGAGCCGGCGTGCGGGCGCGGTAGTCTGCGGAGAGGCATTCGAAGCGAGGTCGGCCCATGCGCGTCGCGCCGGTGTTCACGTATTGTCCTGCGCCCCAGGCGGTCACCCTCGCGCATCGACGCGGGCTGCTCGATCCGGCGCTCCGGTTCATCGCGGACCTGCCCGCCACCGAGTGGCGCACGCACTACACCCACGAGCATCCCGCGCTGCTCCGGTGCGGCGGACACATCCCGTCGATCTGGGCGCGCGGCGCAGGGAAGGACACCGTCCTCCTCGGGACCTACTTCCTCCACCCGGTGCAGGTGATCGTCGCACGGAAGGACGATCGCGGCGAAGGGATGCGCTTCGCGCTCCCGCGGTGCGCGGTGCGCGGAGGCGAGATCGACTTCCTCCGCGCCGCTGCGCTCCGCGGCTACGACGCATACGTCGAGGCGGCGGGGATCGATCGAACGCGGGTCACGAACGTCGACGTCGTAGTGCCCGACCCGCTCGGCGACGGGCAGGTCGCGCGTCACGGCGCGCCTGCAGGCGGGACGTCGATCTGGGCCGAGGCGGGGCTCGGGGTCTCGTCGCCGGGCGCGATGGTCCGCGCGCTCGTCGCCGGCGAGGTCGACCGCGTGCACGTCGCCGGCTACCGCGCCGTCGGGGCTCTCGATGCCGCCGGCGTCGAGAGTGTCTTCGATCTCCATGTCGGACCGACGCGGACGAGCGCCGGGAGCGGCTACGAGCCGTGCACGATCACGGCGACCCGCGCGCTCGTCGAGGAACGACGCGACCTCGTCGTCGGGTTCCTCGAGGCGCTCGTCGTCGCCGCCGAAGAGGCGATCCGCGCGCCGGAGGCCGCCGTGAGCCTCCTCGCGACCGCGGGTGGCGTCTCGCCCGCGACGCTCCGGCGAGCCTTCGACATCCCCACCCTCGCGGAGCTCGCGCCGCTCGACCCGCGCGAAGGTCTCGGGATCCTCGCGACCGCGAAGGACTTCTTCGTGCGCGAAGGGCTCGTGCGCGATTTCGATCTCGCCGCGTGGGCGGACGGCTCCCTCCTCGAAGAAGCGCGTGCGAACGTCGCGCAAAGGGGAGCGGCGCGTGTCGCTCGTTGAGCGCGCGGCGGCCGCGTTCTCGGCGGCGGTCGCGCCGGAGAACGTCGAGGCCGCCGGCGGGCTCGTCGCGGGTGCGTCGCGGACGACGTATGCGACGACGCAGCGTCCGCTCCTCGTCGTCCGCCCGGCGACGACGGCGGAGGTCCAGGCGTGCGTGCGGATCGCGGGCGAGCTCGGGCTCGCGGTCTACCCGTCGAGCGGCGGGCGGAACTGGGGCTACGGCGCGCGCGTGCCGACGACGGACGGAGCGGTCCTCCTCGACCTCGCCCGGATGAAGCGGATCGTCGAGTACGACCCCGAGCTCGCGTTCGTCACCGTCGAAGCCGGCGTCACACAGGAGCAGCTCCGCGCGTTCCTCGCCGAACGGGGCGAGGCGCTGTGGATCGATCCGACGACCGCGCCCTCGGACGCGAGCGTCGTCGGCAACCTCGTCGAGCGCGGGCACGGCTACACGCCGTACGCCGATCGCGCTGCGCGCGCCGCTTCGCTCGAGGTCGTGCTCGCGAACGGCGAGGTCGTCGAGACCGGCTATGCCTCCTTCGGTACCGGGCTCGTCTCCCGGCTCGAGGCCGTGGGCTGCGGGCCGTCGCTCGACGGCCTCTTCCTCCAGTCGAACCTCGGGATCGTCACGCGCGCGACGCTGCACCTCATGCCCGCGCCCGAGCGCGTCGCGATGGTCGTCGCCGGCATCGACGAGGTCGAGGCCGTCGGACCGTTCGTGGACGCCGTCCGGTCGCTGCGTCTCGACGGCGTGTTCAACGGCGCGGCGCAGCTCGCGAACGTCTACCGGCGTCTCGCGTACGTGCCCGGGATCGAAGCGACGCTCACGACGCGGCCGGTCGCGGTCGAGGAAGCTCTCGCGATCTGCGCCCCGCACGGGATCCACCGCTGGAACGGGCTCCTCTCCGTCTACGGCCGCGCGAAGGTCGTCGATGCGCAGGTCGAGGTCCTCACGAGCACGCTCCGGCCGCTCGCGACCACGCTGAAGGCGTTCGACGTCGCGCAGCGCGACGACATCCCGCCCGCGTGGCGCGGGATCGCCGGTCTCGTCGCGGGTCGGCTTCCGCCCGGCGGCGTCGGGGTGAACCGGATGTACTTCCGCAAGCCCGCCGGCGCGGAGCGGACGAGCGATCCCGAGCGGGATCGCTGCGGCTTCGTCTGGTGCCCTTCGGCGGTGCCCGCGCGGGGCGCCGACGCGCTCCGCGTGATCACGCTCGTCGAGCGGACGCTGCTCGCGCACGGGTTCGAGCCGGACCTGGCCCTGAGCTACTTCCGCGATCGGAGCATCCACGCCATGGCGTCGATCGTCTTCGACCGGGACGTGCCGGGCGAGGACGAGCGGGCGCTCGCCTGCCACGATGCGCTCGCGAAGGAGCTCGTCGCGCTCGGGTGTCCGCCGGTGAGGCTCGGGCTCCACTCGATGCATCTCGTTCCGGGCGGGCCCTCGGCGGAGCTCGTGGAGACGCTGCGCCGGGCTCTCGATCCCGGTCGCGTGATCGCGCCGGGGCGCTACGAACGAGCGAGGTGAGGGGGGAAGCGATGACGAACGTGGATCGTCACGGAAACGTCCTGAGCGCGAACGACGACGCCGTCCGGCCGTACGTCGAGGCCGTCGACTGCGTGCTGTCGGCGCGGACCGGCGCAGAGCAGCTCCTCCGGCGCGCGATCGAGGCGGATCCCTCGTTCGTGCTCGCGCGCTGGCTGCTCGCGTCGGTCCGGCAGGAAGCCGGCGACGCGGCGGAGGCGAGCGCGCTGCGAAAGGCGTGTCTCGAGGAGGCCTCCGCCCTCTCGGCGCGGGAGCGCGATCACGTCGTCGCGCTCGGCGAGCTGATGGCGCGCGGAACGAAGGCGATGCCGCTCGTCGAGGCGTACGTGGCCGCGCATCCGCGCGATCTGCTCTTCCTCGAGGAGGCAGGGCGCTACCTGTTCTTCTTCGGCGGTCGAGGCAAGCGCGCCCGCATCCGTGCGCTCTACGAGAGTGTCGCGCCGAGCCACGGAGAGGATTGGGCGTACCTCGGTCGCTTCGCGTTCCATCTCGTCGAGGGCGGCGATCCGCGCGCGGCGCGCATGATGGCGGAGCGCGCGCTCGAGCTCCGCCCCGACAACGGGCACGCGGCGCATGCGCTCGCGCACGCGCTCTACGAGCTCGGCGCGTGGAAGGAGCTGCGGCCGTTCCTCGATGCGTGGCTCGCCCGAGCCGGGTACGAGGGCCGGCTCCGCGCGCACCTCTTCTGGCACGTCGCCGTCCTCCAGATCGACGCCGGCGAGTGGGAGGACGCGCTCCGCACGTACGAGGCGCACGTCGTCGAAGAGGGGGCCGTGTTCGGTCCGCTCGCCCTCGCCGACGCGGTCGGCTTCCTCTGGCGGCTCCGGCTGCACGGCAAGCCGGCCTCGTTCGAGGACGTCGCCTCGCGCGCCCGAGCGCTCGCGGGGGCAGGGAAGGCGAGGCCGTTCGTCGACGCGCACACCGCCCTCGCGCTCGCCGGCGTCGGTGATGCGGACGCGATCGTGGCGCTCACGACGTCGGCCGGGCGCGACGAGAGCACGGCCGCGCTCGGCCGCGCGCTCGCGAGCTACGCGCGCGGCGACTGGACGTCGGCGGCCGCGGCGCTCGAGCCGCTCGGTGAGGACCTCTACGAGTTCGTCGGCGGCAGCAACGTCGAGCGCTCGCTCCTCGGCGACACGCTCCTCGACGCGATGGTGCGGAGCGGGAGCGACGCGGCACGCGCGAAGCTCGAAGCGCGCGTCGCCGTGTGGCCTTCCGCCGGCTTCGTCGAGACGCTCACGAAGCTCGGAACGTCGTGAGGTCGATCCCTTCGCCGGCGACACGGATCCCGAGGCTCGGGTCTTCGCCGCGCACGGCGATCGCGTTCGCGTAGAGCAGCGTGCGCGTGCTGAGCACGAGGCGCGGACCGACCGCACGCCCGAGCGCGAGCGGGAGCGCGACCCCGAGGAGCGAGTCGGCCGGCCCGAGATGACCGAGCAGCGGGAGCGAGAAGACGAGGTGCTCGGTCTCGATCCCGAGCGCGCGGAGGGCGGCGAGCTGCGCGCGGACGTCGAGCGGCGACGTCGCGATGTAATCGAGCGCGTCGAAGCCCGCCTTCTTCATCACGCTCCCGATGTTGTGCTCGTCGGCGCGCTTCAGGAACGCCTGGAGGCGGGCCACTTCGGCCATCGTCGGGTTGCTGTGCCAGAGGTGCTCGGAAGGAGGCGGCTCGGACGTCGCGGGCCGGCGGCTTCCGCCCGCGAGCGGGATCGACGAGCGATGGAGCGAGAGGTCCTCGTTCGTGAGGTGGGAGAAGGCGACGATCTCGTTCGCGGCGTCCTTCGAGAGGACGACCGCCGCCGCGCCCGCCGCGTAGGTGAGGTCACCGGCCTGGGTGACCTTCCGTCCGCGGAAGAGGTAGTCGAAGCGATCGGCGCAGCAGACGACGACGTTGCGGTGCGCGTTGGCCTCGACGAGCTGCGCCGCGATCCACATCGCGTCGTGGCCGCCCGCGCAGCGGCTCGCGAGGTCGAACCCCGCTGCGCGCGTCGCGCCGATCTCCGCGAGGACGGCGAACGCGGCCACCCACGGAGCGGGGTGGTCGCGCGTCATCCCCGCGAAGACGAGGAGGTCGACGTCCGCCGGCGTGAGCCCGGCGGCCTCGAGCGCGGCGCGCGTCGCGCGCGCGCCCATCGTCGAGGGGTGGTCTTCGGCGGAGGGCTTCGTGCGGCTGTGGAGCCCGAACGCCTTCAGGTTCGCCTCGGACCATCCGTGCTCGCGCGCGAGCTCGGCCGCCGACTCGCGTTCTGCCGGGACGTACCAGCCGATCGAGCGGATCCCTGCCATGTGTCAGCTCGACGCGGGAGGCGCGAAGAGCGGCTTCAGGTTCGAGCGGTTCACCTTCCCGCGCGACGTCTTGGGAATCGCCTCGACGAAGCGGATCCGGACCGGGCACTTGTACGCGGCGAGGCGCTCGCGGCAGTGGTTGATGAGCGTCCGCTCGTCGGCGGTCGCGCCCTCGCGGAGCACGACGCAGGCGCCGACGACTTCGCCGAACGTCGGATCGTCGAGCCCGACCGCGAACGCTTCCTGCACGGCCGCGTGCGTGTTCAGGGCGGCATCGACCTCCGCCGGGTAGATGTTCATCCCCGCGCGGATGATGAGCTCCTTCAGACGCGAGAGGAGAAAGACCTGGCCCTCTTCGTCGACCTTCCCGAGGTCGCCGGTGTGGAACCAGCCGTCCTTGATCGCGGCGGCGGTGAGGTCGGGCGCGCGGAAGTAGCCCTTCATCACGCTCGGTCCTCGGACCTGGAGCTCGCCCGCTTCGCCCGGCGGGAGCGGCTTGCCCTCGCTGTCGACCGCGCGGATCTCGCAGTTGTGCATGCGCCCGACGGAGCCGAGATCGCGCGGCCCCGCCTTCGGCGAGAACGCGGTCCAGCTCGCCGTCTCGGTGATGCCGTACGTGTTCAGGAGCGGGACGCCGAACGTCTTCTGGAATGCTTCGATGTCCTCCGGTTGGAGCGGCGCCGAAGCGCACGTGACGAAGCGGAGGCTCGGGAGCGCACCCGGCGGACGTCGCTCGGCTGCGCGCGTGAGGAGGCGCACGACGGCAGGCACCGACGAGAACGTGTTCACCTCGTGCTTCCGGAGGAGGTCCGGCAGCTGCGAGACGAGGTCGAGATCGAACGGCCGGCACAGGACGAGCGTTCCGCCGTAGCGGAGCGTCGCGAGGCAGTTGCAGATCAGGCCGTGACCGAAGTGGGTCGGCAGGAGGCAGAGCGCGCGGTACGAGTCGTCGAAGCCGAACCAGCTCTGGATCGCCTCGAGCTTCGAGCCGAGGGTCTGCTGCGTGTGCATCACGCCCTTCGGGTTGCCGGTCGTCCCCGAGGTGTAGAGGAGCGTCGCGAGCGCATCGGGGTCGACCGGCCCGGCGGGCAGGCTCCCGGCGAGGGGAATCGACGCGACCGGCTCGACGCGGAAGGTGTCCTTCGCGGCAGAGCGGATCTTCGCGAGGCTCCGCTCGTCCGCGAAGCCCATCTTCGGCTCGGCGTGCGCGAAGATGCGCTCGAGCTCCGCGACGGCGAGGTTCGAGTCGATCGGGATCGCGACGCATCCGGCGCGGATCGCGCCGAAGAACAGGCGGAAGAACGCGGGCGTGTTGTTGCAGGAGAGGACGACCCGGTCCCCCTTGTTGCACCCGTTCGCGACGAGGTGCTCGTGGAAGGCGGCGGCGCCCTTCGCGAGCTCCGCGTACGAGAGCGAGTCGCCCTCCGGCGTCACGATCGCGGGCTTGTCGCCGTACTTCCGCGCGCTCGTCTCGACGAGCTCGACCAGGTCTCGACTCATTTTTCGTTCTCCTCCGGAAGGAGCGCCGGCGGGAAGATCGAGCCCGCGTGCGCGCGCCTGCGGTAGCGGCGCTCCATGAAGCCTTGGAAGTCGCGGAAGCCGATCGACTCCTCGCCGATGCTCTTCAGATCGTGGCTTTCGCGGAGGCGCTTCAGCGACTCGCGCATCGCCTTCGCGACGACGAAGAGGGCGGGGGTCGAGTAGAGGACGATCTTGAAGCCGAGGTCCAGAAGCTCCGGCGCGCTGAGCAGCGGGGTCACGCCGCCGCCGATCAGGTTGATCTGCTTCGGCCCCGGCACCTCGTCGACGACGCGCTTGATCGCGTCCATCGAGCGGAGCCCGTCGATCAGCGTGACGTCGGCGCCGGCCTTGTGGAAGGTGTTCGCGCGCTCGATCGCGTGTCGTCGAGGTCCATCGAGTCGGTGCGCGCGACGACGACGAGCGGCGTCTGGCGCGCGCGGAGCGCGCACTCGAGCTTCCGCATGTAGAGGGGCAGCGGGAGGATCTTCTTGTTCGCGGTGTGCCCGCACCGCTTGGGGAGGACCTGGTCCTCGATCACGCAGCCGGCCGCGCCCGCGTATTCGAGCTCGAAGATCGTCCGGATGACGTTGTCCTCGTTGCCGTAGCCGTTGTCGGCGTCGACGATGATCGGGAGGTCGACGGCGGCCGCGACGTTCTTCGACGCGAGCGCGGTCTCGGTCAGCGACGTCAGCCCGATGTCCGGGTTGCCGAGCTGGCTCGCGGCGACGCCATAGCCGCTCAGGAACACTGTCTCGAAGCCGGCCTCCTCGAGGAGCATCGCGCTGAGGACGTCGTAGCAACCGGGGAGCTCGATGATCCCTCGTCCGGTGATCATCTCGCGCAGAAGCTCCGACTTCCCATTGATGGATCTGGTCACGTTGCCCCCATCCCTGTTCGTGTTCCCGTCGGCGAGACACTCCTCGACGCGGTCGACGAGCCGCGTCATCGTCTGCATGTCGAGCAGCGTGACGCTGCTCATCGGCACCTGGAACTCCGCCTCGAGATCGAGCGCGAACTCGATCGCGCGCAGCGAGTCGAGGATGCCGGCCGCGAAGAGCTCCTCGTCGACGTTTCCGTAACGAGAGACGAGCAAGCGCTCCACGCGCGCGCGGATCGGATCCTTCATCAGCTCCTCCCACGGCGCGGCGCACGGCCGAGCCCGCACCCCCGCCGGTCGCGCTCTCGCGCCCACCGGCAGGCTCCGCGTCGCCTCGCGCGACGCAGCAACCCCTCACGATCGAACCTATCAGTGGAGCTCGACCGGTCAACGGTCGAAGAGTCGCACCCCCGTCGTTCGCACGTGGTATCGGATGTGCTCCGGATCAACTGCGATTTCAACCGTTTACACTTAGACTTGCATCCATTCGCATGAGCGCATAGATAGAGCGTCATGCTCGACGGCGCGCTTGCGACCCACGCTCGGTGGGAGCTCTATCGGGTGCTCGCCGAGCCGGTGCGCCTGCGCCTCCTTGCGCTCGCGGCCGAAGAGGAGCTCGCGATCGGCGAGCTCGCCGCGCTCCTCGGCGAGAGCCAGCCCAACGTGTCGCGCCACATCGCGCCGCTCCGTCAGGCCGGCCTCGTGCTCGTCCGTCGCGAGGGCACGCGCTCGCTCGTGCGCCTCTCCGAAGCGGCCGGCGCCGACCCGGTCGTCGCCGATGCGCTCGCGAGCGGCCGTGCGCTCTGCGAGGCGGACGGAACACTCTCGAAGGTCGCCGAGGTCCTCCGCGAGCGCGACCGCGTCGCGCGCGAGTTCTTCGCGCAGCGCACGTCCGAGAAGGTCGAGACGGCGCCCGAGACGCCGTCGCCCAGCCTCGCCTACGTCGCGGCGCTCGCGCGTCTGCTCCCCGAGCGCCGTCTCGCCGTCGACGCCGGCACCGGTGACGGTGCGCTCCTCGACGTGCTCGCGCCTGCCTTCGAGGAAGTCGTCGCCGTCGATCGCTCCGAGACGCAGCTCGAGCGCGCGCGCGCCCGCGTCGCGCGCCACGGCCTCGCGAACGTCCGCCTCCTGAAGGCGGAGCTCGGCGGCTCCGAGCTACGGAGCGCGGTGGGCGAGGGCGCCGACGTCGTCTTCGCCTCGCGCCTCCTCCATCACGCGCCGCGGCCGGTCGACCTCCTCCGCCAGCTCGGGCAGCTCGCGGCGAAGAACGGCGCGGTCGTCGTCATCGACTACGGACGTCACGACGACGAGTCGATGCGCGACGAAGCCGACCTCTGGCTCGGCTTCGAGCCGGCGGAGCTCCGCCGGCTCGCGAAGGAAGCGGGCCTCACCCGCGCAGAGGTCGTGAAGCTCCCGGCCGCGTGGTGCGGCAAGGGCAAGGACGCTCACCTGCCATGGCAGGTGCTCATCGCTCGGCGCGCCTGAACGGCCCGCTCGAATCATCTGACACGAAGAACGGAGAACAACGATGACGACGAACTACAAGGTCAAGGACATCTCCCTCGCCGCGTGGGGCCGCAAGGAGATCGAGATCGCCGAGAGCGAGATGCCGGGCCTCATGGCCATCCGCAAGGAGTACGGCCCGTCGAAGCCGCTGAAGGGCGCCCGCATCGCCGGCTGCCTCCACATGACGATCCAGACCGCGGTCCTCATCGAGACCCTCACCGCGCTCGGCGCCGAGGTGACCTGGACGAGCTGCAACATCTTCTCGACCCAGGACCACGCCGCGGCCGCGATCGCGGCGACGGGCGTGCCGGTCTTCGCCTGGAAGGGCATGACCGAGGCCGAGTACGAAGAGTGCATCGAGATGCAGCTCAAGGCGTTCGCGGGCGGCAAGGCCCCGAACATGATCCTCGACGACGGCGGCGACCTCACCGTCATCGTCCACAAGCGCCACGCGCACATGTTCGAGGGACCGGACGCGATCCGCGGTCTCTCCGAGGAGACGACCACGGGCGTCCACCGCCTCTACGAGATGGCGAAGAAGGGCGAGCTCAAGGTCCCCGCCATCAACGTCAACGACTCGGTCACGAAGTCGAAGTTCGACAACCTCTACGGCTGCCGCGAGTCGCTCGGTGACGGCCTCAAGCGCGCCACCGGCGTCATGTTCGCCGGCAAGACCGCGGTCGTCGCGGGCTACGGCGACGTCGGCAAGGGCTCGGCCCAGGCGCTCCGCGCGCTCGGCGCCCGCGTCATGGTGACGGAGATCGACCCGATCTGCGCGCTCCAGGCGGCGATGGAGGGCTACCAGGTCACGACGATGGAGGAGGCGGCTCCGCTCGCCGACATCATCGTGACGGCGACGGGCTGCGCGGGCATCGTCCGCCCCGAGCACATGAAGGCGATGAAGGACCAGGCCATCCTGTGCAACATCGGCCACTTCGACTGCGAGATCGACGTCGCGTGGCTCGAGAAGAACCCCGAGATCAAGGAAGTGAACATCAAGCCGCAGGTGGACCAGTTCGTGTTCCCCGACGGCAAGAAGATCACGCTCCTCGCGCGCGGCCGGCTCGTGAACCTCGGCTGCGCGAACGGCCACCCGTCGTTCGTCATGTCGTCGTCGTTCTCGAACCAGACGCTCGCGCAGATCGAGCTCTGGCAGAACCACACGAAGTACGAGAAGAAGGTCTACACGCTCCCGAAGAAGCTCGACGAGAAGGTGGCGGCGTTCCACCTCGGCAAGCTCGGCGTGAAGCTCACGAAGCTCACGAAGGAGCAGGCGGACTACCTCGGCGTGTCGACCGAGGGCCCGTTCAAGCCGGAACACTATCGGTACTGAGCTCGTTGCGAGTCTGAGAGAGAGGCGCCTGCCGTGAGGTGGGCGCCTCTTTCATGTCTTCCGTCTTCCGTCTTCCGTCCGAGAGACGAGATGGAGAACGCCGGGCGTTCGCGGAGCGTCCAGAGAGACGAGATGTTGGCGAGCAGAGGCGGCAGCGCGATCTGGCTGAAGACTGAAGACTGAAGACTCCCGTCTCAGTGCCGGTGCCCGTCGCCGCCCGACGCGCCGAAGCGCTGCATGAAACCCGCCGACGAGTCGCGGCGTGATGCGAGCGCGCGATCGACCGCGCCGCAGTTGCCGCCGAAGTAGCAGTCGCGGAGCGCACGTTCGCCGCCGAGGCTCTGGACGTGGGGCTGGAGGCGGTCGGGGAGATTTCCGTAGAGCGCTTCGTTCGGACGAAGGCTGCCCGTGACCTGACGCGCGAAGCGCTCGGTCAGCGCCTCGTCGAGCTCGCCGGCGCCCTCGCGGCTCCCGAGCCATGCGCGGTAGCCGGGATGCGCGCGCGTGTGCACGGTCTCGTGGACGACGGCGTGCTCGGAGGTCGTGCCGTGGACGTAGACGGTGCCGTCGCGGACGAAGCCTTCGAGCTCGCCGCGCCCGATCGATTCCTGCTGGTTCGTCGCGAGCTGCGCCTGGATGCGCGCGCGGACGCCGGCCTCGTCGTCCTGGCCGAGCATGAGCGCCTGGCGCTGCGACGAGTACTCTTCGGCCGAGATCGCGCCCGAGGAGCGGCGCTCGTCGAGGTTCCGCATCCGCTCGCGCCAGGCGATCATCGTGCGGTCGGTGTCGAGCTCCACCTCGCGGCGACGGAGATCCGCTTCCGTCGGCACGATCTCGACGCGACCCGGGCGGGTCCCGCCGGGCCGGATGCTCTGCCGGAAGACGCGGTCGATCTCGGCGTTCGCGCCCTGCACGCGAGACTGCTGGACCACGCGCGTGAACGGATCGACCTCGCGCGGCGCCGAAGCGCCGATCGACGGGTCGTTGCTCGCGACGAGCGTGCCGCGCTGCGTGCCGGAGGCGCGCTCCGCCGCGGCGGCTTCCATTCCGGCGAGGATCGCGCGTGCGGTGGGAGAGAGGGACTCGCTCTCCGGCGCGCGCGCAGCACCCGCTGCTGCTGCGAGCGACCCTCCCTCCGCGCCTGCGGCCCCGCTCGTGCAGTCGCCTCCGCTCAGACACTGGGCCGCCTGCGTCGCGGCCGTCGAGACGCGGACGCCGAAGTGGCGGAACGCCGCCGCGCCGGCGACGACGATCGCGAAGAGGACGAGTGCGTACTCGACCAAGCTCGCGCCGCGGACTCGCTTCCTCGTCGTCGTCACCACCCCGATGTCGACGCACGGCATGGGCCCGGCGCGCGCGTGCCCCCCACCCGGCGCGTCTGCTCGCTGCGGACTCGAACCCACGAGGGTTTCGACCAGGGATGCTGGTCCTCGCGCGCACCAGCGTGGTGTCGAGTCCGCGCGGACTCCGCTCCGCAGAACGGCCGAGGTTGCCTGGCGTAGGCTCCGCGCGACGCATGGCGCGCGTGCGTCATCGGAGCACCCGGGGATGACCTGGTTCCATCTGCTCACCGTCGTCGGATGGGTCGCCGTCGTCGTCGCCGCGCGGCTCGTGCGCGGACGAGCCTTCGCGACGTTCGTCGCCGTGCTCGTCGGTATCCACGCGCTCTCCGCCGTCGCGCTCCTGCGCGTCTTCGAGCCCGTGCTCCCGCTCTTCGCGGCGCTCCACGTCGCCGTCTTCGTGAACTACCTCTCGCTCGCGAAGCCGCGGATGCGCCCGCTCGCGTTCCGGCTGCTCGTGAGCTGGCCGGCCGCCTTCTTCGCGGGCGGGACGTTCCTCGCGCTGCCCTGGGCCGTCCTCCTCTCGCTCGGGATCCATCCGCCGCTTCCTTGGCTGCCGTACGCGCTCGCCGGGATCGGGCTCGTCCAGTCGCTCACGGCGAAGCACGAGGAGATCGACCTCGTCGTGCGCGGCCCGGAGGGGCCTCACGTCGAAGCGCTCGGTCCGCATCCGAAGGGAAGGCCGGCCGGGACGGAGCGGCCGCTGCGCATCGTGCAGATCACCGATCCGCATCTCGGTCCGTTCATGTCCGTCGCGCGCCTCCGTCGGATCTGCGAGCGCGCGGTGCGGGCCGAGCCCGACCTCGTGCTCCTCACCGGCGACTTCCTCACGATGGAGTCGCAGAGCGATCCGGATCTGCTCCGCGCCGCGCTCGCGCCGCTTCGTGCCCTCCCCGGGAAGGTGTTCGCCTGTCACGGCAACCATGATCACGAGGCGCCGGAGATCGTCGCGCGTGCGATGCGCGAGAACGGCATCACGCTCCTCGTCGACGACGCCCGCGTGCTCGAGACGGCAGCGGGGAAGGTGCAGATCGTCGGCGTCGACTTCGTCTGGCGTGACCGCGAGCGCCACCTCGCGCGCGTGTGCTCGTCGCATCCGAGGCCCGAGGGCGCGCTCCGCATCGTCCTCCTCCACGACCCGGGCGCGTTCCGCCATCTGCCGTCCGGGCACGGCGATCTCGTGCTCTCGGGCCACACCCACGGCGGGCAGGTCGGGCTCGTGAGCCTCGGCCTCGCGTGGACGTTCCTCCGTCTGTTCGGCGTCCGGATCCCCGACCACGGCTTCTGGGCGCGCGGGACCGATCGCATGTACGTCCATCGCGGCACCGGCCACTACGGCTTCCCGCTCCGTCTCGGCGTCCCAGCGGAGGAGAGCGTGCTCCGCGTCCACCGGGGGTGATCTGGCTCGCCGGAGGCTCCGGGCCTGGATGCTCGGCAGCCCGCGATCCTCGCTCCCGCATCGAGAAAACCCGGTCGGTCTGCGCACAACCGCGGCGGCACGGTCCTCGCGTCGGGGAGGGGCGTGCGCCCCCTCCTCACCCTCGTCGCTCTCGTGGCCACGATCTCCGCGTGCAGCGCGCCGCCGGTCGAGGACGGGGACCCCGGTGACACGTCGGCGGACGCGGTCACCGTCGGCGCCGGTACGGCGTGCAATCGCGCGAAGGTCCTCGCGTCGGTGACCGGCGCGCGGAAGACCGTGCTCCAGCGCGGCTTCAAGTGGCTCGACGACGACGTGCCCTACAGCCAGTCGCGCACGCACGAGGGCTACCGCACCGACTGCTCCGGCTTCGTGTCGATGTGCTGGGACACGGGCACGTCGTTCACGACCGCGATCTACTCCTCCGGCGGCGGAGGGACGACGCGGCTCGGCTCGTTCGACGAGCTCCTGCCGGGCGACGCGATCGTGCGGAACGGGCACATCATGCTGTTCGCGGGGTGGCAGGACAACAACCACACGGCGGTCTGCGCGCTCGAGCAGGCGAGCACGGCGAGCGACATGCAGTTCCGACCGCGCACGCTCTCGTCGCTCCGCGGTCAGGGGTACAAGCCGATCCGATCGAAGAAGCTCGGCGCGGGCGGCACGACGGACACGAGCGAGCCGTCGGAGGAGCCGACGACGGAAGAGGAGGCGACGAACCCCGAGGACGAGGGCGCGGAGCCGCCGCCGGAGGAACGTACGCCGGCCGAAGTCGAGCAGGAGGAGCCCTTCGAGGCGGAGCCGCCGCCGCCGACGCCGCGCACGCCGACCACGCCGGTGCCTCCGGAAGAGGAGACGAAGCAGCCGGAGACCTCGAGCCCGGGCGCGGAGACGACACCCGAGACGAGGGCTCCGAAGAGGCCGCCGACGAGGAAGGAGAAGTCTTCCGCGGAAGGCGACGACGACGACGGTGACACCTCGAACGCGCACGCGATGACGACCTCGGGCTGCTCGGTCGCGACGACGGGGTCGCCGGGCGAGCGCGGCGCGCTCTCCAGTGTCGGGCTCGGCCTCGGCGTCCTCGCGTTCGTGCGGCGCCGCCGCCGCCGCTGATCGAACGCCTCTACGAGACCCGACCGAGCGGCACGTGGCCATGGGGCGCGCGGCACGCTAGAGAGCGGTCCGCCGATGGATCGCACGACCTTCTACGACCTTGCGCTCACGCGGTTGCGCGCGGCGCATCCCGCGCACACGTTCACGCTCGATGCCGAGCGCGGCCAGATCGTGGCGAAGACGCCCGAAGACCTCACGCAGCTGATCCGCCTCGAGAACTACTATCGCGAGCTCGAGGCCGCGGCGCCGGCGGAGCGTGAGAAGCTCGTCGAGCGCTTCGTCCGCTCGGCGATCGCCGTCGACAGCGAAGAGACGCTCGACGAAGTGCGCGTCCTCCTCGTGCCGCGGATCCGTCCGCGCCGCTACTTCACCCACGATCTCCCGGCGCAGGCCGCGTCGCTCGCGCGTGCGAGCGGGGCGACCGCGGATCCGAAGCCGCTCCACCACACCGCGTTCGCCGAGCACCTCGGCGTCGCGCTCGCGATCGATCGCCCGGAGCGGATCGAGTACGTCGCGGATCCGGCGCGGTTCGGCGTGCCGGTCGCGGAGCTCGACGAGATCGCGCTCGCGAATCTCCGCCGGATGACGAAGACGAAGCTGACCGAGCTCCGTCCCGGCATCTACGAAGGCGCGTGGGACGACGAATACGCGGCGGAGCGCATGCTCCTGCCGGAGCTCTGGGAGGGCCTCGCCGTGGAGGGCGATCCCGTCGTGTTCCTGCCCGGGGCCGAGCGCATCTTCGTCGCGGGCTCCGAGGACGCGAGAGCGCTCGACCTCGCGAAGGGCTTCGCGGACGAACGCCTGGGTGCGCCGCGCCCGCTTCTCGACATCGCGTTCGTCCGCCGCGAGGGCGCGTGGTCGGTGTTCGAGGGCGGGACCGCGGACGCGGATCTCGGCGGACGACTTTCCCGTCTCCTCGCCGACGTCTACGCGAAGCAGCGACTCGAGCTCGACGCGCAGCAGGACGAGGACGGCGACGAGGGCGCGCCCTACATCGCGAGCGTGATGGGGATCGCGACCGAGGGCGGGGAGCTCGTGAAGACGCTCACCACGTTCACGGACGGAGTGCGCGCGTGGCTTCCGCGCACGGACGCGGTCGTCCTCCAGCGGATGGAGACCGGGGAGATGTTCCCGGTCGCGTGGAACGAGCTCTTCGCGCTCGCGCCCGGCTGTCTCCGGCCCGTGCCGGACCTCTACCCGCCGCGGTGGGAGACGACGGAGTTCCCCGACGAGGCGACCTTCGCGAGGCTGAAGGCGCTCGCGAAGCCGGTCGAGGGGCTGCCGAGCAAGGAGGCGAGCACGCCGGCGCGCCACGATGCCGAAGCGGACGCAGAGGCCGCCCGCGCGAAGCGGAAGGCGCTGGCGGCGAGATCGCGCCCATCGGTCCCGCCGGAGCCCGACACGGGGACGAGCTGGAAGATCCTCCGCGTCGCGATCGCGCTCGCGGTCATCGCGTTCGCCTGGTTCCTCCGGCGCTGACCGTCAGGGCAGGGCCGCGCGCTCGAACGTCGGCGCGGGCTTCGCGAACAAGTACCCCTGGAAGAGCTCGCAGCCGAGCTCGCGCAGGACGCGGAGCTCCTCCTGCGATTCGATCCCTTCGGCGACGACGTTCGAGCCGAGGTCGCGGCATGCGTCGACCATCGAGGCGACGAGACGACGACGTACGGGCGACGCGTGGAGGTTCCGGACGAGGCTCATGTCGAGCTTCACGAACTCGGGCTCGACGGTCGCGAAGCTCGTCAGCCCCGCGTAGCCGGCGCCGAGGTCGTCGACCGCGATCCGGAACCCGTGGAAGCGGAGGATCGAGAGCCGCGCGCTGACGTCGTCGACGTCCTCCACGTTCGCGCGCTCGGTGATCTCGAGCACGACCCGCGACGCGAGGCTCGTCAGCGGCGTCGACGACTCGAAGAGCGCCTGGTCGAGGAGATCGCGCGAGTGGAGGTTCACGAAGAGCTGCGCGTCGTCGGGCGCCTGCGCGAGCGACGCGGCAGCGAGGGCGCGCACGCGTCGCCCGAGGACGTCGAGCTTCCCGAGCGACTCCGCGGCGCCGAGCATCGCGCCCGGCGTCGCGAGCTTCTTCTCGTGGCTCCGCATCAGCGCTTCGTAGCCGAAGACGCGCGCCTCGCCTTCGCGGAGGATCGGCTGGAACGCGAGCCACATCTTCTCGAGCGCGCGATCGAAGACGACGGAGAGCTCCTCGGGCTCGTTCGGCGAAAGGGCGGCGAGACCTAGCTCGGACGGCCGGAGGCGCTTCGTCTGCTTGCGCGCGTTCTTCCCGCGCGCGACGGTGCGCGTGAAGACGAGGGGATCGACCGGCTTCGCGACGAGCTGCACGCCGGCGCCGACCCAGCCGGTCGCGTCGTCGGTGAGGACGACGATCGGCACCTCGATGTCGTACGCGCGCACGACGCGGACGAGCTCGCTCGCGGGCGTCTGCGGCAGCTCGCTGTCGAGGACGAGGACGTCGAACCGATGGCGGACGAGCTCGTCGATCGCGACGCCGGCGTCGCTCACCGCGCGCGCGTCGATCCCTTTCTCGCCGAGGACGGCGACGAGCTTCTGGGCCTCCCGCTCGTTCGCGTGGACCACGAGCACGCCGCCGGGCGCGTCATCTTGGTGCGACGGCCTCGCCGTGGTGCTCATTCCGGCGCGTCTTCCTGCTCCACCAGTCTGAACGTTCCGGTGGAAAAGTCACGCTCTAGGCATACGAGGAGTGGTCGACCCTGCGAGGGCCACCGAGGCTGTCTGCCCATCACGCGATCATCCTCGCACGAACGCGGGAAGGACATGCAAGCGCGTTCGTAATACGCGCGGCCGCGCTTGTCGGGCTCAGCGTGCGACCTCGGTCGCGCCGATGATCTTCTGGAGGATGACTTCGTCCGCCTCGCCGTCCGGCACCGCGACGAAGAAGCCGAAGGAGTAGCCGTGCCCGCCTGCGAGGAACGTGCACGACCACCGCCGGATCGTGCTCCCGCGGTCCGTGAAGGTCGCGACGTGCTCGATCCCTTCGACGTCGCGGAAGCAGATCCGGCGCGTCCGGGAGACCTCCCGGTACTCCGTCTTGCCACGCGCGAGCGTGTCGAGGATGACCCGGGCGTACTCGGTGACCTCGTTCGAGACCGGGGTCATGTTCGCCGTGAAGTAGACCTCGCTCTCCTTGTGGAGCGCCCCGAGCGGGGTCGGCGCGAGCGCGGCCGAGTGCTCGCCGGCCGCGTTCGCGACCATGTCCTTCGGATAGTGGAGCGTGAGGAGCTTCGTCTTCGTCGTGTACGTCTGATCGAGCGGCAGGTCGGCGCTCGAGTCCGGCCGGGTCTTCTTGCAGGCGGACGTCGCCAGGCTCGCCACGAAGGCGAGGACCAAGGCGATCGTCGTGCCCCCCGGCCTGCGGGCCGTCACGCGCGCGCGTCTTTCTGAGCCGCTCCGGCGAGGTCCTTGGCCCAGGACCGGAGGCGGTCCTCGTCCGGACCTTCGAGCATGATCCGGAGCTTGGGCTCGGTGCCCGACCAGCGCACGAGGACGCGGCCGTCGGCGCCGAGCGCGTCCTTCACCTTCGCGGTCGCGACCGAGAGCTGGCGCATCTGCTCGAGCGGGCGGCGCGAAGGGAGGTTCACGTTCTCGAGGACCTGCGGGACGCGCTCCATCGCCTCCTTCGCGAGCTCCGAGAGCGGGCGCCCCGTCTGCACGACGATCGCGAGCACCTGGAGCGCCGCGACGATGCCGTCGCCGGTCGACGCGTGGTCGAGGAAGATGAGGTGCCCCGACTGCTCGCCGCCGAGGTTGTAGCCGCCGTTGCGCATCGCCTCGACGACGTAGCGGTCGCCGACCTGGGTGCGAACGAGCTTGCCGCCGCGCCGCTGGATCGCGCGCTCGAGACCGAGGTTGCTCATCACGGTCGCGACGAGCGTCTTCTTCGCGAGCTCCCCGGCATCCATCATCCGGCAGGCGCACATCGCCATCACGACGTCGCCGTCGACGATCTGGCCCTTCTCGTCGATGACGATGAGGCGGTCGGCGTCGCCGTCGAGCGCGATCCCGATGTGGGCGCCCTTCTTCACGACCTCGGCCCGGACGTTGTCGGGGTGGAGGGCGCCGGCCTCACGATTGATGTTCACGCCGTTCGGCTTCACGCCGATCGCCGTCACGTGCGCGCCGAGCTCGGCGAAGACGAGGGGCGCGACCTTGTAGGCGGCGCCGTGGGCGGCATCGACGACGACGCGCGTGCGGTCGAGCGTGAGGCCGCGCGGGAAGGTCGCCTTCGCGAAGACGACGTAGCGCCCGCCGGCGTCGTCGAGGCGTGAGGCCTTGCCGATCCCGGGCCCGGTCGGACGCGGTCCGAGGAGCGCGTCGTTCGTCATCAGTCGCTCGATCTCGATCTCCTGCTCGTCGGGCAGCTTGAACCCGTCGGCGCCGAAGATCTTGATCCCGTTGTCCTGGTACGGATTGTGGCTCGCGCTGATGACGATCCCGGCGTCGGCGCGCATGCTCACGGTGAGCTGCGCGATCGCGGGCGTCGGGATCGGACCGCAGAGGATCACGCGCGCGCCCATCGAGCAGATGCCGGCGGCGATCGCCTGCTCGATCATGTAGCCGGAGAGGCGCGTGTCCTTGCCGATCAGGATCCGCGGCGTGTGGTTCTTGTTCCGGCCGGCGACGTGCGCGACGGCCTTGCCGAGGGCGAGGGCGAGCTCGGGCGTCATCGGCGCCTCGTTCGCGACGCCGCGGATGCCATCGGTGCCGAACAGCTGGCGGACGGCCGCCGTCGTCGACGGCGACCCGGAGGCGGTCTTCTCCTTCGACGCGGGCGCGGCCTTCTCCTTCGACGCGGCCTGGGCAAGGACGAGGGCTTTGTCCGCCTTCTTCGCGGGCGACCCGTTCGCCTTGCTCTTCTTCGCCTTGCCGCCCTTGTTCGTGCTGATCGCCTCGCCCATGGTCTTTCTCGTTCGTGTTCAGTCGCGGAAGTTCGTGAAGGTCAGCTCGATCCCGAGATCGAGCCCCCGCACCAGCTGGATCGCCTTCTGGAGGTCGTCCTTGTTCTTGCCCGTGACACGCACCTGCGCGTCCTGGATCGCGCTCTGGACCTTCAGCTTCGCTTCCTTGATCGCGTTGACGATCTTCCTGGCGGGCTCGGCCTCGATCCCCTCTTTGACCTTCACCACGATACGCGTCGTCTTGCCCGAGATGACCGGATCCGCGACGTCGAGGAACTTGAGGCTCACCTTGCGCTTCACGAGCTTCTCCTGGAGCACCGTGAGGCCCGCCTTGGCGCGATCCTCCGCGCTCGAACGGACGGTGATCCCCTCGGAGGTCTTCTCGAGCTCGGTCCCGGTGTCCTTGAAGTCGAAGCGCTGCGCGATTTCCTTCTGGGCCTGCATCAGCGCGTTGTCGACTTCGTTCCACTGGACTTTCGACACGATGTCGAAGCTCGGCATGGTGGTCCTCCCGCTGCGCGTTCCGGGGGCCCGAGCATAGCGGCCCGTTCGGCACGGCTAAAGGGCCACGGCAGGGTCGCGCGGAAGATCGAGGAGGAAGGCACGGGCGGCCCCGACGAGATAGAGCGATCCGCACACCACGACGAGGCCGCGCGGCCCCGCTGCCTGCCGCGCTGCGGCGAGCGCGAGCTCGAGGGAGGCGCAGACGGCCCCGGGCAGATGTGCGGCGAGGTCCTCGGGTGGTGCGGGGGCGCGGCCCTCGGGCGCCGCGTAGAACCGCGGGGCCGGGACGGCGGCGAGCGCGTCGAGCATCGCGCGCCAGGGCTTGTCGCCGAGGGCGCCGTAGACGAGGGCGGCGGGGTGATCTGCTCCCGCGCCGAGCGCCCGGACGAGCGCCGCGACGCCGTCGGGGTTGTGGGCGCCGTCGAGGAGCCAGGGGCCCGACGCGGTGTCGATCCGCTCGAGGCGACCGGGCCACCGTGCGGTCGCAAGGCCGCGCACGCGCGCTTCCGTCGGGAGGCGGAGGACGTCGGCGACGGCCCACGCGATGCGCGCGTTGTCGACCTGGTGCGGCCCGGCGAGGCCGATCGCAGGCGGGAGGACCTCCGCGGGCGCCGCTTCGACGATCGCTCCTCCGGCACGCTGGATCACGTCGCTCGCGGCCGTGCGGACCGACCCCGCGAGCGACCCGAGCACGATCGGCACGCCGGGCTTCGCGATCCCGGCCTTCTCGCGGGCGATCTCCTCGAGCGTGTCGCCGAGGCGATCCTGGTGGTCGAACGCGATGCGCGTGATCGCCGCGCAGCGCGGTGGAGGGATCACGTTCGTCGCGTCGAGCCGGCCGCCGATCCCCACCTCGACGACGGCGAGGTCGACCTTCGCCCGCGCGAACGCGAGGAAGGCTGCGAGGGTCGCCGTCTCGAAGAACGAGAGGTCGTGCCCGGTGACGAGGGCCTCGCCGAGGAGCTCGCCGAGGAGCGGGTCTTCGATCGGCTCGCCGTCGATCCGGATCCTCTCCGCGAAACGGACGAGATGCGGAGACGTGTAGAGGCCGGTCCGGAGGCCGGAGGCGCGGGCGATCGACTCGATCATGGCCGAGGTCGAGCCCTTGCCGTTCGTCCCCGCGACGTGGACGGCGGGGAAGCTCCGCTCGGGATGGCCCGCGCGCGCGCAGGCCTCCTCCATCCCGGTGAGGCCGAGTCGCATCCCGAGCGGCACCCGGGCGTAGAGCGCGGCGAGGGCGCGCCCGAGGTCGGTCATGCGCGCGCGGTGGGGCCGCCGAGGTGACGAAGGAGCACCGCGATCTCGTTCTTCATCTCGAGCCGGCTCGTGATCCGGTCGATCATCCCGTGCTCGAGGAGGAACTCGCTCCGCTGGAAGCCCTCGGGGAGCTTCTGGCGGATGGTCGTCTCGATGACCCGCGGGCCTGCGAAGCCGACGAGCGCCTTCGGCTCCGCGATGTTGACGTCGCCGAGGAACGCGAAGCTCGCGGCGACGCCGCCGGTCGTCGGGTGGAGGAGCACGCTGATGAACGGGACGCCCGCGTCGCGGAGGCGCTCGCGCGCGTTCACCGTCTTCGCCATCTGCATCAGGGAGAGGATGCCTTCCTGCATGCGGGCGCCCCCGGAGGCCTGGAGGAGCACGACCGGCAGCCGCAGCTCGGCGCCGCGCTCGAAGAGCCGCGTGATCTTCTCGCCGACGACCGAGCCCATCGACCCGCCCATGAAGCTGAAGACGAACGAGCCGTAGGCGATCGGCAGCCCGTTCATCCGGCCGCGCCCGATCTCGATCGCTTCCTTCGCGCCGGTCGAGCGCTGCGAGGCGGTGACGCGCGCGGGGTACGGCTTGCCGTCGGTGAAGCGGAGAGGGTCGGTCGGCTCGAGGTGCGCGTCCCACGTCTCGAGCTCACCGTCGTCGAGGAGCAGCCGGCGCCACTGCGCGGCGCCGAGCTTGTGGTGCTGCGTGCAGAGCGGGCAGACCTCGAAGTTCTCCTCGAGGGCCTCCGCCGTCAGCGTCTCGCTGCAGCCGTCGCACTTCCGGAAGACACCCTTGCCGAAGCTCGTCTTCTCGTGCGCGTCGAGTCCACCGGGTTTCTTGTCGGGCCAGGGCATGATGCGTGGCCGTTGCTAGCACGGATGGGGCGGGGGCGGGAGCCGGGCGAGCTGAGCTGTCGTTCCACGTCAGGAGCGTCCGCGCCACGCTCGTCTCGCGCGCGCGCGTTCGGCGTCGGGGACCGGGCCGAGCTCGGCGTCCAGCTCCTCGAGGAACGCGCCGAGCTGTTCGCGTTCGCCGCCGGCCAGACCCGTGAGCGCTTCGCCTTCGAGACGCACCGTCAGCCACTCGCGGACGACCTTCGCTCCGAGCTTCTCGTAGAACCCGATCGCGGGCTCGTTCCAGTCGAGGACCTGCCAGACGAAGCGTTTGCAGTCCTTCTCCACCGCCTCGCGGGCGAGCGCCTCCATCAGCGCGAGCCCAGCGCCTTTGCCGCGGTGGTCCGGCCGGACGAACAGGTCCTCGAGGTAGAGGCACCGCCGGCCGAGCCAGGTCGAGTACGTGAAGAAGTAGAACGCGAACCCGATCGGCTCGCCGTTCCACGTCGCGAGGAGGACGTGGAAGGCGGGCGGGCCCTTCCCGAAGCCGTCGCGGAGGAGGTCCTCCTCGGTCGCGACGACGGCATCGGGCTCCCGCTCGTATTCGGCGAGCGCCCGGATCAGGGCGAGGATCACCGGGACATCGTTGGCCTCGGCAGGGCGGGTGACGAGCATGTGGAGAGCAGTGTAGCTTCTCCGGATGGAGCTCACGCCGCTCTACGCGACCGCTTTCGCCGTCGGGACGACCGTGGTGCTGCTCGTCCTCTTCCGCCTCGCGCATCGCCTGCTCGCGCCGGGGGAGGCCGGCGTCGCCAAGACCTTCGCGGAAGGGAACACCGCGCAGCGCCTCCTCGAGGTCGGGCAGGTGCTCGGCGTCTTCCTCGTCGCCGCCGCGGTCGTGAAGAACTGCGTCCTCGGCGTGAGCGTCGCGCACGACCTCGCCTGGGCGGGGGCGTTCGGCGTCCTCGGCCTCGTGCTCGTCGCGGTGACGGGGAGGCTCGGGACGCAGCTCCTCATGAAGTCGGCGCTGCCGGCCGAGGTCGCGCGCGGGAACGTCGCGGCGGGGCTCGCCGCGGGCTCGCACTACGTCGCGGCGGGGATCGTCGCCGCGAACGCGGTCGCGGGCTCGAAGCTCGGCGACGTCGCGCTCTCGAGCTTCTTCTTCCTGATCGCGATCGCGACGCTCTGGCTCTTCGTGACGCTCTTCCGTGCGCTCACGACCTACGACGACGCGGAGCAGATCAAGGGCGAGAACCTCGCGGCGGCGCTCAGCTACGCCGGGCTCTCGATCGCGATCGCGATCATCGTCGCGACCGCGCTCGACGGCGACTTCGTGAGCTGGGGCGTCTCGCTGAAGGGCTACGCGACGATCCTCGCGTTCGCCGTCGCGCTCTATCCCGTCCGCCAGCTGTTCGTGCAGACGCTGCTCCTCGGCGCGCCGATCTCGCTCCGTGGCGGGCGGCTCGACGCAGGGATCGGCGTCGAGCGGAACGAGGGGCTCGGCGCGCTCGAGGCCGCGACCTACGTCGCGACGGCGCTGATGATCGCGCGCCTGGCTTGAGATGAGCGACGACTACGAGCGGTTCGCGGCCCGGATCACCGCGAGCGGTCTCGTCACCGATCCGTGGATCGGCGGCGAGCCCCGCTTCCGCGCTTCGCCGGTCGTGCTCGAGGCGAAGGCCGCGCGCGCGATGATGCGCGTCGCCGAGAAAGTGGCGGAGGTCTACAACGAGCTCTGTCTCGTCGTCGCCGACGAGCCCGAGCTCCTGGATGGCTTCTTCGGCCTCTCCGGCTGGCAGAAGGCGATGTGGCTCGCGTCGCAGCCGCTCTGGCATGCGCTCGCGCGGGCGGACGTCTTCGTCACGCGCGAAGGGCTCCAGATCGCCGAGCTGAACAGCGACACGCCGACCGGCGAGGCGGAGGCGATCGTGCTCGGGCAGATCCTCCGGGAGGACGACCCGGAGCTCGTCGACCCGAACGCGCGGCTCGGTGACCGGATCGCGGACGCGACGCTCGCGATGGCGGAGGCGGTGCTCGGAGGGGAGTTCGCGCCTCGCGCGGCGGCGGTGATCTATCCGACCGAGCTGCCGGAGGACCTCGGGCTGGTTCGTCTGTACCGCTCGCTCTTCGAAGCGCGCGGCTTCGAGGTCGTCCTCGGCTCGCCGTACAACCTGGCGTTCGAGGAGAAGAGCGGGCTCACCGTGTTCGACCGCGAGGTGTCGCTCGTCCTCCGCCACTACAAGACGGACTGGTGGGGCGAGCGGCAGAGCGCATGGCTCGACGAGCAGCTCCCGGACGAAGCCGCCCTCGACGAGCCGCTCGAGGCCGTCCTCGCCGCCGAGCTCGCAGGGCGCGCGGCCGTCGTCAATCCCTTCGGCGCGGTCGTCCCGCAGAACAAGCGCGCGATGGCGTTCATGTGGGAGCACATCCATCGCTTCTCGCAGCGCGCGCAGGACACGATCCGCGAGCACGTCCCGGTGACCAAGCGGCTCGAGGCGGTGCACGCCGAGCAGCTCGCGGCGCAGAAGGACGAATGGGTCCTGAAGAGCGACTACGGCGCGGAGGGCGACGAGGTCGTCGTCGGGAAGTGGGCCACCGCCGAAGCCTGGAACGACACGCTGAGGTTGGCGCGGCCCGGAAGGTGGATCGCGCAGCGATACTTCGAGGCCGAGGCGAACGCGGCGGGCGAGATCGTGAACCACGGCGTGTTCGTCGTCGCGGGCGAGGCCGCCGGGATATACGGGCGCGTCCAGGCGGGGGCGACCGACGAGCGGGCCTTCAGCGTGCCGGTCGGGGTGACAGAGTAGGGGGTCGGCGGTAGGCGTTCCGGACCGGAGTACGGTGTCGCGAGCGAGGAAGGGCAGCCCCGACGCGCGCGCCATGATGATAGCTTGGTCGGGAATGCTGACAGGTCGCCCCTCGCGAGACCGCACTGCGGCGCTCGCCGTGCTCTCGGCCCTCGTCCTCGCGCTCGCCGTCGCCTGCTCCGGCAAGACCCTGCCGTACGCGGGCGGGCTCATGCTCGCCGTGCAGACCGATCTCGCGGCGCCGAAGGACGTGGCCGCCGTCGGGCTCTACATCACCTCCGACGGCAAGCCGATCTTCTCGGATACCCGTGACGTGGCGCCGAACGGCGAGGTCCGGTTCCCCGCGACGATCGCGATCCTCGCCGACGAGAACCGCCCGCGCGCGCAGATCAAGATCCGCGTGGCGGCCTTCAAGGCCGATGGGGACGTGCGCGTCCTCCGCGACATCCTGACGACGATCCCGAAGGGGCGGACCGGGCTCCTCCGCGCTCCGCTGCTCTGGATCAACGAGGGCTCCGGCAAGGGATCGCGCAACCAGATCGTGAGCGGCCTGTCGACGCGCGATGTGACGGGCACGCCTGACGGCTTCACGAAGATCACCTCCGCGTGCCCCGACGGGCAGACGTTCCTCGAGGGCGAATGCGGAGACGCGACGGTCGACGGAGACGCGCTGCCGGACTACCAGGAGAAGGACGTCTTCGGCGGCGGAGACGCGGCGGGGCAGGGGGGACGCTGCTTCGACGTGCTCGCGTGCTTCGGTGCGTCGACGCCGGTGCAGGTCGATCTCGCGACGTGCAGCGCGTCGCTCGCAGGGGGCTCCGCCGACGACGCGAGCCTCTCGTTGGCGGTCCTCTTGCCTCCTTCCTCCTCCGGCGAGTGTCGCGGCGACGGCTGCCTCGTCGCGCTCGACAAGGGCGTGGGGTGGAAGCCCGGGGGCTCCGGCGTGACGTTTCCGAAGGCGATCTGCACGCGCCTCGCGAGCGGCGCGGCGGTCTCCGTGCTGCGCACGACGGCGTGCCCGACGAAGGACGCGACGACGCCGGCCTGCGGTCCCGCGTCGAGCGTCCCGACGAGCAGCGCGCCGCCGGGGCTCGACGGCGGTGTCGCGTCGCCGGACGGTGGGACGCTCCTCCAGGACTTCGAACCGCCCCGCTTCCACACCGGCGAGCCGAACCTCGCAGCGCTCGCGATCGACCAGGACAGCGTCTTCGTCGGGCGCTCGCAGGCAAACCCGCCGCCGCCCGGGATCCTGAAGCTGTCGCGCGCGGACGTCGTCTCGGAGACGACGCCGGCGGGGATCACGGTCCTCCAGTCTTTCGCGACGCCGCAGCTCTCTCGCATCGCCGTCGGGCCGCAGCCGAAGGCCACCCACGTCGGCGTCGCGTCGGAGGACGGCCAGATCCGGCTCTGCACGCCGACGAGCTCGAGCGACTGCCCGAGCTTCCCGCTCGTCGCGGGCGGGGCGCTGCCGGTGATCGCGCTCGGCGACAACGAGCTCTACGTGTTCGGGTCGAACGGCGGGCCTCCGCAGCTGTTCGCGATCCCGTTCTCCGCGCCGGCGCTCGAGCCGCGCGTCGGGCCGACCGCCGCGCCCGTGTCCGCGATGCACTACGAAGGCGGCCGCCTCTTCATGGGGCTCGTCGACGGGTCGATCCACCAGTGCACCGTCCCCTGTCAGGTCGCAGGCAGCCTCTCGCAAGTGCTCGCGGCGCCGCCGAACGGCGGGATCGTCTCGGCGATCACGAGCGACGCACGTGTCCCCGGCAAGCTCTTCGTGATGCGCGTCCCCGGCGACGGCGTCTCGCTCGCGCAGGGCGGCATCTCCGTCGTCAGCATGGCCGGGCAGGGAGAGCAGCAGCTCGCGCCGGGGAGCGAGGTGCTCCTCGAGGGAAGCGCGCCGCCGCTTCATCCCCCGTCGGCGATCGCCGTCGACGCCGAGTACGTCTACTGGGGCGGAACGTTCCTCGACGCGCGCGACGGCACGCGGAAATACGGCGTCGTCGGGAAGAAGCACGGGGCGGCCGCCTCTCCTTCGCAGGGCTTCCTCGAGACCGGCGCCGGCGCAAGCGGGCCGGTCGCCGCGATCGCCGTCGACGGCGCGCATCTGTTCTGGGCGTACAACCGGGCCGACAACGCGCTCGCCTTCGCGAAGAAGAAGAGGTCGTTCTAGGTCATGAGCGCGCCGGTCTCCGAAGGGGACGTCGTCCTCGACAAGTACCGCGTCGAGCGTGTGCTCGGCCGCGGCGGCATGGGTATCGTGGTCGCGGCCACGCACGTCGACCTCGATCAGAAGGTCGCGCTCAAGTTCCTCCTCCCCGAGGCCCTGGAGCACCCGGACATCGTCGAGCGCTTCGCGCGCGAGGCGAGGGCGGCGGCGCGGATCCAGAGCCAGCACGTCGTCCGTGTCATCGACACGGGGCGCATGCCCTCGGGCGCTCCCTTCATGGTCATGGAGTACCTCGAGGGCGAGGATCTCTCCGATCTGCTCGACCGTGTGGGTAGGCTCTCGCTCGACGTTGCCGTCGACTACGTCCTCCAGGCGCTCGAGGCGATCGGCGAGGCGCACGCCGCCGGGATCGTCCACCGGGATCTGAAGCCGTCGAACCTCTTCCTCGCCAAGCAGCGCGATCGCCGGCAGATCGTGAAGGTCCTCGACTTCGGGATCAGCAAGCTGGAGGACCCGAAGTCGGCGCCGATCACGCGCACGGCGACGATGATGGGCTCGCCCCACTACATGTCCCCGGAGCAGCTCGTGTCGAGCAAGGACGTCGACGCGCGGAGCGACGTCTGGGCGCTCGGCGTCATCCTCTACGAGCTCGTCTCCGGGATGCGCCCGTTCGACGGCGAGTCGATGCCGGAGGTCGTCGGCAAGATCCTCCGCAACGCGCCCGAGCGCCTCGGCGAGCTCGTGCCAGGCGTGGGCCTCGACTTCGAGCTCGTCGTCGCGCGCTGCCTCTCGAACGAGCCGGAGAACCGCTACGCCTCCGTCGCCGAGCTCGCTTCGGCGCTCCGCCCCTTCGCGAGCAACGTCGCGTCCGCGTCCCTGTCCGCCGAGCGCATCGCGCGCGTGCTGGGAGCTGCGAGCGTTCCGCCTGCGGCAGACCCCTCGAGCGATCGCGCGCCGATCGTCCTCGTCCCCCCGAGCGCCCCAGCGGGCAACGAGGTCGCGGCGACGGTGCGACCGCAGGCGAGGCCGCAGCCGGAGACGCTCCCGGAGGCACCGGAGGTCGACGCGCTCGCGCAGACGAGAGGCGTCGCGCCTTCTTCGTCCGTGCGCGCGACCGACGCCAGGTCCACCGCTGAGGTCGGCCGGCCGGCGTCGTCGTCGAAGCGAGGTGTCGTCGCGCTCGCCGTGACGTTCGCGTGCGCCGCGGGGGTCATGGCCTGGAAGCGGAGCGCGCCCGCGGAGGGAGCGCGGCTCGTGGCTTCGACGTCGGCGCACACGGCGGAGGTCTCGCCGAGCGCATCGGCGGCGACGACGGCCGCGCCCGTCGCGCTCCCGGACCCGAGCGGCCAGCCGAGCGCACCCGCAACGCTCACGGTCGCGAGCGCGAGCGCGAACGCGTCGCCGCCGCGCAGCGCGTCGTCATCGCCGTCTTCCTCTCCGCTCGCTCCGCCCTCGACGCCTTCGCGCAAGGCGCCGACCCCGACCGCGGCCGCGGCGGTCTCCGCCGCGCCCACGACCACCGCCAAGAGCCCGCTCCAGATGGGGATCAAGTGAGATCGCATCGCGTCACGTTCGTCGTCGCCTTCCTCTTGGCATCGCTCGCCTCGCCCGCCGTCCACGCGCAGGCGAGGAAGCCGCGTCCCAAGCCCGCCGCACCGGCGACCCCCGCGCCGCCGCCCGAGTCCCCTCCGCCCGAGCCGCCGCCGCCGAGCGCGCCGCCGCTCTCCGAGTCCCTCACGGGCGACGCGAAGGCCGACTACGACGCAGGCAAGCTGCTCTACGGCGACGGCGACAACGCGGGTGCGCTCGTGAAGTTCACGGCCGCCTACGAGAAGGCGAAGGATCCGCGCCTGCTCTGGAACATGGCGGCGTGCGAGAAGAACCTCCGTCACTACTCGAGCGTGCTCGCGCTCGTCCGGCGGTACCTCGCCGAGGGCGAGACCCTCCTCGCTCCGAGCGACAAGGCGGAGGCCGAGACTCTCCTCGCCGCGATCGCGCCGCTCACGATCTCGCTCGAGCTCGTGGTGGACCAGCCCGGGGCGAAGGTCTTCGTCGACGACAAGCTCGTCGGCGAGACGCCGCTCGCCGCGCCGATCGTCGTCGACCTCGGGCTCCGGCGCATCCGGATCCAGAAGGAGGGCTTCGAGGAGTACAAGGAGGACCTCACCGCCGGCGACAGCCCGAAGGTGAAGCTCGTCGCGAAGCTCGAGAAGATCCTGCACGAAGCGACGCTCTCCGTCAGCGCGCGCCCGCGCGACGAGATCTACCTCGACGGGACGCTCCGCGGGCTCGGCGCGTGGAAGGGCATCGTCCCGAGCGGAGGGCACACGCTGCGCGTGACCGCGCCCGAGATGCGTGCCTATCAGGCGGAGATCACGCTGCGCGATCGGGAGACCCGCAACGTCTCCGTCACGCTGGAGAAGGACGTGAAGCCTGCTGGCCCGGTGCCCGCGTGGGTCTGGATCGGCGGCGGCGCCCTTCTCCTCGGAGGCGCGTCCGTGGCCGGCTATTTCATCTTCAAGCCGGAAGACCGGCCGGCGGAGACGCCGGTGGGGACCCTCGATCCGGGCAGCATCCAGGCCTCGTTTCCGTTCGGCGGCCGGCGCTGACGACGAAGGTGGTCTCGATGGCATCGATCAGATGGGCGCTCCTCGCCGTGTGCCTTGCCGCGTGCGGTGGTGCGACGGCGAACAGCGCGCCGCCCGCGCCGAGCCCGGATCTCGGCGAAGCGTCGCCCTGCACGCAGGACGCGGAGTGCGTCGCGACCAACTTCGGCGGCTGCTGCGGGTGCCCGCGTGACCCGTACGCGATCACGACCGCGGCGCTGAAGAAGCACGAGAACCAGTGCGCGGTCGTCGACTGCACGATGGCGACCAGCTGCGAGGGCTTCGAGGAAGCGAAGCTGTTCCGCGCGGTGTGCCGGGGAGGGAAGTGCGCGCTCGAGAAGAAGTGATCAGCGCATCGGCAGGCGCCGTCGCTGGCCCGTGACGCTCCGGCGCACGCGTTCGAGGAACGCGGGGTCGTACACGCCGTCGACGCGGATCGAGTAGCGGAAGAACGGCGCTGCCTTCACGCCGTGCCAGTCCATGTCGTTGAACCAGTAGATCGGCGTGTCGACGGCGACTTCGCGTGAGCCGTCGGGCGAGGCGAGGGTGAAGCCCTTCGGCGTGTCGTCCACGGCGCGCGCGGGCTCGAAGCTGATCGACTGCGCCACCGAGAGCGATTTCCCGGGCTCGCTGTCCCTGTGCATCGGGGCGTGGTCGTTCGGGAGGAGGCCGAAGAGGACGACCCTGCCGATCTCCGTCATCGGAAGCGACTCGACGAACGCCACCGTCTTCGGGAAGAGCCGCCGCGCTTCGTCCGTGAACGCCTTGCCTTCGCCGGAGTGCTTGTCGTCCCAGCCGTCGTTCTCGAGGAGGTGCACGCACGCCTTCCACGGGAAGTACGCGCCGCCGCGCGTCTCGAGGAAGATCTCCTGCGCGCGCGTGAAGGGGTGCTCGGTCTCGTCGCCGAAGGTGTACTCTGCACGTGCTGCGGGATCGGGATCGAAGTCCGACGTGTCGTAGTCGGCGAGGGAGAGGAAGTCCTCGAAGTCCTCGCGGCTCATCGCGCGGATCACGTGCATCGCGTCCGGCCAGCCCTCCTCGGACGTGACCCACGGCGCGCACACGCCCATCGACTTCAACGTCCCGCCCGTGTAGCGCGTCTCGGCCTGCGCGAGGCCGAGCGTGATCTCGCGGTGCAGCTCCGCGAAGCAGGACGTGTCGAGGAAAGGCGACAGATCGAGGAACGGCTGGCCGAAGATGCCGGCGAAGCGATCACCACCGGGTGCGCGACGAGGTGGCGGCGCCGAGGCCATCTCGCGGACGGCAGCGGCGCCCTCCTCGACCTCGGACCACGTCGGCGGTTGTGCGCCGGGTGACGAGAGCCCGATCTCCTGCCGCTCGCAGGCGACGCGGTCTTCCTCGTAGACCCGCGACCAAAAGTCGAAGACGTCCTCGAGCGCGTCCTCCGGCGCCGTCTCGTCCACGTACGTGCTCGCGACGACGCGGGTGACGTTCTCTCCGGCGGGGAAGATCGTGAACGTCAGGAGGTAGTCGGGCTGGAGGCTCGTCATCAGGTTCGGGAAGCGGATCGCGTCGTGGACGACGCGCCGGTCCGCCTTCGGCACGAGGAACGGCCGCCCCATGCGCGCGCCCGAGACGCTCACGGTCTCGGCGCTCTCGACGATCGGCATGATCCCGCCGAGCCACGGCCCCTTCGTGCCCGCCTCCGGGATCCACGTCTCGGCGAGCGCCGAAGGCGTGAGCGCCTCGAGCGCGGGGTGCACCGTCGCGAAGTGGAGCGACTCCTGGAAGTTCTCGAGCACGAGCGTCCAGCGGGCGGCGACGTCGTAGGCGACGCGTCGCGCGCGTCTGAGCTTCGCGGGGCCGCCCCCGAGCTCGCGGAGCCAGGGCGGCACCTCGCCGAGCGCTTCGTCGAGCGGCGGCGCGCTCTCGTCGAGCGTGACGAAGACGAAGCCGTGGGCGATGCCGAGACGAACGGGCGAAAGCGGCCCCGACGCGCTGCAGGGGGAGCCGTCGAGCTCGAACGAATAGCCGTGGTACTTGCAGGTGAGTCGCCCGTCGCGGGCCGTGCCTTCGTCGCCTTCGACGAAGGCGTAGCCGCGGTGGGGGCACACCGCGTGGAAGGCGCGGAGGTCACCGTCCTCGCCGCGGACGACGACGACCCCGGCGCGGGTGAGCGGCGCGCGGAGCCAGGCGCCGGGGGAGGGGAGGTCTTCGGTGCGTGCGACGCAGAGCCAGGCGCCGGGCGGGAACGCGGTCACGTCCACGTGTCCCGGAGCGCGCCGTACCAGACGTGGTCTTCCCAGCGGTCCTCGATCCGGAGCTGCTTCAGGAGCCGTGCCTCGAGCGTGTAACCGGCCTTCTCGAGGACGCGCTGGCTGCCGATGTTGCTCTCGTAGAACCCCGCCTGGCAGCGATGGAGGCCGAGCCGCTCGAAGCCGAAGCGCGTCACGAGCCGGACGGCCTCGGTGCCGTAGCCCTTCCCCCAGGCGCTGCGCTCTCCGATGAAGTAGCTGACGTCGGCGAAGAGGTGACGGGGCACGACGGGCCCGATCTTCACGTTCCCGACGTGCTCGCGCGTCGTGCTCTCGACGATCGCGAACAAGTAGCTGTGGTCGCTCGCGAGCATCGAAGAGACGAAGCTGCGGATCATCTCCAGCGTCTGCTCGGCGTAGCGCGTCTCGAGGTAGCGATTCACCTCCGGGTCGGCGAGCCAGGCGACGTAGCGCTCGTTGCAGTCGTCGAGCGTGACGAGGCGGAGGGCGACACGCTCGCCCTCGAGCCGTTCGGCGGGGAGGATTGCGCGTGCCACCTCCTTGCTGCTCACTTCTCCAGCGCGTAGAGCGTCGGGTACATGAGCGGATTCTGGGACGTGTCGAGCACGCGCCGGTGGACCGCCTTCAACTTCATCGCGGCCACGGCGCCGTCGAAGTTTCTCATGAGGTCGATCTGGTGTGTGTAGAGCCGCCCCAGCAGCCCCCGGTACGTCCACGGATAGTTCTCCGCGACCGGTTCGAGGTGGATGCTGCCGAGCTTCGAATGGTCGAGCATGTTCTTCACCGCCACCGCGTTCGCGTGCGGGATCTGCTCGATCGAGTACACCGTCAACGCGAGGTCCGTCTTCGGGTGGACGTACTTCTCTTCGCCGTCGTTGACGTAATCGAGCGGCGCATAGGAGACATCGAGCCCGAACTTCTTCGCGGCAGCCCGCCCGATCTCGACCCCGGGCTGCGCCAGCTCGTAGCCGTAGCAGGCGAGGTGAGGCATGCGCGATTTGATCGCAAGGAGGTTGCGACCCGTGCCGCAGCCGTATTCCGTGATGCTGCGCGCGTTGGGGAAGCGGCTGCGGATCGTCTCGCAGATCAGATCGACGTAGAACTCGAGGTGATCGAAACGCGTGAACTCCACGCGGCCGTCGATGTGGAACGCGCTCGGCTCGTCGTCGAATCCGGGGATGTGCAGCCAGTCTTCGAGGCGGGTCGCGCGGTCGAGGTGGCCACGGTAGTCGGCCCAGATCGCGCCGTACTTCTCACTCACCCAATCCGTCCGACGATCGACTTTCCCCTTCGCGAGGAGCGTCAGCATCACGAGCGTGGGAGACCTCGCGACGAGCGGGCGGTACACCGGCGAGAGCTTGCGCTTGAGCGAGTCCGTCAGATCCATCGGTAACACTCCGGGGGCGTGCGAAGCCGCTGCTTAGCGCAGCGACAGCTCGGTGCAAAGTCTCGGCGTGCAGTCAACGCCGGCGAGCGATACAAAGAATGTAGTTTGCAAGACGCTTGTGGACGGGGGCGCGGTCGAGGAGCTCCGCCGCCCTCATCACGCCGTGGTAGCCCACCTTCAGTCCGATCCAAGGCCACTTCAGCAGCGCGTTGTCGTCGAACTTCGTGCGCGCGAGCGAGAGGCTCGGATACACGTAGCGGCACTCGAGCACGTCTGCACCGACGTCCTCGCACGCCGTCGCCAGCCGCCGTGGGTCCATCGTGGCCATGTTGTGCGCGGCGAGGACGTCACGCATGAGCAGCTGGGCAGCGACGGTATGGAGGTTCGGAACGCCGATGACGACGTGCCCACCCGGTCGCGTGAGCTCCACGTGACGGCGTACGACGTCTTCGAGATCATCGAAGTGCTCGACGAAGCCGAAGGACGACACGACGTCCCACGTACGAGCCGGCGAGAACGCGAAGAAGTCCGCCTTGACGATGTCTCCGGGCTCGACACCAGAGTCGCGCAAGCGCTGCTGGATCTCGCCCGTGTCAGCCAGGAAATCGACGCCGCTCGGTCGATAGCCGAAGCGCTTTGCGAAGTAGACGAGAAACCGGCCGGGGTAGCAGCCGATCTCGAGGATCTCCTTCGCCGGGTCCGCGCGCAGGTGCGTGGCGAGCATCGGGTCCCACGCAGGATCGATGTCGCCGGCCTCGGCGCCGGCGCGCCACTGCGCCTCCCAGTAACCCTCATCAGTCAGTCGATTGGTGGTCGAATTCATCGTCATCTGGCTCTGCGAAGCGAGGGCGGACGAGAACGGAGGCCGGTGAGACTCTGAGCAGACGCGCGACCTGGCATGCCATGCGCACGTCGTCCTCCAGGCGGCGCACCGGGACTCGGCACGCGACCCGGAGCGGTCACGGTGCCCGGTGCGCGGAGACGGTTTCGCAGGACGAACATGCTCGTCGCGAAGAACGGCATCATCGGCACGCGGTAGCGGTTCAGCGTTCCGAGGTTCGTCGTGACGAGCCCGACGGCGGCTCCGAACGTGACGACGAACACGAGGGAGAAGAGAAGGATCGGCGACCGGAGGATGTTCGTGAAGACCGTCCTCGGCTTGAAGCGGATCAGCAGGCGTAGGAAGACGACGAGGAGCACGGTCATCTCCAGCGCTGCGACGAGCATGGGCGGATTACGAGCCTCGATGAGGAGAGGTCGCGTCAGCGCGTTGAGGAGCCCGAGCGGCATGAAACGGAGTTGGCCGGCGAGCGTCCTCTCCTGCATGTCGCCGATCTCGGTGAACGAACCGCCGCGCGCCAGCCCACCGGCGTACTGCTGGTTCGCGGCGGTCTTGCCGATGTTCTCGGGAGTGAACTCGGGGAACAGACTGCCGATCGCGGCAAGGCCGCCGAGTGCGAGAGCGACCGCGACGATCAACCAGAGCCAGCTCCGGCGCCGGCGTGTCGACCAGAACCAGGCCGCGAGGCCGAGCACGAGGGGGAAAAGGATGTACGGTTTGATGAGCGCGATCGTCGCAGCGCTTGCCGCAGTGACGGGCAGTAGCCAGACGCGCCGGTGCACGAGAAGACCGTGCGCGGTCCAGGTGAGGAACCCGAGAGCGCCCATCGCGAACGCCTCTTTTGCGATCGCGGAGGTCCAGAAGACGACGGACGGCACGAGCGTGAGCGTTGCGGCGACGAGCGCCCGCTCGTCGGGTCTTACGACCTCGCGAGCTGCCTTGTGCATGAAGGCGAGTCCCACACACGCGAAGCTGCCGATGAACAAACAACCGCCGTAGATCGACGATCCGAACAGGAAGTAGAGGAACCCCACGACGGCGGACATCGTTCCGGTCGTGAGGCCTTCGCCGAGAACGGCGATCGGCAGGTCGTTCTGCATGTGGAAGGCGAGGCGCGCGACCTCCGGAGCGAACGCCTTGAAGTTGCGTTCGAGTAGGTAGGCGATCTGCTCTCCGTGGAAGGAGTAAGCGAGCATGTCGCCGCCTTCGTAGTAGCCGCGATGGATCCAGATCTGGGCAAAGGCAGCGGCGATGTGTGCGACGAACGAGCCGAGCAGGATGTTCTGCTCGCGCCGCTCGAGACCACGCAGAGCGACCGCGAGAATCGTGCCCCAGAAGAGCACGGCGAAGATCGGGAACATCATGATGCCGACCTCGCGGGCTGCATCTCGCTCGTGACGTGCGTGTGACGCGTGCCGGGCTCGCGCGTCTCGAGGAGCTCTCTGACGGACGAGGGGCCGTCGCCCAGCGAGGCCTCACACCAGATCGCGAGCGCGAACGCGTTCCAGAGCAGCATCGGGTCGCGCGCGACCCAACGACGATATCCGCCGTCCGAGAGCTCAGCGTCCGAGAGCAGGTCGAAGCGACGCAGCCGCCTGCGGTCGAAGATGCGCTCGCAAGCGAGATCCAGCGACGTCGCAAGCCAGCGTTCGACGGGAACACCGAATCCCTGCTTCGGACGCCTCGCGAGCGCCTCCCCGAAGGTCCGCTCGTGGAGCGCGCGGAGCACGCGCTTTCCGCGCGTCCCGAGGGTGAAGCGCGCAGGAAGTCCGAGCCCGAGCTCGACGACACGATGGTCGAGGAACGGCACGCGCGCCTCGAGGCTGTTCGCCATCGTCGCGCGGTCGACCTTGGTGAGCATGTCGTTCGGAAGCGGCCCCCCCAGGTCGCAGGAGAGAGTGCGCTGGAGGTCCGTCCCGCTCGCCTCTTCGTAGCGACCGATGGCAGTCTGCTCGAACGCGTCGGCGCCACCCGGATGTGCAACCAGCGGCGCGGTTTGGGCGAGCGTGCCGAACTGGGTGAGCGCGACGTAGGCTTCCGCGTTCGATCCGGCGAGCCCGCGTGAGGTCTTGCGCAGGACGCGAAGCATGTCCGTCCAGCCGCTCGAGCGATCCGTCCGAGCCGGAACCATCCGGAGCGCACGTGAAATGGCCGCGGACGCGCCGGGCACGGCGCCGAGAGCGCGACGTGCCCAGAGGATCTGGTGCTTCTTGTACCCGGCGAAGACTTCGTCGCCGCCATCGCCCGCGAGCGCCACTTTGTAATCGCGTGCGACGCGATTCGACAGAAGGTAGGTCGCGAGCCCCGAAGAGTCGCCGAACGGCTCGTCATACGCGAGCATCGCGTCTGCGAGCTCGTGGCGTGCAAGAGCCTCGTCGAGGATCGTGACCTCGATCGGGATGCCGATGCGTTCTGCGGTCCGTCGAGCGTAGACCGACTCGTCGAACCGTGGCTCACGGAACCCGATCGTGTAGGCCTTGATGGGCCGCGAGGAGGCTTCGGCGGCGTACAGGCTCACGAGCGAAGAGTCGATGCCGCCGCTGAGAAACGTGGCGATCGGTACGTCGCTCTCGAGGTGCTCCCGAACAGCGTGTCGGAGGAGAGGCTCGACGACCTCGCACGCCTCGGTAAGTGAGCGGACGAGTGCGCCTTCGGAGGAAGCGGTCGGCGTCCAGTATTTCCGCGTGCGGCTTGCGCCGCTCTTCAGATCGAGCTCCATGCGCGAGGCCGGAGCGAGTCGCTTCACGCCTGTGAAGATGCACGCGTCCTCCGGGACGTAGCTCCAGGCCAGCATCGCGTGCGCTGCAGCGTGGTTCAGGGTGAAGCAAGGCGCGAGCTCTGGAAGCGCGCGGTCGAAGCACCGCAGCTCCGAAGCGAAGCCGAGGGCGCCGCCGGCGCTCGCGACGAAGAGCGGCTTGATGCCGAACCGGTCGCGACTCAGGACGAGCTTTGCGCGCCGACGGTCGTGGATCGCGAACGCCCACATCCCGACGAGCTCGCCTTCGACCGTGTCGGGCGCGCGCTCGTACAGCCGGAGGATCACTTCCGTATCGCTGCGCGTGTGAAATCGCACGCCATCTGCCTGGAGGCGCTTCCGAATCGCCGGGGCGTTGTAGATCTCACCATTGAAGACGAGCGCTACCCGCCCGTCGTCACTGAACATCGGCTGCTTGCCATGTTCGATGTCGACGATCGCGAGTCGCGTCATGCCGATCGCGACGCCACCGTCGGCGGCGATACCCGAGCCGTCCGGACCTCGATGATCGATCCGACGACACATCGCAGTGACGGCGGCACGCGCCCCGTCCGTCGAACCCGTGGTGACGAGCCCCGCGATGCCACACATCAGCGAACCGCGTATCCGCGAAGAGAGTCGCCCAGCTTCGTCGTGCGCAGCAGCGCGTTCACCGTCGACTTGATCGCCTTTCCAGCGCGGCGCGAGGTCAGCGCTCGGTTCACCGCATACGCTTTGACCGTGCGGTCCGGCAGCTTGCCGGGAGTCGCGGCGCGCAGCGAGAGCGAGCCCGTCACCTTGGCCTTCGCATGCGCGAGCAGTTCGTGGGGCAGGAGCCCCTGCGTGTAGACGTTGACGTCCGAGAACCCGGCGCGCTCGAGGCTGCGACGCAGCGACGCGACCGAGAACAAGTGGAGGTGGTCCGGCGGGCGTAGAACGGACCACCCTGCACCGAGGACGCGGCCGCTCAACCCGCGCCCGTGCGGCGTCGTCGTATAGAGCAGCCCGCCGGGGCGGAGGACGCGCGCCGCGCGCTCGAGGAAAGGAGCGGGCTCGGGCAGGTGTTCGATCAGCTCGCTCATGACGACGACGTCGAAGGTGCCGTCGTCGAGCTCCAGCGTCGCGAAATCACCTCGAACGAGGTGCCCGAGTTGATGCTCGCGCCCCTTCGTCACGGCGGCCTCGGCTGTCTCGACGCCCCACGTTTCCCACCCGTGCGCCTTTGCGACGCTCAGGAGCCCACCGGCGCCGAAACCGACGTCGAGAAGACGACCCGTGCGTCGGAACGGTTCGAAGCTGCGGACGACGTCTTCGAGGATTCCTTGGAGGAATGGCTCGAGGGTCGACAGATCGTTGTTCTCGTACGCATACGACGCGTAGTGCGCCGTGAGCTCCTCGTTCGTCGGGTAGTCACGAACGAACGTATGGCCGCACGCGTCGCAGACGAGCGTGTCCCAACCGCCCTCCGTCGTGCCCAGCTCGCGCGGCGGACCCGCGCAGACCGGGCACTTGTTCGAGGACAGATGGCCAGAGCTCATGTCGACCGTCCTATACCCCGGATGCGCCCGGACGCCGAGCCCGGCAGCCGCTTGTCCGCCCTCGCTCTCCTGCCTGGTGCGGACGCCTCCGCCAGCATTCAGCGGCGCTGCCGGCATCGCTCAGTCCCAGAGATTGTCCTTCACCCATTCGCCACGCTCACGCCGCCAGACGCGCGGGTCGCGGAACGTATCGGCGATACGGTCGAACTCGTCCTCGGTCATGCCAACGTACGGCAGCCAGCGCTGCAGGTCGCGCGGCTTGATGTGGTCCATCTGCCGCACGAGCGCGATGCCTTCGTCGCGGCTCATCTTACCGGCACGGATGTCCTTGCAGACGTGGTCCGTGCAGCGGCCGTACCCGAACTTGATGTACTTCAGGTAGTCGTGGATGCCGTTCTCGTGCATGTCGTCGAGGTTGGACATGCGACGATACGTCCGCTGGAACGGCTCCGGGTGGTTCTGGAAGCCGTACTTCTCGACGACCATCTTCCCGTGCTCGTTCGCTTCCCAGTAGACGTAGTTGCCGATGTGGATCCCGCGTAGGTCGAGATCGAACATCTGCTCGTCGGTCGGATACTTGTACGGCTGCATGTCCTGCGCCGTGATCCCGTCGAGCCCGACCATGTAGTTCCAGTCGTACCCGCGAGCGAAGTGCTCGAGGCGCGTCCGGTAGGTGACCTCCGGGAAGTCGTTCATCCCGAACTGCCCGGAGAGGTCCATGTACCCGTGCTCGCCATAGATCACGATCGGCACGTGGAACTTCACGGCGAGCTGCATCGGCACCGTCATGATGCCGAGGTGCGCGTGCCAGTTCATGTCCCCCATGATCACGAACGCCTGGCGGTTGAGCTTCTTGAGGAGCCCGACACTCGGTGAGTAGAGGATGTGATCGAGACCGAACACCTCCTTCATCCGATGGAGGTTCTGCCAGCCGGCATCGAGATAGTTGTTCCCGTTGTACGTGATGAGCAAGGGGTTGAGGCCGAACTCGTTCTTGATGATGTGGGTCTGGAAGTAGCTGTCCTTCCCACCGCTCACCGCGACGACGCAGTCGTAGCGGCTGCCGTCTCGGCACCGATACCGCTCGAGTGTGTCGCGGAGCATCTCCTTACGACGGTTCCACTCCGCCGCGGTGATGTCGTGCTTCGAGTCCGAGACGCGGCACCCCATGCAGACGCCGCTCTCGTCGAACTCCATCGGGGCGGCGTTGATGGCTGGATAGACGCAGCGCTTGCACCAGCGTGGCTTGCTCGTCGCCGGCTTGTCGGCGGGCAGTGGCGTGCGTGAAGCCTCGATCCGGCGGGAGATGCGCGCGTCGCGCTCGGTGTAGTCGTACTTCGGCTCACGCGTCTGCCAGCGGTTGCCGAACGTCGGCGCTCGCACGTTCACGCCGGCGTCGGCCATCGCCTTCTTCGCAGAAGGATACGACAGCTCGAAGAAGTGGAAGATGTTCGCGGCACTGGCGGCGGCGGCACCGCCATCCGTGATCGCCGGCGCGAGGTGCTCGTACTTGCCGACGCCTCCGCACGCGATGACGGGGATCTTCACGGCCGACGTGACCGCCCGGATCAGTTCGAGATCGTACCCGCGGCCGGCGCCGTCCTCGTCGATCGAGTTGAGGAAGATCTCGCCCGCACCGAGCTTCTCGACCTCGCGCGCCCAGCTCACGACGTCGAGGCCCGTCGCTCGACGACCACCCTCCGTCCAGACCTCCCAGGTGCCGTCGGTGCGCCGCTTGGCATCGATGCTCACGACGACACACTGTGCACCGAACTGATCCGCCGCCTTCGAGACGAGATGCGGCGTCAACACGGCCTGCGTGTTGATGATGCACTTGTCGGCACCTGCGCGAAGACGCACGCGCATGTCCTCGATCGTCCGGCTCATTCCGTCCCGGAACGGGACCTGAGGCGACCAGCCCAGGATGGTTTGAGCCCGGGTGATGTCGGGCCGCCGGACCTGGGGATCGTTGTCGGTCGGCAACGGCTGGTAGCTGATTTTCGAGTGGCCCCCGGTCAGCTCGAGGATCTCTTCGGCGAATTGCCGGATCGAGCGCTCCTCGGGGTTGCCGATGTTGACCGGCATGACCTCGTCCGAGAGGGCCAGCCGCCAGAGCCCCTCGACGGTGTCGTCGACATAGCAGAACGAGCGGGTCTGGTGGCCATCCCCATAGATCGTCAGGTCCTGGCCCTCCAGCGCCTGGCAAATGAAGTTCGGCACGACCCGGCCATCGCGCAGGCGCATCCGGGGCCCGTAAGTGTTGAAGATCCGGGCGATCCGGGTCGCGATGCCGTGCTGGCGATGGTACGACATGACCATCGCCTCGCCGAACCGCTTCGCTTCGTCGTAGCAACTGCGCAGCCCGGTGGTCGAGACGTTTCCGTGGTAGGTCTCGACCTGGGGGTTGACCTCGGGGTCGCCATAGACCTCGGAGGTCGAGGCGAAGAGCAGCCCCGCCCCCTTGGCCCGGGCCAGCCCCAGGGCATTGTGAGTGCCCAGCGAGCCGACCTTGAGGGTCTGGATAGGCAGGTCGAGGTAGCCAATCGGGCTGGCGGGG
>JBDHVE010000073.1:0-43825 GCA_039809485.1 Polyangiaceae bacterium | reverse complement strand
CGCTCTGGGGAAGCCGCCCGCGGAACGACGCCCAGCTCTGGTTCCTCCTCTCGTTCTTCAGCACCTTCCTCGTCGGCGGCCTCACCGGCGTGATGCTCGCCTCGGTGCCGATCAACGTGCAGCTCCACGACACGTTCTTCGTCGTCTCGCACCTCCACTACGTCCTCATCGGCGGCGCGGTCTTCCCGCTCCTCGGCGCGATCGTGCACTGGTACCCGAAGATCACCGGCCGGTTGCTCGACGACCGCCTCGGGAAGCTCTCCGCCGCGCTCGCGTTCGTCGGCTTCCACGCGACGTTCTTCCCGCAGCACTGGCTCGGCATGCAAGGGATGCCCCGGCGCATCTACACGTACGTGCCCGAGAGCGGGTGGGGGACCTGGAACCTCGTCTCCACTGTCGGCGCGTTCGTGCTCGGCCTCGCCGTCCTGGTGCTCGTCGTGAACGTCCTGAAGAGCCTCCGGGACGGTGAGGTCGCCGGCGCAAACCCGTGGGGGGCCGAGTCGCTCGAGTGGGCGCTCCCGTCGCCGCCTCCACCCGCAAAGCTGCGGCCGGTGCCGATCGTCGAGAGCCGCTATCCGCTCTGGATCGGCCGGATCGGGCAGGTCGTCGGCCTGAAGGAGGACGAGCAGCTCGCCGTCCGGGTCGTCGACGCCGAGCCCGACCACAAGGTGAAGATGCTCGGTCCCGCGTTCTCGCCGCTTCTCGCCGCGCTCGCGACGGGCGCGACCATCATCGCGTGCATCTTCACGCCCTGGGGGCTGCCGATCGGCGCCGCCGTCGTCGCGGCGGCGATGGCCGGATGGTTCTGGCCGAAGGGGCACACCCCCGAAGAGCTCCTGTCCGAGGAGAAGCAGCCATGACGACCGCACCCATGACGTTCGACGCGAGCGCCGGCCCGACGATCGACGTCTCGGAGCTGAAGACCCACGCCTTCGGAAGGCGCTCGACGCTGTTCTGGGCGTTCGTCCTCGTCACGCTGATCGAGGGCACCGCGTTCGCGCTGATGCTGATGTCGTATCTGTACGTCCGCGGGAACTTCCTCTGGTGGCCGCCGGAGGGGCAGATGCGGATCCTGCCCGGTGCCTGCGAAGTGCTCGCGCTCGTCGCGAGCGGCGCGGCGATCTGGAAGTGCCGGAACGCGGCGATCGCGGAGACGATGCGCCCCGCGCGGACGTGGCTCGTCGTCGCGACGCTGCTCGGCTTCGTCGCCGCCGGCATCCGCGTCTGGGAGCTCGTCGCGCTGCCGTACCCGTACGACGCGAACGCGTACGCGTCCGTCGTCTGGACGACGATGGGGCTCCACTCGCTCGACGGCGCGGCGGGCCTCTTCGAGAACGTCCTCTTCTCGGTCCTCCTCTTCAAGGGGCCGCTCGAGGACAAGCACTTCGAGGACCTCGAGGCGAACGCGTATCTCTGGCTCGCGCTCGTCGGCCTCTGGCTCCCGTTCGCCGGGCTCTTCTACCTCGACGGAGTCGTCCGATGAGAGCTCGTTCGCAAGCGGTCCTCGCCCTCTTCGTCGGTGCCGCCGCCGCGTTGCTCGACCAGCTCGCGTCGTACGTCCTCGTCTATCCGTCGCAGGCCCACGGCGGGAACATGCCGATCGCGGTCTCGGCGATCGTGAGCGGCGTCATCGCGTCGGTCGGCATCTTCCTCGCGTTTCGCGTCTTGCGGCGCAAGTCCGAGGTGGTCGAGGTCGATCGCTTCCTCGCGCTCCTCGGCGTCGTGCTCAACGTCTTCTTCCTGCTCGTCATCGTCGGGATGGCGTTTCCGGCCACGATCCTGCACCCGACGGACTGAGCATGTGCATCGACGCGCGCGAAGCCCTCGGTTTCTGGACGCTCGACCCGGTCGCGCTCTCGGTCGTGGCGCTTCCGTCGGCGGTCTACGGGCTTGGCACCGCGCGCCTGTGGAAGCGCGAGGGGAGGGGGCACGGGATCCGGCTCTGGGAGGCCGTTTCGTTCGCGCTCGGTCAGCTCACGCTCCTCGTCGCGCTCGTTTCGCCGGTCGACCGGCTGAGCGACATCCTCTTCTCCGCGCACATGACGCAGCACGAGCTCGTCATGATCGTCGCGCCGCCGCTGGCGGTGCTCGGCCGACCGTGGGTCGCTGCGCTCTGGGCCTTGCCGGAGGACCTCCGCCGCCGTGCGGGCGCGTGGATGAATCGCCGTCCGGTGACGACGAGCTTCCGCGCTGTCAGCGCGCCGGTCGTCGCCCTCGTCGTGCACGCCCTCGTCGTGTGGCTCTGGCACCTGCCTTCGTGGTTCGAAGGGGCGCTCGCGAGCGAAGCCGTGCACGCCGTGCAGCACGCGACCTTCTACGGGTCGGCGGCGCTCTTCTGGTGGGCGTTGATCCGCGGGCGTTACGGGCGCGTCGGCTACGGGCTCGCCGTCGTGTTCGTCTTCGCGACCGCGATGCACACGAGCATCCTCGGCCTGCTCTTCACCGTCGCCGAAGGCGTCGCCTATCCGACGTACGTCGCGCGCGGAGCGCCGTTCGAGGTCGACGCGCACGACGACCAGGTGCTCGCGGGGCTCGTGATGTGGATCCCGGCCGGAACCGCGCTGACGCTCGCCGCGGTCGCGCTGTTCGGGGCATGGCTCGGCGAAGCGGGCGCGCGTGTCGGTCGAGCGGAGCGAAGGAGGTCGTCGTCGTGAAGAAGGTGTCTCTCGTCGTGGTCCTCGCGTCGATCGGTCTCGGCCTCGTCGGCTGCGAGGACGCGCAGAAGAAGGCCGCCCAGATGACGGGCGGCGATCCGCGTGCGGGAAAGGACCAGCTGCGCGAGCACGGCTGCGGGACGTGCCACACGATTCCGGGCGTCCCCGGCGCGACCGCGCTCGTCGGTCCGCCGCTCGACAAGCTCGCACGCCGCTCCTACATCGCCGGGACGCTCCCGAACACGCCGGAGAACCTGCAGAAGTGGATCGCGCATCCGCAGGCAGTCAAGCCGGGCAACGCGATGCCGGACGTGGGCCTCGGGGATGCCGAGGCCCGCAACATGACCGCCTACCTCTATACGCTGAAGTGAGCTCGCTCAGGCGGGCATCGGCGCGGGGCGCGGGCTGAACCGCTCGAGCACGCGCCGGAGCCCCTCGTGGAGGCGGGACTTGCGAACGTTGTCCGTCGCGTGGACGGTGCCTGCGTCGGGCGCGCCCGAGACGACGACGATCGGGATTCCGGAGAGGCTCGGATCGCTTCGCATCGTCTCGATCAGCTCGCGGCCGTTCATCACGGGGAGCTCGAGGTCGAGAAGGACGAGATCGGGAGCAGGGAGCTCGCGCGCCGCATCGAGCGCGCTCGCGCCATCGCGCACGACGATCGGGTCGCAGCCCGCGTCGCGCAGCATCGTCGACAGCAGCTCGGCTGCCTCCGGCTCGTCTTCCACGACGAGCACCACGGGTCGATGATTCAAGGGAGCGTTCGCCACGCCGTACTCTTGTGCAGGTGACGTGCCCTGGTGAGGTGGAATGACCTCCCTCGCGATCTGCCGGACAGGAACGAGCCCGAGCACGAAACCACGTGGAGCCGGCTCCCGCCCTTGCGGCCGAACGCCACGTTCGGCGCCAAGCCGCCACGGGCGCGGGGAGCCCGGAAGCCGAGGGTTTCCGGGGCGTGCGGGCTCGTGGGCGCTTGCCTGGGAAGATTCCGCGGTCATGCTGGCGTACTACGCGAGGCAAGATGAGGCAGCGATCCGAGCACTCCACCCTCGAGCTCTCGCTCCGACGAGCGGACACGCTCCGTGCGGTCGTCGGGCTCGTCGCCTCGCTCGGCGCATGTGTCGCGGCGCTCGGCGCCTGCGCGACCGACAACGGACCGTCCGCCTACGGCGAGACGTTCGGCCCCCTGCCGGAGCGGCGCGACGGCGGCCTCGGCCTCGAGGACGGCGGGAGCGTCGCGGACGGTGCCCCCACCCCCGATGCGGGCAGCGACGCCGCGACGAGCGACGCGTCGACCACGTGCACGAGCGGCACGCTCGCCGTGCTCGCCGGCTCCGACGCCGCGCTCGCCGGCGCCGTCCAGGACAAGGGCGGCGCGTGGGTGACGTCCACCGTCCAGGGGGCGTCGAAGAGCTTGCCCGCGCTCGTCGCGACGACCACCGGGTTCGTCGGAGCGGTCCGCAGTACGAACGACGTCCTCGCGGGGGTGACGTTCGCGACGTCGTGGTCGTCGTCCGCGATCGGCGCCGCGACGACGATCGGGTCCCCTTCGCTCCACGCTTCCGGCGCGACGGTCCACCTCTCGCTCCTCACGCCGAGCTTCGAGCACGCGTACGGCGCGTACGCGCAGGGCACGTGGTCGGGGGCGAACGAAGCGCTCCAGCCGACCGCCGGCGTGAAATCGTTCGGTCCTTCGCCCGGCTCGGTCGCGGAAGCCGGCGGTGACGTCGTCGTCGCGTTCGACGGGCAGGACGGCGGCCTCTACGTGCAGTCGCGCGCGGCGGGCGCATGGGCGTCGGCCTCGCCGGTCGCCGGTGCCGGCGTGTACAAGCCGGTGCCGCCCGTGCTCGTCGCGTGGGACGGCACGAGCGATCTCCTCGTCCTCTTCGCCGACGACTCGCAGGACCACGTCCTCCGTCACGCGGTGCGCGCGTCGGGGACGAAGACGTGGTCGGGCGTGAAGAACACGGGTGCGCTCGCGTTCACGCCCGAAGCGTTCCGCGCCGCGCGGATCTCGCCGTCGCAGGTCGTCGTCACGTACCGCGGCGGTGACGGTCGCGCTTACGCGATGGTCGGCACCTTCGCCGCCGACGCGTTCACGTGGGCCGCTCCGGCGCCGCTGCTCGGCGGCGCGACCGTCGACAGCGCACCGGCGGTCGCGAAGGGCGTGTGTGGAGACGAGGCCGTCGCGGCCGTCGCGACTGGCGGCGCGGTGAAGGTCGTTCGTCTGCGCGGAGGCGCGTGGAGCGCTGCGGAGACAGTTCCGAACCTGTCCGGGGCGCGGGTCGCGATCGCAGCGCGTTGACGCGGTACCACGTACGGGACGTGGTACCGACGTAACGCGCGTCATCAGGTGCGAACGTTTCGACACGTAACGAGCAGCGTGCCGGAGCGTCCCGAGGTACGCCCGTCTCCCACGAAAAAGGGCCTCCGCCCGCGCTCGCAGCCCGTGGCGAGCGTTGACCCTTCGGTCGTGCGATGGGAACCTGACGCGACGATCTGATGGCTTCCTTGCCTCCCGACGAGGTCCGTCCCGTCATCGTCGCCGATCTCGCCGATGACGAGTCCCGCCAGGTGCTCGAGGCCGCCGCGTGGGTCGCCGGCAGCGTCTACGTCCCGCTCGAGGACGCGCCGGTCGACACGTCCCTGCACGTCCTCGAGGTCTACGTCCCGCGCCACGAAGGGCCGTTCTTCTTCCTCGCGGAGCCGCTCGGCCCGCCGACGGACCTCGGCTTCCCGCTCCGGATCCGCCCGATGCCGAACGCGGCGCCGTCGGACGGCGACCGCAAGTCGAACCCGGACGGCATCGTCCGCGGTCGCGCACATCGCGGGACGCAGCAGCTCTCGGCGAGCCATACCGCCGACCTGTCGAACGTCGGCCCGCTGCCGAAGGATCCCGCCGCCGAGGTGGACGCGCACATCGGCCGTGCACTCGGCGGCGGCAAGCTGACGATCGAGTCGCTGATCGGTCGCGGCGGCGTCGGCGCCGTCTACAAGGCGATGCACCGCGAGCTCCGGATCCCGGTCGCGGTGAAGGTCCTCCACGAGTCGTTCCAGCGCGACCTCGACTTCTGCCGTCGCTTCTACGCCGAGGCGCTCGCGGCGAGCCGCCTCGATCACCAGAACATCACGCGCGTGATCGACTTCGGCCAGGAGCCCGACGGGCTCCTCTACTTCGCGATGGAGTTCCTCGCCGGCGAGGAGCTCCGGTCGGTGCTCGAGCGCGAGCGCCGGCTCGGGACCGAGCGCATCGCGCAGATCGCGATGCAGGTCTGCGCCGGCCTCTCGCACGCCCATGCGCGTGGCGTCGTCCACCGGGACATCAAGCCCGAGAACCTCGTGCTCGTGCCGGGGCACGACGACGACGGCCGGCCGATGCAGATCGTGAAGGTCTGCGACTTCGGGATCGCGCAGCACCGCGGCGTGTCCGGCGCGCCCAACGTCATCGCGGGCACGCCGGAGTACATGTCGCCCGAGCAGTGCCGCGGCGACGAGCTCGACGCGCGGAGCGACGTCTACGCGGTCGGCATCGTGCTCTACGAGCTCGCGACGGGACAGGTGCCGTTCCAGGCCGAGCGGCCGCAGAGCGTCCTCAACAAGCAGCAGTTCACGCCGCCGCTGCCGCCGTCGAAGATCCAAGCCGACATCGACCCGCTCCTCGAGCGCATCATCCTGAAGGCGCTCGCGAAGGAGGCGGAGGATCGACACCCCTCGATGCGTGACCTCCGCGTCGAGCTCCGCGAGCTGCTCTCGCCGATCCTCCAGGATGCGTCGCCGCCGCCGTCGAGCGTCGCGATCGAGCCTGCGCCGCCGAGCCCGCCGCCGCTCCCGCCGCGCCGCGAAACGGCCGCGAAGCCCGCGCCCGCGTGGCTCGAGCGCGGCGGCTCGTTCACCGGTGCGTCGATGAGCACGATGGCGACGCCGGCGGCCGCGTTCGCGCCGGTGAATGCCGACCTCGCGGGCGAGATGACGACCCAGAACGCGTCCGTCCTCGTCCAGCAGCTCACGCGCACGCGCGACCCGGCGCAGTTCACGGCCCTCGCGGCGCGCGTCGAGCCGCTCGTGCGCGCGCTCGCGCAGCACGGCGACGTCAAGACGCTCTGGCAGCTCTCGAGCATCCTCCACGGGATCGCCACCGAGGGCACCCACGGCAAGGCGTCGCGTGCCGCCTACGCGGAGCGCGCCGTCCGCGTCTTCTCCGACCCGCAGGTGCTCGCGAGCGTCGGCGAACAGGTGCTCGCCGGGGCGGAGGACGTACGCGACCACGGCCGTAGGCTCCTCGTCAACGCGGGCGTCGCCGGCGCCTACGGGCTCTACGGTGCGCGCGTGAAGCTCGCGGCCGATCCGCAGATCCGGGCGCCGTTCGTCGCGACGACGAAGGACTTCGGGCCGAAGGCGTGGCCGGTCGTCCGCGCCGCGCTCGAGAAGATCCTGACGAGCGACCAGAACGCGCGCGCGCTCGAGCTCGCGGAGGACCTCCTCCTCTGCGTCCCTGTGGTCGGTGACGAATCCGCCGGTCACGTCGTCGTGAAGTACCTCCGCGTCAACGTCGCGGGTGTGTGCCGCGCGGCGACGGCGTCGATCGTGAAGCTGTGGGGCGAGCGCGCGAAGCCGCTCCTCGTCGGCATGGTCCAGAGCAAGGACGACGTCGTCCGGATCGCGGCGATCGCGGGGCTGAAGCAGCTCGACTGCATCGACGAGCACCTCGTCCCGCGCCTCCACGCGATCCTCGCGAAGCGAATTCCGGCGAGCGACGAGCTCCGCGCCGCCGCCGCGGTCGCGCTCGGGCACGTGACGGCGAGCGCGCGCCAGCCCGCGCTCTCGGTCCTCTCGCAGCTCGTCTCCGCCTCCGCCGCGAAACCGGGCGCGCCGGCGCCGGTCGCCTCGCCCCCGCGCGAGGATGCGGTGCTGCTCGCGGCGGCGCGTTCGCTCCTGTCCCTCGGCGGCGTCACGCATCGCAGCGTCGTCGCGGAACGCGCCGAGCGCAGCGCGGAGCCGCTGAAGGGCCAGCTCCGGCGCCTGCTCACTCCGTCCGGCTGATCACGTCACGCGCGTCGCGGGACGCGGTGGCGCGACGCCGGCGGCTCGTCGTCCGTCGCTCCGGGCGGAGGCGGCGCGACGGACGTCCTCGGCTGCGCTTCGCGACGGAGCGCGTTCTCGACGCCGAGCCCGGTCCAGTCGGCGATCTGATCGAGGAACGCGCGCTCGTCGTCGTCGTAGCGTCGCGTCCCATGGGTCGCGACGAGCGTGAGCACGGCCATGGGGGCGCCGTTCACGCCGACGGTCGCCGCCATGTACGACTTCACGTGCTCGTCGCGGAGCACGGCGAGGTCCGCGAGCTTCTGCGTCCGCGTCGACTCGGTGACGCGCGCGGTGAGCTCGGAGCCGCCGCGCTCGAGAAGGCGGGCGACCCGACCGCCCGCCGGGAAGGTCGCATCGTGGCAGGCCACGCGGAGGCGCGCGTGACGGCTGGCGTCCGCGTGCTGGATCTCGAGCCGGCGCATCACGCCGCGACGGTCGACGACGTCGACCACGCAGAACTGCCCGATCTCGACGGCGAGCAGGGTCGCGACGGAACGGAGCATGCGCTCGGGATCGACCGGCGCGCGGAGCAGCCGGCGAAGGCTGCCGAGCGTGTCGAGTTGCTTGTTCGCCGCCCCGCGCCGAGTCCGGTTCGCCCCTGGCATTTCGCGACCGGAACGACGTGCAATCGTTGTTCCGTTCCGCTCACGGAAACACGGAGGTCGATGCGTGCTGCAACCTTCTAGAAACACGAGAACGGTCGCGGCGGAGATCGTCTCGGAGCGCTTCGCGCTGGTCGTCGAGGTTGTCACAGACGGCAAGCGTGTGGTCCACGCTTCGCCGTCCGCGACGCTTCACTCGCCTTCGAGCGCGCCCCAACGATCGGGCGCGATGCCTCCGTCGGCTGCCTTCGCGGCGAGCTCGTGGAGCATCGTCACCGCGCCCTGCAGCTCGCGGATCTGCTTCTCGAGGTCCTCCGCCTTCGAGTTGAGCAGGCTCACGAGCTCCTGCGGATCGCGACGGCCTCGTCGCAGGGCGACGAGCCGCTCGACCTCACGGATCGTGAAGCCGAGACCGCGCGCCTTCCGGATGAAGCGCAACAGCTCGAGCGCTTCGGGGGAGTACTCCCGGACGCCCCGCGGTTGCCGCGGCGGTTCAGGGAAGAGGCCTCGGCGCTGGTAATAGCGCACCGTCTCCACCCCCACGCCCGCGCGACGAGCAAGCTCGCCGATGGTCATTCGACGCATACTCGATGGAGTCTAACTCTGTACCTGGGTACAGACTCAATCGCGGTTACCAACAGGGTCAGTACGGACAGACCGCCGCGGGCCACATCCTCTTCCTCCTACGCGCGTGTGCGGTACGTAACGTGCTCGAGCCTTCGGCGTGGCGAGGGTCGACCCCGAAGAAGAGCGCGTTCCGCCGTCCCGGGCTCCCGAGAGCTTCGAGGAGAGCGAGGAGGAACGACTCAGGCTGCTGTCTTCGGCGACGCCGACCCTCCCCGACGGCGCCCCGTACGCCCCCCGGACCCGCCGGCGGGCCCTCATCGCGGTCGTCGTGATCTCGTTCGTGGCGGCGGTGTGGGTGGCTGCGCCACTCTGGGTCGCGGTCCTCGTCGGCGGCGTCCTCGCGATCTCGATGCAGCGGCCGTATCTCGCCCTCGCGCAGCGGCTCGGCGTCCGCCGCGCGAGCTGGGCCGCCGCGATCGTGACGCTCGCGAGCGGGCTCGTCGCGACCGTGATCGGCGTCCTCGTCGCGCTCACGTTCACGAGCGAGCTCATGAGGGTCGTGACGCACCTCGACGGCGAGCGGACGGGGTCCCTTGCCGGTCTCCTCGGCGAGCGCGGAGCGCGCGCGATCGCGGAGCTCGGGATCGACACGGAACGGCTCTATCGCTGGATCCAGGGCGAGCTCGAGGCGGCAGCCGCGTACGCGGCGAGCATCGGCGCCCTCGTCGTCCGGACGGCGAGCTTCGCGGTCCTCGGTCTCGTCGTGGCGCTGATGACGATGTACTACGTGCTGCTCGAAGGGCCGTCGCTCGCGCGTCGGATCGAGCGCGTGGCGCCGCTCGACCCGCGCCACACCCGCGCTCTGCTCGTCGAAGCGCGCGAGGTCGGTCGCACGGCATTCATCGGCACGATCGCCACGGCCGTGGTGCAAGGCCTCATCGCCGGCCTCGGATACACGATGCTCGGCGTCCCGCAGCCCGTCATGTGGGCGCTGGCGACCGCCCTCGGCTCGTTCCTCCCGATCATCGGGACCGCGATCGTGTGGGTGCCGCTCTCGGGATACCTCCTCGTCGAGGGCCATCCCGTGAAGGCGATCCTTCTCGTCGCATGGGGCATCGTCGCCATCACGTCGCTCGCCGATTACTGGATCCGACCGAAGATCGTCGGCTCCCGCGGGCACGGCCATCCGCTCTTCACGCTGATCGCGCTCCTCGGCGGGATCGAGGTCTTCGGCCTCGCGGGTTTGCTCGTCGCGCCGATCGTGATGAGCGTCTTCGTCGCCGCGTTCCGCCTCTACGAACGCGAGATCCGCACGGGCGGACTGTCGAACGGCGCGCGGCGCGGTGTGAGCTGACGAGCTGCGGAACACTAAATGCTTCAGCCATCGTTCGATGGCCGCGAATCCCGGAACGCTCGAATCCCCGAGACGCGCACGCGGCCCCGCGTTCCGGGTCGATTTCGGGCCGTCCGGGGTCCGCATCGGCGGCAAGCTCGAGCTCGCGGACGCCGGGGCGCTCTGGCGCGTGCTCCGCACGGCGGTGCGTCGTGCGAAGCCACCGGCGCTCGTCATCGATCTCGAAGGCGTCGAGAGCGCCGATGCCGGCGCGCTCGCCCTCCTCGTCGAGGTCCGGAACGAGCTCGCGGCGCGTGGGCTCCGCGCCGACCTCCGCGGCGTGAGCGAGACGCTCGCCCCGCTCGTCGCGCTCTACGAGGGAGAGGAGCACGGCGAGCCGCCGCCGGCGCGGGCGCGCCGTTTCCGGCGGCGCGCGCGCCGCAAGAAGCCGGAGGGCATGGTCGCCCAGATCGGCCGCCGCACGGTCGAGCTCGGGGCAGGCGCGAAGAACATCGTCACGTTCGTCGGCGACCTCGCCGTGTCGGCGATGACGGTGGCGAAGCGTCCTGCGGCCGGGCACTGGCGTGAAGTGACGCCGCTCGTCGAGCGGATGGGCGCCGACGCGGTCCCGATCGTCCTGCTCATCAACTTCCTCGTCGGCTTCGTGATGGCGTTCCAGGCTGCGCGCCAGCTGACGATGTTCGGCGCGAACCTCTACGTCGCGGACCTCGTCGGCATCGCGCACACGCGCGAGCTCGCGCCGCTGATGACCGCGATCATCGTCTGCGGTCGTTCCGGCGCCGCGATCGCGGCAGAGATCGGCTCGATGAAGGTGGCGGAGGAGGTCGACGCGCTCCGCACCCTCGGCCTCTCGCCGGTCGCTTGGCTCGTCATCCCGCGAACGCTCGCGCTCTTGATCGTGGTGCCGATCCTCACCCTCCTCGCCGACGTGATCGGCATCCTCGGTGGGCTCGCGGTCGGAATCACGACGCTCGGCCTGACGACGACCGGCTACCTGAGCGAGATCAAGAAGTCCGTCGTCCCGTTCGACGTCGGGACCGGGCTGATCAAGAGCATCGCGTTCGCGCTCGCGATCGCGCTCGTCGCCTCGCAGCAGGGGTTTGCGGCGAGCGGCGGCGCCGAGGGCGTCGGCAAGCGCACGACGACGACGGTCGTGACGACCCTCTTCGTGCTCGTCCTGATCGACACGTTCTTCACCGTCCTCTTCCGGACGCTGGGGGTGTGAGGTGGAACCGATCGTCGACGTGAAGCACTTGAGCGTCGGGTGGGGGGACACGGTCCTCCTCGAGGACCTCTCGTTCCAGGTCGGGAAGGGCGAGGTGTTCGCGGTCCTCGGCGGGAGCGGCGCGGGCAAGTCGACGCTCCTCCGCTTCCTCGTCGGTCTCGAGCGGCCGCTCGCCGGAGAGATCGACGTCGCCGGGAAGGGCGCGCCCGACCTCGACGCCGGGCTCCCGCCGTTCGGCGTCATGTTCCAGGGCGGCGCGCTCTTCGGCTCGATGACCGTGGGCGAGAACGTCGGCCTCGCGCTCCAGGAGTGGACCTCGCTCCCGCCCGACGCGATCCGCGCCATCGCGCGCGCGAAGCTCCGGCTCGTCGGGATGGAGGACGCGATCGACAAGCTCCCGTCCGAGCTCTCCGGCGGCATGAAGAAACGCGCCGCGATCGCCCGCGCCCTCGCGCTCGACCCCGACCTCATCTTCCTCGACGAGCCCTCCGCCGGCCTCGATCCCGTCACCTCGGCGGAGCTCGACGAGCTCCTCGTCACCTTGAACAAGACGCTCGGCCTCAGCGTCGTCGTCGTCACCCACGAGCTCGAGAGCGTCTTCGACATCGCGCACCGCTGCGTCCTGCTCGACAAGGAGGCGAAGGGGATCGTCGCCGAAGGCGATCCGCGCGAGCTCCGCGGCTCGAGCGACCCGCGCGTGAGCGCGTTCTTCCAACGCAGAACCAGGCACGGCTGATGTCCACCCCCGTCAATCACACCAAGCTCGGCGTCTTCGTCCTCCTCGCGCTCGCGGCCGTCCTCGCGACGGTGGTCGCGTTCGGCGCCCAGCGCGCGAAGCGCGAGACCGTCGCGTACCACACGTACTTCAACGAGTCGGTCCAGGGCCTCGAGCTCGGCGCACCGGTGAAGTTCCGCGGCGTCACGATCGGGTTCGTGTCGGCGATCGAGATCGCGCCCGACCACCGGCACGTCGACGTCGTGTCGGAGCTCGACGTGGTGGACATCCGCCGGATGGGCCTCGCGGAGGCGAGCGAGGGGAGCGGGCCGAAGAAGCACTATCGCTTCCTCGTCCCGGCCGACCTCCGCGCGCAGCTCGGGTCGCAGGGCATCACCGGGATCAAGTACGTGTCGATCGACTTCTTCGATCCGAAGTCGAACCCGCCGCCGCCGCTGCCGTTCCCCGTCCCGGAGGAGCACATCCCCGCGGCGCCGAGCATGATGAAGAGCCTCGAGGACTCGGTCACGAAGGCGATGGACCGGCTGCCGGAGCTCGTCGACGCCGTCGTGGCGATCGTCACGCGCGTCGACGGGCTCGTCGCGACGCTCGAGCGCGAAGGCGTGACCGAGAAGGCGGCCGCGACGATCACGCACGCCGACCAGGTCCTCGCCACGCTCGACAAGACGCTGAAGAGCGTCGACCGCGCCCAGGTCCCGGAGAAGGCGGCGAAGACGCTCGACGACATGCAGTCCGCGGTCGGGAAGATGAACGCGCTCCTCGACAAGGTCGGCGGCGAAGCGGGCCTCCTCGCCTCTGCGCAGAAGGCGACCGAGTCGGTCGGCTCGGTCGGGCGCGACGCGCACGGCACGACACGTCAGCTCGACGAGACGCTCCGTGAAGTGAAGGACGCCGCGAGCTCGATCCGAGCGCTCGCCGATGCGCTCGAGAGGGATCCCGACATGCTCCTCAAGGGGCGCGCGAAAGGAAAGGCAGCACCGTGAAGTCGTTCTCGAGAGTGGTCGTGGCGTTCGGGCTCTGCGTGCTGGCGTCGGGGTGCGCCCTCGCGTCGAAGAGCGACGTCCTCGACATCCGGTACTTCACGCCCTACGCGCAGAAGACACGCCTGTCGTCGGCGTCGCCTGCCGCCGCGAAGGAGATGCCGGCGCTCCGGCTCGGCCGCGTGACCTCCGGCACCCACCTGCGCACGCGGATGGTCCACCGTACCGCCGCGGGCGAGGTCACCTTCGACGAGCAGCGCCGCTGGACGGAGAGGCCGGAGGTCTTCGTCCGTCAGGAGCTCGAACGCGAGCTGTTCGAGGAGCGCGGCTTCCGCCGCGAGCTCACGACGGGCGCGCCGACGCTCGACGTCGAGGTGCTCGCCTTCGAGGAGCTGAAGCTTCGCGGCGGCTCGGCGGCGCGCGTCCAGCTCCGGATGGTGCTCCACGACGACGAGAAGGTCATGTCGGAGGAGACCCTGACCGTGGATCGCCCCGTCGGAGGCCGCGGCGCGGTCGAGGACCTCGTGACGGCGACGTCGGACGCGCTCGACGCGTCGGCTTCGGCGATCGCGGACCGGATCACGGCGAAGCTCGCGCCGCCGCCCGCTGCCGATTCGCCCTGAACGCGGTCAGCGCTCTCGACGGCGCGCGGCTGCGCACGCTTCCTCCCGGAGCTCCCGGTTGATCGCGTACGCCGCCTTCGCGCCTTCGGCGGCCGCGACGATCGCGAACTGCACGTCCCGTGACGCGTCGCCGATGACCCAGAGCCCGGGGATCCCGGAGCGCTCGAGCTCCTCCGTCACGACGTTCCGCTTCGAGTCGAACGCGAGGCCGAGGCGCTCCGCGAACGGTGCGCGCTGGTGCCGGCCCATGCTGACGAACATCACGTCACGCGCGACGGTCTCGCCGTTCGCGAGGACGATCCCGCGGAGCTTCGTCCCGTCCGCATCGAGCCGCGTGATCCGCTCCGGGCGCACGCCGACCGCGAAGCACCGGAGCTGGGCCATGTCGTCCTCGCACGGCTCGGGGCCGCCGTCGGTGAAGAGGACGATGTCGGAGCTCCATGTCGTCATGCCGAGCGCGGCCTCGGCCCCGTTGCCGTTCGGGGCGTAGACCGCGAGGGCCTGGTCACGGTGCTCCCAGCCGTCGCAATACGGACACGTGTGGACCGAAGCGCCGAGCAGCGGCTCGAGGCCCTCGAGCGGCGGGAGGTCGTCCTTCATCCCCGTCGCGAGGACGAGCTTCTTGCCCCGCATCAGCGTCCCGTTCCGGAGGACCACCTCGAACCCGCCGTCGCCGCACGCGCGGACGTCCTCGACGTGCTCGTCGTGGAGCGCCACGTCGTAGGGCGCGAGCTGCTCGCGCGCGACCCACCGGAGCGCGTGCGGGGGCATCCCTTCGCGCGTCAGGAATCCGTGGACGCCGCGCGCACGCGCGTTGCGCGGCTTGTTGTCGTCGAAGACGACGACCTTGCGCCGGCACCTCCCGAGCAGGAGCGCGCAGCTCAGCCCCGCCGGGCCGCCGCCGATGACGAGGACGTCGGCCTCGGCCTCCATGACGCCGTCACGCGCTCACGGGGGCCATCGCCGTCGCGCGCGACCGCAACGTGCGCCGGATCAACATCTCGACGTCGTCGGCGTTGACCGGCTTCACGAGGAAGGCGTCGGCGCCGATCGCCGAGAGCCGCTGCCACTCGCGCGGGCCGCCGGCGGCGGTGAGGACGATGATCGGCGTCCGCTGGGAGTCGTCGATCGAGCGGAGGAGGAGCGTGAGCTTCGCGCCGTCCATCTCGGGCATCTCGAGGTCGACGAGCACGACCGAATAGGGGTTTCGCTCGAACGCTTCGAGCGCCGCTTCGCCGTCGCCGACCTGGTCGATGACCGCGTTCGGGAACCGCTCCGTGAGCGAGCTGTGGATGATCGTGCGCCAGTCCGGATCGTCGTCGGCGATGAGGATCCGCGACGGCTCGCGGTTGCCGGAGTGCTCCGCCGCGAGCGCGCGCCGGAACGCGGCCACCGTCGGCCACCGCGTGTGCGGGTCCTTCGCGAGGGCGCGGAGGACGACCTCGTCGTAGCCCGGTGCGAGGTCGGGGCGCACGGCGCTCGGCGGCTTCGGCTCCTGCAGCACGTGCTGCGAGAGGATGTTCATGTCGGTGTTGCCGAGGAACGGCGGGCGCCCGGTCAAGAGCTCGTAGGCGATGCACCCGAGCGCGTAGACGTCGCGGCGCTCGGCGAGCTCCGGATCCTCGTCTTCACCGAGCGCCGCCTCCGGCGCCATGTACGCGGCGCTGCCGACGATGAAGTTGCCGGCGCTCGCGCTCTCGAGGATGCGCGCGACGCCGAGATCGCCGACCGAGACGCGGAAGCTCGCGTCGATGAGGAGGTTCGACGGCTTGAGGTCGCGGTGGACCGTGCCCGAGGCGTGGATGGCTTCGACGCCGCGGCACGCTTGCTCGAGGATGCGCATCGCTTCGTCGATCGCCGGCGCGGCTCCGCGGGGGCGCGACCGCAGCCACTGGTCGGCCGTCTTGCCCTCGACGTATTCCATCACGAAGTACGGCGTACCCTCGTGCTCGCCGAAGGCGTACACCTGCAGCACGTTCGGGTGCGAGACGCGGGCCATCGCGCGCGCTTCGTTGTGGAAGAACGTGCGCATCTCCGAGAACGCGAAGAGCTCGGGCTTGATGAACTTGATCGCCACCTTGCGCTCGAGGCGCTCGTCGTGCGCGAGCGCGACGACACCCATGCCGCCGACGCCCAGCGCGCGCTCGACGCGGTAGGTCCGATCGACGAGCGCGCCTGCCTCGAGCCCGACCCCGGAGAGCGCATCGTTCGTGTTCGCGGGCCGCGTGACGATCGCGCTCGTCGCCGGTCCGGTGAGCACGCCTGCCGCTTCACGCACGTTCGCACTGCGCGCGCTGATCTCGCCGTGCGGCGCTTCCGAAGCCGACGACGGGCGCGCCACAATCGGCATCCACTCCGCCATCGTCGGCGCCAGCGTCGCAGCGAGCGCTTCGTGTGCAGGCTCGCCAGGGCGGGGCGAAGAAGGCGGGGTTTCCGCGAGCAGACGAGAGGCGCTCGGTCGCTCCGACAACGGTCTCTCCGAGACCGGTGCCACGGGCGCGACGGCGGCCGCTTCGTCCTCGCGAATCTTGCGCTCCATGAACCCTCCTCGCCGTTCGGGCACGGCGTCGCGTCGCTCGCGGTTCGTGCGCGCGTCGCACGCCCTCGTGAGCACGCGCCGTGCCAGGTCTACGACGGCGGGAACGGATGAGGGAACGAGGACCTCGCGGGGGAGGTCGGCGTACCGAGCGCGAGCGCGGGGTGCGCGGCATCGGCACGCCGTGTCTCTGCGCCACAGTGAGGCGCGGTGACGCTCAGAGGTTGAACCAGCCCCCGAGGCTGGCGTTGATTCCGACGTGGAACTGGGAGAAGTCGTTCGTCACCGAGGTGGTCCCGGCGCCCTCCTGCCGCTCGATCTTGCGCGACCCGGCGACGGGGATGTTCAGGAGCGGCCCGAAGCTGAAGTAGAAGTGCTCGATCGGGACGATCGCGAGCTGGGGGTCGAGGTCGATCGAGAACGACGTCGTCGTGAGCGACCGGCGCACGCGGTTGTTGTTGTCGAAGTCGTAGTCGCGGTTCGTCTGCGCGTAGAAGGAGAAGCCACCGCGCAGCCATAGGGCGAGGACGTCGGCGAGGGGGAGGATGTAGCCGACCCGCGGTCCGATGCCGAAGAGCGTCCCGTCGCCGGCGTCCAAGGACGCCTCGTTGCGCGTCGCCCCGGTGACGACCTCGGTCTTGTTCGATCCCCCGAGGCCGAGGCCGAAGGCGACGAAGCCGCCGACGGTGAGCCGGTCGATGACGGTGAAGTCCACCCCGACGCGTGGGACGGTGTGCACCGTCAGGCGCTCGAGCGGCGACGAGAACAGGAGCATGGTCGACGTTCGCGTGACGGAGTCGGTCTGGGTCGCGTTGTTGCCGCGCTGGAACGTCGTGGACGTCCGCTCCACCGAGAAGACGGGCACGAGGCGGTCCGCCGTCAGGATGAGGTGGTGCTTGTCACCGAATCCCTTGGCTTGGGCGAAGGCGTCAGGAGCCGCCGCCGAGACCGCCGAACCCAGGAGGACCGAGAGAAGCCATCGGTTACGCATGGGCTCGAAGGTACAGGGCGGCGGCGTGTGGGCTCAACGAGGCCGTGCGTCACGCGTCGGGGGGCGTAGGCCGCGTGCTCACGTCGTGAGCGAGCGCGCGAGGTCGCCCACCAGCGGGTACTCCGCGTCTTCGCCGCGAAGGACCACGATCGCCGCCCAGACGTGCACGACGAGGAAGAGCGGCAGCGCGAGCCCACAGGTCACCGCGCTGACCACGGTGCCGAGCAGCGACCAGAGGAGGGCGGCGAGCGCCTGGCGCGCGACCCACGAGGAGCGGTCGCGCTCGAGGAGATAGACGACGAGGGGCGCGAGGAACCAGGCGACGCACGTCCCCGCGTGCGCGATCGCGGCGGCGACGCGCTCGTTCGAGGAGGGGCGGGGGAGGGTCAGGTCCGTCGAGGTCATGCCTACGTGTCGAACGAGGCCGGCGAGAAATTTCACCGCTCGACAGACCTGAATCGAAACCCCACGTTGTGCGTTGAACGGTCATGGGGAAGGCAGTCGGTTCCCGGGCACGCGGGCGAGCCGCGCTCGTCGGGAGCGCGGTCGTCGCGGGCACGGCGCTCTGGGCGGCCTCCGCGAAGTCGACCGAGCACGAATGGCAGCTCGTCTCCGGGCGGCACTGGCAGATCGTGGGTCCTCGCGGCGAGGATCCAGCGGTCACCGATGCGCGCGAGGGCAATCGCGGGACCTGTCCGGCGGGGATGGTCTCGGTCCACGGGAAGATGAAGCAGCACTTCCTGCTCGACGAGCTGCAGATGCAGGCGTGCACGAAGTGGATCGACCGGAAGTGGCCGGAGCGGTGCGCCGAGTACGACCGGGACAAGTGGCTCGCGCTGTCGAAGGACCTCCCCACCTCGCCAATCGACGTCTGCATCGACCGCTTCGAGTACCCGAACCGGAAGGGCGAGTGGCCCGTCATCATGGTGAGCTGGTACGAGGCGGGCGACGCCTGCAAGGCGGAGGGCAAGCGGCTCTGCACGGAGGACGAGTGGACCTTCGCCTGCGAGGGCGAGGAGGCGACGCCGTACCCGAACGGCTACGTCCGGGACGCCGAGGCGTGTCTGAACGACCGTCCCTGGCGGGAGTTCAAGGCCGAGATGCTGAGCCCGCGCTCGAGCGACCGCGCGATGCGCGAGCTCGACCGGCTCTGGCAGGGGCTCCCGAGCGGCGCGCGTCCGCTCTGCAGGAGCACGGCCGGCGTCTACGACATGACGGGGAACGTCGACGAATGGACGCGCTCGTCGGTGCCCGGCGAACGGCCGAGCGTCCTCAAGGGCGGCTACTGGGGGCCGGTCCGCACGCGCTGCCGTCCGGCGACGAAGAAGCACGACGAGGGGCACACGTTCTACCAGCAGGGCTTCCGCTGCTGCGCGGATGTGCCGAAGGCGACGGACGCGCACTGAGATTGCCGAGCGTTCGGTCGCTCTGATACCGCTTTCGAAGTGCAGGTCCGCCTCGCTTCGTTCCTCGTCTCCTCGACCGTCGTCGCTCTGCTCGCGGTCGCGTGCACGTCGACCCCCGACGACCTCGGGCTCGTCTTCCCGGCCGACGAAGCCGATGCCGCCTCGGCGGTGATCGACGCGTCGCCGCCGCCGCCGACCGCGGCCGAGACCTGCGAAGGGCAGCTGCCCGCATCGCGTGCATGTTACACGGGACCTGCCGCGACGCGCGGCAAGGGCCGGTGCAAGGACGGCGAGCTCACCTGCACGAGCAAGGGCCAGACGGTGTGCCTCGGCGAGGTGCTGCCCGCGCCGGCCGAAGCGTGCAACGACGTCGACGACAACTGCGACGGCGTCATCGATGACGGGTTCGACAAGGCGACGTCGCCCCTCCACTGCGGCGCGTGCAACAAGGCGTGCGCGAGCGACGAGCACTGCACCGCCGGCAAGTGCGAGAAGCGGACCGAGACCAGCTGCTCGAACGGCGTCGACGACGACGGCGACGGGAAGGCGGACTGCGCCGACACCGAGTGCAACGATCAGGCGTGCGGCACGGGCTGCACGTGCACGGGCGGGATCCGTGTCGAGACGCTCTGCGCCGACGGCCTCGACAACGACGGCGACGGCGCAGTCGACTGCGCCGACCCGAGCTGCAACGGGAAGTCCTGCGGCGCGGGTTGCCTCTGCGCGCCGACGGCGGGGAAGGTCGAGACCGACTGCGCCGACGGGGTCGACAACGACGGCGCGAACGGGACCGACTGCGCGGACCCGGCCTGCGCCGACAAGTCGTGCGGCGCGGGCTGCCTCTGCGTCGGCGTGACGAAGGACGAGACGATCTGCAACGACGGCGTCGACAACGACGGCGACGGCAAGACCGACTGCGCCGATCCCGCCTGCGAGAACAAGTCGTGCGGCGCCGGCTGCACGTGCGCGGCGAACGGTCAGAAGAAGGAGACCAACTGCGCCGACCGGCTCGACAACGACGGCAACAACGGCGCGGACTGCGCCGACTCGGCCGACTGCCCGCAGGGCACGGTGTGCAAGATGGCGGACGGCAACCCGGGCTCGTGTCAGCCCGACAAGTCGTGCCGCTGACTCACTTCGGGACGGCGGGGACGACGACCGCGTTGATTGGCGCGACGTTGCCGCCGGCCGGGTAGGCGTACGAGGCGTAGCTGTCGAGGCCCCACACCATGAGGCCGAACGGACCCTTGCTCTCGGCGACGTGGGGGCCGTTGTTGCAGGAGCCGTTCGGCTTGCCGTCGCGCACGAGGTCGACGTCGGCCTGCTCGTAGTTGCCGACGGCATCGACCGGCTTCCAACCGGTGACGGTGCCGGCGCAGTCGAGGCTCACGTCCTGGAACGCGCCCGACACCTTCGCGCGGACGAAGACGAGGTTCGTCGTCTTGTAGGTCGGGTCGGTGAAGAACACGTAGCGCGAGAGGAACTGCGCGGGAGGCACGAGGTTGACGTACTCGTCGTCGCCGAGACATCCGCCGCCGCGGCTCCCGCCGGCGACGCCGCAGCCTGGCATCACCTGACCGAGGTGGAACGGGTGCGCGTCGTCCTGGCTCTTCACGACGAAGGGCCCGACGGCCTGGAAGTCGAGCGTCTGTCCGGCGTTCACCTGGATCGGGGCGCCCGCGATCGGAGGGTCGTAGGTGAGGTTCGTGCCGTCGACCGCCGCGACGAGGCGATAGGGAATCGACTCGGGCTGTCCCGCCGCGCGCCGCGTGGCGTAGGCGGCGCCGACATAGGCGGAGCCGAGCGCGCTCACCGGCGCGACCTGCTGGTGCGCCGAATCGCAGCCGCCCGAGCCCGACGTCTGCGAGCGATAGCAGACGTAGCCGTTGCCTCCGACGAACGCGATCGGCTTGTCGGCGGCGAGCACCGTCCCGCTCATCTCGTTCGTGTCCTGCCACTGGATGTACTCGCCCGCGTTCAACGTGAAGGTCGTCGTCGCGCCCTTCGGCGCGGCGCTCACGTTCGCGCCGGCCGGGAGCGCGACGTTCGGGAGGACCTGCACCGTCGTGGCGTCAGCCTGCGCGACGACCTGACCCCATTGCGGGCCCTGGAGCCCGCGCGGCGGGACGATGCCGTAGTAGTTCGTGCCCCATGCCGTCGTCGGCAGGAGCAGCTCCGCGCTCGGCAGGTACGAGCTCGCGCCGCCGTACGGGAGGATGTCGTACGCGGTGACGGGCGCGTCGGTCGTGATGTGCCAGGCCTGGCCGCGGCCGGTTCCCGCGACGGCGGTTCCGCTCGGCACCGCCGGCGCGACGGGGCAGGTGAGCGGCGTCGCGTTCATCGACTGCGGATCGGCCGACATGAAGAGGACGGCGACCTGGCCCTTCGGGATCCCGTCCTGCGGAACGGCGGGCCACTGCGCTTCGGGCTGACCCGTCGTCGCGATCCGGCCGAACGCGGTGACGTCGTAGGTCTGGCCTCCGCGCGAGACCTGCACCTTGACCGGCTTCTGCCAGTTGTTGGCGAGGAAGATCGCGAAGCACGGCGGCGTGATCGACGGATAGAAAGACGGCGTCGCCACGACGTAGTCGCAGCCGATGCTCCCGCGGCTCGCCTTCGCCGCGTCGCACGCGGGCACGCACGCCCCGCCGGCACAGCCCTGGTCGGGCGGGCACGTCGAGAGGACGACGCCGGTGTTCTTGTCGACGACGCTCGTGAGATCGCCGCTGCACGTCAGGTCGCGGGACGAAGCGGAGGCGTCTCCGCCGAAGCCGCTGCCGCTCGATCCCGGCCCGCCGGGGTCGGTGGGGGACGTCTCCTCGTACGTCCTCGGCTCGGAGCCACAGGCAACCGAGAGTCCGATCGCGAACGCGAGAGCAGCGAGGACGACCGCGGGCGGGGAAGAGCGCATGGCGCTGGAAACCCTAGCGGCCGCGGTCCGGGCGACACGTCTCCGAAGCGCCTCGGGCCGTTGGGACGTCGAGGCCAACGGGAAGAAGAGAACGGAGAAAACAGGAAACAGGAGACAGGAAACCGGCAACAGGGAAGGGTCGGCTCGCGCGTTCGCCGCGGCTGGGGTCGCGGTGACGGAGAGCGCGTTCGGGTCGGCCGAGCGAGATCGGGTGCGGGTGCGGGTGCGGGAAATCGGTCCCGCGAGCCGCGCGATCATTGCCAGTTTCCTGTTTCCTGTTTCCTGTTTCCTGTTTCTCTCTCTCGACCCGCACCCGCACCCGCACCCGCACCCGCACCCGGAGCTCACGGTGAGCGACAGCGCGATCGGGTCCAGCGAACGCGCTACGTCAGAGCGCCTTTCCCATCGCGTGGTACCCCTTGTCCACGTAGACCACCGTGCCCGTGATTCCGGTGCCGAGCGGGCTCGCGAGGAAGGCGGCGGTGTTGCCCACTTCGCGCGCCTCGAGCTCCTCGGGGAGCGGCGAGTTCGCCTTGCAGTAGTCGATCATCTCGCCGATGAAGCCGATCGCGCTCGCCGCGCGCGAGGCGTAGGGGCCGGCGCTGATGCAGTTCACGCGATGGCCCCACTTGCGACCGGCCTCGAAGGCGAGGACGCGCGTGTCGCTCTCGAGGGCCGCCTTCGCCGACGACATGCCGCCGCCGTACCCGGGGATCACGCGCTCGCTCGCCATGTACGTGAGCGACACGAACGAGCCGCCCTTGCGCATGATCGGACCGAAGCGCTGCACCATCGAGACCATCGAGTACGCGCTCGTGCCGATCGCGCCGAGGTAGCCACGGCGGCTCGTCTCGAGCACCGGGTTCTTCACCTCGGGCCCGTTCGCGAGCGAGTGCACGACGATGTCGATCGGCTGCGGGCCGAAGGAGGCGACGAGCTTGTCGACCGCCGCCTGGATGCTGACGTCGCCGTGCTCCTTGTACCGCTTGTTCTCGCGGATCTCCTCTGGCATGTCCGCGTAGGTGTCGAACTCGGCGTCGAAGGGCAGGATCTGCTCGAACTCGAGCGTCGAGCCGTCCGGCATCGCGAGCGACGCATCCATCTTCCCGCGGCGGAGCAGGGTCTGGAAGATGCCGAGCGCGGGAGGCCAGGTGCCGACGCAGACGCTCGCCCCGGCCTCGGCGAGAGCCTTCGCGATCGCGAAACCGAAGCCCCCGTCGTCGGCGACGCCGGCGACGAATGCGCGCTTGCCCGTGAGGTCGATGCTCAGCATGGCGCGGACCATGGAACGGTTCGCCCTGTCCAGACAACGGAAAAGTGCGGCAGAGGGGTCCCCCGCCGCATACGGCGGCGTTGCGCTTTGCATCGACTCCGGGAAGAACTCCGGCCTGTGGCGGCCGTGAGTGTAGTCTGCATCTTTTCCGTGCGCGCTCTCCGTCGGAGTCGCGGTCGGATCGGTTAGAGTGCGGACCGGGATGTCACGCCGAAGCCTTCTTGCCGCCGCCGCTTTCACCGCCGCCCTCTCCGCATCCAGCGGAGCCCACGCCGAGATGCCCACGCTGGAGCGCACGATCCAGCTCGCGCGCACGCGTGCCATCCAGGTGATCGACGCCCAGGGCGAGATCGGAGTCGCCAACTCGCAGATGGCGGGCGCGCGCGTGAGCGCGATCGGCAACCCATACTCGGACATCCAGGTCGATCAGGGCCTCCAGAGCGGACAGCAGCTCCAGGCCCTCAGCTACACGTACGTGCCGGTCGACATCGCCGGCCAGCGCGGCGCGCGAATCGAAGAAGCGGACAAGCTGGTCCAGTGGCGTCGCCTCGGGCTCGTCGACGCGCAGAACCTCGCGACCGGCGACGCGATCGCCGCCTACGGCGGATTGGTGGTGAGCGCGCAGCGGATCGCCGAGGCGAGCAACGGCGAGCAGCTCGCGCGTGAAGAGGCGAAGTACTTCAGCGGGCGCCTCGAGGCGAAGGACACGACCGTCTACGAGAAGGCCCTCGCCGACGCTGAGGTCGCGCGATGGGTGCAGCAGCGCGCCGAGGCGGAGCTCGCCACGACGAACGCCCGGGTGCGCTTCGCCCTCGCGACCGGCACGCCGGGGACCGACACCCTGCCGAAAGGGATCGCGATCGCGCCGCCGCCGCTCCGCGCGGCATGGGACGACGCGCACATCGCGCGCGTCGTCGAACGATCGCCGCTCCTCGCGCGTGCCGCCGCCGAGCGCGCCTACTGGGAGGCGTCGGTCGAGCGGTACAAGACCGAGCGCACACCACCCCTCTCGTTCGAGCTCATCGGCGGCCGAGGCGCGGCGGGCGAAGCGCGCGTCGGCGGCGGTATCGTCCTCACCTTCCCGATCACGCGCCGCTACCAGCAGGAGATCGCGCGCGCCGAGCACGGCAGCGCGCACGTGCAGCGCACCATCCCGGTCTACCGGATGATGGTCCTGAGCCGCGTCCGCGCGGCGCGCGAAGCGCTCGACACCGTCACGCGCGCGGTCACCGAGCTCGACGAGCACGGGATCCCGGCGCTCGAGACGGCCGTTTCCGCCGCACGAGAAGGCTACAAGGCCGGAAAGATCGAGCTCACGCGCGTCCTCCTCGCGCGCCGCGACCTCGCCGTGGCCCGTTCGCGCAGGTTGGACTTGCTCGATGCCGCGTGGCGCGCGTATGCGGATCTGGCCATCTTCTCCGGAGACATGCCTTGACCCGAACGCGTCGAACCCGCGCTGCGCTCCTTCTCGTCTCGATCCTCGGTTCCGCCGGCTGCGAGCGCTGCTCGAAGGATGTCGGCGCGCCCGGCGGGAACGCCTCCGGCAAGCCGGCCGGGACGGAAGCGCCTCCCGGCCCCGTGCTCGTGACGGCGGACGGCGGCACGGTGCAGGTCGCGGCGGTGATCACCGAGGCGCTCGCCGCCGAGGTCGCGGGGCCGGTGCCGGCCTCGGGCAAGATCAAGGCGATGACGCCGATGAAGGTGCAGTGCGGGAGCCCCGGTCAGCCGGTGAGCCCGACGATCTTCGGCGTCGGCTGGGCCGACGAGGACGAAGGCCTCCACGCCGGCGCGCACCGTTGGGGCGGCAACACGACGAGCCGCTACAACTGGAAGCTCGGCAAGGCGTGGAGCTCGGCGAACGACTGGTTCTGGGAGAACCAGGAGATCGACAGCTACCAGGTGTTCCTCGGCAAGGCGGAGAAGAAGGGCGGGTTCGCCGCGATCACGGTGCCGATCATCGGCTGGGTCGCGAAGGACACGACGAGCTGCTCGTTCCCCGTCTCGGTGGTGGGGCCGCAGGAGAAGGTCGACCAGTACCGGAAGGACTGCGGCAACGGGAAGAAGCCCGACGGCAAGACCCTCATCCCGCCCGGTGACCCGTCGCGCACGAGCGTGAAGATGTCGCCCGAAGAGGTCGGGCAGTGGGTCGCGAAGATCAAGGAAGAGGACAAGAAGCGCGGGAAGAAGCTCGTCTACGAGTACATCCTCGACAACGAGCCGGCGCTCTGGGACTCGACCCACCGCGACGTCCACCCGGAGCCGCTCACGTACGACGAGCTGCTCGAGCGGACGATCGCGTACGGCACCGCCGTCCGGAAGGCCGATCCCGATGCGATCATCGCCGGCCCTGCCGAGTGGGGCTGGCCCGGCTACTTCTTCAGCGCGAAGGACGCGAAGGCGGGCTTCACGATGAAGCCCGATCGTCGCGCGCACGGCGACCAGCCGATCCTCGCCTGGTACCTGAAGAAGCTCGCCGAGCACGAGAAGAAGACCGGCGTCCGGATCCTCGACGTCCTCGACGTCCACCTCTACCCGCAGGCAGAAGGAGTCCAGGGGCCGGACCCCGAAGGTGGCGACGGCGGCGGCAACACCGACCGCGCGACGAACGATCTCCGCTTCCGCACGACGCGCTCGCTCTGGGACCGCGAGTACAAGGACGAGTCGTGGATCAAGGACGCCGTCTTCCTGATCCCGCGGATGAAGGACCTCATCGCGGAGAACTATCCGGGACGCGGCTTCCAGATCGGCGAGTACAACTTCGGCGCCGAGAAGCACATCGCCGGCGGTGTCGCGCTCGCCGAGGCGCTCGGTCGCTTCGCCCAGTTCGGCGTGAGCCACGCCTTCTACTGGACGTTCCCGAAGAAGCCGACGCCGGCCTACTGGGCGTTCCGTGCTTACCGCAACTATGACGGCCAGGGCGGCCGCTTCCTCGACCGGGTCGTTCCGACCAGCTCGCCGAGCGGCACGAGCGTGTTCGCCTCGCGCGACGAGGCCGGGAAGAAGTGGGTCGTCATCGCGCTCAACTTCAGCGCGGACCGGCCTGCCGACGCGAGCATCGCGCTCGACGGCTGCGCGACGCCGGCCGCAGTGAAGTCGTTCCTCTACACCGGCGGCGACCAGGGCTTCGTGCCCGGGACGATCACCGCGCAGGGGACGAAGCTCACCGGCAAGCTCCCGCCCTACTCGATCACCGTGATCGAAGCGACGATGCCCTGATCAGCGTCGCAGCTCGATCGACTGCTCCTCCTCGCCCCGGATCCGGAACGTGTAGCGGAGCGCGTCTCCGTCGCGGGTGAGGGTCTGGGTCGTGAGCTGCGAGCTGCCCGGCACGATCCCGAACCACTCGCGCGTGTGCACCGTGTGCACGAGCCGTTGCCGCTCGATCTTCGTCTGGTGACAGATGCGGAGGCTCGAGCGGCCCATGTCGACGCTCTCGCACGTTTCGGGGAGGCCTGCGCGCACGAACGGCGGTCGGTCGACGGCCGGGACGCGCGGTGCGTCGGCCCGCACGATCGTGATCCGGTAGCCCGGCCCTTCCTCTTCACGCTCGAGCGAGACGCGCACCTTCGCGGGGTAACCACTCGGGAGCGCCGGCTCGCCGCGGACGACCGACCACTCCCCGAAGAGCTCGGGATCGAGCGTGGTCGGCGCGTCCTCCGGCAACGTCCCCGGCGAGGTGCGTGCGCCGGTCGAGACGGCCTGGCCCTGATCGGTGTCCACGTCTTCACCCTGTGGCGCGGCGCAGCCGGCGGCGGCGATCACGAGCACGAGGCCGATCCAGGTTCGAGCGATCATGTGGGGACGTCTCGTGCACGGTCGGTACCGCACGAGGAATCACGCAGATCGGCGGCCGTCGCGGGAGGATCTGGCGTCCGCGTGCTCCACGCGCGTCTCGCGCCGGCGACACCGCTCGGCTCACGCCGCGCGCGCCGTGCGGATCGACGCGAGCGCCGCGACGGCACGCTCGGCCGCGACGACGCCGTCCTCGTGGAAGCCGTGACCGGCCCACGCCCCGCAGAACGAGACCGGCCCTCCGTCGAGCGTCGCGAGCTCGGCCTGCGCGGCGACGGCCGCGGCGTCGAAGATCGGGTGGGCGTAGGAGAACGAGGCGAGCGCGCGCGAGGCGTCGATCGGCGCCTCGCCGAGGGTGAGGAGCAGCTCGCGCTTCGTCGCGAGCGGCTGGACCTTGGTCAGCAGATAGGTGATGCGCAGCGCCCCGTCGCGACGGACCGTGTTCCAGCTCGCGCGGAGTCGGCGGTCGGGGTGGAGGAGCGACGTGTCCTCGTGGAGGGTCACCGTCGTCGGGTGATACCGGAACGCACCGAGCAGCGCGCGCTCGCGGGCCGTCGGCGCGGCGAGGAGCGAGAGGCTCGTGTCGGCGTGGGTCGCGAGGACGACGGCGTCGAAGCGCGCCTCGCCGCGGCTCGTGCGGAGCGTCACGCCGCGCGACGTGCGCTCGACGCGTGTGACGCGCTCGCCGAGGTGGACCGTGCCCCGGAACCGTCGTGCGAACGCGTCGACGTAGATCCGGCTGCCGCCGCGAAACGTCCGCCACGCGTCGCCGCTCTGCCCGGCGAGGAGCCCGTGGTTCTCGAAGAAGGCGAGGATCGCGCGTGCCGGATAGCGGAGGACGTGCGCGTCGGGGAGGGACCAGATCGCCGCCGTGAGCGGGACGACGAAGTGGTCGCGGAACCCGGCGGAGTAGGGCGCGAGGTAGTCGGCGAGCGAGACGTCCTCCGGAATGCGTCGCGCGACGACGTCGGCGTGCGCGCGGCGGCGGAACGCGAGGAGGTCCCGGAAGATCCGGTAGAACGCAGGGCGGAGGAGGTTCTTCGGCTGGCAGAGGAGCCCGCCGAGCCCGCACAGCATCGCGTAGCGGAGGTCCGCGTCGTCGTCGACGAACGACGCGGACATCTCCGCCGCGCACGTCTGGTCCTCGACGCCGAGCTCGCGGACGAGCTGCACGAACCGTGGATAGTGCAGCTCGTTGTAGACGAGGAACGCGGTGTCGACCGCGATCGGCCCCGACGGATCGTCGACTTCGACGGTGTTCGCGTGGCCGCCGAGCTTCGCGGCGCCCTCGAAGAGCGTCACCTCGTGCTCGGCCGACGCCCGATGCGCGGCGACGATTCCCGAGATGCCGCCGCCGACGACCGCGACCCTCACGACTCCCTCGAAGGCGGACGCGGCGCGCCGGGTTTCGTGAGGACGAGCTGCCAGAGCTGGTAGGTGCGTGCACGGAAGCCGCCGGCGAAGGCGAGCAGATAGAGCTCCCACATCCGTTTGAAGCGCTCGTCGTAGCGCTTCCGGAGCTCCGGCCATGCCGCCTGGAAGCGGCCGTTCCAGGCGAGGAGCGTCTTGTCGTAGTCGGGGCCGAAGTTGTGGAGGTCCTCGAGGACGAGCCGGCCCTCCATCGCCTCGCCGAGCTGCGCGATCGACGGAAGCATTCCGTTCGGGAAGATGTAGCGATCGATCCACGGGTCCCCTCGGCGCGTCGACACATTCGAGCCCACCGTGTGCACGAGCGCGGCGCCGTCGGGCGTGAGCGCGTCGGCCACGACCTGCATGTACGTCCCGAAGTTCCGGTAACCGACCGCTTCGAGCATGCCGATCGAGACGACGCGATCGAACGTGACGCCCGCTCTCGGGATCTCGCGGTAGTCGGCGAGCACGAGCTCGACGGGGAGTCCCTTGCAGCGCTCGCGCGCGATCTCCATCTGCCCCTTCGAGACGGAGTAGCCGACGCATTCGACGCCGTAGCTCTCCGCCGCGTAGGCCATGAACGAGCCGAAGCCGCAGCCGATGTCGAGGACGCGCATGCCCGGCTCGAGGCCGAGCTTCCGGCAGACGAGGTCCATCTTCGCGCGCTGCGCGGACGCGAGGTCGGTCGCGTCCTTCCAGTAGCCGCACGTGTAGACCATCTCGTCGTCGAGCATCGCGCGGAAGAGATCGTTGCCCGCGTCGTAGTGCGCTTCGGCGACCTGGAAGGCACGCGCGCGCGACTGCAGATTGACGAGCCGCGCGAGGAGACCGCGCATCACGACCTCGGGCGTCACGGGATCCTTCTCGAGCTCCGCCCGGAAGATGCGGAAGCAGAGCTCGTCGAGCCTCTCTGCGCTCCACTGGCCGGCCATGTACGACTCGCCGAAGCCGAGGCTGCCGCGGAGCAGCTCGCGGTACGCGCGCGGGTCGTGGATCCGGACGTCCCACGGAGCCGGGCCTCCGACGCGCACGCCGGCCCGCGCGAGGCGCTCCCCGACGATGCGCTGTTCGGGCGTGGTGCGGTGGGGGACGAGCGCGGACGAGGGATTCGACGTGACGGTGGCCATGGAGACGATGTCCTTCCGGGGGAGGAGTCAGTCCTGCTCGCGCTCGGCGAGGATCTTCTCCATCGCGCCGAGGTAGAGCGGGGGGACGAAGGCGAAGAGCGCCATCAGCGGGATCCCGTGCGGGATGAACGCCTTGCCGTGGCGGAGCGCGAGCCGCTCGTGACCGTGCGCGGGTTTCTCGTGGTGGTGGCAGTGCCGGCCCGCGTTGAAGAGGAACCAGTTGACGACCTTGTTGTCGGACTCCCACGTCACGTCGGTCATCGACGTGCGCCGGCTCAGGTCGGGATCGCGCTCGAGCGCGTAGTGCGAGATGTAATTGAACAGCTCCATGAACGAGATCGTCAGGAGCGCGGAGACGACGGTGAAGACGAGCGCGGTGAGCCCGAGCCCCGCTGCGATCGTGGTCAGGGCGGAGAGGGTCGTGACGACCGACCGCACGACGCCGTTCGCGAGCGAGACCACGCGCGCGCCGCGCCGGCGGAGGCGCTCGGCTTCGAGCCGGAGCCCGCCGCGGAAGCCGTCGACGAGGGCACGCGCGATGAAGCGGTAGATCGTCTCGCCGCGCCGCGCCGTGCTCCAGTCGCCGTGACGACCGGCGTGCACGTGGTGGCCGGCGAGGTGCGCCGCCGCGAAGTGCGCGTAGCCCGCGGTGCCGTACACGGCCTGGCCGAGGAAGCGATCGACGAGGCTGCGGCGATGAAAGAGCTCGTGACCCGCGAGACCGCCGACGCTGCCGCCCATCGCGGCGAGCGAGAGGCCTGCCCCGACGAGCTCGAGGAACGAGTGGCCGCCACCCCCGACGGTGACGACGACGTACGGCACCGCCAAGAGGTGGAGGACGGCGTAGACGCGGAGCTGCGCGACCGGCGCTCGCAGGAGGAGCCACGGATCCTCGTGCCCCTCCTCTTCGTGGAGACCGAGTGGCGAGACGTGGAGCGCGAGCTCGACGAGGCCGAGGAGGCCGAACACGACGAACGCGCCGGCGAACGTCGCGAGCCCACGCGCGTGGACCCCGAGCGCGACGACGAGCGGGAGGAGGATCGCGAGCGCGCGCACGAAGGCCGCGACGGCCGCCTCGACGACGTCCTTCGTGGAGAGCGCGCGCCGGATCGCACGCGCGCCTTCGGTCGTGGGCTCCGGCAGCGGCGAGACGAGCGCCTTGGAGAGCGACGCGACCGCGCCGAGGCGCGTCGTCGTGTGGTACGGCAGGCCGTGTCGGGCCGCGAGCGCGCGCACGTCGGCCGCGACGCGGCGGTAGCGGAAGCTCGGCATCGTCGCGAAGAGGTGGTGCTCGACGTGGAGATCGAGGCCGCCCGAGAGCCAGTGCCAGAAGAGCCCCGCGCGGACGTTCTGCGTGCGCTCGAAGACGGCGCGCGCGTAGCTCTTCGGCGTCGCGTCGCTGATCGGCAGGTGGAAGTGGTTCAGCCCGGCCATGAACGCGAGGATCGAGCCCGCGACCCAGGGTGCGAGCACGATCGGGAGGGCGTGCTGGTGGAGCGCGACGAGGAGGACGACGAGCCAACGCACCGCGACCGCGGCGACGATCACGGTCTGCTTCTTCCGCCCGGCGTAGGCGACCGCCTGCCAGAGGAGCGCGGGGCCGGCGAGCGGCACGACGAGCAGGAACCACTGCGCGAAGCGGAACCGGCGGAAGAGGGCGGGGCGCTTCTCCGCCGCGCGCTCGTGCCAGCCGAGGGGACCCGTATCGAGCGCTTCGTCGAGGTCGACCACGTTCGTGAAGCCGTGGTGCTTCCGGTGGACGCCGTAGTGATAGCCCTCCTGGGGCATCCCGAGCACGACGATCCCGAGGATCTCTATCACGCGGCGGGCGCGCGCCTCGTCGGCGAAGACGGCGTCGTGGCCGGCGTCGTGGATCCACCAGACGACGTCGATCGTCCCGGCGAGGACAAGGGCGAAGGCGAGCGGCATCGCGAGATGAAGCGCGAGGAGGCCGATCCCCGCGCCGAAGAGCACGACCCAACGCGCGACGTCGAAGGCGAGCCGCGAGGCCGGGTAGTCGAAGAGGCCTTCGCGGCGGTAGCGCGCTGCGAGCGCGAGCACGTCGCGCGTGACGGGATCACGCGTCGTCGCGTCGAAGCGACCGACGCGGAGCGAGGCGAGCATGCGAAGGACGATCGGGCTCTTGCCGTGCGCGTTCGCGAGCGCGAGCGTGGCGTCGGTTCCGCGGAGCGCATGCAGAAACGCGCCGCCCGGGTGCTTCGGCCCGAAGCGGGACACGTCGAGCACGTCGTCGCCGACGACGACGAAGCCCTCTGCCTCGACCTCGGCGAGGGTGAACGTCGTGAGGGCGGAGCGTTCCGCGGCGCGCGACACCCGCGCCCGGACCGAAGGACGGCGCGCGCGATGTGGAGCGGGCGGTCCGGCCGGCGCACGTCCGTGCACCAGGATCTGGGTCGACGACAGCACGCAGGTCCGGTCCGCAAGGGCTGCGCCGGAGGCCCACACGCCGCTCGGTAGGCGATTTCCGCGTTGTCCGGGGCGCCGTGCACCGAGTCGGCACCGTCGCGGACCCAGGTCCGCGGCGCCCTATGCTGCCAGAGAGCATATGCCCTCGACGCGCACCGGGGGCACCGGCGCTCCCGATCGCGTAAGAAGGAGATGCATGCGCCGTGCGTCGCTCGTCGTGCTGGTCGCCGCCTGCGCGCGCGGCCGTCCGGCCGACGCGCCGGTCACCGTGCCGATCCCGGTGCTCGCGGCGGAGCGTGCCGTCCACGATGCGCCCAGCGTTCCGCCGAAGTCCGAGGCGGCGCTCCCCGTCGTCGAGGTGCTCCACACCGACGTCGCCGTCGACGGCATCACGCTGAGCGACGAGACGGCCTGGCAGGGAGGCCGTGACGTCGTCGTCGCGGAAGAGGACGAGGCCTTCCGGACCGCGATCACGCTGCTCTGGGGGAGGGGCCGCCTCTACGCCTTCGTCGTCGCGCGGACCGGGGACGGCCCCGTGCCGCCACAGGAGATCGTCTTGTCGTTCCGGCGGCCGGGCCACGCGTCCCATGTCGCGCTCGCGACGCCGGAAATCGGCCTCCGTGCCGTGCGCGACGGTCAGGCGATGCCGACGTCGGACGCGGTCCTCACCTGGGAGGTCGGGCAGGTCGACATGAGCGCGGAGCTCACGATCCCGCTCGAGACGCTCGGCCTGCCGGCCGCGGCGGGCTCGCGCTTCGAGGTCGAGGCGAAGCGCTGCGTCGGCGAAGATGCGCCGCGGAAGTGCGCAGTGACGAAGGCGCTGCTCGTCCTCGTCGCGGACGAAGCACGCGGGCCGTGATCAGGCCTCGGCGACCTCCTGGTCCGTGCCCTCGAACAAGCGGAACGTGAACGGGAGCGGCTGCGCCTCGTCCTTCGCGAGGAGGAGCAGCAGCAGGTCGGTCGAGGTGACGAGGCCGACGAGCCGACCCGATCCCGAGATGACGGGGACGGCGTCGATCTTGCGCTCCGTCATCACCTGCACGAGCGTCGACACCTCCGTCGTCGGCTCGCAGGTCACGACCTCCGTCGTCATCGCGAGCGCGACCGCCGTCGTCGGAACGACGAGCATCCCGTCGTCGGTCTGCCGCGCACGGAGGAGCACGTCGCGGTCGGAGAGGATCCCGAGCAGCTCGCCTCCGCGCACCACGGGAAGGTGACGGATGCGGCGGCGCTTCATGATCCGGTGCGCCGCGTCGAGGCCGAGCTCCGGCGGGATCACGAGCACGTCGCGCGTCATCGGCTTGGCGGCGTTCATGTCCCCACCGCCACGCAACGCGCATGCCCCACGAGTCCCGCGCGGGACCACGCCTCCGGGCAGCCACCGGAAGCGCAGTCCCGCGCGGGCGACGCGGATGCGGTCGATTCACGCCGACGCGGGGGCCGTGCCTGGCCGAGCGCACGCTTTGCGCACGGCGGCACGACGCGCGCGTGGGCGCGAAGCGATCACGCCGCCTTCGCGTCCTTGCTCTCCTTCTCCCCGACGACTGCGAGCAGCTCGTCCAGAGCGGACGAGACCGTCTTCGCAAGTCCCTTCGGCACCGCGTTCGTCGTCTCCAGGAGATCCCGGAGCTTCGTCGCGGTGCTCTTGATCGACGCGCGATCCTTCTCCTTCTTCTCGGCCTCGGGCACCGGGAAGAGGGTGTCCTTGTACAAGCGGGCCACCGTCGCGACGGGAACGCCGTCGTCGAGCACCTTCTTGCGGATGTCGACGATCGTGTCGTTCGGAACGGTGTCGTCCTCGGCGGCGCGCTCCTCGGCGCGACGGAGGAAGTCGACGGCCTGGTAGCTCGGCATCGGGGAGTCGCCGAGCGGGTCGCGCTGGAGGATCTCCGGGGCGCGCTTGTGCAAGAACATGTACGACCCGGCGAGCTTCTCCACCGTGTCGCCGCGGAGCTTGAGCTCCGACTTCGCGTACGACTCGAAGGAGTCGTAGCCCCAGCGCTCCCAGTGCTTCTCGCGCTTCACTTCGGCGAGGGCCTCGGCGAGCTCGAGCCAGCTCGCCTTGAACCGCCGGGTCCTGCGGAGGACCTCCACGCGCTCGGGGTCGTCCGAGTACTTCTCCTCGAGGGCCGCCAGGGCTCGATCCACGTTCGTCGGCTGCATGTGCGAGGGCTCTACGAGTCACGCGCCGCGCGCGCAAGACCGCCCCTGGGGAGCGCCTGTGGAGAGCTGTGGAGTGCGTTGTGATCCGGCTGTGGAGAGCGGCGTGGAGAGCGCGATCACGCGGCCGGTTCCGGGTGTGGAGAAAAAACTTCGCCCACACTCACGCTTTTTCGGCGGCCTTCTCCAGCGTGTCGGCGTCGAGGAGGTCCTTCGGACGTCCGGCCGCGCGCTTGTTCGCGACGAGCGCGTCACGGCCGAGGACCGGGACGCGAAGACCGGCGAGCTCGACGACGATGCGAGAACGGCGCGCGTCTTCGAACGAGACACCGCTGATCGACGTGAGCACGTCGATGCGCCGAGGCGGCAGACCGATCTGGTAGACGTTGCCCTCCGTCGCGAAGTCCTGCTCCGACACGCCGTGCGAGGCGAGCGGCGCTCCGAAGGCGGTCAGCGCGGCAACGACGCGACGGGCGTTCTCGGCGGTGGGCTCGACCAGGACGTCGAGGTCGCCCGTCGCACGTGGAAGGCCGTGCGCGGCGAGCGCGTGGGCCCCGACGACGACGAACGCGACCTGCGCGTCGAGGAGCGCGCGGAGGAGATCGAGGAAGTCCTCGTTGAGCTCAGGTCGGTCCACGCCCCCTCACGACGCGGCCCGGCATCTCGGCGCGCGTGTAGGTCGGCAGCGGGCGGCCCGACAGCGCCCACGCGTCGAGCGTCAGGCTCCACACCGACGCGACGAGCTCCGCCGGCGACGTTCCCGCGGGCGCGAGGGCGCCGCCGTCCTCGTCTTCGAGGCGCAGCACCTTGCCGGGCCACTGGGAGCGGGCGCGGGCGCGTTCGTTCATGGTCCTCATCATACCGCGCCGAGCGGCGCATCGCGATGTCGCCGCTCACAGCAAGGGCGACAGCACCCGCGCGCCCGCCTCGGCGAAGCGCCACCGGAGCGGGACCTGCTTCCGGGCGTTCACCTTGATCTCGCGCGAGGCGCGGAGGTCGGCCTTGAACTGTGCGGCGAGCTCGCGGGCGTGCTTCTCGCCGTAGAGGATCGCCGTCACCTCGAAGTTCAGGCGGAAGCTCCGATTGTCCATGTTCGCGGTGCCGACCGCGGAGAGCACGTCGTCCACGATGACGGTCTTCGCGTGGATCATCGTCGGCTCGTACTCGTAGACGCGCACGCCGCAGGCGAGGAGGGCGTCGTAGTACGAGCGCGCGGCAGCCGTGACGACGTACGAGTCGCTCTTCTTCGGGACGAGCACCCGGACGTCGACGCCGCGGAGCGCAGCGGTCGTCAGCGCCGTCAGGATGGCGTCGTCGGGGATGAAGTACGGCGTCGTCACCCAGACGCGCTCGCTCGCGAGCGTGATGGCTGCGAAGTACATCTTCTGGATCGGCTCGAGCTCCCGGTCTGGCCCCGAGGCGACGATCTGGACGCGGTGGTCGCCGCGGCCGGTCGGGGACGGGAAGTACTCGGAGCCGCGCGGCGTGTAGCCGGTCGCGTAGTGCCAGTCCTCGAGGAACGTGAGCTGGAGCCAGCGGACGACGTCGCCGGCGAGCATCACGTGCGTGTCGCGCCAGGGGACGACACCCGCGACGCCCGCTTCGAGGTACTCGTCCGCGATGTTGATCCCGCCGGTGAAGCCCACGCGGCCGTCGACGACGACGATCTTCCGGTGGTTCCGGAAGTCGATCCGGCTCCGGAGCCGCGCGAACGACACGGCGTTGAAGTGCGCGAACCGCCCGCCGGCGGCGACGAGCGGCGCGACCCAGCTCCGCTTGAGCGCGCTCGATCCGACGTGGTCGACGAGGACCCGGACCTGGACGCCCGCCTTGGCCCGCTCGACGAGCGCGTCGCGGAGGCGCGTGCCCGCCTTGCCCGGATCGAGGATGTAGTACGCGACGTGGACGTGGTGCTGCGCGCTCCGGATCGCGCGCTCGATCGCGTCGTAGGTCGAGGCGGCGTCGTGGAGGATCGTCACCTCCTCGCAGCGATCGACCGGCGGCTCGCCCGCGCGCGTCGCGAGGGTGACGAGCTGCACCTCGCGCGGGTCGACCGGCGCGGTCGTCGTCTTCAGGTCCGCCGCGCCGGGCGTCGTCGCCGCGACGACGCCTCGCGCGCGTTTGTGGCGGAGGCGCTTTCGCCGGATCCGGCGCGGGCCGAGGAAGAAGAACACCACGAAGCCGACGTACGGCAGCGCGACCAGCGCGAGGATCCATGCGAGCGTCGCGACCGGCGATCGCTTCTCGAGCAGGATCCAGGCGCCGAGCCCGACCAAGTAGACGAGCTCGGCGATCGTGAGCACCGTGACGAGCACGACCGGCATCATAGATGCGGACAAGTCCGTCATGCGCACGCTCGTCTGGTTCCGCGGCAAGGATCTGAGGCTCCACGACCACGCGCCGCTCCTCGAGGCCTCGCGGGGGCGGGACGCGGAGGTGATCCCACTCTTCGTCGTCGACCCGTATTTCTTCGCGCCCGAGCGCGCGAAGGAGCTGCCGAGCCGGATGCAGTACCTCGTCGCCACGCTGGCAGAGCTCGCGGAGGGGATCGAAGCGCTCGGCTCGCGCCTCGTCCTCGTCGGCGGCAAGAGCGTCGACGTCGTGCCCGAGGTCGCGCGGGCGATGCGTGCCTCGCGCGTCGTGGCGCACCGGTGGAGCGAGCCGTTCGGCCGCGAACGTGACCGGCGCGTGGCGGAGCGCCTCGGCCCGATCCTGTTCGAGCTCTTCGAGGGCGAGACGCTCGCGGCCCCGGGGCAGGTCATGACGCAGGGGGGCAAGCCGTTCTCGGTCTTCTCGCCGTTCGCGCGCGCGCTCGCGAAGACGGTCGTGCCGGAAGAGCCGCTCGCACGTCCGCGCGCGCTCCCGCCGCTGCCGGCGCTGCCGCGCGACGTGCGCGCGCTCGAGGTCCCGCTCCCGACGCTCGCGTCGACCGGCGTCACCGAGAACCCCGGCCTCCTCCCGGGGGGCGAGAAGGCGGCGCGGAAGCGCCTCTCCGCGTTCCTCCGCGGCGCGGCGGCGCGCTACGACGTCGGGCGGAACGAGCTCGGGGTCGCCGGTACGAGCCGCCTCTCGCAGGACCTGAAGTTCGGGACGCTCACCGCGCGCACGGTCTGGCACGCCGCGAAGGACGCGCTCGCGAAGCACCCGAAGGCATGGGCCGCCTTCTCGAACGAGCTCGTGTGGCGCGACTTCGCCTACCACGTCCTCTACCACCAGCCCGAGGTGCTGCGGCATCCGTTTCGGCGCGCGTGGGAGGGTTTCGAATGGCGGAACGATGCGGAGGGGTGGAACGCGTGGGTGACCGGGAAGACGGGCTACCCGGTCGTCGATGCTTCGGCGCGCCAGCTCCTCGCCGAGGGCTTCGTCCACAACCGCGCGCGCATGATCAGCGCGAGCTTCCTGTGCAAGCACCTGATGATCGACTTCCGCCTCGGCGAAGCGCACTACCTGAAGTTCCTCACTGACGGGGACTGGGCCTCGAACGACCTCGGCTGGCAGTGGTCGGCGGGGTGTGGTGTCGATGCGCAACCCTGGTTCCGCGTCTTCAATCCCGTCACGCAGGGTCAGAAGTTCGACCCCGACGGCGCCTACGTGCGGCGCTGGGTCCCCGAGCTCGCGCGCGTCCCTGCGAAGTGGATCCACGACCCGTGGAACGCTCCCTCCGCCGAGCTCGCGCGCGCCGGTGTGGAGCTCGGGCGCACGTATCCGGCGCCGATCGTGGACCACGCGCTCGCACGCGGGCGGTTTCTCGCCACAGCCGAGGAGATCGTCTCCCGGTCGCGGTAGCCACTGGCACGCGCGCTGCTCTACGATGTGCTCATGCTTCCCGAGCACCGCGCCACGAGCTACTCGAACGACCCGGCCACGGCGAAGGTCCTCGTCGTGTGCAACGAGACACCTCGTCCGTCGCTCCACGGCGATCTCCCGGCGCGCTTGCTCCTCGACACCGCGAACCACCTCGTCGGCGTCGACCTCGTGCCGAACACGCCGGACCGCCTCGTCCTCATGCTCGGGCCGCACGAGAGCGTGTCGCGGGTCGTCGAGACGAACGTGCACGTCGAGGGTGGCGGTCGCACCGTGACGATCCACGGCCATGCGGCGAAGGAGATCGCGCCGGGCGCGAATCCGTGGGTGCTCTGAGGCTTCAGGGCTCGAGGCTCGCGGACGCCCGCAGCGTCCTTTCAGCGAAGCGTCCGCGTTCTCACTTCGGTGCCGTCGTAGGCGCGCACGTCGACGAGCCGGCGCCGACGATGAGCATTCCGGTGTTCGCGACCTTGTCGATCGACTCGTCGGTCGACGGCGAGTAGCGCGTCACCTTCGACGTCGTCGTCCCGGTGAAGATCCAGAAGTCGCCGCCCCAGTGCGCGAACGCGAACGCCGCCGAGTCGTCGATCGCCGACGTGCGGTACGAGGCCTCCGTCGCCGCCGTCGTCTTGTTCAGCTTCGCGACGACGCCGGAGCCCACGCTGAACGCGTAGAGCTCCTTGTCCTTGCCCGTCAGCTCGGTGCGACCGAGCGCGAGGGAGCCGAGGAACTTCAGCTGGAACGTCGTCGTGTCGATCGCCGCGAGCCCGGCGCCGGAAGCGTAGAGCGTCTCGCCGGCGTCGTCGTCGTTGTTCGCGTAGCCCATGCCGAACGTGGTGAACCCGGTCTGGCCGGACTGGAACGCGGTCGGCTTGCAGGTCGCGTCGCGCGTGTCGACCGCGAACAGACGACCGTCGGTGAACTCGACCCACGCCGTCCCGCGCCGGTCGATCGCCATCGAGAACGTCCCCGCACCGGTCGGGCAGTCGAGCGTACCGACGCGCTTGAACTCGAGCTTCTCGGGGTAGAACCGGTAGAGGGCGCGATCCGTCGCGACGACGTAGATCTGTCTCGTCTCCTCCGCGCACTCCGGAAGCGGCGGAGCCGGCGGGTTGCTCACGTCCGCGAAGGCGCCGGGCGGCGGAGCCGCGGCGTCGTCGGGCGCCGCCGGCGAGACGGGCAGGGGCGCGCTGTTGTCCTCGGCGACGGCCTTCGCGCAGCCGACGACGATCGCGAACGCACAGGCGGCGGTCGCGACGAAGGCGGCGAGCTCCTTCCCCGTCATCGGACGGGTCCGATCTCGCACGGCTTCGTGAGGCACTGGCCGGCGACGCACGGCTGACCTGCCTTCACGTCGCACGACGTTCCACACGCGCCACAGTTCCGCTGGTCCTTGCGGAGGTCGACCTCGCAGCCGTTGTCGATGTCCTTGTCGCAGTCCGCGAAACCCGGGTAGCAGACGTAGCGGCACTCGCCGCCCTCGCAGAGCGGGCCGCCGCCGGTGCCCGGCTTGCCGGCGCGGAGCTGCCACGCGCCCGGGCACGTGTATCCGCACGCCCCGCAGTTCAGCGGGTCACGCGCGGTGTCGACGCACTCGCCTCCGCAGAGGATCGTCCCCGGCGGACAGAGGCACGTGCCCTGCACGCAGGCCTGGCCCGGGTCGCACGCGTGGCCGCAGGCCCCGCAGTTCGCGGGATCGCTGCCGAGGTCGACCTCGCAGCCGTCGCCGCAGAAGTTGTCGTTGCAGTCGCCGTAGAGCGGCTTGCACCGGAGGCTGCAGCTCGACTCCGCGCACGTCCATTTCGTGTTCGCCGGCGTCACCTTCGAGCCGCACGTCCAGCGCGGATCGGCATCGTCGGTCGGCGCGCGGCAGAGCGTGCCGCACGCCGTGCAGTTGTCGTCGTCGGCGTCGAGCTTCTTGCACTCGTCGCCGCACGCGGTGAAGCCCTTCGGGCAACCGCACGCGCCCTTCCAGCAGATGTCGCCCTCGGCACAGGTGATGCCGCACCCTCCGCAGTTCTTCGGGTCCTTGCCGAGCGGCGTCTCGCAGCCGTCGACGACGTCGCCGTTGCAGTCGCCGTAGCTCGGCGCACACGCGATCTCGCACGTGCCCTCGACGCAGAGGAAGGTGCCGTTCGAGCGCGTGCCCTTGGGACACTGCTTCTCGCACGAACCGCAGTGCAGGACGTCGCTGCGGAGATCGACCGTGCACGGGCCCGAGCCGGGGCACGTCGCGAACGGCGCAGGGCACTTCGTCTCGACGCACGCGTTCTTCGGCGGGGGCGAGGTCTCCGGTATCCCGAGCTCGGGTGCGACGAGCCCGTCCTCGACCGACTGCGCGCACGCGGACGCGACGACGAGCGCCATCGCCGCGACGACGGCTGCCCAGCGCATGTTCGTGGAAGGAGGCATCGTCATCGGAAGAGTCACCGTGCGCGGCCGGACCGATCCGGCCGAGGCGCAGCGTTGTCGTGCGCGCGCCGGAATGCAAGCGACATACCGCGGCTGTTCGGCCGTTCTTCGCGGCGGATCGGGGGTCGCCGTGCGTCGACCGTGGACGTCACTTCACGAACGGTGCGTTTTCGCACGCTTCACGCGGCGCCGCGGGCGCGGGCGAACGGCTCGCCGCGGCCTTCGCGTGCGCGGCGTTCGCCGCGGGCGATCTCGCGCTCGATCTCGAGCAGGTAGTCGTCGAAGTCGACCTGCATCGTGTGCCGCGCCGATCGCACGTAGCGCGCGAACATGCGTCGCCGTTCGTGCTCGATGTCCGCGAGCATCTCGCGCCGGCTCGGCAGGGCGTAGCGGCACGTCAGGTACTTCGCGGCAGCGCGCCCCTGCACCTCGGCGAGCGGCATGATCGCGCCGAGCGGCTGGAGGAGCCCGATGAAGAGCAGCCCTTTGTGGTCGGGGTGGAAGACGCGCTTGAAGAGCGGGAGATCGTTGTCCTTCGCCTCGACGAACGACGCGTCGAAGAAGGGGAAGCTCACCTTGTACCCCGTGCAGTAGACGATCACGTCCGCCTGCTCCGACGTGCCGTCGGTGAACACGACGCGGTCGCCGGCGAGCTCGTGGATGTTCGGCTTGGGCTTGATCGCGCCGTGGCCGAGCCGATCGAGGATGCGCCCCGAGATCGTGGGATGCGCTTCGAGGAGGCGATGATCGGGCGCGGGCAGGCCGTAGCGCGTGACGTCCCCGACCGCGAGCTTGAGCGCCGCCTCGGCAGCCTTCTGCCGGAGGGCGAAAGGGAGGTGGGGGGTCGTGATGAACTGGTCGAGCGGCCGCCCGAAGATGTACTTCGGCACGATGTGGACGCCGCGTCGTGCGGAGAGGAACGTCTTCGCGGCGACCTCGCTCGACTCGACCGCGATGTCCATCGCGCTGTTGCCCATCCCGACGACGACGACGCGCTTGCCGCGGAGCAGGTCCTTGCTCTTGTAGTCGTGCGCGTGCATCTGGACGCCGGAGAAGGCGCCCGGGAATCGCGGCTCGGGCCACGCCGGATCCCAGTGATGGCCGTTCGCGACGAGGACGGCGTCGTAGGTGCGTTCTTCCGTTCCGCCCGGCCCGTTCGTGCGGACGCGGTAGCCCGCTCCCTCCGGGGAGACGTTCTCCACGCTCGTCTCGAACGTGATCGCGCTCCGGATCCCGAAGTGGTCGATGTAGCTCTCGAAGTACGCCGCGATCTGGGAGTGGTGCGGGAAGTCCGGATAGCTCGCCGGCATCGGGTAGTCGGCGTACTGCATGCGCTCGCGGGAGGTGTTGATGTAGAGGCCCTCGTACGCCGAGGACATCCCGTTCTTGTTGCCGAACACCCAGTTGCCGCCGACCCGGTCGCTCTTCTCGAAGCAGTCGAAGGCGATGCCCGCATCGGCGAGGGCCTTCACGACCGCGATCCCGGACGAGCCCGCCCCGATGATGCATGCGCGCTTGTGGACCACGCTCACGGCGGCGATCCTAGGCTGCGGGGCGCCCTGGAGCCAGGGCCGCGCTGCCCGAAGATCGAAGCTGCACCTCGTACGTAAGGTGCGAGGCGTGAAGCGCGTTGATCCGCCTGAGAACGCGCGCGGAGGAACCATGTCGAGCCGGACGAAGTTCGCGAACATCCTCGGGATCGCCTGCCTGATCCTGGCAGGAGCGTGCCACGGTCCGGCTGGGCCTGTTGCATCGCCGGCGCATGCGGCCCGGGGCTCGGCCCTTCCGATCGCGACGGGGACGGAGGGCGCCCTCGGCGCGATGCCTCGTGCGGCGTTCGCCGTCCCCGAGGCCGCCCCGCTCGGGCTCACCGCGTCGGACGGGACCGGGCTCCGCCTCGCGACGCTCGACGCCCGCGCGGTCGTCGACGGCCCGCTCGCGTTCACCGAGCTCCACCTCGCGTTCGAGAACCCCGAGGACCGGGTCATCGAGGGAACGTTCCGGATCGCCCTCCCGCAGGGCGCGTCGATCGGGCGCTTCGCGATGAAGATCGGCGACGAGTGGCAGGAAGGCGAGGTCGTCGAGAAGGAGGCCGCCCGGATCGCGTACGAGGACTTCCTCCACCGCAAGCAGGACCCCGCGCTGATGGAGAAGAGCGCCGGGAACGAGTTCTCCGCGCGCGTCTTCCCGATCCCGGCCCGCGGGACGAAGGAGCTCGTCGTCTCGTACGTGCACGAGATCCCGGACGGCACGTACACGCTGCCGCTGAAGGGGCTCGCGCAGGTCGGCGCGCTCGACGCGCGCGTGCACGTGATCGGCGCGGCGAAGGACCCCGCGCCGCTCTCGATCCGGAGCGGCAAGCCGGCGGCGGACGTGGTCGTCGACGCGAAGGCGCTCCTGCCGGCTGCATTCGCGTCGGCGGCGATGACGGGTGTCCGCGAGGGCGAGCTCGCGATCCTGCGCGTGAAACCGCAGAGCACGACGAAGCCGGAGCCGCTCGCCTCCGTCGTCGTCCTCGTCGACACGAGCGCCTCGCGTGCGCTCGGGTTCGAGGACGAGGTGACGCTCGTGAAGCGCCTCGTCGAGCGCGTCGCGAAAGAGGGCGGCACGATCACGATCGCGGCGTTCGACCAGAACGTCGCGCCGATCTACGAGGGCCGCGCCGCCGCGTTCTCGGACGCCGATCTCGAGCGGCTCCGTGCACGCGGTGCGCTCGGCGCGAGCAACCTGGAGCGCGCGCTCGGCTGGGCGAAGGACCATGCGAAGAAGGCGGGCGAGAAGCGCGTCGTCGTGATCAGCGACGGCGTCGCGACCGCGGGGCAGAACGACGCGGGCAAGCTCGGCGCCGCGGCGGCGAAGCTCCGCGAGGCCGGCGTCGAGCGGATCGATGCGCTCGCCCTCGGTGGCATCCGCGACGAGGCTGCGCTGCTCCGCCTCGTGCGCGGCAACCTCGCGCACGACGGGATCGTGACCGAGGCGCGCGACGCGGCGCGCGCGATCGCGCGGCTCGGCGAGGCGACGCGCTCCGGCGTCCCCGTGAAGGTGGAGGGCGCGACGTGGTCGTGGCCGGCGAAGCTCGACGGCGTGCAGGCCGGCGACGCATTCACGATCTACGCCGAGGTGCCGGCCGGGAAGCCGGTCCGCGTCTCGCTCGACGGCGGCGCCGCGCAGGTCGTCGAGACGCGCGCGACCGAGCGCCCGCTGCTCGAGCGCGCCGTCGCGCAGGCGAAGGTGATCGCGCTCGTCGAGCGCGCGGCCGCTCCCGGGGCTCCGAAGGACATCACGCGGCAGATCACGTCGCTCGGCGTGAAGCACCGGATCGTGACGCCGTACACGTCGATGCTCGTCCTCGAGACCGAGGCCGACTACGCGCGCTTCGGGATCGACAGGCGGTCGCTCGCCGACGTCCTCGCGGTCGAAGGCAACGGCGTGAAGCGGATCCACCGCACGTTCCGCGCGCTCCCGGTCGCGACGCCGCCGGTGCGCGAGGACGACTCCGTGGACGACGCGCTGATGGCGTCCGCGGGGGCGCCCCGACCCGGTACGCCGGCGCAGGCCGCACGCCCGGCGCCGCGTCCCGCGGCGAACGAGATGCGCAAGCGCGCGATGAGCGAGCCGATGATGGAGAAGGACGAGGCCCCCGCGAAGTCGGCGCCCGCGCCGCGCGGCGCCGCCGCGCCGGAGGCGAAGCCGACGGAGTCCCCGCGTCCCGCGCGCATGGCGGCGCGTCCGCCGCCGGCCGCGCATGCCGGG
>JBDHVE010000072.1:0-44147 GCA_039809485.1 Polyangiaceae bacterium | reverse complement strand
GCGGCGACGGAGCCGCCGGCCGACGCCCTCCACGGTGACACGCGAGGGGCCGTCCCGAGCGCGGCCTCGTCGATCGGCCCGCCTCGCCCGCCGGCAGCGACCGTGACGCCGCGTCGGACGCGGAGGTCTGCGCCGCGCGCGGCCGTGCAGGCGGCGGCGGCCGCGCCGGACGCCGAGGAGAGCCGGACGCGGATCCAGAGCATCCTCTCGGACGTGCCGCGCCCGATCGAGCCCGCCCGGACGCGCGCGTCGGGAGAGAGCGACGACACGCCCGCACAGCGCTAGTATCTCGGAAGGCCCGCCCGCGTGCGGGCCGCTTCCGAGCGCGCGATGAGGTCTTGCTTCCGAGTGGCCTTGGCCATGTTGCCGGTGCTCGCTGCGTTCGCAGCGTGCCGTGGCTCGTCCGAGGTGCGTTTCGACGTCGAGATCCCGTCGGGCCTCGTCGGCGACACCGGGTGGTTCGAGATCGGCGCGTTCCGCGGAGCGACGTGCGCGGCGCTGCGGCCGATGCTCGACAACGGGATCCCCGACGGCGCGGTCGCGCGTGTCTCGTTCGAGAAGTCGGAGAAGAACACGCCCCGGATCGGTGACCTCCCGAACGACGACTACGCGTTCGCCGCCGTCGCGCGGAAGAAGGACTGCAGCGTCATCGCGGTCGGGTGCGTCGAAGCGAACGTCGGCGACGCGAGCGCGATCACGGTCCCGATGTCGGCGACGGAGTCCCCGACCGGCGCGTGCGCCAAGGGCGCGTCGTGTCAGGCCGGACGCTGCGTCCCCGCGAACGACAACGCCGATCCGAGCGTGGGCGCAGCGTGCTCGCTCGAGCTCGTCGGCGCAGGTCCGCTCCCGCGCTTCTCCGAGAGCGGCTCGGAGTCGGCGAGCCCTGCGGGGATGCAGGTGAGCGCGCCGGCGATCGCGCCGACGCCTTCCGGGTTCGTCATCGCCTACCGGCAGATCGACTCGAGCGGCGGCGCCGCGAAGTTGATGCTCCTGCCGATCGACCCCTCCGGCGGCGCGCTCCCGCCGCTCCGCTCGAAGCTGAAGCGCTGCTCCTCGGCCGAGGAGACCGACGGCGTCGGGCTCACGATGAACGGCTCCGAAGGGCTCGTCGCGCTCGCGCGCGCAGCGTGCGACGAGCCCGCCGCGCTCGAGCTCCTGAACTTCACCGTGAAGGAGGACGGCGTCGCGATCGGGAAGTTCTTCTCGACCGCGTCGGCGAGCGGACAGGCGCTGAAGCTCTCGCCGTCGCGGGCCGCCGCCTGGCGCGGCGGCAACGGCGTCATCGCCTACGTCGAAGGGAGCCTCGCGAAGGTCTCGACGATGTTCCCCGAGCAGGGGATCAAGGAGCCGACCGGATCGTTCGGCGGTACGAGCGGCCTGACCGGCGCGTGGGTCGTCGCGACCGACGCGATGCTCGCCCTCCTCGCCGCGGGCGCCGGTCCGGCCGGCCCTGCACCCGGTCCCGACGGCGGGACCGGTCAGGACGCCGGCACCTCGGGCACGCTCCGCCTCGTGATGGCGCAGCCTCCGGGCATCGACCTCACGCAGATCAACGCGCAGACCGGCTCGCCGTCTCCTCCGATCGAGTTCGCCGGGAACTGGGGCTCGCTCGCCGCCGTGGGCAAGCGCGCGATCGTGCTGAGCGACAGCGGCGGCCCCGGCCGCTCCGCGACGTACCGCGCGTTCGACCTCGGGAGCCGCACGCCGGCGGACACCAAAGGCATCTCCGTCGAGGGCCTCGGCAAGGCGACCGCAGGCGACGTCGCGATGCAGGGCGACCGCGCCTACTTCGCGATCCTGAAGCAGGGCGCGATCTCGCTCGCGGTGTACGCGAACGCGACGACGACGCCGACCCCGCTCCGGCAGACGTCGTTCGCGAACGAGCCACGCATCCCGTCGGTGAGCGCAGTCCGCGACGGGCGCGTCGCGGTCGCGGCGACGGATCGGCGCGTCGCCGTCGCGTGGACGACCGCCTCGACGCTCCAGCAGAACGACACGACGGGCGGATACGCCGTGTTCGCCTGCACGCAGTGAGCGGCGGATGGCGCGGCCTCCTTCGCTCCTCACGCTCGCGCGACGGGCGCTCCGGGGAGAGGCGGCGCTCGCACGCGGGAGCACCGTCGTCGTCGCGACGAGCGGCGGTCCGGACTCGATCGCTCTGCTCCACGTGATGGCGAAGCTCGAAGGCGAGCTCGACGTCCGCGTTCATGCGCACGGGATCGATCACGGGCTCCGCGCCGAGGCGGCGCGCGAGCTCGACCTCGCAGAGGAGCTCGCTCGATCGCTCGGCGTCCCGTTCGCCCGCACCGCCGTGACCGTCACGCCCGGCGCGAACCTCCATGCGCGCGCGCGACGCGCCCGCTACGACGCGCTCGCGGACGCCGCTCGCGCCGTCGACGCGACGGCGATTGCGACGGCGCACCACGCCGACGATCGCGCCGAGACGTTCCTCCTCCGCCTCCTCCGTGGCGCCGGTGCAGGAGGGCTCGCGGTCCTGCCCGCGCGCGCGTGGCTGGAGCACGGCCGAGGCGTCGAGCTCGTGCGACCCCTGATCCGGGCGCGACGCACCGACGTGGTCGCACACGTGGAGCGCCACCGGTTGCCGTTCGCCGAGGATCCGTCGAACCGCGACCCACGCTACCTGCGCTCGCGCGTTCGGGCAGAGCTCGTTCCCCTCCTCGAAGAGCTCGGCCCGGGCATCGTCGGCCACCTCGAAGCGCTCGCGGACGAGCTCGTCGAGGTACGGGAAGGGCGCGGAGAGCCGCTCGCGCTCCCACGCGCGACGCAGCGCGCGCTGGCCGCGCTGCTGCGCGCGGAAACGACACAGACGAGGCAAACGGGAAGCGGGAAAATGGCTGTCTGGCTGCCGGGAGGGCTCGTCGTCTCGAGGGCCGAGGACGGACGCGAAGAACGCGTCACGACGGCAGAACCTCGCGGAGAGGGCTCGCCAACGCCTCCCCGCGGACCCATGCTGCCTGGAGCAGGACAGCGAAGACGCAGCCCCTGAGAGCGGAAGGCACTGGAATCGCTAGGGGGAGCATAGAAGGCCGTGGCGCGCGGTCGAGCACCGACGCCGAGGCCCTTCGCCCTCATCCCGAGCCGAGAACGAGAACGAGAACGAGCACACAACGCGACCCCGAGGAGGAAACCGTGGCGCCGAGGCTTTACAGACGTGGGGCATATTTCGACATAGCTCCGGCGAACCGGCCCTCGATGGGGCGCATCCAACGTAGTAGCCTTAGGGGTCCGAGGTCATCGTGAAGCAATCGCACAAGACGCTGCTCCTCTGGGTCGTGCTGATCGTCATGTTCCTGACGATCTGGCAGTTTCTGACCCCGAACCAGCCGAAGCAGACCGTCGCCTTCAGCGACTTCGTCAACGAAGTCCACCAGGGCAAGGTCGAAGAGGTCCGGATCAAGGACCACGAGTACAACTACCGGCTGCGCGGCGAGAAGACGCTGCGTGAGACCATCGGTCCGCAGGCGGACGAGGCGCTCCTCGGCACGCTGAAGGCCGAGAAGGCCGAGCAGACGCCGAAGGTGGTCTTCGAGAAGGAAGATCAGTCGCCGCTCTGGTCGAGCACGATCATCACCATCGTCCCGATGGCGTTCCTGATCGTCATGTTCTTCCTCTTCATGCGGCAGCTGCAGGCCGGCGGCGGCAAGGCGATGAGCTTCGGCAAGTCCAAGGCGCGCATGCTCTCGGACTCGCAGAACAAGATCACCTTCGCGGACGTCGCGGGTGTCGAAGAGGCGAAGGACGAGGTCGAGGAGATCATCGCCTTCCTGAAGGACCCGAAGAAGTTCCAGCGGCTCGGTGGGCGCATCCCGAAGGGCGTGCTCATGATCGGTCCGCCGGGCACGGGCAAGACGCTCCTCGCGCGCGCCATCGCCGGCGAAGCGGGCGTGCCCTTCTTCAGCATCTCCGGCTCGGACTTCGTGGAGATGTTCGTCGGCGTCGGCGCGAGCCGCGTCCGTGACCTCTTCGAGCAGGGCAAGAAGCACGCACCCTGCATCATCTTCATCGACGAGATCGACGCCGTCGGTCGTCACCGTGGCGCGGGCCTCGGCGGCGGTCACGACGAGCGCGAGCAGACGCTGAACCAGCTCCTCGTCGAGATGGACGGCTTCGAGTCGAACGACGGCGTCATCATCATCGCCGCCACGAACCGTCCCGACGTCCTCGACCCGGCGATCCTCCGTCCGGGCCGCTTCGACCGTCGCATCACGGTCAACCGTCCCGACGTGCGCGGCCGCGAGGCGATCCTCCGCGTCCACACGAAGCGCGTTCCCCTCTCGCCGGACGTCGACCTCGAGGTCATCGCCCGCGGGACGCCGGGCTTCGCCGGCGCGGACCTCGAGAACCTCGTCAACGAGGCGGCCCTGCTCGCGGCGCGACAGGACAAGGACGCCGTCAGCATGGCCGACTTCGAGCTCGCCAAGGACAAGGTCCTCATGGGCTCGGAGCGCCGCTCGATGGTCATGACCGAGGAGGAGAAGTGGAACACGGCGGTCCACGAGGCCGGCCACGCGGTCATGATGATCGCGAACCAGGACCACGACCCCGTCCACAAGGTCACGATCATCCCGCGCGGTCGTGCGCTCGGCGTGACGATGCCGCTCCCGAAGGGCGACATCCTCGGCCGCACGAAGGAGCAGTTCGAGGCGCAGATCCAGTCCGCCCTCGGCGGCCGCATCGCCGAGGAGGTCTTCTTCGGCAAGCTGACGACCGGCGCGTCGAACGACATCCAGCAGCTCACGCAGATCGCGCGGGCGATGGTCTGCCAGTACGGCATGAGCAAGCTCGGTCCCCTCGCCTACGGGAGCGAGGAAGGCTCGGTGTTCCTCGGTCGCGACTACACGCAGCGCAGCCAGGACTACTCGGAGCAGACCGCGCGCGAGATCGACCAAGAGGTCCGCCGCATCATCGACGAGCAGTACACGCAGGTGCGTGAGCTGCTCTCGACGAAGAAGGACCGGGTGGAAGCGATCGCGAAGGCGCTGCTCGAGCGCGAGACCCTCGACGCCGAGGAGCTGAAGGCGATCTTCGAGGGTCGCGAGCTCCCGCCGCGCCAGAAGGTCGTCATCCCGACCTACGCCGAGAAGGAGAAGGCGAAGGCCGAGAAGCGCAAGGCGGCGAGCATCTTCGGCGGGCCTCCCAAGCCTGCCGCGACCTGAGCTCCGGCTCTGCGACGACGAAGGGCGTGGACCGAGAGGTCCGCGCCCTTCGCGCATTTCGTGCTCAGCGGACGGCAGCGAGCAGCGCGTCGCGGAGCTTGTCGAGGTCGGGCTCGCCGCTGTCGAGCGTGAACACGTCCTTCGGCGCGTTCTTGCCTTGCTGCATGCCGAAGACGAACGAGCGCCCGGTCTCGCTCTTCAGCGCGGCGAAGGCCATCGCGATCGCGACGACGTCCTCGACCCAGTCGACCTTCTTGTGAGGCGACGCAGGCAACGTGAGGTTCACGCCGAGGTCCCACTCGGACGACGTCTCGCGTTGGTTCACGACCCACACGTCGGGGACGCGCCAGGTGCGCGTCGCGATCAGCTCGTCGAGCTTCGCTTCGATGCGCGGGGCGACGTCGTCGAGGTCCGTGCCGAGGGCGTAGGCGTAGAGCGTGGTGGCCATCGTGGTGACGGAGGTCTAGCCCTCGGGCCGGAGGCGGACGACAGGCGTGTTGTCGCGGTTCGGACGGGCGCATCGCCGCAGCGCCCCTCCCGTCGTGCTGGTAGAGTCGGCCGCGGAACCATCGTGTCGAACGTGATCGGCTTCGACGACGGGCCTTTTCCGCGCGACCACCGGGGCGACGTGCTCCTCGTCGGCGTCGTGTGCTCGGGGACGCGGGTCGACGGGATCGTGAGCGGCCGCATCCGCCGCGACGGCGCGAATGCGACGCGCGTGATGGTCGACCTCGTGCAGAAGAGCCAGTTCGGCGCCCATCTGTCGGCGGTGATGCTCCAGGGAATCGCCGTCGGCGGGTTCAACGTCGTCGACATCCACGCGCTGGCGCACGCGCTCTCGATTCCGGTCCTCGTCGTCACGCGGCGGAGGCCGGACGTGGCGGCGGTGGAGCGCGCGCTCTTCAGCGACGTGCCGAACGCCCGTCCGCGCGTCGCCGGCGCGGCGAGGAAGTGGAAGCTCATCGAGCAGGCGGGTGAGATGGAGCTGCTGCTCCCTTCGCGACGCTCGCTCCGCGCGCAGAGCTCGGGTCACGGACCGACGGGCCTCCGCGGTCGCGAGGTCCCGCGCCTCTGGGTGCAACGCGCGGGGCTGTCGCTCGAGCGTGCGCGCGACCTCGTGATGGCGACGACGCTCCACGGCAACGTCCCCGAGCCGCTGCGCGTCGCGCACCTCGTCGCGGGCGGCATGACGACGGGCACGAGCCGAGGTCGCGCGTAGGGCACGGCGCGCGGGTCGGTGTGCCAGTGGCACACCGGGCGACGCCGAATCCGCGATGTTCGCGCGGATCGGCGACGGCACGGTTCTTGGTCTTGGCCCGGTCGTGCGTCGACATCCGCAGCATCGGGCGCTCGCCTCGGCGACCTTCGTCGTCGTCGGCCTCGTCGCGTCCGGAGCACGCGCCGACGACGCGCGCGGCGGCCTCGCGCTGACGTGGGATGCGCCGCGGGGATGTCCTTCGCGCGATGCGGTCGTGACCGCGGCGACACGCGGGCGACGCGAGAAGCAGGACGCGGAGCTCCGCGCGGACGCGAAGATCACGAAGGGCGCGGCCTGGCATGTCGTGTTGCGGACGTCACAGGCCGGCGCTCCGGACGGAGAGCGGCGGCTCGAAGCGGCGTCCTGCGCCGAGCTCGCCGACGCAACGGCGCTCGTCCTCGCCCTCGCGCTCGAGACGGCGGCGCGGCCGGCGGACCACGCAGCCGAGCAGGCCGTTGCGGAGACGAACGCCGTCGACGCGAAGGGCGCCGGCGCGGAAAGCGAGAGACCAGCGGCTACGAAGAGCGAGCAGGCAGAGGACGCGGGAAGACCGGAGCCGCTCTCGACGGCGACCCTCGAGCCCGCGTCGCGGGCGAGGGATCGGCGTGCCGACGCGGGGCACGGCCGAGAGGGCGAGCTGCTGCGCTTCGCGGTGGGGGCTGCCGGCGCGCTCGTCACCAACGTCCTCCCCTCCGCCGCCCCGGGGGCGACCGTGACGATCGGGTGGACGCCGGGTCGGTTCCGGCTCGAGGCGACTGGCGGCTTCTTCGCCGCACAGTCCGGAGCCGTCCCTGACTCCGAGGCCGGTGCGCGCTTCCGGATGCGGACGATCGGCGGGCGCGCCTGCTTCGACGCGATCGCGAGCGCGATCCACGTCGGCCCGTGCGCCGGTGGCACCGTCCACGACGTCGCCGCCCGAGGTACGGCCGTCACCGAGGCGTACGACGCGACCGCGACCTGGGCGTCCGTCGACGGCGGCGTCCGGGCGGCGTTCCCTCTCGCGGGCGTCGCCGCCGTGGTCGCCTCGACCGAGCTCGTCACGGCGCTCGCCCGGCCGACGTTCGTCGTCGACGGCGAGGGCGTCGTCCATCGGCCGGGTGCGGCCGGCCTGCGCGTCGTGCTCGGCCTCGAAGCGCACTTTCCGTGACGGATCGAGATGAGCGCTTCCACTCACCTCCGAATCGCCGTGGAATCGATGGACGTCGAAGCGCGGCCCAAGGAAGCCCCACGGGCCTTGCCGGTCATCGCGTCCTTCGACGACGTGTACCGGGACGAGCTCGCATTCGTGTGGCGCAGCGCGCGACGGCTGGGCGTGCGCGAGGCGGCGCTCGACGACGTCGTGCAGGAGGTGTTCGTCGTCGTCCACCGGCGGCTCGAGACCTTCGAAGGCAGGTCGTCGCTGCGGACGTGGCTCTTCGGCATCACGCTCCGCATCGTGCGCGACCACCTCCGTGCCGTGCGCCGACGCGGGACGGCCGGCGACGACGAACCCGACGCGCTCGGCACGACCGACCCGAGCCCCTGCGATCTCGCCGAGCGTTCGGAGGCCGTACGCATCCTCCACGCGATCCTCGACGAGCTCGACGACGAGAAGCGCGAGGTCTTCGTCATGGCGGAGCTCGAGGAGCTGCCGGTGCCGGAGATCGCGGGCGTCCTCGCGATCAACCTCAATACCGCGTACGCGCGCCTCCGGCTGGCGCGACAGGCGTTCGAACAAGCGCTCGCGCGCCACCGGGCGCGCGACGTGTGGAGGATCCGATGAGCCTCGGCCCGGACGCTCGGGCGCTGCTCGACGCGGCGCGCGGCGGAGACGACCCGACGGATGCGGACGCGGCGCGCCTGCGCGCGAAGCTGGCCGTTTGCCTCGGGGCGGCGGCCGCCGCGGGGGCGACCGCGACGTTCTCCGCCAAGACCGCCGCGGCGACGAAGGCGGTCGTGGAGACGGGCGCGAGGGGCGCGGCCGCGGGCGCCACCGGCTCGACCGCGGGTCTCGCAGGCGCGAAGGTGGTGCTCGCGCTCGCGCTGGCGGGCGCGGCGTCGTCCGCGGTGCTCGCGACGAGCCACGACCGAAAGCCGACCGCGAACGCGCCCCCAACCGCGAACGCGAACGCGAACGCAACCGCGAACGCGAACACGAACACGAACGCGAACGCGAACGCGAACCCGAACCCGAACCCGAACGCGCCCGCAACCGCGCCCGCGCCCGTCCGTCCTCCTTCCCGTCCGGGCTCCACCCTCGCCGACGAGCTGTCGCTCCTCTCCTCCGCCCGCGCGCATCTCGCCGCGCAGGACGGTCGTGCCGCCCTCGCCGACGTCGATGCGCACGCCTCGCGGTTCCCACGCGGCGTCCTCGCCGAGGAGCGCGACGCGCTCCGGGTCCATGCGCTCTGCCGCGCGGGCCGGGCCGCGGATGCGCGTGCGGCGGCGTCCGCGTTCGTCGCGCGCCGTCCGGGGTCGCCGCAGGCGTCCGCGGTGCTACGCGCGTGCGCGACCGGAGACGATTGACCGCACGATTTCGTGACGGACGCGCCGGTGGCGGACCACTCACCGGCATCATGTCGCTTCCCTCTCGCGCTTCGCGCCCACTCGTCGCCTCGTTCCTCCTCGTCGCCGCGACCGTCCCGCTCGTGCTCGTCGCGTGCGGTGGTCAGACAGTCTCGGTCGGGCGCACGGACGGAGACCTGAAGAAGAAGAAGGACGGCGGACCGACCGGCAACGGGCAGACCTGCTCGTGGGACGACACCGTCGCGAGCGACGGCAGCGTCACGCCCGCGCCGAACGGGCCGTACCGGGTCGGTGACACGTTCCCGTCGCCGGACGGCTGCAACAATTGTTCGTGCACCGCCGAGGGCATCGCGTGCACGGAGATGGCGTGTGATCCCGGTCCCGGCACCTGCACGTACGAGGGCAAGACGTACGCGCGAGGCGCGAAGTTCCCCGCCGTCGACGGGTGCAACACCTGCACGTGCACGGAATACGGGGCGTCCTGCACAGAGATGGCGTGCCCGAACGTCTGCTACGGATCGGACGGCAAGATCTACAAGGACGGCGACACCTGGTCAGACGGCTGCAACACCTGCGGGTGCACGGGCCAGCAGATCAACTGCACCGCCATGGCCTGCCCCTGACCGGAGCTCGGGCGCCGGCTCGACTTCGTCGCGTCTCCGCCGCGCACCGCGCGGACGTCGGGAGCACAGCCCGTGACCCGACGGCAGACGGACCAGCTTCCTCGGCCCAGGGAGCCGGTGCGGCACGCGCCCGCCAGCGCCAGGCGGCGCACGGCCGCTTGCCGTCGACCCGTCCGCCGACTAGGTTGCGCGCGGTCGTGTCGCGGTCTCTCCGCCCACGAACCGGCCCAGAAAAGGAGCGAGTGTCATGGCGAGGAAGATCGGTATCAACGGCTTCGGACGCATCGGTCGCTGCATCGTGCGCGCGCTCTCCGAGCGCGGGGTGAAGGACCTCGAGGTCGTCGCGATCAACGACCTCACCGACGCCAAGACGCTCGCGCACCTCTTCAACTACGACACCGTCCACGGCCGCGCGACGCACCGCGCCACCGCCGGTGAGGGCTCGCTGTCGATCGACGGCAAGAACATCAAGATCCTCGCCGAGAAGGACCCGGGCAAGCTCCCGTGGAAGGAGCTCGGCGTCGACATCGTGCTCGAGTGCACCGGCCTCTTCACCGACAAGGAGAAGACGAAGCCGCACTTCGACGCGGGCGCGAAGAAGGTCATCATCTCGGCTCCGGCGAAGAACCACGACCTCACGGTCGTGCTCGGCGTGAACCACGAGCAGTACGACCCGAGCAAGCACAACGTCCTCTCCTGCGGGTCGTGCACGACGAACTGCCTCGCGCCGGTCGCCAAGGTCCTGCTCGACACGTTCGGCATCAAGAGCGGCCTCATGACGACGGTCCACTCGTACACGAACGACCAGGCCGTCCTCGACATCCCGCACCGCAAGGGCGACCTCCGCCGCGCGCGCGCCGCGGCCCAGAACATGATCCCGTCGACCACCGGCGCCGCGAAGGCGCTCAGCGAGGTCATCCCCGCGCTGAAGGGGAAGTTCGACGGCCAGGCGATCCGCGTCCCGACGATGGACGTCAGCGTCGTCGACCTCTCGTTCATCAGCGAGAAGCCGATGACGAAGGACGCGATCCACGCCGCGATGAAGGCCGCGGCCGAGGGCCCGCTCAAGAACATCCTCGGCTACACCGAGGAGCCGCTCGTCTCGAGCGACTTCATCGGCGACCCGCACTCGTCGATCTTCGACGCGACGGTCACGCAGGTGCAGGGCGACAACTTCGCGAAGGTGATGAGCTGGTACGACAACGAGTGGGGCTTCTCGAATCGCATGATCGAGCTCGCCCAGCTCGTCTCGTCGAAGATGTGAGATGGCGCAGCGCGAGGAGCTCCTCTCGTTCCTCATCCCTGGATTCGACGTCGTGTCGCTCGGCTTCGACACCGGCCGCGCGCAGCTCGTCGCCAAGGCGATGCAGGACATGCACACGTGGGTGAACGACCGCCTCGCGCGCGGAGGTCGCGTCAAGCACATGACGCAGACCTCCGCCGCGACGGAGCACCACGCGGGGAGCCTCGTCACCGTCGTCATCGAGTACCCGGAACACGCCTGATCACGCCGCGAGGAACGCCATGACCACGCTCGACCGCATCACGCCCATCCGCGAGCTCCCCATCGAGAGCAAGCGCGTCTTCATCCGCGTCGACTTCAACGTCCCGATCGAGGACGGCAAGATCACGGACGACGCGCGCATCGTGGAGGCGCTTCCGACGATCAAGCACGCCGTCGAGCGCGGCGCGCGCGTCATCCTCGCGAGCCACATGGGCCGCCCGAAGAAGGGCCCCGACCCGAGCCTCTCGCTCGCTCCGTGCGGCGAGCGGCTCGCGTCCCTCCTCGGGATGGAGATCCCGATGCCGGAGGACTGCATCGGCGACGCGGCGAAGAAGGTCGTCTACGACCTCCGCGGCGGGCAGGTGTGCCTCCTCGAGAACCTTCGGTTCCACTCGGAGGAGGAGAAAGACGACGAGACGTTCGCGCAGCAGCTCGCGGCGCTCTGCGACGTGTACGTCGACGACGCGTTCGGCGCCGTCCACCGCGCGCATGCGTCGGTCCACGCGCTGCCGAAGATGATGAAGGAGCGCGGCTGCGGGTTCCTCCTCGAGAAGGAGATCGCGGCGCTCGGGAAGATGATCACGACGCCGGAGAAGCCGTTCGTCGCGATCCTCGGCGGCGCGAAGGTCTCCGACAAGATCGCCGTGCTCGACTCGCTCCTCGAGAAGGTCGACGCGCTCGTGATCGGCGGAGCGATGGCCAACACGTTCCTCGCCGCCAAGGGCGTGAACATGAAGGCGTCGAAGATCGAGGAGGACAAGCTCCCCCTCGCGCGCACGATCCTCGAGAAGGCGCAGGCGAAGAAGGTGGAAGTCGCGCTTCCGCTCGACGTCGTCGTCGCCGGCAGCATCGCCGCCGAGAAGGGCACCGTCGTCGGTCTCGGCGAGATCCCGGACGGCCAGATGGCGCTCGACGTCGGGCCGAAGACGCTCGAAGCGTTCGGCAAGCTCTTCTCGCGCGCGAAGTCGATCTTCTGGAACGGCCCGATGGGCCTCTTCGAGAAGCCGGCGTTCGCGAACGGGACGTTCACCGTCGCGAAGATGCTCGCCGACTCGTCGGCGTTCACCGTCATCGGCGGCGGCGACAGCGCGGCGGCGGTGAAGGAAGCCGGCGCGGACGTCGCGAAGAAGATGAAGCACATCTCGACCGGCGGGGGCGCGAGCCTCGAGCTCATCGAGGGCAAGAAGCTCCCCGGGATCGAAGTCCTGCGGCGCTGAGCTCGACGTAGGCAGCGGGGCCGTTCTGGGTTAAGTTCCCGGGCCCATGAACGCGCAGCGACGCCCCCTCATCGCCGGAAACTGGAAGATGTTCCACGGAGGTCGCTCGAGCGTCGAGCTCGCGGCCGGGTGCGTCGCCTTCGCGCGGGACCTGCCGGGCGTCGACGTCGTCGTCGCTCCGCCGTTCACCGCGCTCGCGGCGGTCGCCGAGACGCTCGACGGTTCGAAGGTCGGCCTCGCCGCCCAGAACCTCCATCCGAAGGACACGGGTGCCTTCACGGGGGAGATCTCCGGCGGCTTCCTGAACGAGTGCGGCTGCGCGTGGGTCATCGTCGGCCACAGCGAGCGCCGCCAGCTCTTCGGCGAGACGGACGCGTTCGTCGCCGAGAAGACCGCTGCCGCGCTGGCGCACGACATCATCCCGATCATCTGCGTGGGCGAGACCCTCGCGCAGCGCGAGGCCGGCGAGACGCTGCGCGTCGTCAAGGCCCAGGTGGACGCCGTCCTCGATGTCATCGCGCGCACGAGCACAGCCGTCGCCATCGCGTACGAGCCGGTCTGGGCGATCGGCACCGGCAAGAACGCGGGCCCGGCCGAGGCCGAGGAGGTCCACGCGGCGATCCGGAGCTGGCTCGAGCGCAAGGATCCGGCGCTCGCCGCGCGCACGCGCATCCTCTACGGCGGCTCGGTGAAGCCGGACAACGCCGCGGCGCTCCTGGCCTGCCCGAACGTGGACGGAGCCCTCGTCGGTGGAGCGAGCTTGGACCCTGGCTCGTTCGGTGCTATCGCCAGGGCCACGAAGCCCTGAGGCCGCCCGTCCCATGCCTCGAGCACGGGAACACGGACCACGTCCTCCTCGTTAGCCTTCCCGCCAGGCCGCGCGCCCGATCATGCTGCAGACCTTCATCAACATCGTCCACATCTTCGTCTGCCTCGTGCTGATGTTCGTCGTCCTCCTGCAGCAGGGGAAAGGCGGGGGCATGGGCGCGGCCTTCGGCGGGGCGACGACCCAGGTGTTCGGCGGCCGCGGCGCGGGCAACCTCCTGACGCGCGCGACGGCCGTTTGCGCCGCCATCTTCATGCTCACGAGCGTCTCGCTCGCCTACCTCTCCTCGTCCGGTGACCGCGCCCTCAAGGCGCGCATCGCGCAGGAGTCGGCGAAGACGAAGGAGCACGGCACGAAGCGCGAGAAGTCGGAGAACCCGGCCCCGAGCGCCGCGCCGAGCGCAGCCCCGAGCGGCTCGCCGATGGAAGCGCCGGCCCCGAGCAGCGCGCCGACCCAAGCTCCGGCGCCCTGACCGGCTCGCCGGAGCGGAGGCGGCGCGAGCGTGCGTGACCGTCGCGCGGTCGACGCGCTCCTCGTCGCGGTCCTCTTCGGTACCGCGTGCGCCGTCGTGCGCGCGCGCGGCTTCGATCACGTCTCCGACGACGACTTCGCCCGCGTGACGATCGCGCAGGCGTTCGCGCACGCCCCGAAGCTCGATCCGAGCGGCACGAGCTGGCTCCCCTTCCCGTTCTGGGCGCTCGGGACGGTGATGGCCGTCGCCGGCCGCTCGCTCGCGGTCGCGAGGGCCGCGAGCGTGATGTTCGCGGCGATGGCCGCGCCCCTCCCTTACCTCGCGATGCGCAGCGTCGGATGCGCGCGGCGCGCGAGCTTCGCCGGCGCCGCGCTCGCGCTCGCGACGCCGTGGGCACTCTGGCTCGGCGCCTCCACCGTCCCGGAGTCGTTCACGGCGAGCGCGGCGGCGGCCGGCGCCATCGCGATCGGCGGCGCCGCGACGATTCGACGGGCGCTCCTCCTCGGCGCGGCCGCGATCGCCGTCGCGTGCCTCTCGCGGTACGAGCCGTGGCCGCTCGCGCCGGTGCTCGCCGTCGCGCTCCTCGTCCGCGCGTACCGGGAGCGCGCCCCGAACCTCCTCGCGCCGCTCGCCATCGTCGTCGCTGCGCCGCTCGCCTGGATGGCGTGGAATGCGCACGCGCACGGTAGCGCCGTCCACTTCCTCCAGCGCGTCGCGACGTATCGACGCGCGGTCGGCCAGGGCACCGAAGGCGACGTGCTCGGCGCGCTCGTCCTCTACCCTCGCCTCTTCGTCTCGACGCGACCCGAGCTGCTCGTCGCGCTCGTCGCGACCGCTCCGCGCCTCCTCCGCGCTCCGCTCCGCGGCCGTTGGCTGGTTCCGCTTGCATGCGCGCTCGCGCAGGTCACGTTCCTCGCGTACGGAGCGGTGAAGGACGGTGCACCGACCCACCACCCCCAGCGCGCCCTCCTCCTCACCTTCGTGGTCGTCGCGTGCGCCTCCGCCGATGCGCTCGCGTCGTGGCTCGAAGCGGGGTCGCGTACGGCGGCGGCGGCGGCCGCGCTGACAGGTGTGCTCGCGATCGTCGGGCTCCGTCCCCTCCTCGCGCCGCCGGGCTCGGGTGAGTCGGAGGATCGGCGCCCGCAGATCGCGCGCGGACGCGAGCTCGCCGGGGCGCCTTCGCTCGTCGTCACTCCGTGCGCGTACGAGCACTTCGCGCTCGTCGCGGCGTACGGCGCGCCCGAGCGCGTCGTGATCGCGCCGAAGACGGACGCGCCCGTCACCGCGACCTGTCCTGCCGTCGAGATGCGCTGAGGCGGCTCAGCGGCGCGTCAGATCGACGACGTGCGCGTCGATCCCGAGCAGCTCGGTTCCGTGCGCCGCGACCGCGACGCGCCTGCCCTTCGCGCTCAGCTCGACGACGAGATCGCGGACGAGCGCGACGCCCTCGCGATCGAGATTGGCGTCCGGCTCGTCGAGCAGGACGAGGTCTGCATCGGCGACGAGGACGCGCGCGAGCGCGAGCCGCTGCCGCTGTCCGACCGAGAGCTCGCCGATCCGCCGATCGAGGCGAGCCACGTCGCGGAGCCCGACCCGCTCGAGGCTCGCGACCATGACCGCATCGTCGAGCGCTTCGCCCGCGAGCGCGAACGATCCGCGGACCGTCGTGTGCGGCTCGCCGACGTAGGGTCGCTGCGGCAGGAGCACGGCGCGCGCACGGAGGCCGACGACGTCGGCTTCGCGGAGGTCCACTCCGGCGAGACGGACGCGCCCGCGGGTCGGCGCGCGGAGGGCGAGGACGAGGCGGAGGACCGTGCTCTTGCCGGCTCCGTTCGGTCCGGAGAGGACGAGCGGCGCTCCCGCGCGCCACGCGAGCTCGAGGTGCTCGAGGACGCGCGACGCGGTCGCGACGTAGGCGAAGTCGACGTCCTCGAGCTCGAACGTGCCGAAGGCGTCGACCTCCGTCCCGCGCGCCTCGAGCTCTGGACGCGCCGGCCGTGACAGGAGCGCGACGAACGGCACGACACGCGCCCTTGCCCGCACGAGCTCCTGGCTCGCGATCGCGAGATTGAACGCGATCGCGCCGAGCGCCGCGAGGAGGAGCCCGTCGCCGATCGCGGCGCGCTCGATCGCGTGCCGCGTCTCGACGTCGAGCGCCGCCGCGGCGGCGAGGACGACGCCGGCCGCGGCGAGGGGCGCCCGGCTCGCGAGGACCCCCGCGACGGCGTTCCGCTTCGCCGCGACGGCGTAGCGAGCGACGACGCCTTCGAGCGCGCGCTCGAAGCGCTCTTCCCCTGCACGGGCGGCGATCTCGAGCCGGCCCTCGGCCCCCGCCGAGATCCCGTCCGCAACGCGCTCGTACGTCGCGAGCACCTCGCGCTGCATCGCGGCCTGGACCCGTCGCGCCGGGACGCTGACGACGAGGAACGCGAGCGCGGTCACGACCGCGAGCCCCAGCAGGCGTCCGGGCAGGACCGGCAGGACGAGCGGCGCGAGGAGCACCACCGACGCGAGGTCGGACGTGATCCCGGGCAGTGTCTCGACGAGCAGCGCACGCGCGTGGGCATTCCCTTCGAGCAGCGCGCGCGTCGGGTCCTCGTCCGGGATCTCGAGGACGTCGGCGCGAACGAGCGCGCGGGCACCGGCGCGGTAGAGATCGCATTCCGCTCGGATGCGCGCCGACGCGAGCAACGCCCGGAGCGCGGCGAAGAGGACGAAGGCGGCGGCGCCGACGAGCGCCGCCTCGCGAAACCCGGCGCGGGACACCGACGCTGCGGCGAGGACGCTCGCGCTCCGGCCGAGGACGCCGACGATCACCGCGGCCGCGAGGCGAAGGCGCGTCGCAGGCGCCACGACCGCCCACAGCGCGCGCGCGCCTTCGAGAGCGGACAGCGACGCTGCGACCGGGGCCTTTCCCGCCACGGTCCGAGGTTTATCACCAGGGACCTCGCACGACCAACGACGCGCTTCGTGGTAGTCATTCTGGACCATGTACTCCGTCCTCGATTACGGCCGGATGGCGGGCGACGGCGTCCGGATGGACGCGTATGCGCGCGCGATCGCGCGCGTCGTGAAGCCGGGGAGCATCGTCCTCGACCTCGGCGCCGGCACGGGGATCCTCTCGCTCCTCGCCGTGCGCGCGGGCGCGAAGCGCGTCCACGCCGTCGACCCGAATCCGGCGATCTGGCTCGTGCCGGAGATCGCGTCGGCGAACGAGGCCGCCGGGATCGTCGTGCATGCACGGAGCTCACTCGACCTGACGCTCGCCGAGCCGGCGGACGTCGTCGTCTCGGACCTCCGCGGGACGACCCCGCTGAACGACGACCACGTGGACGCAATCCGCGACGCGCGTGCACGTCTCCTCCGCCCCGGCGGTGTGCTCGTCCCCGCGAAGGACCGCCTGTTCGTCGCGCCGGTCGAGTCGGTCGACCTGTGGCGCTCGCTCGCGCGCGGCTGGGAGACGTTCGAGCGCCTCGGGTTCGACGCGCGGGCGGCGCGCACGTCCGTGCTCAACAGCTTCTACAACGACTCCTATCGGCCCCTCGCGGCGAGCGACCTCCTCACCGCGGGCGCCTCGTGGGCCGAGCTCGAGTACGCGACGTACGAGGCGGCTCCCCTCGAGGGCACCGTCGAGATGCCGGTCACACGCTCCGGCGTCGCGCACGGGCTCGCCGTGTGGTTCGAGGCCACCGTCCACGAGGACATCCGCTACACGACCGCGCCCGGGCACCAGCTCGCGTACGGTCGCGCGTTCCTCCCGCTGCTCGAGCCGGTGCCGCTCGCGTGCGGAGACTGCTTCACGGTGACGATGCGCGCGGACGCGCGCGGGACGCGCTGGGCTTGGGACTCCGAGGTCCGCGACGCCACCGGGGCGCGGCGCGCGAAGTGGCGGCAGTCCACCTTCTTCGGCGCGCCGACCGCGCCGGAGTCGCTCCTCCGCTCGTCGTCGACGTACAAGCCGAAGCGCTCCTCGCGCGGCGAGCGCCTCTTGTCGATCCTCTCCGCCCTCGACGGCGCGTGCTCGGTCGAGGAGATCGCCGCCGCGATCGAGGCGAAGCATCCGTCCGGCGCCCTCGGCGCACAGCGCACGCTCGAGGACGTCCAGCGGATCGTCTCGGACTACGGGACCTGAGGCGCGAGCACGGAGCGGCGCGTCTTCGAAGGACGCCCTGCGGCGAGCGCTTCTTCGACGAGACGCCCCTCGTCGGCGGTCGGCGGGCGGCCGCGACGGTGCACGATCGTGCGCGAGAGACCGAGGGGGTGCGCCGCGCGCATCACGGCGCTCTTCGCGACCGAGGCCGAGACGAGCCGGATCGTGCGCGCGAGGCCGAGCGCCTCCGGCCCGTAGCGGCGGATCACCGCGCGCATCTGCCGCTGGCCTTCGAGATAGCCGCCGAGGAAGCGCGGATCGTCAAGGGAGATCCGCACGACGTAGAGGACCTCCTCCACGGATCCGAACGTCGAATCACGCCACGTGCGGCACCAGAGATCGCGGTCCTCGGCCCGTGAGAGCGACTCGTCGTACGGGTGAGCACGGAACCACGTCGTGCGCGCCACGATCGTCGCGTGAGCGAGGATCCCGCGCGCGACGGCGCGCTCGTGCGTCGGCGGGAGCGGCGCGACCTCGGCGATCGCGAACGGATCCTCGTCCTCGTCGACGAGGGCCGCCCGGCAGCCGACGACGTCGACGGGATCGCGGCGGAGGAGCGCGAGCTGCTTCGCGAGCCGGGTCGGGTGGCTCACGTCGTCCGCATCCATCCGCGCGAGGAACGTCCCGCGCGCAGCGCGCACGATCTGGTTGAGGCGCGCCGGCAGATGCCGCCGTGCGCCGTCGGAGAGCACCTTGACCCGCGGATCCGACGTGAACGTCCGCGCGATCTCGAACGATCGATCGCTGGAGCCGTCGTCGACGAGCAGCACCTCGAGGTCCGCTTCCGTCTGCGCGAGGATCGAGCGGACGGCGGCGCCGAGGTGCGCCTCCTCGTCGAAGAACGGGATGCCGACCGTGACGAGCGGCGCCTCCAGGCTCATGCGTGTCCGCCGAGCGCGAGGCGCGCTCGTTGCGCGCTCGCTTCGCGCGCGTAGCGCGCGGCCGCGGCCGCGGAGTCGCAGAGCAGCGCGGTGTAGACGAAGCGCGTCAGCGAGCGCGCGACGGGGCGGCGCGGCTCCTCCGTGATCGCGGAGACGACGCGCTGGCGCGCGCGCTCTAGCGCCGACGCGTCCTCGGCGAGGTCGCGCGCCGCGGTGCACCCGAGCTGCTCCTCGAGGAGCGCCGCCGTGAACGCGAGGACGCGTGCGAACCCGTGCTCGGCGGCGTTCTCACGCGCACGCCGGAGCGCGTCGCGATCCGACCGCATGACGAGCAGCACGAGATCGTAGAGCCAGCCGATCCGTACGAAGCGATGCGCGGCGGCATGCGCGGCGAGATACGTGATCTCGTCCTCTGGCGCAGGGACGCCGAGCGCAGCCAGGTCGAGCGCGGCGACGGCGCGCGCGAGGATCGGCTCGCTCCGGAAGACCCTCCCGAATCCGCGGTACGCGTGGAAGTGCACTTCGAGCGGCGGCGATCCCGCGCGCGCGAAGTGGAGGTGGAAGTGCTCGCGGCGGAAGCGCTCTTCCTCCGCGCCCGTCTCTCCTCGCCAGCCGAGCGGCGCGAGGACGCGCGCAGCGCGCTCGAGGTCGGCCTCCGCGACGAGCAGATCGATGTCGCTCGTCGAACGGGACGCGGGCCGCGGATACAAGCGCGCGGCGAGGACGGCGCCCTTCAGCACGACGCCGCGGAGACCTTCGCGCCCGAACGCATCGTCGATCTCGCGCACCGTGGCCAGATGCGCTTCGTGATCGAGCTCGCGCGCGACTTCGCGCGCGAGCGCGCCTTCGGGGAGCTCGACACCGGCCGCACGGAACCGGTCGAGGGCGACCCCGCCGAGGCCGTGCTGCTCTGCCGTGTGCAGCAGACGCGCGCGCGCGCCCGCCGAGCCCAGCGCGCCCGCCGTCGGAGGCGGATCACGCAGGAGCTCGAGGAGCGCGCGCGACGCGGGGTCGTCCCAGAGGGTCAGGGCGTCACGAGGTCGTTGCACACGAACGTCGTGAAGTACTGCACCGGCGTCTTGCACGTGTAGTCGTCGGGGTCGCAGATCGACGCGTTACACCACGGCGTCGAGTTGCAGCCGTCACCGATGTTCACGGCCGGCGCGCACTTCCAGTCCGCGCGCGCGCGGTACACCTGGTTCTGGAAGTCGTACGAATCGCAGTGGAGCGGGGGCGTCCCGCTCGAACGCCACGAGCACGCCTGCTCGTTCGTCTGCTGGTCGGAGTCGTCGCTCCCCGTGTCCCAGATCGAGCAGCCCTCGCCCTGCGCCTTCAGCGCGGTGCACGTGCCGTTACCGCCACCGTCCGCCTGCTTCGGATTGCAGAAGAGGCCCGCGGCGCACTCGATGCTGTCCTTGCAGGTCTGGCCGGCGGTGAGCTTGCCGCGGAGCGCCTCGAAGCACGACGTGCGGGCCTGCGCGAGCTCGGTCCCGCTCAAGCTGCACGAGAGCTTGTTCAGGCGATCGAGGCAGTCGAGCGCCTTCGCCTGGTCGAGCTCGACGTTCCCGCCGTTGACGGCGAGCGAGCCGCCGAGGTTCGACTGCTCGAAGCCGAGACGCTTGTAGATGTCGAGGCAGCGGTTCGTGTTGAACGTGCCGCCGTCGACGGCGCCGCTGTCCGGGACGCCGCCCTTCGTGCCGTAGCAGCAGTTCGCGAGCGTGCTGCAGAGCGTGTTCGCGACCGTGTTCTTGTAGCCTTCGAGCGTCAGGCCGGCATCGACGAGGCCGGGTGGAGCATCGGGCTTCGCGTCGGGACGGACCGCGCCGTCCTCGAGCGCCTCTCCGTCATTGGACGACGGTGCGTCCGTCGATCCGTCGAAGCCGCCGCCGGCGTCGACGGACACGATGGTGTCGTCGCCGCACGCCACGACGAGGCACGCCGCAGAGAGCGTGAAGCTGCAGGTAGCGAATGCAAACAGGCGAAGATTTTTCATGGGGGACCCCGCAAGAAGGCTAGCACGAGTCGGCGGGCACGAGCCGTTTGACGCCCGTCGTACCCGATCCGTTCAATGCGGGGGAAGAGAAGCGATCAGACGTCGCGAACGAGCGCCGCATCCCGTAGCTGGGACAGCAGATCGATCGTCTCGCGCTCGGCGCGCTCCCGATCGACGTCGTAGCTCTCCACGAGTCCGGCCACGATACGGCCGACATCGTCTCCGGCCTCCAGCCGCCGCCAGATCTCGGCGCCGATCGCATCGAGCCCGAAGTACTCGCCGCGCCCGAAGTCGAGGAGGACGATGTCGTCCCCGAACGGGCGCGCATAGACGTTCGGGCTCGGCTCGAGACGGGAGTGCTCGGTGAGGCGGGCCATGTCGCTTGTCACTGTTCTCGCACATCGTGCGGCAAGAGGTCGAGCACCGCCGCGACCGCCGCGCCGAGGTGGGCGTGGCCACGCGGCCGGACGAGCGCGTAGACCGGCAGGGCCTCCACGAGCTCGGCGAGGCGCTCGACCTCGCGTCGCTGCACTTCGGGCTCGTCGAGGACGAAGCGAGCCACCTGCGGGACGAGGGCGGAGGCCGCCTCGAAGCCGTACCGCGGAACGAGGCGCACCGTCTCGGCCTCGTCCGCGAACACGAGGTCCACGATCGCGACGATCGGCGCGGCCCCCGACGCCGCGGCTCGGGGCGCCGGCGAGAACCACTTCGCGTCCCATTCGCGTGGAAGCCCGAGCGCAACGCGAGACGCGCCGTCGATCCAGTGGTTCGTCTCCCCGGCGAGGACGCGCCACTCGCCCGCCTCCGTGCGCTCGATGCACGCGGCGTCGTCGGCGTAGAGCGTCGCGCCCGCCTTGCACAGCGCGGCGGCGAGCGTCGACTTCCCCTGCCCGCTCCGCCCGAGGACGAGCACGGCCCGACCACCGCGCGCGACGGCCGCTCCGTGGAGGGCGAGCTCGCCTCCGAGCTGGCGGAGGAGGAGCCTTCCGCTGCCTCTTCGGATCTTGTCGAGCTCGTCGGCGGGCGCGCCGGGCACGTCCTCCCAGCGGACGTTCGTTCCGTCGCGACGCGCGCGGAGCGTCGTCATCCCGATCCACTCGGCGACGAGCTCGTCGCCCGCGCGTCCGATCCGGAACGCGAGGGCGCCGTTCTCGAAGTGCTCCGCGAGCCAACGCAGGTCGGTCACGACGCCCTGCCCGACTTCCGCGCGAAGGCTTCGACGGCGAGCACGGGCCAGACGTCACTCCAGCCCCAGCCTTCGTCGCGGCGATCGAGGAACGTGCGCGCCGCTTGGCCGAACGGCCCCGCGCGCACGGCGCCGGCGCTGGCGAGGAACCGCACGTCGGCGAGCGACGCGAGGCGCGCGCGACCGCTCGGAGCGGCGTCGAGGAAGCGGTCGAGGCCCGGCTCGAAGATGGCCTTGTCGGTCCGCAGGCGGAGCGACTCGGGGACGAGGCCGCGCGCGGCTTCGCGGAAGAGGCCGCGCCGGAGGTCACCCGCGAGGAGCATGTGCGCGGGCCAGCTCGTGACCTCCTCGACGAACCCGCGATCGAGGAACGGGTCGACGCGCGGGACGCCCGCTGCGGCGCTCTGCTGGTGACGGAGCCACGCGAGGTGGAGCCGGTGCGTCTCCGGCACGACGGGTCCACGGCCGCCCGCGGACATCGCGTCGATCGCCGCGTCGCGGCGCGCACGCGCGAGCCGCTCCCATCGCGGTCCCGCCCAGTCCGGGAGAGCGAGCGGTGCGAGGCGCGCACGCGCGCGCTTCACGACGGCCGGTACGCGCGCCGCGAGCCGCGGGCGTGCGGCCCAGGTCCAGAGCGGCGCGCGCGGACGCGAGAACCCAGCGAGCCTCCACGCCGCAGGCAGCGCGCGGCGGAGCGGCAGCGCGGAGAGGAGCGTGGGGTCGCCGTCGAAGAGCTCGTCGGCGCCGACGCCGGTGAGCACGCACTCGGCGCCTTCGGCGCGCGCGCGCCCCATCGCCTCGATCTCCATCAGCGCGGAAGGCCACGTGAGGGGCGCCGCGTCGACGTCGGGATAGCACGTGTCGAAACGCGGGGCAGCGTCCTCGGGTTTCACTTCGAGGATCGCGCATCCGAGATGCGCGCGGAGCGCCTCGCGATGGGGCCGGTCGTCACCGGGCGAGGCGAAGTCGAGCGCGACGCCGAACGCCGTCCCTCCCGTCCGCTTCGCCCACGCGACGGCATGCGCGAGGAGGATGCTCGAGTCGACCCCGCCTCCCGCGAGCACGGCGACGCGCGTGACGCCCGCCAGCACGCGATCGAGCAGCTCCTCGATCCCGAGGCGGAGCCGACGGGCGAGCACCGACGGGTCCGAGCACCGGAGCGCTCCTCCGGCGCTCGCGAACGAGGCCGGCTCCTCGACGAGACGGACCCCGACCCCGCTCCACGGGGTCCGCGACGGCGCGGCCAGCATCGCGCGCAGCACGAGGTCCTCCTCGTCGAGCGGAAGACCGGAGGTGGGGAGGCACGCAGCGAGGCTCTCGCGCGGCGCTTCCGACGGCCGATGGAACTCGAGGCGTGCTGGCGAACGCCACACGCCTCGATCGTCGACTCCCATCGCACGCGCCCATTCCACGCGTAGCCTATGCGGCTTCCATCACCTGCCGCTCAGACGCGCCCGGTCACATCTGGCCGGGCGGCTTGAACGTGCCGTTGCCCTCGGTCTTGCCCATCGTCGCGCCGAGCGTCAGCTCACGGATCGAGCCGAGGTGGCGGAGCTGGGGCGTGCGCCAGGCTCGCTTCGACGTGCTGCCACTCTCGGGCGCGGCCGCGCTCGTGGGAAGGTCCGAATTGCCGTTGCGAGGGCCAGTCATCGGCGGTTCTCTCTTTCCGAGTCGAAGGCTAAGGTGCGGGAGAGCGAGCCCCCGTTCACGCGCCAGGCACGATCCGTATCGCATTTCGGTAGCGGCCGCAACCAAGCGAATCATCCAGCAAATTCGCAGGAACTTCAGGATTGTCGCCGATGCAGGACGGTCTCCGGGGTGTTCACGGCACGGGCGAGCTCCTCCGCCGGGTCGAGTCGGTCGCCTTCTGGCGCGGGCTTTCGCCCCTTCTCCACGTCGAGGGGGAGGCGGGGCCCGCGGGCCCCGAGCCGGACGACGGCCGCGAGAGGGCATGGCTCGAGCGCGAGGGGCTCGTCGAGCTCCCCGGCGCGGCGCCGCTCGAGGTCGCGCGGGCGATCACCGACGTCGTCGCATCGCTCGTCGCGGGCGGGCTCCCCGGAACGTTCGTCTACGTCTACGACGAGGTCTGGGCGATCGGCGAGCGCCTGCGCGCGCGCCTCGAGCGCCTCGTCTCCACTCCGCTCGTCCTCGTCGAGGACTTCTGGGCGTTCCACGTCCTGCCGGGCAGTCGCGGGTGGCCTCCTCATCGCGGCAACCCCCGGCAGCTCCTCGACCGCGCCGCGCCCGAGCACCTGAATGCGTGGATCGCGATGACGGACGTTCCGGCCGAGCGCGGGGCGCTCGCGTTCGTCCCGCTCGAGGACGACCCCGGCTACCCGTCCGACCTCGGCCGCGTCGACGCCCCGCTCGCGGCCGTGCGCGCGTTGCCCGTCTCGGCCGGCACTGCGCTCGCGTGGAACGGCAACGTCCTGCACTGGGGCGGACCGTGCGCCGCGCGCGCCGCGGGGCCGCGCGTCAGCGTGACGTTCACGTACGCGCGGCCCGACGCGGTGCGCGCGATGGGCATGGCGCCGCTGGAAGGGATTCCGCGCTCGGTCGCGGCGCGCCGCCAGGCGATCGCCGGCCAGATCGCGCTCTACGGCGGAGGTCAGCCCGACGTGTCGCCCGACGTGCTCGCGTGGGCTCGCGCGGATGCCATTCTCGCTGACCGGCTCCGTAAAGATCGGTAAAGGAGAGACGATCCCTCGCGTCCCGCGCGTCTGTCCGGCGTGGCCGAAGTGGCCACGTCACGAACCGACAGGAGAATCGTCCGCCATGCGTTCCAGCGTCTTCGCCGTCCTCACCCTCGTCTCGTCGCTCGTCGCCGTCCCCGCGCTCGCGGCGCCGAAGACCGGCGAGGCTCCTCGCACGGAAGCGCGTCACGAGGGCAAGGCCAAGGGCAACGCGAAGTTCCCGATGCCCGCGGCCGAGTTCAAGCAGAAGATCGACCAGCGCATCGCGAAGGCCCGCACGCGCATGGAAGAGCGCGCGGCGAAGCTCCCGGCCGACAAGGCGAAGGAGGTCCGCGCGAGCTTCGACGCCGGCGTCGCGAAGGTGAACGCCGAGGTCGCGAAGGCGACCGCCGACGGCAGCGTCACGAAGGACGAGGCCTCGCAGGTCCGCGCGACGGTGAAGGAGGTCCGCGGTCACCACGGCAAGGGCTCGCGCGCGAAGAAGGCGAAGGCCGCCCCGTCGAAGTGACGAGACGGCCCTCGGAACCGAGCTTCCTCGGCTTCAGCCGCCGTTCTTCGAGCCGACGAGCTTGAAGGAGGAGGCGTTGCGTGAGAACCCGCGCACCATGACGTGGAGCTTGCCCGGCTCGGGGAACGTGACCTCGCACGTCTCCCTCGAGCCGGCCGCGTACGGGCGGCAGTCGAACTGACCCGTGGAGACGCCGGCGGGCTGGTTCTTGCGGACGTAGAGGTCCGCGTCACCGGTGCCCGTCATGTCGATCTTGTAGGTGCCCGCCGGAACGTCGTAGGCGAACGCCTTCTCCTGGTAGCGGTTCACGGAGCCGTTCTCCTCGAACGGGGTGAAGGCGCCGCCGCCGCCGTTGCCGCCGCCGCCGCCACCCGAGCCGATCGGCATCCCGGGGGTGAAGACGTTGTCCTCTTCGCCGGTGACGAGCACGACCTCGGAGTCGTCGACGTTCTCGAAGATCGCGTCGTACGTCTTCGGCTGCGCATAAGAGAGGAGCCCGTCGACCATCGTCGTCGTGCCGTCCGCCATCGCATGGAAGAACGACGGCATCGCGTTGGTGACGAACTCCATGTACTTCGTCCCGGTCGGGTCGTCGGCGTTGAGCGTCGCGCGCGTCTGCGCGAGCGAGCCGTCGACGTACGCGAACGTGTCACAGCCGTTCATGAAGAAGATCTGGTACTTCCCGGCCTGGAACTTCCCCTTGCGCGCGAGCGCGCGGACGTTCTGGCCGAGGCCGGCGTGGCCGTTGTACGCGATGAGGTCGGCGCTCGGTGAGAGGGACTCGTAGCGGTCGTAGAACTCCGGAGGCGCGCTCGCGACGTTGTCGACGAGGAGCGCGACGATCTTGATCGCCTTGCCGTCGGGGAGCTTGCCCTCGAACGTCACGTCGGGCGCCGCGACGCCGGGACGATCGGCGACGTTCGCCGGCGTCGTCTTCGCGTCCGCGAGCGGCGCGATCTTGCGCTTCATGTTCGACACGAACTCGTCGAACGCGGAGATCCCCGCGTCGCCGGACGTCGCGCCGTTCTCGTACTTGCCGAAGATGGCGACGACCTCGAGGCGGTCGTCCTCCCAGACCTTGTGGTACTCGGGATACTTCGAGGTCGTGTTGAGCGCGGACTTCGTCACCGTCGCCGTCGTCTTCACGAGCTCCGCGTCCGGGATCGTGCAGCCCGACTTCCGCGGCCGGTAGTAGTACCACATGCTGCCGGGGTCGACGTCGTGCGCGCCCCAGTCGACGCACGAGTGCTTGTACTTGTCCGTGAACGCCTGCTGGCCCGACGCGCTGATGTCACGCGGCAGGGCGAGCTCGTAGCTCGTCGGCAGGTTCGCCTTGCGGCCCCACGCGACGGGGAGCTTCGCGTGGTACTTGATCCTCGTCTTGCCGCCCTCGGTCGTCTTCTGGACGTTCGAGAGGACGACGTTGTCGAGACGCCCGACGCTGTTGTCGTGGTTCAGGTGGCCGATCGTGTAGAGCAGCTGGTCCTGGATCGTCTGGGTCTGATCCCACGAGAAGTCGGTCTCGAGCTCCGCGTCGAACTCGAAGTCGAGGAGCGTCGCCTGGTTGCTGCTGAACGCGCCTTCGTCCTTCCCCTCCTCGTCGGTGCTGTCGGCGCAGCCGGGGGTGGCGAGGGCGAGGATGGCGGCGAGCGAGACGAGCGAAGCACGGAAGGGCGTGACGACGAGGGATCGGCGCATGGAGGCTCCAGGGGCAAAAAGCTCGGCGGGCGGAACTGCAAGCCGTACGCCGCTGTAGGATACGGACCTACTCGCCGCGCCCTTCCCTCTTTCTCCGCGCTTTTCGACGAGTTCCGGTGCGGCACGCCACCTCGGCGGCCCCGAGGCGGCGCCCCGGGGATCCACCCCTCGACGATCCACCTCCGGTTCTCGGCGGTCGGCGGTCAGCGGACGTCGACGCTCGTCTTCGGTCGCTCGATGCCGCCCCGCTCGAACACGCCGAGGAGCGGCACGACCGCACGAAGCGTGTACTTTCCACGCGGCAGCGGGCCGTCCGGCGCGGTCGGGAAGCTGCCGCGACCGTCCCAGGTCTTGAGCTTCTCCGGGGCCCACTTCAGCTTCACGGCGTGCCACGTCAGGTGGAGCCGCGCGACGCCGCCGGGAGCGAGCGTCACCCGCGCTGCCTTCGTGTCCCGACCCTTGTCCGGGTCGGCGGGCGACTTCTCCTTCGGCGCGTTCGCGCGACGTCCGCGGCCATCGAGGATCTCGACCTCGAAGTGCGGCGGGTCTCCCGAGAAGAACAGCGGCAAAGGCTCCGTGTGCTTGTTCTTCAGCGTGAGCGTGACCTCGCCGCTACCACCCGGCGAGACCGCTGGCGTCGTCGACGAGAGCGTCACTTCGAGCTTGTCCTTCACGCTGCCGGGGAGCTCGGCGGCCTTCGGCATCGGCACCTCGCACGACTTCAGCACGCTCTCGAGATTGTCGATCTCCGCGCCCGCGCACGGGCCACTCGGCATCGCCGCCGCGGGCTTCTCGGTCGGACCGCCCGAAGAAGAAGAGGACGAGGAGGACGACCCGGCCGACGACGACGTGCCGTTCGATGCCGCGAACGCATCCTGCCTCGGCGGCAAGCCGCCCTCGCTCGATTCCGACGTCCCGATCGGCACCATCGTGAGCGGTTTGCGCTGGGACGGAGGCTCGCATCCGATCGACACCGCGGCCGCGATCACGGCCAGCACGACCGTGGCTTCGTGGACACGTGGCCGGACACGTGTCCGGCGAAGAACGTGATCCGCCGGGAGCGCGCTCATCGAAGCGCATCGTCCGCTCTCCGTTCGTTTTTCGTCCAGGTTTTTCGTCACTCGAAGTAGAAGCGCGCTGAGCAATCGCATTGTCGGGGACGCGAAGGTGCGTCCCGGCATCGTACCGGGCGAGAAAGGACACCCCATGCGGAGCTTGCGAACGCTTCATCAGGTCAACGACCTCGAGCACTTCTCCCGGGTGCCTCGAACCCGCGCCGCGCGCGCCCTCGTCGGCGTGGGGGTGGTGGTCGCGACCTGCGCGCTCGGCGACGTGGCCCGGGCCCAGCCCGCGCAGCCCGGACGGACGCCGACCGGCGCACCCGGCGCCGGACCGGCGACGCCCGCGACGCCCGACATGGCGACGGCGACGAACGTGGCCGATCTCACCGCGCCGGTCCCCGGCGGCGTCACGGCCGAGCAGGTCGGAGTCCGTGCGATGCAGACGAGCTACACGGTGAAGGCGTCGCAGGAGACGCTCGCGAGCCAGTCGGCGCGCATCGAGTCGGCGGACGCGAACTGGTGGCCGCGCCTCGGTCTCACCGCACGCTACACGCGCCTCAGCAACTTCACGCCGCCGGTCCTCGGCGGCGGCGGGAGCACGCCGACGGGCAGCCTCGTCGTCACGCCGGCGCCGGGCGGCACCTTGAACCCGACGCCGACCGCGGCGCTCGACACGTCCGCGCTCTTCTCGGGGTTCCGCTTCCCGCTGATCCTCGATCAATACCTCCTCCAGGCGACGCTCGCGGTCCCGATCAGCGACTACTTCCTCCGGATCGGTCAGGCGGCGACGGCGGCCTCGCGGCAGGAGGAGGCTGCGCGTCACGACCTCGTCGCGGCGAAGGCGAAGTCGTATTCGGACGGCAAGGTCGCGTACTTCACGTGGATGCGTGCGCGCGGTGCGATCACCGTCGCCGAGCAGTCGCTGATCGTCGCCCGCGCTCACCTGAAGGACGCCGAGAACCAGTTCGCCGTCGGCAACGCGTCGAAGGCGGACGTCCTCCGCGCCCAGACGCAGGTCGCGGCCGCCGAGCTCGGCGTCCAGCGCGCGCGCAACGGAGCCGCGCTCGCCGAGCGGCAGGTCCGCGTCGCGATGCACCTAGAGGAGGGCGCGAAGCTCGATCCGGGTGACCCGCTCGAGTCGAATCTCACCGCGCCGGGCGACCTCAAGTCGCTCGTCACGGAAGCGCACCAGACGCGTCCCGAGATCAAGAGCATCGACAAGAACGCCGAAGCGCTCCGCAAGAGCGTGACCGTGTCGCGGAACGGCCGGTACCCGCAGCTGTCCGCGTTCGGTGACCTCACGTACGCGAACCCGAACCAGCGCCGGATCCCGCAGGCGGACGAGTGGTTCCCGACGTGGGCCGTCGGCGCGCAGGTCACCTGGACGCCGTCGGACTACCTCACTGCGAACGCGGCGGCGACGGAGCTCGAAGCGCGCGCGTCCTCGATCGAAGCGCAGCGCGGCGCCGTCCGCGACGGCATCGAGCTCGAGGTCACGCAGGCGTACCAGGACGTGCTCACCGCCGATGCGGCCGTGATCTCGACCCGGAGCCAGCTCGAGAGCGCGCTCGAGGGCTACCGCGTCGCGCGCGAGCTGTTCAACAACGGCCGCGGGACGGGCACGACGCTGATCGACGCGGAGACCGCGCTCGCGCAGACGCGTTTCGAGCACCTGAATGCACGCGTCGACGCGCGCCTCGCGCGCGTCCGCCTGGAGCACGCCGCCGGTCGCGACACGCGGGCGGCGACGAACGTTCCGGCTGCCGGCGGCAGCGCACGCGATCGCTGAGGCCCTTGCGCACGGACCCGCCCGCGGGTCTCATCGCGACATGGGGCTGACGAAAGGGGACCGCGTCGCCGTCCTGACCTCGGGAGGCGACGCGCCGGGGATGAACGCGGCGCTCCGCGCGTGCGCGCGCGTGGGCGCAGAGCTCGGGCTCGAGATGCTCGGCGTCGAGGACGGCTATGCCGGCCTCCTCGAGGGCAGGCTCGCGCCGATGAGGATCCGCGAGCTCGACGAAGCATCGCGGCGCGGCGGCACGGCGCTCGGGACCGCGCGCAGCAAGCGGTTCATGACGCCGGAGGGCCAGGCCGAGGCACGGGCGACGATCGCGAAGGAGAAGCTCCGCGGCGTCCTCGTCATCGGCGGCAACGGCTCGCTCACCGGCGCGCGGACGCTCGTCGGGATCGAGACCGAAGGCGGGCCGCTGCTCGTCACCGGTGTCCCCGCCTCGATCGACAACGACCTCGCGTGCACGTCGATGGCGATCGGCGTCGACACGGCGATGAACACGATCGTCGAAGCTTGCGACCGCATCTTCGACACGGCGACGGCGCACCATCGCACGTTCATCGTCGAGGTCATGGGCCGCGACTGCGGCTATCTCGCGATGACGGCAGGGATCGCGTCGGGCGCCGACGCCGTCCTCGTCCGCGAGAGCGACAAGACCGAGAGCCAGATCGTCGACCAGGTCGTCGCGATCATGAAGAAGGCGTACGCCGAAGCGCATCGCGCGGGAGACGCGAAGCGGCGCGTCCTCGTCATCAAGGCGGAAGGCGTGAAGATCGACAGCGCGCGGCTGAAGCAGCTCGTCGACGAGCGCATCGCGGGCGTGCTCACGAACGTCGATACGCGCGTGACGGTGCTCGGCCACGTCGTCCGCGGCGGGACACCGACCGCCTTCGACCGCCTCCTCGGCGCGCGGCTCGCGAACGGTGCCCTCCGCGCGCTCGCGTCGGGTCAGACCGACGTGATGGCGGGCTGGGTCGGACCGGGCGTCGCCGCCCCGCCCTGCCCGTGGGATCCGTACGTCGTCCTCACCCCGCTTCCCGAAGTGCTCGCGCAGACCGAGAAGCTCCTCAAAGGCGAACACCCGCTCGCGCAGTGGCGGAAGCGGGTGTTCGAAGAGGTGGAGCACATCCTGGAGCGTTGATTCGCTCTTCGGATGCCTTGCTTCGCTCGCGTTCTGCGAAGTCGACCCTCGTCAGGGCAGCGCCGCCGGCGCCGCCGCATAGCTCGCAACGGCCGACTTGAACTGGCCGCCGTCCGTGAGCGGCGTCGTCTGGTTCGGCGCGCCGGTGCCGAACACGGCGCCGATGCCGCCCGCGGCGACGAACTCGTCCGCGTGCTGGAAGAGGTACTTCACGCGGTTGTCGCGGTAGCGGCCGGAGCCGCCCGAGCTGCCGGAGGGGACGCCGAGCGGCATCTGCCACCAGAGGAGCGGCTTGCCGGTCGCCTCACCGACCGCCTTCGCCCAGGCGAGGTGGTCATGGAAGCTCGGGTGCGTGGCGTTCGTCTCGTCCCAGTAGAACTTGCCCGAGCGCTTGCAGTTCTTGTCGGCGCCGACCTCGAAGCAGCCGGCGTCGCGATCGAGCGTCTCGACGACGGTGATGTCCGCGTCGGCGCCGCCGATCGCCGCGAGGTACGCGCCGACGCGCGCCGGGTCGCTCGCGCCGTTCGACGTCGCGCCGAAGGTCGAGGCAGAGAGCCCGACCACGACCTTCGGGCTGAGCGTGCGCGAGAGGCGCACGAGGCACTTGCCCATGCCGGCGACGTTCTCCGGGAGGTCGCTGCACTCGGGGACGACCGAGCCGACCTTCATCGGGACGTTCGCCGGGTTGTCGCCGCCCTGCTTCTGCGCGTACCCCCAGAGGTCGGGCTCGAGGTGGACGACGGCGGGGTCGCCGAACGCGCCGAGCTTCTCGAACATCGTCCGCGCGCCCGACCAGTACTTCGTCATGAACGTCTTGTCGTTGAAGACACTGAGCTGTGCCTCGCCCCACGACGCCGCCTGGTAGAGCGTGAACATCGGGACGACGTTGTGGCGGCGCGCGGCCTCGGCGTGGTTCGTCACGTAGGCGCCCCGGCTCGCGGTCCAGGTCGGCCAGTCGAGCCCCGACAGGTACATGTAGTGGAGGTCGAGCTTCGTGCCGAGCGAGTAGGCGCCGGCCGCGTCGGGATCGCCGCTCGCGTAGGCGTCGTTGCCGAGACCGATCGCGAAGCGCGGCGCGAGGCCGAGCTTGGCGAGCACGGCGCGCGACGCGGACATGCTCGCGGCCGACGCCTGGGGTGCGCCTTCGACCTCGGGCGCCGCGGCGGGCTCCGTCGAAGCGGCGGGGCCGCTCTCCTGCGGAGAGCCGGTCGGGGCAGCAGGCGAGCCTTCCGTCGTCGAGCCCTCGGCCGGGCCTTCGCCGCCGGAGGACGTGTACGTCCCGCTCGCGAGCGTCGAGCCCTCGGCTGCACCGGAACCCGTCGTGTCGTCAGGCGCACCTCCACACGCGACGGCAGCCGACACGAGGCCGGCGACCAACAGCAGGGGCATGGAGCGGCGCGAAACGAAGCGGTTGTGCTGGTACGTCATGCGCGTCGGACATTACGCAGCGATTGCGCACCGGCGAAGCGCGAGCGAGGCAGAAAGGAGTCACTCTCACGCAGGAGGGAGCACACGCGAGCACCCGATCGCCACACGACTTTCCGCGGGTTTTCGCGGTTGCGTGCGGTCGTGTCTCGCTCCGGTCAACGCGTCGTAGCTCGTGCACGATTTTTCGTGAGCTCGAGGATAGGTTTGCGAACATGGCTTCCCGCCCCTCGGCTCCGGCAGTGCCCTCCCTGCTCGTCACCGCTCTCGCGTGCTGCGCCGTCGGTCTCGCCTGCTCCGGAGGCGAGGGAACGAGCGACGCAGAGCCCGGAGACGGCGGCACGAGCGCGTCGAGCAGCACGTCGTCGGGCGGGGCGACCAGCTCGGCGTCGTCGAGCACCTCGAGCGCGAGCTCGAGCGCTTCGAGCAGCTCGAGCGGCAGCGCGGACGACGCCGGCCCGACCGACGGCGGCGACGCGGGCAGCACGCCCGCCCCGGGGCTCCTCACGATCGGCCGCTTCGACACGACCGATCCGAACATGCCGAGCGTCGCCTGGCCGGGCGCGCGCATCGTCGCGCGCTTCGACGGCACGAGCGCGAGCGTGAAGCTCACGCACCTCGCAGGCTCCGAGGCCGCCACGCAGGGGAGCACGTTCGTAAACGTCCTCGTCGACGGGGTCCGCCAGCCACCGCGCGAAGTGAGCGGCGTCGGCCAGGTCCTCGACCTCACGCCGGGCGGCGTCGCCGCGGGCGTGCATACGGTCGAGATCGAGAAGCGGACGGAAGCGAACATCGGCACGCTCCGGCTCGAGGGCTTCACCTTCACCGGCGGGGCCGGGCTCCTGCCGCCACCGAACCGCCCGGCAAGGCGGATCGAGTACGTGAGCGAGTCGACGATCGACGGCTTCGGCGTCGACGGCAACGGGGCCGACGACCCGGCGACGTGCAACAACGACGCGCCCTCGCGCTACGACGACGCACGGAAGAGCCTGGCGTTCTACACCGCGGATGCGCTCTCGGCCGAGCACCACCTCGTCGCGTTCTCGGGCAAGGGCGTCGCGCGCAACAACGACGGCACGACCACCGAGACGATGAGCTCCCTCTGGACGCGGACCCTCCCCGAGAGCCCCGCGAGCACGTGGGCGTTCGCGAGCTGGACGCCGGACGTCGTCGTGGTCTCGCTCGGCGGCGCCGACTACGTGAACGGCGTCGCCGCGGCGCCGGCGAACTTCCAGACCGCCTACGCGAACCTCGTCGCGGACATCCGGACGCGCTACGGCGCGAGCCCGTACGTCTTCCTCCTCGTCTGGTCGCAGCTCAAGGACTACGACGGCGTGCGGACGGCGGTCCGGACCGCGATCGACGCCGTCGTCGCGGGGCGTCCGGCGAACGAACGCACGTACCGCTTCCAGCTCCCCGAAGCGGCGGAGGCCGTCGAGACCGGCTGCTTCTATCACGCGAACGATGCGCACCATCAGGCGATGGCCGCGCTGCTCGTGAGCGAGATCAAGGCGAAGACGGGCTGGTGACCCCGACTCGAGCTCCGCTCGCACCGCGTCAGGCGATCGGGAGCGCGCGCTTCCCGAGGGGCTTCGCCGAGCCCTCCTGATCGGGCGTCTTCACGAAGAAGTCGGCCGGCTTCGCCTTCGGCGCGACCGGACCCCACGTCGCCCAGTCCTCGGGGAGCGGGCCCGGCAACGTCGGCTGCTGCGTGCGCTCGAGCAGCTGGAAGTCGTGGCGGACGACGAGGTCGAGCGGGAGCTTCTTCGCCGGCCCGTCCTGCTTGAACCAGGCGCGCGCCTTCTCGACGTTCTGGACGAGGACCCAGTGCTGCGGGTCCGTCTTCGCGGCCGTCATGAAGAGGTCCATCATCCCCTCGAGGTCGCCCTTCGCCTTCGCGATGCACGCGAGGTGGTTGTAGGCGAGCCCCGGGCACGGGTACCCGAGCTCGAGCGCACGGCGGACGTGGCGCTCGGCGCCTTCGAGGTCGCCCTCGTGGTAGAGCGCGGCGCCGAGGTCCATGTGCGCGCCGTGGTAGTCGCCGAGCCGCTCGAGGATCGCGCGGTACTCCGCGACGCCGTCCTTGTGCCCGACCTGGAGCCCGTGATGTGCGAAGAACCAGTCGTTCAGGTAGCGCATCGTGTCCTCGTCCGCGTCGAACGGGGTCTTGAGCTCCTGGAACGTGCCCTGGAAGTACTGTTCGCGCCGGAGCCAGCCCTGCTCCTCCGCCGCGTGGAAGTCCTTCGTCCCGGGATAGATCGACAAGCACGAGAAGACGTACTCGTGCGGCCGCGCGCGCTCGAGGAACGCGAGCGTCTCGTCGAAGGTCGACCGCGTCTCCCCGCGGTTGCCGAGCATCATGTAGTAGCGGACCTTGATTCCGTATTTTTTCGCGAGCTCGGTCGACTCGAGGATCTCGGCCGGGGTGATCTTCTTCTCGATCCGGTCGAGGATGACCTGCGAGCCGCTCTCGACGCCGAGGCTGAGGCGCTGACACCCCGCGAGCCGCATCTCGCGCAGGAGCTCGTCCGAGAGCAGATCCACGCGCGTGTCGCACGACCAGAAGAACGACAGCTTCTTCTCCCGGATGCGCCGGCACAGCTCGAGCACGCGCTTCTTGTGGGTCGTGAAGGTGTCGTCCTTGATCTGGATCATCTTCACGGGGAGCCGTGAGGTGACCTTCTCCATCGCGTCGAGCACGTAGTCGATCGAGTTCGCGCGGAAGCCGCGACCCCACGACGTCTCGGCGCCGCAGAACGTGCACGACCACGGGCAGCCGCGCGACGTCATCAAGATGTGCGTGTCGAACCAGTCCTGCGGCGACGCGAGGCTGTCGAGCTGCTCGACGTTCTTCCGCTCGGGCCCGCGGAGGACGGCGCCCTTCTCGTCGCGATAGACCGTGCCCGCGATGCCCCGCGTGCTCTCGCCTCGCGAGAGCTTGTCGACGAGCTCGAGGAACGTGACGTCGCCCTCGCCGACGCAGATGGTGTCGACCCCCTTGTAATGGGAGAGGAGCTCGGGTCCGAGCGGCGTCGCGTGCGGGCCGCCGACGACGACGTGCGTCTTCGGATGGTGCTTCTTGACGAGGTCGGCGACGAGTCGGACGCCGCGCCGGTTCGCGGTCCAGCACGACATCCCCCAGACGTCGGCTTCGAGCGTCTTCACGATCTCCTCGACGCGCGACCACGCGAACGCGGAGAGGTTCAGGACCTTCACCTCGTGCCCGGCGCGGAGCGCCTGCGCGCCGAGCGCGAAGAGGCCGTAGGGCAGCTGGTAGAAGTCGGCGTCGAGATCGCCTTCGCGGTACTCGGGGGGCGGCCCGTCCTCGCCGTACGAGGGCTGGCCGGGCGCCGCGATCTTCCAGGGCGGCGGGTAGACGAGGGCGATCCGCATCTGGACGCGATCATGCCCCAGGGCGGCGCAACGTGAAAGACGAGAGGTAGCCGGTCCAGCTCGCGCCGCCGGGGCACGCCCACTGCATGGCCGATCGCATGCTGGACGGCATCCTCACCAAGCGTTTCGGAAAGGACCTCGGCGCGAAGCTGAAGAAGGATCGCGTCACGAACGGAGCCGCAGCGCTCGCGTTCTATTGGGTGCTGGCGCTGTTCCCTGCCGCGATCTTCGTCCTGACGCTGCTCCCGTACCTCCCCGTCCAGAACCTCGAGCAGGCGATCATGGATCTCCTGAAGCAGGCGATGCCAGGCGACGCCGCCGGTCTCTTCGAGCAGACCGTGAAGAACGTGGTCTCGAACCGAAAGGGAGGCCTCCTCTCCTTCGGTCTCCTCCTCACGGTGTGGTCCGCGTCGAGCGGCATCTACGCCGTCATGCAGGAGCTGAACAACGTGCACGACACCGAGGAGACGCGACCGTTCTGGAAGGCGCGCGGCGTGGCGCTCGGCCTCACGCTCTCGGCGATCCTCCTCGTGATCGGTAGCCTCGCGCTCGCGGTCCTCGGCGGCGTCATCCAGGGCTGGCTCGGGAAGACGTTCGGCTTCAGCCCGGCGCTCCTCCTCTTCTTCGCCGGCCTCCGCTGGGTCATCATCGGCCTCGCGCTGCTCCTCGCGATCGCGCTCGTCTACCACTTCGGGCCGGCGGCGAAGGAGCGACGCTTCGCGCTCCTGACGCCCGGCACCGTCACCGGCACGGTGATCCTCGGCGCCGCGTCGTTCGCGTTCAAGATCTACGTCGGCCACTTCGGCAGCTACGACAAGACGTACGGCAGCCTCGGCGCGGTCATCGCGCTCCTGATGTGGCTGTACGTGACGGGCCTCGTCCTCCTCGTCGGTGCGGAGATCGACGTTCTCTCGTGGCGTCGGACCTCGCATCACGACGAGGGCGTCGTCCGCGGGACGCGGCGTCCCCTCCCCGCCTGACGGTCACCCGCCGAAGCGGAGGAGGTCGAGCAGCTCGTCGGTCGACACGGCGCGCGCGCTCTCCTTCCCGTCGAGGACGGCCTCGGCGAGCTGCCGCTTCGTGCCGTGGAGCGCGACGACGGCCTCCTCGATCGTGCCGCGCGACACGAGGCGGTAGACGGTGACGGGATCGGACTGGCCCATCCGGTGCGCGCGCGACGTCGCCTGCTCCTCCGCCGCCGGATTCCACCATGGGTCGAGGTGCACGACGTAGGTGGCCTTCGTGAGGTTCAGACCGGTGCCGCCGGCGAGGAGCGACACGCAGAAGACGTCGAGCTCCCCACGCTGGAACTGGTCGATGACCTCGCGGCGCTTCGTCGTCGGCGTCTCGCCGTCGAGGTAGCCGACGCGGAGACCCGCCTTCACCATCGCTTCGCGCACGCGCCCGAGGAGCTGCGTGAACTGGCTGAAGACGAGGGCGTGGCTTCCTTCCGACGCGATCTCGGCCGCGAGCTCGACGGCGCGCGTGATCTTCGTGCTGCTCCCGTCGAAGGTGGGGTCGACGAGGCGGACTTCGCATGCGAGCTGCCGGAGTCGCGTGAGCGCGGCGAGGAGCGCGATCTTGAACTGCGCGGGCGTCTCGCCGCCGGCGCCCTTCTTGCCCTTCTTCCGCTCCTTCGTCAGCTCGAGCTCGCACGCGCGGCGGAGCGCGAGATATCGCTTCGCCTCGTCCGGCGCGAGGTCGATCATCTCCGTGATCTCCTCGCGCGGCGGCAGCTCCGCGAGGACCGAGGCGCGCGTGCGGCGGAGGAGGAACGGCGTGAGCAGCTTCGCGAGGACGGCGAGCCGCTCTTGATCCTTGCCGCCCTCGATCGGACGCCGGAAGCGCTCGCGGAACGTACCCTCGTCGCCGAGGAGGCCGGGGAACGCGAGGTCGACGATGCTGAAGAGCTCGCCGAGGTGGTTCTCGAGCGGCGTGCCCGTGAGGGCGACGGTGAAATCGCGCGGGAGCGCCCGGACCGCATCGGTCCGCTGCGCCGCGACGTTCTTCACGTACTGCGCCTCGTCGAGGACGAGCGTAGCCCACCTCCGCGCGGCGAACGCCTCGCTCCGCCGCTGGAGGAGGCCATAGGACACGACGACGATGTCGCCGGGCCCGAGCGCGGCGAGATCGAGCGTCCGCTCCTCGTTGAACCACCGGACGCGGAGGCTCGGGACGAAGCGCGCGAGCTCGATCACCCAGTTCGAGGACACCGACGCCGGCGCGACGACGAGCGCAGGCCCGAGCGGACCGCGCGACCGGAGGAGGCTCGCGGTCTGCACCGTCTTCCCGAGGCCCATGTCGTCGGCGAGGACGCACCCCGGCGCCCAGCTCGCGAGACGGAGCATCCACGCGACGCCTTCGCGCTGGTAGGCGCGGAGCTCTCCGTGCTCGAGCTCGGCGACGCGGACGCGCGTCTTCGCCTTCGCGAGGCGCGTCGCGTAGGACGTGAGATCGACGTCGCCGGTGTCGACGTCGCCGAGCACCTCCGCCGCCTCCGCCAGCACGGCGCCGAACGCGTCGTGGAGGCGCGTCACCGGCTGCCCCTTCGCCGGCGCCCCGAGCTCGGTCGCGAAGGCGAGCGCCGCGAGCTTCTCGCGGGCGGTCTCGGACAGCTCGACGAAGGTGCCCTCCTTCACGCGCACGTAACGGCGCGCGAGGCGCGCGGCCTCGAGCACGTCCCCCATCGTGAGCTTCGCGCCTTCGACGTCGATCTCGCCGTCGAGCACGAGCCACGTCCCCTCCCGGCGCGTCGTGAGCCGCCGCGACGAGCGCTCCCACGGGACGAGCGAAGGCGGCCGCCCGACCTTCACCTCGACGGGCCAGCCCATCGGGTTCTTCTCGAGCCATGCCGCGAGGGAGAGCGCCTCCTCGAACGTCTCGGTCCGCCCGAGGTAGTCGGCCCAGGTGAGCGGCGTTCCCTGGATCATCACCTCGCGCGCCTTCTGGACGATGCCGATTTCGCTGCCGAGCTCGCGCTCGACGAACACGCGCCGGTCGCCGTCGAGGAACGTGAAGAGGCGCGGGCCGGCCCCGGCGGAGACGAGCGGCGCACGCGGATGCACTGCGATCAGGAGCTCGACGACGGCGGCGCCGTCGAGCCGCCAGTCGACGCGGAGCGCAGGCGTCGGACGGTACGGGAGCTCGGCGCCCATCGCCTCGCGCGGGAGCTCGGCGACGCCGCGAGAGACGAGCGGCTCGGCCGCGCGCGCGAGCTGCGGCACGGCCTCGGGCGGGAACGCGACCTCGTCGCCGAACGCGACGGCGGCGTCGAGCCACTTCCGGAGCTCGGGCGACACGTAGGCGGACACGATCGTGCCGCGCCGGATGCTCGCGATGCCGCGGAGCGACGCGCCGGGCGGGCCGGACAGGTCGTCGGTCGCGACCGGGACGCCGCCGACGAGGAACGTCGGGCGGAGCGCGCCCTTCGTGTCGGGGTCGAGCCGCATCGTCGCGTCGCCGACGACGGCGTTCACGCGCGGATCGTGATCGGGATCGGGTCGCGTGCCTTCCGTGATCGACACGCGCGGGTGCCCGGCGAGGAGGCGGAGGAGCTCGTGCCCCTGCGGCTGCCGGAGCGGGACGATCGCCGCCGACGGCTTGTCGAGCGCGCAGAGGGCGACCCGCGCGATGTCGCGCTCGAGCACGGTCGAGGCCGTCTCGTAGAGCGACTCGAACGTCTCCTTCTTCCACTTCGTCGGTTTGCCGCGGACGCCCACCGTCCGAGCGTGCGGGACGAGCAGGAACATGTGATCCTGGTGCGTTTCGAGGAGCGAGAACGCGTGCTCGATCGGCTCGGGCGCGCGCGCGGGCTCGGGAAGGACGGGTACCTCCTCGGGCGGCTCGGGAGAGGCGCCGATCTGCGCGAGGACCTGGTGCCAGACCGGGCGCGTGAGGTCGTCCTCGAGCGCCTTCACTCCGTCCTCTTCCCGCTTCACCATCGCCGTCAGCACGGCGCGCAGTGCAAGGAGCTGCCATCCGTCGAGCGCTTCGAGCGACGACTCGGCGACGCCGAAGCGGAGCGGCGTGCCGGGCCGGAGCGGGACGAAGACCTGGAACGACGCCGGCGCGGTGAGGAGCTTCGACGTGCGCTCCGTCGCGACGAGCGCGCGCCGCTTCGGCTCGAATTCGAGCTCGAAGCCGGGATGCTTGCCGGCCGCGAGCGGCCCCGGGAGCAGCACGCGGACGAGCGCTCGCTGCGCGGTCGTCTGGTAGCGCAGGGCGAGCTCGTCGTAGACCGCGCCGTAGCGCGTCTTCGGCGCCGGATTCGGTGGCGGCGACCAGGCGCGGAGCGTCTCGAGGTCGCCCTCGATCTCGGGGAGGAGCGCGAGCACGCGGAAGGCGAGCGCACGTCCCTGCCCGCTCGGGCGCGTCGAGAGACGGTTCCACCAGTCCCGGAGCGGAACCCACCGCACTTCGCCGGGGTCGAGCGGCTCGCCCGCGTAGAGCGCGAGCCGCTCGAAGAACATGCTTGCAGAATACATCGTGCGGAGCACGTCCGGGAACGGCGGCAGCGCGACGTTCTGCGCGTCGACCGCGGGCGGGCCGGCGAGACGCCGCGTGGCCCTCGGGTCCGGCTCCCCGCGCGAGGCGCCCGGCGTCTCGCCGAGGAGCGCGGTGACGAGTGCGGCGACGTGCTTGCAGTCGCCGTACTGCTCGAACGCGGGGCAGTTGCAGCGCGTCTTGCCCTTCTCCTCCGTCGCGACGAACACGTCGTAGAGCCGCGTGCCGTAGACGATCGCGCGGATGCCGGCGGGCGTGGCGCGGACGTCCTTCACCCGCCCGGCGTCGACGTACTCACGCCCCCGCGCCGCGAACGACGTCGACGTCCTCGCGCTCCGCGCAACCAAGCGCGAGCGCTGTGCTTCCGTCAAGGGGACCGGGCCGGGCATCGAAGACTCGGGACGCTAGCACAGGGCTTGCCACCGCGAAGCGCGCTAGACTCGCGCGCGTTGCCGTTCGTTCCGTCCAGCCGCGTTCGCCTGAAGCCGACCACGATGAGGCACTTCACGGGCGACACGCTCTTCGACCGCGTCGCACGCGTCGTCTGCGAAGCGGACTGCTTGCCGCGCAAGGAGCTCTACGAGTCGTGGGAGGTCGCGCGCCGGACGCGCCGCCGCTTCCGCGGAGGTCGCGTCGTGGACCTCGCCGCGGGGCACGGCCTCGTCGCCCACCTCCTCTTGCTCCTCGACGACAGGTCGGAGAGCGCGCTCGCGGTCGACACGCGGATCCCGGCGAGCGCCGAGCGCCTCTCGGCAGCGCTCGCACGTGCGTGGCCGCGCCTCGAGGGCAAGGTCACGTACCAGACCGGCTCGCTCGAAGGCGTGCCGCTCGCGCCGGACGACCTCGTCGTCTCGGCCCACGCGTGCGGGGCGCTCACCGACGTCGTCCTCGCGAGAGCGGCCGACGCGCGCGCGCGGGTCGTCGTCCTCCCGTGCTGTCACGACGCAGCGCGCTCCGACACGGGCAGGCTCGAGGGATGGATGGACGCGTCGCTCGCGATCGACGCGGTCCGCGCCCAGACGCTCGCGGCGCGGGGCTACGACGTCCACACGCAGAAGATCCCGGAGACGATCACGCCGAAGAACCGCCTCCTCTTCGGCGCGCCGCGCCCGCCTTCCGCCTGAGCCTCCGGGGGGGCACACCGCTTGCCCCGACCGGGCTTCGTGCTGCGCTCTCCCCAGAACATCCATCCGAAACACGACGACGTCGCGCAATCCGTGCGCGCTGATGCAGGCGCGGCGTCGCTCGGCGCCACGCGGGCTGGGCTCGCGGGCCCTGCGCCGGTCATGCTCGACGGCAACACGGCCGTCGCTTCGGTCGCGTACCGGATGAGCGAGGTGGTCGCGCTCTTCCCGATCACCCCGGCTTCGCCGATGGGCGAGCACGCCGACACCTGGGCGGCAGGCGGCCGTCCGAACCTGTGGGGCGCGGTCCCGCGTGTCGTCGCGATGCAGTCCGAGGCGGGCGCCGCCGGCGCCGTGCACGGCGCGCTCTCGGCCGGGGCGCTTGCGACGACGTTCACCGCGTCGCAGGGGCTCCTCCTCATGATCCCCGACATGCTCAAGATCGCCGGGGAGCTCACGCCGTTCTGCATGCACGTCGCCGCGCGATCGCTCGCGACGCACGCGCTCTCGATCTTCTGCGACCACTCCGACGTGATGGCGGCGCGGACGACGGGCTTCGCGATGCTCGCGTCGAGCTCGGTCCAGGAGGCGCAGGACATGGCCGCGATCGCGCATGCCGCGACGCTCCGTGCGCGCGTGCCGTTCCTCCACTTCTTCGACGGGTTCCGGACGTCGCACGAGATCGCGAAGATCGTGCCCGTCGAGGACGCGGCGCTCCGTGCGCTCGTCGACGAGGACGCGCTCGCGGCGCATCGCGCGCGGGCGATGGATCCCGATCACCCGACGCTCCGCGGCACGGCGCACAACCCCGACACGTTCTTCCAGGTGCGCGAGGCGGCGAGCCCCTTCTACGCCGCGACGGCGGAGATCGTGAAGGCGACGATGGCGCGCTTCGCGGAGCTGACGGGCCGCGCGTACGCGCCCTTCGAGTATGTCGGCGCTCCCGACGCGGAGCGCGTCCTCGTCCTCATGGGGTCGGCTGGACAGACCGCTGACGAGACGGCGGACCACCTGCTCGCGCGCGGGGAGAAGGTCGGCGTCGTGAAGGTGCGGCTCTACCGGCCCTTCGACGAGGACGCCTTCCTCGCGTCGTTGCCGGACACCGTCCGCACGATCGCCGTGCTCGACCGGACGAAGGAGCCGGGCGCGGTCGGCGATCCGCTCTACCTCGACGTCGTCGCCGCCCTCGCGCGGAGCGACCGGAACGTCCGCGTCGTCGCCGGCCGCTACGGGCTCTCGTCGAAGGAGCTCACCCCCGCGATGCTCGTCGCGGTCTGGGACGAGCTCGCGGCGCACGAGCCGCGGACCGGGTTCACGATCGGGATCGTCGACGACGTCATGCGGACGTCGCTCGCGTGGGACCGGCGGCTCGATCTCGAGGACTCGGACGTCACCCGGGCCGTGTTCTTCGGGATCGGCGCGGACGGCACCGTCGGCGCGAACAAGCAGGCGATCACCATCCTCGGCGAGGGCACCGACAACCACGCGCAGGGCTTCTTCGTCTACGACTCGAAGAAGTCGGGGACCACGACGGTCTCGCACCTCCGCGTGAGCCCGCGCCCCATCCGGTCGGCGTATCTCGTCTCGAGCGCCGACTTCGTCGCGTGCAGCGCGCCCGAGCTCCTGTGGCGCCGTGAGGTGCTCGAGCTCGCGAAGCCGGGCGCGACCGTCCTTCTCAACCTGCCGCGATCGGCGGGCGATCCGTGGGACCAGCTTCCCGCCGAAGCCCACGACGTGCTCCGCGCGCGGAAGCTCCGCGTGTACGTCGTCGACGCGGCACGGATCGCCGACGAGGAGGGTCTCACCGGTCGCGTCGGGACGGTGATGCAGACGGCGTTCTTCGCGCTGACGACGCTCCTCCCGCGCGATGAAGCGATCGCGCGCGTGCGCGCGGCGACGGAGAAGGCGTACGGCAAGCGGGGTGACGAGGTCGTCCTGAAGAACCTCCGCGTCGTCGACCGCACCCTCGCCGAGCTCGCGCCCCTCGAGCTCCCGGCCGAGCCGCGGCGCGGCCGCCCGCGTCCCGAGCTCGTGTCGGGACACGCACCGGACCTCGTGAAGCGCGTGACGGCGCGCATGCTCGCGGGCGAAGGCGACAGCCTCCCCGTGAGCGCGTTCCCGCCCGACGGCACGTGGCCCGTCTCGACCGCGCAGTGGGAGAAGCGGCGGCTCGCGACCGAGGTGCCGGTCTGGACGCTCGAGGGCTGCATCCAGTGCAACAAGTGCACGCTCGCGTGTCCTCACACGGCGCTCCGCGCGAAGGTCGTCGATCCGCGCTCGTGGACGCCCGAGATCGCGTCGATGCCGTACAAGGGGAAGGACGTCGGCGAGCCCTCGCCGGGGACGGCGTTCCGCTACGCGCTCGCCGTTTCGCCCGACGACTGCACCGGATGCGGGCTGTGCGTCGACGCGTGCCCGGTCGACCCGAAGCCGCTCGGGATGACGGCGGTCGGGGCCGTCCGCGCCGAGGCGCAGGCGGCGTTCGATGCGCTCGTCGCCGCTCCGAGCGTCGAGCACACCCGCGTCCGCCTCGACGTGAAGGGCTCGCAGCTCCTCGACCCGCACTTCGAGTTCCCGGGCGCGTGCACCGGCTGCGGGCAGACGCCTTACCTGAAGCTCGTCTCGCAGCTCTACGGCGATCGCGCGGTGATCGCGAACGCGACCGGCTGCTCGTCGATCTACGGCGGGAACCTCCCGACGACGCCGTGGACCGCCGGCCGCGACGGACGTGGGCCGGCGTGGTCGAACTCGCTCTTCGAGGACAACGCGGAGTTCGGGCTCGGGATCCGGCTCGGGATCGACGCGCGGCGCGAGGAAGCGAGCCGGCTCGTCCGCGAGCTCGCCGGTGGCGGGGTCGTCCCCGAGGGGCTCGCGACCGAGCTCCTCGCGAAACCTGCCCGCGACGAGAAGGGCATCGCGCTCCAGCGTGAGCGCGTCGCGCTCCTCCGAGGCTACCTCCACGCCGTGCGCACGACCGAGCGGCGGGCCGACCGGCTCGACGCGCTCGCGGACGCGCT
>JBDHVE010000071.1:0-44428 GCA_039809485.1 Polyangiaceae bacterium | reverse complement strand
GCGGCGGCATCGCCGGCGCGGGGGGCGGCGCCACCACTGCGGGCATCGCCGGCTGCGAAGCGATCGGCGGCGGAGCCGGCGGAGCGGGTACCGGCGCGACGCCGGCCGACGGCAAGGGTGCCGGCGCGGGCGGCTGCGGGACGGGGGCAGGCGTCGGACCGCGGCCGATGACGGGCGGCGACATCTGGTTCAGCGGCATCGTGAGCGGCCGCGCGGACGGACCGCCGGCGACGGGCGGAGGTGCGGCCGACGGATGACGCGGCTTCGGAATCGCCGGCGCGCTGTCGTCGATCTCGGGGTCCATCCCGTAGCCGGGCTGCGCGGCGGCGGTCGGCGCCTCCGGCCCTCGCGGCGAGGCCGGCACCGCGTTCGAGACGTTCGACGGCTGCGGCCGCGGCATCGGCACCGCCGGCGGGTGCGTAGGCGCCTTCAGCGTGACGGCGGGTGGAGCCGGTCCCGCCGGGGGCATCCTCCCGGGGTCGCGCGCCAGCGTGCGGATCGACTCCTCTTCGGAGCCCGCCGTGGCTTCCGGCGGAGGCGCGGGCTGCTGCCCGTTCGTCTCCAGGCGGAGGACGAAGTCGCCGATGTAGATCTTGTCGCCCTCGCGGACGATCGTCGCCTGCGCGATCTTGCGGCCGTTGACGTAGGTGCCGTTCGTGCTCTTGAGGTCGGTGACGATGAACCGACCGTCACGGAAGAGCAGACGCGCATGATGCTTCGAGACGTTCCCCTTCGGGAGCATCAGGTCGTTGCCCTGGACGCGCCCGACGTTGATCTCGTTCTTGTCGAACGCCTCGCGACGCTCGGCGCCGCCTTTTTCGCTGATGATGATCGAGAACACGCGGCGTCCCCCGGACGGACCTCACGCGGCGCGCGTGGTGCGCGCCCGGGAATCCGTCGGTTTTCCGAAGGAATTGTCAGGGAAGCGCGCGCGGTCTGTCAATTACCCGAACCGCGGCGGTCGCTTCAGTCCCCGCGCGGCTCGCGGCGACCGCGGACTTCGCTCGCGACCATGCCGAGCAGCTCACCGGCGAGCGCCATCACGTCCTTCTCCGCGTAACCGCTCGCGCGCAGCTCGCGGTAGATCGTCTTCGCGAGGATCGCGAGGGCGCGGGAATCACGCAGACCGGGCGTCGGGTCGAAGGGAAGGGCCATCGGTGCCCGGCTTCATACAAGCCGCATGCCATGCGCCGACCCTCGAAATTCGGCGACTTTTTCGCGTTTCGACGCAGCGTGACGCGAACCGATGTGCTCGCCGCGTGCGTTTCGGCGCGTAATCCGTTTCGCAGCCGACACCGCCGTTCTGCCGCTGCGCGGACGCGGGGCCCCGGCGTCACGGCGAGATCCTCGATCCCGTCGCCGCGACTTTCCTCTAGGGTCGCGGCCCATGACGGACGCGGACGCTCCGAAGAAGAGCTGGCTCGAGCCGGAGAGCCGCTCGCGGCGGCTCCTCTTCGCGCTCGGCATCTACGTCGCCTGCCTGGTCGTCTACGCGCTCGTCGCGGGCGACCGCATGCTCGTGCACACGCCGTACAACCACTACGCGCATCTCGCGGACGGATGGCTGCACGGAAGGCACGACATGGGCGGGCCGCCGCCGTCGTATGCCGGGGGGAACGACTTCGCGCTCTACCAGGGCAAGTGGTACATCAGCTTCCCGCCCTTCCCCGCCGTCCTCATGCTGCCGATGGTCGCGCTCGCGGGGAGCCCGGAGAACTTCCGCGACGGGCAGTTCATCGTGTGGCTCGCCGGGATCGCGCCGGCGATCGTCTTCCTCGTCCTCGAGAAGCTGCGTCGCACCGTGCGCTCCGAGCGCTCGGAAGCGGACAACCTCCGCCTCGCGCTGCTCTTCGCGTTCGCGTCGGTCTACTTCTTCACGGCGGTCCAAGGGACGGTCTGGTTCGCCGCGCACGTCGTCGGCTGCGGGCTCGCCGCGCTCTTCGTGCTCTGGGCCCTCGACGCCGAGAAGCCGTGGCTCGCGGGCGCGATGCTCGGCTGCATGTTCCTCACGCGTCCGACGACGGCGCTCGTCGGCGTCTTCTTCGTCGTCGAAGCGTTCCGCATCGCATACACGAAGCCGGACAAGGGCGAGGCGCGCGCGCTGCCGACGGAGGGCTCGCTCCTCGAGCGCGTGCAGGCCGTCGCCGAAGGCGCCGATCGCGCGACGCTCACGAGGCTCGGCGTCGCGTTCGTCGTGCCGGTCGCGCTCTGCCTCGCGTGGGCCTCGTGGTTCAACTGGTCGCGCTTCCACAACCCGAGCCCATCGGCGTTCGGGCACGAGTTCCTCACCGTCGTCTGGCAGCAGCGCATCCAGAAGTGGGGCCTCTTCAGCGTCCACTTCCTCCCGCGGAACCTCGCCGTCGCGTTCGCGAGCCTTCCGTGGCTTCCCGCGAAGGGCGAAGCGTGGCCGGCGCACGTGCCGTTCATGATCAGCGGCCACGGCCTCGCGCTCTGGTTCACGACGCCGATCTACGTCTGGCTCGTCTGGCCGAAGCGGCCCGGCTTCGTCTTCGGCGCCGCCGCCGTCGCTGCGCTCGGGCCGTGCGTGATGAACCTGCTCTACCAGAACAGCGGCTGGTTCCAGTTCGGCTACCGGTTCTCGAACGACTACGCCGTCTTCCTCTTCCTCATGCTCGCGACGTCGGGACGGAAGCTCGGGAAGGTGTTCTGGATCGCAGCGGCGTGGTCGGTGGCCTGGGCTCTCTTCGGCGCGGTGACGTTCGAACGGACGCGGTACGACGCGTACTACTCGCACGATCCAAGCCTGGTTTACCCGCGCGATTAGCGGGGGTAGAGAAGCCGGCATGGCCCTTCCGCGCGTGCTCGCCTTCGCGCTTCCTCTCGTCGTCCTCGGCTGTGCCCGCACGCCGGTCGAGCCGCGCCTCGCGCCGGGGGCCCAGCTCGCGTCGATCACGGTGACGAGCCCCGCGTTCACGCCCGGTGGCCGGATCCCGGTCGATCACACGTGCGACGGCTCCGATGTCCGTCCCGAGCTCGTCCTCAGCGCGCCGCCGCCCGGCACGAAGTCACTCGTCCTCATCGTCGAGGATCCCGACGCGCCGAGCGGCGTCTTCACGCACATGATCGCGTTCGACGTCTCCCCCGAGCTCCGGAAGCTGCCCGGCGGCGCCGACCTCGCGGGCGCCGGCGACGGGGCACGCTACGGCCTGAACGACTTCGGCAATCCGCGCTACGCAGGCCCCTGCCCTCCGCGCGGCGAAGCGCATCGCTACCGCTTCCGCGTCCTCGCCCTCGACAAGGTCCTCGACGTCGGCGAAGGCGCCCCGCGCGAGAAGATCGACGCGGCGATGGACGGCCACATCCTCGGCGAGGGCGTGTTGTCGGGGCATTTCGGCCACTGAGCGCGTCTGCGTGTCTGCGACGCGAGTCTTCAGTCTTCAGCACGTCGTTCCGATCGACGCGCCCCTCCGAGCCGCCGACCGCCTCCCTCGGAGAGAGAGAGAGAGAGAGAGAGAGAGAGAGAGAGACGAGGCGCTCGCTGGTCGGGGGCGGCAGCGCGATCTGGCTGAAGGCTGAAGACGCTGGTCGCGCTACTTGCCGCGCGACACCGTCACCGACTTGATCACCACCGGCGTCTTCGGCCGATCCGCCGGGCCCGTCGCGACGTCCGCGATCTTGTGGACCGTGTCGACCGGCGCGCACTCGCCGAAGATCGTGTACGTGCCAGCCTGGGTGAGGTGGGCGGCAGGCGCATCGGTGATGAAGAACTGCGCGCCGTTCGTGTTGGGACCGCGGTTCGCCATGCAGAGGAGACCAGCGCGGTCGTGCTTCGCGCCGGGCCAGATCTCGTCCTTGATCGTGTAGCCGGGCTCGCCGCTGCCGTTGCCGTTCGGGTCGCCGCCCTGGATCATGAAGCCCTTGATGATGCGGTGGAACGTGGTCCCGTCGTAGGCGGGCTTGTTCACCCACTGGCCCGACTTCGGGTCCTTCCACGTGCGCTTGCCGGTCGCGAGGCCGATGAAGTTCGCGACCGTGACCGGCGCCTTGTCGTCGTAGAGGCGGCACTGGAGCGAGCCCATCGACGTGTCGATCGTCGCGACGATCGGCCCCTTGCCCGGGAGGTCCTTCGTCGCGTCCGCGAGCGAGAAGCTCCCCTTCAGGGGGTCGCCGCCGGTGCTGCCGCTTCCGCCCTTGTCCTCGGTCGGCGCCGCCTTCGCGGTCGGCGAGCCGGTCGACGCCTGCGTCGTCGTCGCCTCGCTCGGCGGAGCCTTCTGGACGGGCTCCGGCTCGGCAGGGCCGGTACGGCAGGCGAAGAGCGAGGTCACCGCGAGGACGCACGTGGAGAGCACGACGGAACGCATGCCCGCTGTCTACCACGGGCGGCGAGCGCCGCGCGACTCCCCGGCGGTCCGGCTCAGCGCACCGCGGCGGGGAGCCCGAGCTTCTGCCCGGGCTGGACGCCGTGCCGCCGCGACCAGCCGGCGTTCACCTCGAGGACGTACACGGACGGGCAGCCGACGGACCGGGTCGTGTCCGTGATGGGCTCGGCCGACTCGACGATGCCGACGATGACGCCGTCCTCGTCGACGAACATCATGTCGAGCGGAATGCATGTATTGTGCATCCAGAAGGTGTGATCGCGCCGGTCGGCCAGCTTGAACAGCATCCCGGCGTCCTCCGGCATCGACGTCCGGTACATGAGCCCCTTCTGGATCTGCGCCTCGGTGAGCGCGAGCTCCACCTTCACGCGCGGCGTGGAAGGCGCGTCGGGGAAGCCGACTTCGGCCGTCGCGAGCGTCGACGGGTCGGGGTCGCGCGGACACTTGGCCGCAGGCGCCGGCGCGGGTACCGGCGGCGCCTTCTCCGGGACCTTCGTGATGCAGCGCGAAGGATCGACGGCGGGCGGCCGGACGGCAGAAGCCTGCGGCGTCGCCGAGGCCGTCTGCGGAGCGGGCGCGCTCGTCGTCGCCGGTGACGGCTCAGGCGGAGTGCGGCTGCACGCGCAGGCGGTGACCAAGGTCACCGCGACCATGAAACGACCAGCGCTCATCGGCGCGCGAATCTGTCATGCGCGCGACGAGCGAGGAGAAAAAAAACGGCACCGCGTCCGGGCTCGGGGGGGGGTAAGCCTCAACGCGGTGCCGCCGTCCACGTAAGCGAGCTCCGTGCCAGCCACGAACTCGCGGAAATCACGTGATCAGACCCCCGCGTTCTTTCAACTTCGAAAGAAACGCGGACACGCATGCAATCAGCGGAGCGAGCGCAACAACCGGTGGGACGTGACGCGCGCGCGAGACACCGTCGATGCTCCGGGACCAGGGTCCGCGATCAGGCGCGCAAGCTCCGCAGCCCCGCTTGATGGACCTTCCCCGGCAGCTTGCGCCCGACGATGCTCTCCGCGGCCTTCGCGGCCTCGACGAGACGTTCGAGGTCGATCCCGGTCCCGACGCCCATGCCGTGCAGCATGTAGACGAGGTCCTCGGTCGCGACGTTGCCCGCTGCGCCGGGCGCGTACGGGCAGCCGCCCATGCCGCCGACGGAGGCATCGAAGTGACGCACGCCGAGCTCGAGGCCGACCACGATGTTCGCGAGCGCCGTCCCGCGCGTGTCGTGCATGTGCATCGCCACGGCGTCGACGGGGAGCGCGTCGAAGGCGCGCTCGACGATCTCGCGCGTGAGCCGCGGCGTGCCCGATCCGATCGTGTCGCCGAGCGAGACCTGGTAGCAGCCCATCTCGTAGAGCTTCTTCGCCGTCGCGATCGCCGACTTCGGGTCGACCGCGCCCTCGTACGGGCAGCCCCACACGGTCGAGACGTAGCCGCGGACGCGCATCCCGGCTTCGCGCGCGGGGCCGATCGTCTCCTCGAACGCCGCGAGCGTGTCGGCCACGGTCTTGTTCACGTTCTTCTTGTTGTGCGTCTCGCTCGCGCTCATGAAGACCGCGATCTCCTTCATGCCCGTCTTCTTCGCGCGCTCGAGCCCGCGCGCATTCGGGCAGAGCGCCGTGTACGTCACCGAGGGGACCTGGTGCCGCGCCATGATCACTTCGGCGAGCTCGTCCGCATCCGCGAGCTGCGGGATCCACTTCGGTGAGACGAAGCTCGTGATCTCGACCTTCGTGAGCCCCGCGGAGACGAGCGCATCGATGAGCCGAACCTTCCCGGAGAGCGGCACGGTGGACGGCTCGTTCTGGAGGCCGTCCCGGGGCGACACCTCGTAGACGCTCACCTGCGGCGGAACGTTCGCGAACAAGTCGGAGGCGCGGGGCTCGGTCATCGCGGGTCCATCGTAGCGAAAAACGCGGCTATGCTGGGCCGATGGAAGGCGAACGCGGCGGCAACCGCGACACGGCGATCCCTCCGAGCTCCGTGCTGAAGGGACGCTTGTCCGACGTCTTCGTTCCGGCGCTCGTCGGCGGCGCGACGAGCGCGCTGCTCCGGCGGCTCGGGACGCGCGCGACGCTCGACGATCCGACCGAGGGCCGGAGCGCGAGCGCCCCTGCGATCGAGGCCGCGCTGACGCGTCTCGCGCGCGGCTGGCACGATGCGCAGGCGTCGTATCGCCCCCTCGCCTCGACGACCGGCGTCGACTGCGACGTCGCCGAGGCGGTGCTCGACCTCTCGCCCGACGGCACGCCGACGCCGATGCCGATCGCCGTCGTCGCGGAGCGGAGGTCGATGCGCGAGATCGACGTGCGCCTCTACTATGCGCCTCCGGGCCGCATCGACTCGCGCACGGTCCCGCCCTCGTGGGCCGGCGTCGGGCCCGAGCCGCGCACGCCGCTCGCGCGCGATCTGCTCGAAGCGCTCCGCGCCGGTGCGATCGAGCACGCGTGCGCCGGCTTCGAGCAGGACGCGCGCGTCGTGGACGTCCACGGCAAGGTCCACGAACGCGAGCGAGGCGCCCTCGCGGCCTACCTCGACGGGCTGTCGAAGCTCGAGCTCTTCGCGATGGGCAGCGCCGACGACGGACGCCGCTGCTGCCTCGAGGTCACGCGTCGCTCCGAAGGCGGCCGCAACGCCGCCGCCCTCCTCGTGCTCGTACGCGGCGAGAGCGGCCTCGTCCGCGAGCTGCTGGCGTACGGCAGCTCGCTCGCGTGACGTTCGTCCTCCGTCTCCGTCTCCCGTCTTCGTCTACCGTACGAGCGCGCAGCCCCGCCGACCTCTCGTCTCGTCTCGTCTCGTCTCGTCTCTCGTCGCCGCCCGAAGGGCGGTTCGCCGAAGGCGAGTGGGGGGAGGCTCAGGACCGAGAGCGAGCGAAGCGAGCGAAGGTCCTGAGGGGGACGAAGTCCCCACGGAACAAGGGCTCTGACGAGAGCTTCGACCGAAGGCGCGGAGCGCCGAAGGTCGAAGCTCGAGATCAGAGCGCCTTCCCGACCGCTTCGCCGAGCTTCTCGCAGCAGGACTCGTACTTGAGGTCACCGTTGCCGCCCGCGTCGAAGTGGAGACGCACGTCGGTCGGGCCCTTGCCGTGGACGGGGCAGGTCACCTTCCCGAGCTTCGCGCCGATGTCGCGCGACGCCTGGCGGAGCGCCGTGACGATGCGCTGGTCACGCACCTCGTCGAGCCCCACGACCTTCCTCCCCATCGCCACCGTGACGCGGACGGACACCATGGCATCCATGGGAGCGCGACGCGCGCCGCTCGGCAAGAGGCGACGCGCCCCTCAGTCGAGGACCGCGACCTCGGTCGGATCGAGCGCGCGGTTCCAGAGGCGCACTTCGTCGAGGAGGCCGACCCAGTTGTTCCCGAGCACGAAGTCCTGCGTGCGGGGGAGGAACGCGCGTCCGTAGCTCCTTCGACCGATCTCCCGCTTGTCGACGAAGCACACGATCTGCTGGCGCACGGCGTCCCACGTCATGACGACGTGCGCCCACGTGCTCGGCTCGAGCGTGAAGTACGCGTCCGCGACGTAGCCCGCCTTCAGATCCTGGAGCGCGAACTGGAGCTCCTTCGGGCTCGGCGTGTCGTTCGCGCGCCGGAGGAAGAGGTGCTCGCGGTTCGCGTCCCAGGCGTCGAAGACCGCGCGGTTCTCGCCGTCGGCGGGGTTGAACGTGTAGCGGACCCAGACCGAGAGCGTGCCGGTCGTGGGGAAGCTCTGCGCGGCGAGCCCGGGAACGACGGCTTGGTCGAGGCCACCCGCGACCGCGAGCGCGCCACCGCGGACGCCTCCGGTCGTGACCTTCGCGGCGGCCTTCAGGAGTGCTGCCCTTCCCTGCCCGCTCGTGTCGGCGGAGAGGGTCGCGCCGATGTCGTCGAAGAGCCACTCGCCGATCAGCGACGGATCGCTCGGCGCGGCGTCGCTGCCGGCGTCGGCGCTCGTCGTGGGCGCGTCGAGCGCCACGTCGGCCGGCGACGTCCCACCGTCGACGACGGGAGCATCCGTTCCGGAGAGGCCGCCCGAGTCGACGAGGAGCGAACAGCCCGCGACCGTCGACGCCACCGCGGCGGCGACCACGGCGTGACGGACGGAGGCTCTCGACGCCATGCCTCTCCCATGGGAGCGCGACCGTGACGGATCGGCAAGCCCTCGCGCGGCCGAGCCGCGCAAGTGCGCGTCGTCAGAGGCCCTGGAGGCGGGTCTGCCGTCGCGTCGACGGCGTGAACGGGATCGCGTACTGCCCGCTGAAACACGCGTGGCAGAAGTGGTCCGGGCTGCCCTTCCCGTCGCCGGCGCCGATGACGGCGTCGAGCATCCCCTCGAGCGAGAGATAGCCGAGCGTGTCGGCCGTGACGTAGCGCGCGATCTCGTCGACGGAGTGGCTCGAGGCGATGAGCTCGCGCCGCGTCGGGGTGTCGATCCCGTAGTAGCAGGGCCACTGCGTCGGCGGGCTCGAGATGCGGAGGTGCACTTCGCGCGCGCCGGCGTCGCGCACCATCTTGATGATCTTGCGCGAGGTGGTGCCGCGCACGATCGAGTCGTCGATCACGACGACGCGCTTGCCGCGGAGGACCGGCTCGACCGGGTTCAGCTTGAGGCGCACGCCGAAGTGCCGGATCGACTGCTGCGGCTCGATGAACGTGCGCCCGACGTAGTGCGAGCGGATGAGGCCCATCTCGTACGGCAGCTTCCGCTCGCTCGCGTAGCCGATCGCGGCAGGGCCGCCCGAGTCGGGGACGGCGATGACGACGTCGGCGTCGACCGGGCTCTCCTTCGCGAGGCGGCGGCCGAGCTCCTTCCGGACCTCGTACACGCTCCGGCCGCCGAGCTGCGAGTCGGGGCGCGCGAAGTAGATGTACTCGAAGATGCAGGACTGCGGCTTCTCCTGGACCGGGAGGCGCACGCTGCGCATGCCGGTGGCGTCGATGACGAGCATCTCGCCCGGCTCGACGTCGCGCACGTACTCGGCGCCGATGAGGTCGAAGGACGTCGGCTCGCTCGCGAGGACGTGCGCGTCCTTCCGCGACGGCAGGATGCCGAGGCAGAGCGGACGAATCCCGCGCGGGTCGCGCACCGCCACGATCGTCTCGGGCGTGAGGAAGAGCAGCGAGTAGGCGCCCTGCACGCGCGAGAGCGCGTCGACGACACGGTCCTCGATCGCGACCTCCTTGCTCTTCGCGATGAGGTGGACGAGGACCTCGGTGTCCGAGGTGGACGAGAAGATCGAACCCTCGGCCTCGAGCTGGGCTCGGAGCTCGTCCGCGTTGGTCAGGTTGCCGTTGTGGCAGACCGCGAGCGAGCCGCGCGCGTAGTCGACCGCGAACGGCTGCGCGTTGCGGATGTGCGAGCCGCCGGCGGTCGAGTAGCGGACGTGGCCGATCGCGATGCGCCCCGGCAGCTTCTGGAGCTGCTCGGCGCTGAAGGCGTCCTGGACGAGGCCCATCGACCGGTGCGCGTAGAGCGCTTCGCCGTCGCTCGTCACGATGCCGGCGGACTCCTGCCCGCGGTGCTGCAGCGCGTGCAGGCCGAGGTAGGCGATGTTCGCGGCCTCCGTGTGACCGTAGACGGCGAACACACCGCATTCGTCGCGGAAGTGATCGTCCTCTTCGTCGTGACGGGTGAAGCGCGGGAGCGCGCTCGGATCCAGGACGGTCAGGCGGCGACGCGACATCGGACGGGGAACCTAGTCGCGGCTCCTCTCGGACGCCAGCCCGAGCGTGGCATCTCCGCCCCGGTCACGACGAGCCTGGAAATCAGGGCCTCACGACGCCCGGATACGTCGCCGTGACGGACAGCTTGTAGCGCTGGTGCTGGTGCGCGACGCCTTCGAGCGCGAACGTCGACAGCCGCGCCTTCACCGCCGACTGACACGCCGAGACGGCCTTCCCGCTCTTCAGCGTACGGCCGTCCTTCGGGGTCGAGACGGCCGCGCCCTTGCGCTTCGAGCTCACGTCCGCGACGAACTGGATCGTGCCGCCGCCGGCCTCCTTCGGCACGCATCCGGCGCTCTCCTCGACCGCCTTCGAGATCGCCTGCTCGAGCGCGGCGACGTGGTCGCACTGCTCGCGCGGCGTCTTCTTCGGCCCGGGGTCGTGACAGGAGAGGATGTGCACGTCGGAGAGCGTGATCTTCTCCTCCGCGGGCGTGGTCGAGGTCACGGGCGGCGGCGCCGAGGGCACGAGCTCGGCCGATGCGCTGGCGACGCCCGACGACGCGATCGACTCCGCGCGCGGCCTCCGCCAGAGGTAGAGCGGGATCGCGACGAGCACGAGGAAGAGCACGAGCGCGACGATCATCTGCACGCGCGCGGGCCGATCGAGGTTCGGGTCGAGCCCGCTCAAGCTCGTCCGCGAGGGCGTGCGGGACGTCGGGCGAGGCTCGGACGGAGGCGAGACGTCGCCGGACGAGCCGGGTCTCGATCCGCGGAACGAGTCCTTGCTGGACGGACGTTCGGCCACGGCGCGCTCGACGACGGCAGAGCCGCTCAGGGATCCACGAGCGAGCGGACGTTCATGCCCGGCTCGTAGCGCGCGATGGAGGCGACGAGGTCGAGGCCCTCGGGGAGCATGCCCTGCACCTGACCGACGACCTGCTCGACGAGGTTCCTCGCTTCCTGCGAGCCCGGACCGGTCATGCAGACGGCGAAGCGGAGCGGCCCCGTGCGCCCGGCCGTGACGGCGATGAGCGAGAGGAGGAGCATGTCCGTGAGCTCGACGACGCGCGTCGCGGCGCGACGAAAGGCGAGCATCTCGAGGATAGTCGGCCGGTCGGACACGAGGCGGTTCGGCCCGCGGATCTCGTACCGCGCGATGCTGAGCGGCTGCTCGACCCACTCCCCGAAACCGGCTTCTTCGTCGAGCGACTTCAGGAAGTGGTCACGGATGAGGAGGCCCGTGAGGCCGTCGCGGCGCGCGAGGTACTGCCGCGCGCGCTTGTGGTGCGGGCTGTCCTTCCCGAAGCTGACGAGCTTGAGACGCAGCTCGCCGAGCTGCACCTCGCCGCCGTGCATCAGGTTGACGATCTTCTTCCGCTCGTACGTGTGCTCGACGTAGGTGCCGTTCGTCGAGCCGAGGTCCTCGATCGTCCACGAGCCCGAGGCCCACTTGAGGTTCGCGTGGTGACCGCTCACCGTCGCCTCGGGCACGACGACGTCCACGTCGTTGCGACGCCCGATCGAGAGCTGCGGCCGGTCGAGCGCGATCATCTCGCCGACGAACTCGGGTGCGTTCGTCGCGAACGTCGCGAGCAGCGACTGGTTGCCCGGCGAGAAGGCCTGCTGCGCGTTGCGGCCGGGCGGCGGGCCGGGGTCGAGCCGCTCGCGCGAGACCTGCATCGGGTTCGTCGTGAGCTGCACCGGGTTGAAGAACCGGAGGTGCCGCGCGGGCAGGCGCTGCTGCGGGTCGTCCGACAGACAGCGGAAGATCTGCTTGATCTCGTCGACGCTGAGCCCGGCGGGCACGTCGAACATGATCTGCTGGCGCATCGGCTTCGCGCGCGGCTTGTAGCCGGGCTCGGGGACGCGGCAGGTCCACATCTCCCAGAGCGTCAGGCCGAGCGCGTAGAGGTCGTCCTCGATCGACGCGCCGCCGGAGCGGATGCGCTCCGGTGCCATGTAGTTCGGCGTCCCGCCGTCCGGCGGCGAGCCGGGGCGACGTGCCGAGAGGCGCGCGCGCTCCTTCGCGAAGCCGAAGTCGAGCACGATCGCCTTGCCGATCGAGCCGTCCGGATTCGACGTGACCATGACGTTGCCCGGCTTGAGGTCGCCGTGCACGAGCCCGCACGCGTGGATCGCGGCGACGCCCTGGCAGATGTCCGAGGCGATGCGACGGAACTCGTCGGAGGTGTAGCCGCCCTGGGCCTTCTTCCGACGGATGTGCGTATGGAGTGTCTGCCCCGTGATGTGCTCCATCACGAGGATGGGGCCGTAGGGCGACGGCGCGAGGTCGTGGACGCGGCAGACGTTCGGATTCGACACCGAGCGCGCGAGAATCAGCTCCTGCCGGAGCGCCTCGTCGTCGCCGGGCATGCGCGCTTCTTCGCGGACGATCTTGAGCGCGACGGGCTGCTGCGTCGTCCGGTCGTACGCGAGGAACACCTCACCCATGCCCCCTTTGCCGAGGCTCTGGCGGATCTCGTAACGGTCGTTGATGACCGAACCGTGCGAGATCGGCGGGGGCTGGCTGCGCTGCGGCTCGGACATGTACCCGTACTAGAGCGCCCGCGGGGCCCGGTGCCGAGCGACGTGCGCGGCCCGAACCCCGCGATGTCCCACAAGCGTCGTCGATCCCACGCGAAGGCGCAACTCAGAAAACGCGTCTTCTCCTCGGCGTCGTCCCACGTTTCCGCCCCCTCGGTGGTCGCTCCCGAAAACGGGCTCCGGAAACGAGCGCGCCGCGCGTGGCCAGGGTAAGCTCCGGCTGTGACGGCGGACGAAGCCCTGGTCGCCCTGACCGAGCTCGCCCGGCGCGCCGGCATCTCCGTGCGCGTCGAGGCGTTCCGGCTCGAGCTCGCGGGAAAGGGCGGGCTCTGCCGGATCGAAGGGCAGCCGGTCGTCCTCGTCGACGCGCGGCTCGGCGTCGTCGAGCAGGCCGGCGTGGTCGGCCTCGCCCTCGGGAAGGCGGACCTCGTCGGGGTCGACGTCCCGCCGGAGCTCCGGAGCTGGCTCCGCACCGGACACGGGCCGCTCCGCCCCGTGCTCCGTCCGAAGCCACTCGTCCGCGCGCGGCACCTGCGGGTCGTCTGACCACGACGGCGGCGCGCCATTCCTTGCCATCTCGAGCCACGCCGGGGCGGCTCGATCAGGGCCGCCGCACGGCGGACGAGCCGTTTTCCGCGACTTCCGGCGAGGCACGCCTGTTGCGCGGCGAGGTGCCCATGAACAGACGCGCTGCGGCAGTGCTCGGGGCGGTGCTCGTCACGACGTGCCTCGTGGCGGCGCCCGCCTGTGACGACGAGCCGTCCCACGCGGACTTGGCCGCAGCGCCGCCACCGACCGCACCGTCCCCGAAGCCGCGTCAGCCCGACTCGCACGGCTGCGTCGGCGGCTGCAGCCCCCCGGGATTCTGCGGCGAGCCGAACCCGTGCTCGTGCCCGTGCTCCCCGGGTGAGCAGCGGGACGGCGCCATCTGCTCCGGCGGCTGCTTCCTCCGGAGCACCGACGCGGGCGCCGATGCCGGGGACGCCGCCGACGCCGGGGACGCCGCCGACGCGCAGTGAGCTCGTTCAGCGTCGGTCTTCGTAGCGATCGTGGTGCCGGATCCACGCCATCGGGAACGGGAGCCTCTCTTCCTGCCGCCCGAGCGGTGTCATGTCGAGGATCGTGTACGTGCCCATCAGCGCGTCGACGCCGCGGCCGTAGGTCGAGTACGCGTGGTAGACGCGCTCGCCGTCGCGGAGGAAGACGCTCAGCCCGTGCGCTTCGTGGATCGGGAAGGTTTGCGTCCCGAAGTTGTAGATCGGCGTCTTGCTCGCGATCTCGTCGTCGCGGAACGAGACCGCGAAGTCCGCGTTGAAGCTCCCCGGTGACGACGAGACCCACCGGAACGACCAGCCCATGCGCTCGCGGAATGCGGCGAGCTTCGGCCACGGCGCGCGCGAGACGGCGACGAAGGCCGTGTCGCGCGCGGCGAGGTGCACGGCGGCGCCGTCGAGGTGATCGACCGTGAACGAGCAGCTCTTGCAACCCGCGTCCCAGCTCGGGTCGAACATGAAGTGGTAGACGACGAGCTGACGCTCGTCGCCGAAGAGGTCCCGGAGCGTGAGGGTCCGATGCCCTTCCTCGAAGGGATAGTCGGGCTTCGTCTCGACGAGCGGCAGCGCCCGCCGCGCTGCCGCGAGCGCGTCGTGCTCGTGCGTGAGCGCCTTCTCTCGTTCGAGCAGGGCGCGCCGCGCCGCGAGCCACGTCTTCCGATCCACCACACGCGATGCGATGTCGTTCATGACGACCTCCTTGCGAGCGGTCTACGTCCGCGGGAGGAGCCCGAGGAGTAACATCCGTGACGCGATCGGCGTTCCGGGGCGCGTGTAGCGGACGTTGTTGCCGGAGCCCGTCCTCGTCGCGACGCCGCGCTCGACGAGCGACGCGAGCACACGCTGCGCCGTCCGCATCGAGACGCCGGCGTGCTCGGCGAGCCCGCGCGCGGACCAGGCCGCGCCGTCGCGGAGGAGGAGCGCGATGCGAGCGTCCTCGCCGAGGTCGCCCTCCGGCGGGAGGAGCACCGCGAGCGGACGAGACGAAGCGAGCAGGTAGCCGTCGCGCGTCGCTTCGGGCGACGCACCGAGGCCGGCGAGGAGCTTGCGGAGCCGGCCGATCTCGACGCGCAGGCGCGCGCGATGCGATTCGTTCACCCGACGCGCTTCGAAGGCCTGCGACGCGAGCTCGTCGCGCGGCACCGACGCGGGGAACGCGCGGGCGAGCTGGAGGAGGAGCGCGAAGAGCGTCCGCCTCCGCGCGAGCGGCACGATCGCGCGGCCGGCGACGACGAGACACCGGCACGCATCGACGAGGAGGACGTCGCCGCGAGACATGTCCTCGACGACGAAGAGGTCGGCCTGCCGGACGACGCCGCCGTGCACGAGCGACGCGACGGGACGCGAGAGCTCTTCTTCGAGCGCGACCAGCGCGCGCGCGAGGAGCGGATGGGGCGCGCCGTCGAGCGCGCGTCGCGCGGCGAGGAGCGCCTCCCGTGCATGGATCGCCGAGACCGAGCGAATCGCGATCTCCGCCTTCGCGAGGAGCGCCGAAGCACGCAGGTCGGCAGGCAGGTCGGCGCGCGCGAGCGTCTCGTCGACGACGTTCCTCGCTTCGCCGAGCCGACCGAGGAGGATCTCGGCGCGCGCGGCGACGAGGCGGAGCAGGACGGCGTTGCGGACGTCGCCCGCGCGTTCGAGCTCGCGTGCGGAAGCCCGCGCGAGGTCCGCCGCGCGCGCAGGCTCCTCCGTCGAGAGCGCGATCTCCGCGAGCGCTGCGCGCGCACGGGCACGCGTCGCGGGATCCTCGAGCGCCACGACGCGCTCGAGCGAGGTGACCGCGAGCGGCAGGTCACCGAGCTGCGCGTACGCGATCCCGCGCGCGGTGAGACCGAGGGCGCTGTCGTCACGACCGACGAGCGCGAGCGCCCGGAGGGGCTCGCCTCGTCCGAGGGCGCTCGCCGCGGCGGCGAGGTTCGGGGAAGGGCTCGTCACGCGTCACGGATGTTACTCCCGCGACGCGGCGCGCGCTCGTACGGTCTCTTCGTTCTCGAAAGGAGATCGTCATGTGTCCTGTCTGTCTCGCATCGATGGCCACCGCCGCCGCGGCGTCCGGCGGCGCCGCAGCCGCGCTGACCACGTTCGTGGTACGCATCACGCGTCCGAAGTCGAAGGAGGTGCAGCATGCCGACCGTAAGCGCTGAAGTCGTGAAAGAGCTCCACCCGTTCGGCGAAGAGCGCGTCCACGGCGTGACCTTCGACGGCGAGCGCGTCTGGTTCGCGCGCGACGGCGAGGTCGTCGCGCTCGATTTGAAGACCGAGAAGGTCGTCACGCGGCACACGGTGCCCGGCGCGAGCGCGGGCACCGCGTTCGACGGCGAGCACCTCTACCAGCTCGCCGGCGCCGAGATCCTCGTGCTCCGCCCCGAGGACGGAAGCGTCGTCCGCAGGATGCCCGCGCCCGGCAAGGGCAAGGACACCGGGATGGCGTATGCGGACGGCCATCTGTTCATCGGGCACTGGTCGGAGGCGCTCATCCACAAGGTGGACGCGAAGACGGGCGAGGTCGTGAAGGTGCTCCGGTCCGATCGCTTCGTGACGGGCGTGTCGTGCATCGACGGCGCGCTCTGGCACGGCGCCGCCGGCGGGGACAAGCCGTGCGAGCTCCGGCGCCTCGGCGCGGACGGCTCGGTCGAAGAGGTCCTGACGGTCCCCGTCGAGATGATCAGCGGCGTCGAGGCCGTCGGCGACGGCACGTTCTGGTGCGGCGGGGAGAAGGGCGCCTTGCGCCTCGTCCGGCGGAGCTGATCGTCAACCCCCGTCGTGGCGGCCGGAGTCGCGCGCGGTGACGCCGGCGTCGAGCTCCGCCAGGGCGCCTCCGTCCGGCATCGGGCGGCACGCGCGCGTCGCGCACGAGCGCGTGGTCTGGACGCCGAGCGACGCCAGCCAATCGCCGACGCGATGGCTGGACGCGGCGTCGAGGCGCGTGTGACCGTTCGTCTTCGGCACCGACCGCGACGCGTGGAGGTCGACGAAGGTGTACGTCGAGTTCACGCCGACGACGACGTCGCGTGCGTCGGCGCGATAGACGGGACCGCCCGAGTCGCCGGGGCAGAGGCCCGGCGCGCCACGCTCCTCGTCCGGTCCCGGCGTCGCGAAGTAGGAGCCGGCGTACGTTGCCGCGGTCTGCTCGCGATTGCCGAACATGTTGAGGTGACTGCCGGGATGGAACGCATCGTAGGGAGAGAGGGCGTACGTCTTGCCGCTCTTGATCCGCCGCTTCGCGTAGTCGAAGTCCTCTTGGCGGACGTACTTCTCGCAGCCGGCGCCGACGACGTAGAGCTCGTCGCCGGGGACGACCGGGTCGAGATCGACCTTCGCGGTCGCGGGCACGAAGTCGAGCGCCTCCTTCGTCGTCACGACCGCGACGTCGGCCGTGCGCGCACCGCGCGGGTCCTCCGTCGAGACGCAGCCCACGTCGCACGCCTGCTTGCGGTTCGGCTCGACGAAGATCCGGTCGATCGTCACGACGTTCCACGTGAGGCCGGACCGCAGCGCCCCGGTCCCGATGCGCACGTGCGTGCCTGGGCCGATCATCCCGAAGTACGCTTCGATGCAGTGCGCGGCGAGGAGGACGTGCCGCGGGCCGACCTTCGTCGCCGTGCAGCCGTTCTCGATGACGACCGTCGCCGAGAACGAGTCGTCGGCACGACCGTTGATGAGCGCGCCGTCAGCGGCGGCGGTCTCCTCTTCCCCATCGCTCGCACACGCGACGATCGCGCAGGCGCCGAGGGCCGCGGTGATGGCGAGGAAGCAAGCACGGAGGGTTCGCGGGCGCAGCATGGGGCGGCCGCGTTCAGGAACCGTTCCTCCGCGGTCGCGCCATGGCGCCATGCGAGCAACGCGTGAGGTGTACGTTGCTCGCGCGGTGCGGGCTCGGCGCGAGGGGATGATCTGGGTGCTTCGCGCCTCGGGCCGGGGCTCACCCACCGTCGCGCGCGCCGCCGTCCGTCCCGAGCGCGCCGCCGTCGGACGTCGTGCCCGCATCGAGCGGAGCAAGGCCGGCGTCGAGCTCGGGGAGCGTGCCGCCGTCCGGCATCGGGCGGCACGTGCGCGTCGCGCACGAACGCGTCGTCGCGACGCCGAGCGACTCGAGCCAAGCGCCGACATCGTGCTTCGAGACGAGGTCGAGCCGCGTGTGGCCGTTCGTCGTCGGGAGCGGACGCGGCGCGCGGAAGTCCTTGAACGTGTACGTCGCGTTGACGCCGACGACGACATCGCGCACGCCGGCGCGGTAGACCGGGCCACCGGAGTCACCCGGGCACAGGCCCGGTGCGCCCTGCTCCCAGTCGGGGCCCGGCGTCGCGAAGAAGGAGCCCGCATAGGCGGCTGCCGTCTGCGCGCGCGCGCCGATGTCGTTCAGGTGACTGCCGCGATGAAACGCGTCGTACGGCGAGAGCGCGCGCGTCTTCTGGCTCTTCACCCGACGCCGCGTGTAGTCGAAGTCCCACTGCCAGACGTAGTCCTCGCAGCCCGCGCCGACGACGAAGAGCTCGTCGCCGGGGACGACGGGATCGAGATCGACCTTCGCGGTGGCCGGCACGAAGTCGAGCGCCTCCTTCGTCGTGACGATCGCGACGTCGGGTGAGTCCGGCCCGCGCGGGTCGAGGATCGTGACGCACGAAAAATCGCCGTGGCACTGCTGGAGACGGAAGGGCTCGAGCGCGACCGCGTCGATCGTGACGGCGCGCCAGGAGAGGGCGGCGGGGGCCTGCGCGTCGGCGAGGGCCGCGTCGGCGACGGCGGCGTCGGACGATCCCGCGTCGAGCGTGCTCCCGCTCGCGAAGACGTTGCTGCCGAGGCGGATCGTCTTGCCGGCGGCCATCAGCTGCGGCGCGCCCTCGACGCAGTGAGCGGCGAGGAGGATGTGGCGCGGACCGACCTTTGCCGCCGTGCAGCCGTCCTCGATCACGAGGGTCGCGCCGAAGGAATCGCCCGCCTTGCCGTTGATGAGATCGCGATCGTCGGAGGCGACGGGATCGTCGTTCCCGCACGCGACGAGAGAGCCGGCACACGAGACCGCGGAGACGGCAGCGAAGAAGCGAAGGAAGCGGAGGGAGGGCATGGCGGGCGTCCCGTACAGGATCCGTGCCCACAGATACGCACACGGAACAACGTTCTTTCCCCGTCGCGCACGCGCACGCCCCCTGATCCCGCCGTCGCGACCTGTGAACGCACGGTCGCGACGACGCGTGAACCGGCACAGGTCAGTGCCGCGTGCGGGCCTCGAGCCTCACGATGCGTCCGCGGAGGTGCGTGATGCGGACCGGCAGGCCTTCGACGAGGAGGCCGTTCGCGTCCGGCACGACGGTGTACGTGTTCGTGTCGTTCTCGTAGAAATGGATGTCCTGCCCGGCGACGCGGAACGCGACGAGCCGACGGCGAGGCCGGCCGCTGACGCCGAGCTGCGCGATCGGTCCCTCGACCACGGCGCCGCGCCCCTGCGCGACCTCGGCCAGCACTTCCCGGCGATCGATCCACGCGCCGACGAAGAAGAGCGCGCAAAGCAACGAGCCGAACGCGAAGAACACGAGCCAGAATGCGTCCTGCGGGAAGCCGCCGGCTGGCGTCTCGGCGCGGAGAGCGCGACGCCGCCGGAATACGAGAACGAGCAGTACGGCGAACAGCACCGACACGGCGCCGAACGGCCATCGCGCGAGCGGCGTCGTCGCGAGGTCGTAGACGAGCTCGTACCCCATCCGGCGCTGGTTCGTCTCAGCCGACGAGCCCGTAGAGCTTCTCGAGCGCTTCGTCGATCTTGTCGACCTCGGTGCCGCCCGCCTGCGCCATGTCGGGACGACCGCCGCCGGAGCCGCCGAGCGCCTGCGCGATCGGACGGATCAGATCGCCCGCCTTGAAACGATCGGTGAGCGACTTCGACACCGTGCAGACGAGCATCGCCTTCGACCCCGCGACCGCGCCGACGACGACGATCGCGTCGCCGAGCTTGTCGCGGAGCTTCTCCGCCATCTCGCGGAGCATCGGCGCGTCGGCCACTTCGACCTTCGCCGCGAGCACCTTGCCGAACGGCATCGTGCGCGCCTTGGCCGCGATGTCCTCGAGGCCGCCGCCGGCCGAGCCGCCGCCGCCACCACCGAAGGCGAGCTTCCGCTTCGTCTCGGCGAGCTCCTTCTCGAGCTTCTTCGTGTCGTCGAGGAGCTTCTCGATCTTCTCGGGGAGGTCGTTCGGCCCCGCCTTCACGAGGCGGCCCGCGTTCTTCATCGCGTCCTCGAGCTTGCGCACGTAGTGGAGCGCGTTCATGCCCGTCGCCGCCTCGATGCGGCGGACGCCGGCCGCGACGCCGGAGTCGGAGAGGATCTTGAAGAGACCGATCTCGCCGAGCGCACGCGCGTGCGTGCCGCCGCAGAGCTCGACGGAGTCCTTCGTCATCGTGAGCACGCGGACGACGTCGCCGTACTTCTCCTCGAAGATCGCCATCGCACCGCGCTTCTTCGCCTCGTCGACGGGGAGCACCTCGGTGAGGATCGGCGCATCGACGAGGACCTTCGCGTTCACGAGCTCCTCGATCTGGTGGATCTCCTCGGTCGTGAGCGGCTTGCCGTGCGCGTAGTCGAAGCGGAGGCGGTCGGGCCCGACCATCGAGCCCTTCTGCGTCGCGCTCTCGCCGACGACCGTGCGAAGCGCCCAGTGGAGGAGGTGCGTCGCGGAGTGGTTGCGGCGGGTCGCCGTGCGGAGATCGTGATCGACCTCGAGCTGCACCGTCGCGCCGACCTCGATCGCGCCCTCGACCACCTCGCCGACGTGCACGACGAGGCCGTTCAGCGGCTTCTGCGTGTCCTCGATTCGGACCTTCGCGCCGTCCTTCGTCCGGATCTCGCCCTTGTCACCGACCTGCCCGCCGGACTCGCCGTAGAAGGGCGTGACGTCGGTGACGATCGCGACCTTGTCGCCCTTCTCGGCGCGGTTCGCGGCCGTATCCGGACGCTCCGCGCCGCGCGCGACGAAGAGGACCTTCCCCTCCCCGTCCTCGCGCTCGTAGCCCGTGAAGCGGACCGCCGCCTTGTCGTCACCGCCGTTCGCGGCGCGGAGCGCCTCGAGCGCGTGGCGGTAGACGCCCTCGACCGCCTCGTCGCCGACCTTGGAGCCTTCGCTCCGGGCCTTCTGCTCCGCCATCGCCTTCTCGTAGCCCGCGACGTCGATGTGCATGTCGCGCTCGCGCGCGATGACCTCGGTGAGGTCCATCGGGAACCCGAACGTGTCGTAGAGCTTGAACACGAAGTCACCGGAGAGGAGCTGCGCGCCCTGCGCGCGAACGCGCGACACTTCCTCGTCGACGATCTTGAGTCCGCGGTCGAGCGTCTCGCGGAAGCGGATCTCCTCCTGCTCCGTCGCGCTCGCCATGAGCCACTTCCGCTCGCGGAGCTCCGGGTACGTGTGCCCCATGACCTCCACGACCTCGAGCACCACGTCACGGAGGAACGGCCGCTGGATGCCGAGCCGGTGGCCGTGCCGGATCGCGCGACGCATGACGCGCCGGAGCACGTACTCGCGACCGCCGCGGTCGGGGTGGATGCCCTCCGCCATGAGGAACGCGGTGAGCCGCGCGTGGTCGGCGATGACGCGCATCGACACGTCGTCGGGCGCCTGCGACGCGCCGTAGGGCTTCTTCGCGATCTCGGCCGCCTTCTCGACGAGCGCGCGGAGGAGGTCGGTGTCGTAGTTCGAGGTCTTCCCCTGCAGCACGCTCGCGACGCGCTCGAGGCCCGCGCCGGTGTCGACGCACGGCTTCGGCAGCGGGCTCATCTCGTAGACGCCCGGCGCGACCTCGCGCCGATCGAACTGCATGAAGACGAGGTTCCAGATCTCCATCCAGCCCTTGCCGTCCGGCGTGGGCTCCTCGCCGAACGTGTCCGGCGTCGCCTCGCCGTCGCCGGTGAAGTAGTGGAGCTCGGTGCAGGGGCCGCACGGGCCGGTCTCACCCATCTGCCAGAAGTTGTCGCCGGGGATGCCGGGGATGCCGATGATGCGGTCGTCGCCGAACCCCGTCACCTTCCGCCAGATCTCGCGCGCCTCGTCGTCCGCGGGGACGCCTTCGGCGCCGCCGAAGACGGTGACGACGAGGCGCTTCGGGTCGACGCCCCACTCCTTCGTGACGAGCTCCCACGCGAACGGGATCGCGTCGTCCTTGAAGTAGTCACCGAAGCTGAAGTTGCCGAGCATCTCGAAGAACGTGTGGTGGCGCGCGGTGACACCGACGTTCTCGAGGTCGTTGTGCTTGCCGGAGATGCGGATGCACTTCTGGCTGGAGGTCGCCCGCGTGAAGGGGCGGCGGTCCTTGCCGGTGAACACGTCCTTGAACGGGACCATGCCGGCGTTCGTGAACATGAGCGTGGGGTCGTTCTGCGGGATCAGCGGTGCGGAGGCGCAGACCTCGTGGCCCTTCCCCTTGAAGAAGTTCAGGAACGACGCGCGGACTTCCGAAGCGGTCTTCGAGCTCATGATCGGCCGAGATTCCTAGCACTTCGGCGAGCGGGTCTCTACGGTCGTCACGGGGTGTGGTCGGGCTCGCGAGGCGGGGCGCGGTTCCGGGCGGGACGTGGCCTTGGTCGGCCAGCCGTCGGGGAGGAGCCCAGCCGTCTCTGCGCAGTCGAGGAAGGCGCAGACGCGCGGCTCGCGGCGATGTCGAAGTGCCGTGCCGGCTGGTCCTCGAGCCGGAGGGTCAGCACGGATGAGCACGCGTCGGTCATGTCGCCGGAGCCCGACGTGTTGCCGGCCAGCGCAAAAACTCCCGTTTCGTCGAGCAGGGGCACGACGTCGAGCAGAGCGTCACCGGTCACCTCGGCACGGAGCCACGTGCTCTCTCGCGTCAGCGATGGCGCGTCGTCTCACGCGTGGGCGCTTCGCCGCGGCGCGCGCCGGGGCCGTTGCGGTGACGGCTTCGGGAGCTCGTTCAGACGGAGGCCGCCACGCGGACCGGCGCGGCTCCAGCCGGTCTCGAGCAGCCACGTCCACGGCCTGACGGGTTCGTCCTCCGATTCGGTCGATGCGAAGCGGTGCCAACCGCGGAAGGAGAGCGCCGACGAGAACGGGTCGAGCCGACCGGGCCTCGTGTGCCCGTGCTTCCGCGCGTTCTGGAGGACATAGACGAGCGCGCGACGGACCTCGCTCGGCGACGTGAGGTCGTGCCGGTGATAGCGCCCCGCCCAGACCCGCCCGTGCCGCGCGCGACGGACGACGTCGTTGATCCGCTTCGCGAGCCGGATCACGAGCCGCCGCATCCCGCAGGACAGCGCTTCCTGGTCCGCCGCCTCGACGAGGAGATGCACGTGGTCGTCCTGGAGCGAGTAGTGGACGACGTGGAAGCGCGAAGCGGCGCGGTCGGTCGCGCGGGGGAGGCGCCGCCACGTCCGGTCCTTCCGGGGCGGGCGCGAGGTCGCCGCCTCGGTCGCCTCGCGAGCCCCGGCGTCGTCGCGATCCCCGCCGCCGTCGCGACCGCCGCCGCTGTCGCGACCGCCGGCGCCGTCGAGGCGCCGCTGCACGGGTCGTTTCCGCTGCGAGAGCTCCGCGAAGACCCCGCGAGCGAGCTGCGCGACGAGCTCGCTCCGGAACGACGGCGTCCTCGGCAGCGCCCGAAGCGTGACGTGAATCGGGTGCCGCTCGTCCACGAACGGCCGCGGCCGGTGAGGCACGCCCGAATCGACGTGACGACCTGCGGACGCGCGGGGTCGTCGCGCGCGCCGACGCGCACTCGGGCGCCCGGCTCGACGGTTACCGAGGTCGAGAGCGAGCTGCGCCGTCGTCATGGGGCGATAGTATGCACAGAACGCCAATCCGCAAGGCGTTTTCAGGTGGATTCGTGGCGCACGGATGCGTTGGTACGGTCGCGGGGGCGAGCGCGCCTCCCGACGCCTATGCCGACTCGGCGCGCGAGCCCGGGCGGCGCACGCGGACGTGAACGCCTGCGCGGGCGCTGACGCCTACGCGGGCGCGAAGGCCTACGCCGGGGCGAACGCGGGCGCGGGCGGTGCGGGTGCGAGACGCGGACATCTGCGCGCACCGACACTACCTGCGCCTTTCCGTGCTCGAGCCGCGACGCACGAGGAGGGATACCGCCGCCTCGCAGGCTGGTCACGGTCCGCACCTTCTTTTCGGTGCGGACCGACACCACCCTGCGAGGGCAGCTGCCGACGCGCCCCTCGCTCGCCGCCCTCACGACCGTTCCTCTCGGCGACGGCGCCCTCGGCGCCCCCTCCCCGTCCCCGGCGCCCAGAGCTCGTCAGGGACGCAGACGCGCCCGACGCGTCCCTCACATCAGCTCCGCGTACACGCCGTCGTACCCGCGCGCGACCGCCTCCGGCGTGTACCTCGCCCGGTACGCGTCCCGGCCCGCCTCCCCCGCCGCGCGCGCCGCCGCCTCGTCGCCGAGCAGCGGCAGCACGGCGTCCGCGAGCCCCCGGCCGTCGCCCGCGCGCACGCGCGGGGCGAAGTCGAGCTCCTCCAGTGGGCCGCCTTCCGCGACGACGATCGGCACCCCGAGCGCCATCGCTTCGAGGAGCACGAGCGGCAGATCGACCTTGCCGTAGAGGTCGTCGACCGGGAACACCACGACCGTCGCGACGGCGAGGAGCTCGCCCATGTCGCGGACCTCGCCGAAGTGCTTCGTCCGTCGCGCGACGTCCGCGCCCGCCCGCGCGACCTTCGCTTCCACCTCGTGCTGCGCTTCGTCGGCACGCGGCGTCTTCTTCCGGCACGCGTAGACGATCGTCGCGTCCTCCATCGCATGGAGGACGTGGGGCGCTGCCTCCGCGACCGTCGCCGCACCGCGCGAGACCTCGTAGTCCCCGGGGTAGAGGACGACCGGCCCTTCCCCGAGCCCGAGCCGCTCCCGGATCGCCGCCTTCTCTCCCGGCGTCCGCGTCCTCGGCGCCCGCGCGCACGGCGGCAGCACACGGAGGCGCGACGCGTCGGCGCCGGCCTCCCGCAGCCTCGAAGCGGTGTGCTCGCTCAGCGCGACGACGACGTCGCCGAACAGCCATCGCGGCGCATCGGCGAACGAGCGCGGCGCACTCGCGACGGTCTGCACCACCTTGCCCTTCCACCCCGCGAGCCGCCGCATCCGCCGCGCGACGCGGGCGACGGACGACGACTTCGGATTCGGCGCGAAGACGAAGTGCCAGACGTCGTGCGGGTCCCCCGTCAGGAGCCGCGCAGCGACGCGCGCGTTCGCGGTGAGCCCCGGCGCGAAGCGCCCAGTGTCGCGATACACGCTCTCGACCTTCACACGCGCGCCGAGCTCCCCTGCGCCGTCGGGCACCGACATCACCGTCGGGCGCGCGCGCGTCAGGTGCGCAGCCACGTCGCGGACCAGGTTCTTCGACCCGTCGTTCCATGGAGGAGCGACGGGCTTCGACACGAACAGGACGCGAGGCTCGGGCTTCCCCATCGAGCGCGATGTCTATCACGCGCCGAACGCGCCTGCGTCACTTCGCGAGCGAAGCGATCTCGGCGCCGACGCTCGAGATCGCGCTCTCGACCGCGCCGTTGACGGCACGGTTCTGCAGCTCCGTGATCCCGCGCTCGGCCGCGCGTGCGTCGTCGCTCGCGGAGGCGTTGCCGTTCACCATCGCCTTCAGCGTCTGCTGCGGGATCTTCCGGATCGACAAGCTGAACTGCGCGGAGACGATGACGCCGCCGTCGCGCGCCGTGCTCTGTGTGAGGCGCGTGAGCGAGCCGTCGAGGAGGAGGACGGGGATCCGCTTCTCGTTCGCCTTGCGGAGCGCGCCTTCGTCGCTCGCGTCGAGGACGACCGCGCCCTTGATCGCGCTCGCCTTCGACTTCGCCGCCTGGCGCATGACGCCGTCGAGATCGCCGGCGCGTACGTTCGTCGCGTTGCGCATCGTTCCGAGCTGCACGACGTACTTGGCGCGATCGAGCCCCACGTCACCGCCGCCACCGCCCGCGGCCTTGTTGCTCGCGGCGATCTTGAGCTTGTCGATCGCCTCCTGCATCGCCGTCTTCACGCTCGCGAAGGACTCACCCTTCTGCGCGCGCTCGATCGCAGGCAGAGCCGCCGGATCTCCGATGTTGCCGAGCGCCACCGCGCACGCGACGCGCACGGCCGGGTGCGCGTCACGGAGGCCGCTCTCGAGATCGGGCCTCGCCTGCGGGCCCGAACGACCGAGGCGCAGCGCGGCCTGCACGCGCACGCGGAAGTCGCTCGACTCGCTGAGCTCACGATCGTGGGCTCCGCCGTGCGAGGTGACCGCGAGCGTCGCGGCGACCACCGCCACGCGCAGGATGCCGATGACCGTCGAGCGCTGCATCAGCCCGGAGGACCTCCCGAGACGGAAAACGTCCAGCAACCCAAGATCCGAAGAGCGACGGCGAAGCGCCTGTACTGCGAAGCCGTTCGACGAAGCAGAGCGACGAGGTCTTCACGACCCGACCCGTCGTTCGCTTCAATTTGATACCGCACGTCGCGACCAGCGACACGGGCAATTTTCGAGGCAGTGCAGCTCCGGGCGCACGTGTTGTCATACACGGCGCGACGCGCGCGCAGGTCACTCCGGCGATCAGGGGTCGGTCACTTCGGCTTGTCGGTGGAGCACACCTTGAGGATCTGCGTGGGGTTCGGATCCTTCACGCAGAAGGTCCCACGCGGGCACTCGGCGTCGATCATGCATCGGCGCTTGCACATCGGTCCGCTGAGGACGAACTGCGCCGGGCACTTCCCACCCTCGGGGGGATACGTGATCTGGGTGGGCTTCGGTCCGGTCGCCGCACCGGCGTCGACGACCGCGTGCGCGCTTCCCGCATCACGTACGGCCCCGGCGTCGACGGCACGAACGCCGGCGTCGACCGGCTGCGCGCCGGCATCGACCGGCCGTACCACGGCCGTGGTCGCCGGCGGCGCCGTCGTCGTGGTCGCCGTCGCGACCGCTCCGACCGCTCCGAGCGCGGAAGGCGGCACCCACCCCATCAACCTCCCGCCGGCGGGGTCGTCCCACACGATCAGCACACCGGAGCTGAAGTACTTCGCGACCTTCGTGACCGCGGTCCCCGTCGCGAGCGTCGCGACCTCGGCGCCGTTTCCGGGGAAGGTACGGACCTTCGTTCCGTCCTTCGCCACCGTCGCGGGCTCGTCAGCGACCTTCTCCTCCTTGGCGTAGCGGAGGACGTCTCGCTCGTTCTTCGCCCCCGACCCCGTCACCGTCACCGTCGCGGCGTCGGCGATCGAGGCGAGGTCCGCCGTCTCGTCGTCGCCGGCGTCGACGCCCTTCTTCTTCAGGAGCCCGGGACAGCCGAGGAGGAGCGAAGCCGCGACGACCGAGAACGAGACGACACCGAGCTTGCGAGAGAGACGATCCATCGGAGCCCTCACTGGCAGAGACCGTTCACCGCCGAGCAGACCTTGATCCCGGCGCCACATCCGACACATCGCTGCGTCGCCGCCTGCTTGCACTCGGTGAAGCCCGGGCAGAGGCGGTGGCACTTCTTGTCCTTCGGGACGAGGAAGAAGCCGGTCGCGCATTTGCCGGAGACCGGCTCGACGACATCGAGGTCACCGGCCGGTGCCGCCGGCGTCGGCGCCGCGCCCGCATCGACGGGCTTCGCGCCCGCGTCGGTTCCGAAGAGGCTCGCGAGCCGACCGGGCGTCGGAGCGATGAACGCTCCGCCGGCGTCGGCCGCGTGGGGCGCGCCCGCGTCGTGCGTCACAGCCGCGGAGCACACCGTGACGGAGTCGCTCGGCTTGCCGTTCTTCAGACGCGTCGCTGAGCCCTTGCAGACCTGCCCAGCGCGGCACTCGGAGTCCTTCGCGCATGCACGACCGCAGAACGCGGAGTCACTGAAGAGCGCGATGTCGGGCGGCGTGCACGTCAGCGGCTTCACGCCGGCGTCGGCGGCAGCGACGGGGACGAACGCGTCGTTGATCACCCAGCCCATCAGCTTCCGGCCGGGCGTCTTCGCGTCGTCGAACGTGACGAGGAAGAACTTGTCGCGCTGCGCGATCTGCGTGACGGCCGCCCCCTTTGCGAGCGCGGCGATGACCTTTCCGACCGCGGGGACCTCGCGGACGTTCGACGGACGCTGCACCGTCGCCGGCACCTCGATCTTCGTCTCGTCCGGGAACCGCGCGACGTCGTCCTCGTTCGCCGCGAGCGGCCCTGCCACCGGCGGCGGCGCGCTGTCCGGCACCTCGACGGTGACGACGGCGCCGTCCGCTCCGGCGTCGGCCCCCCCACCGAGCTTCTTCTTCAGCGCATCGCAGTTCGCGACGGCCGCGAGAAGGAAGAGCACCGCCGCCCCACGGGAAAGCTGCCTCGTCATGGCGCCCGGAGGCTACCAGAGACAACCTCTGCGTTGCAGAAAACGGCCCGCGCTCGGTCAGGCGCTCTTCGCGGGGATGTTCGTCAGCCACGCGAGCAGGATCCGGTAGCCCTGGAGGAGCAGGCCGGTGTCGGTCGACTCGTTCTTCTGGTGTGCCTGCGCGCTCTCGCCGGGGCCGAAGTTCACGGCGGGGATGCCGAGCGTGGAGAACCGCGCGACGTCGGTCCACGCCTGCTTCGGCTCCACCGCCGTGACGCCCGCCTTCACGAGCGCTTCGACGAGCGGATGGCTCCCGGAGGGGAGCGCCGCCGGCGAGAGATCGGTGAACGTGACGTCCGCCTCGTCGGCGACGAGACCGCGGATGTACGCCTGCGCCTGGTCGAGCGACGTGTCGGGCGTGAAGCGGTGGTTCACGTTGATCGTGAACGTGTCGGGGACGACGTTCCTCCCGCGGCCGCCGTTCGCGAGCGTCGCCGTCGTCACCTGCCGGAACGCGTGGCCGTCGATGACGTGCGTCTCCGGCGCGAGCGCGTCGAGCCGGCCGAGGAACGCAGACGCCTTCGTGATCGCGTTCTCGCCTTCCCACGGACGCGCGCTGTGCGCGGTCTTCCCGCGGAAGGTCACCGTCGCGTGGAGCGAGCCGCAGCATCCGAGCTGGAGGCGGTTGTCCGACGGCTCGAGGCACACCGCGAGGTCGACGCCGCGGAGCTCGGCATCTTCGTCGAGCACGCGACCGAGCTCGTTCTCCGCGTACGGCCCTTCCTCGCGCGCATAGAAGACGAGCGAGAGATCGCACGCCACGGTCTCCACCGCCGTCTCTGCGAGGAGGAGCATGACGGCGAGGCCCGCCTTCATGTCGGCGGCGCCGGCGCCGTGGATGCGCGTACCCTCGTGACGCGCGGGACCGTTCTCCGTCCGCACGGTGTCGAGGTGTCCGACGAGGGCGACATGGAACCGGCTGGCCTCCGGCTCACGCACGACGGGGACGACGAGCGAATCGCCGTACCGCCGGATCGGCCCGGCGAGCGCACGACGTGAGAGCCGTTCCTGGACCGCGTCGCAGAGCGCCTTCTCCTCGCCGATCGGCGACGCGATCGCGCAGAGCCAGAGGAGCGTCTCCTCGAGGACCGCAGCGATCGGCGCACGGCTGGCGAGAGTGTCGAGACTCATGGGCTCGCTACGCTACAGGCTTCCGGACGAGAGTCTTCAGTCTTCAGCCAGAAGGTCTTCCGTCTTCCGTCTTCCGTCGAGAGAGAGAGAGAGAGAGAGAGAGAGAGAGAGAGAGAGAGAGAAGGACGCTCGAGCTGACGACTGAAGACCGAAGACTGTCGTCAGACAGGCACGCCGAAGTCGCGCAGCGCGTCGTTCAGGCTGACCTTGCGATCCGTGCTCGCGCTGCGCTTGCCGATGATCAACGCGCAGGGCACGCCGAACTCGCCGGCGGGGAACTTCTTCGTGCGGATGCCCGGGATGACGACGCTCCGCGCCGGGACGCGGCCGCGGTGCTCGACGACCTTGGGCCCGCTCACGTCGAGGATCGCGGTCGACGACGTGAGCACGACGCCCGCGCCGATGACGGCCTCGCGACCGACGTGCATCCCTTCGACGATGACGACACGCGAGCCGACGAAGACGCCGTCCTCGACGATGACGGGCCGCGCGCTCGGCGGCTCGAGGACGCCGCCGATGCCGACGCCGCCGGCGAGATGGACGTCCTTGCCGATCTGCGCGCACGAGCCGACCGTCGCCCACGTGTCCACCATCGTGCCCGCCCCCACGCGCGCGCCGATGTTCACGTAGCCCGGCATCACGATCGACCCCGGCTCGCAGAACGCGCCGTAGCGGACGACGCCCGGCGGGACGACGCGGACGTTCTGCGCCGCGAGGTCCTTCTTCAGCGGGATCTTGTCGTGGAACTCGAACGGGCCGACCTGGAAGGTCTCCATCCCGCGGATGCCGAAGTAGAGCAGGATGGCCTGCTTGACCCACACATGGGTCGTCCACTCCGCACCTTCGGGAGCTCCCTCCGGAGGAGGAGAAGCGACGCGGAGCTCACCGCGATCGAGCCGCGCGAGCGTGCGCTCGACCGCGGCGACGGTGGCGGAGTCCTTCAAGCGTGCGCGATCCGCGAACGCCTGCTCGACGAGGACGCGATCCTCGTTCTCCACGCCGCTTCCGGAGGACATTTCAGCCCGCGACCGGCGCGACTTCGTTGCCCGGGAAGAAGTACGAGATCTCGATCTTCGCGTTCTCGAGCGAGTCCGAGCCGTGGACCGCGTTCTCGCCGACGTTGCCGCCGTAGAGCTTGCGGATCGTGCCCGCGTCCGCCTTCGCCGGATCGGTCGCGCCCATCACGGTGCGGTAGTCGGCGACCGCGTTGTCCTTCTCGAGCGCGACGACGAAGACCGGGCCGCGCGTCATGAACTGCACGAGCTCACCGAAGAACGGACGCGCCTTGTGGACGGCGTAGAAGCCCTCGGCGACTTCCTTCGTGAGGGTCATGCGCTTGCACGCGAGGATCGAGAAGCCCTTCTCCTCGAGGAGCGCGAGGATCGCGCCCGCCTTCTTCTTCTCGACGGCATCGGGCTTGATGATGCAGAACGTGCGTTCGACGGCCATGACAGTCTCCGTGGGAGCGGGGGAAAGCGTTGGTGGGGCTCGTGTCCCGAGCGCCCTCGGCCGCGGTCTTTAGGAGAGGACCGGAGAAACTGCAAGGACCACGAGGGCTCGGCCGCGCTCGACGTACGCGTCGCGCGCGCGGCGCGTGTAAGCTCCTCGCGGAATGCGGCGGGCGTGGAGAGCCACCTTCGCGATGTGCGTCAGCACGCTCCTCGCGTGGGGTGGAGAGGCACATGCCGGAGAGGCCGAGAGCCCGCGTTTCCGGCTGTCGTACGAGGCCCCGGCAGGATGTCCCGACCGAGATGCCTTCCTCGCGCAGATCCGCGCGCGCACGCCGCGGCCGCGCGTCGTCGAGGACGGCGACGCCGCCGAGGCGGCGCTCCTCTTCCACGTCGCGATCACGCAGGGCCCCGAGTCGGCGAACGGCACGATGGAGGTGCGCGAGCAAGGCGCCGCGCCCCAGGAGCGGCACGTCCAGAGCCAGACGTGCGCAGAGGTCGCGAAGGCGCTCGCGCTCGTGGCCGCGCTCGTCCTCGATCCCGACGCGCAGATGGGCGAGCCGGTGCCCGCGCCGCCGCCACCTCCTCCTCCGCCGCCTCCCCCACCGCCTCCGCCCGCGAAGCCCGTTCCGCGCGCACCTCCGCCCTCGCCGTGGTCGGCGTCTGCCGGTCTCGAGCTCGGCGTGCTCGGCGGGGTCGGTCCGGCGGTGGCGCCGCTCGCCGGGGTCGCCGTCGACGTCCGCCGTCGCGGCGCGCGGATCACGTCGTCGGCGCGCCTCGCGTTCGATGCCGCCGCGACCGCGAGCGATCTCCGCGGCGGGCGCCAGAGCTACGTGTGGATCGGCGGCGAAGCGCGGCTCTGCCCGGTCGTGTTCGACTTGCCCGCGCGGCTCGATCTCGCGCCGTGCGCGGCGGTCCGGGCCGGTCTCCACGAAGGCGAGACGTCGGGCGTCCCGAACGCGACGACGCACGCAGACCTCTGGCTCGCGCCGGGAGGAGGCGCGTCCCTCGCCTGGTCTGCGACACGTCGTCTGTCGGTCGGCCTCGACGCGACGGCCCTCTTTCCCGTCCGACGGACCCGCTTCTTCCTCGCACCCGCGACCACGATTTTCGGGGTCCCGCTCCTCACCGGAAGCGCGGCCTTGACCCTCCGGGTACGATTTCTCTGAATCGAGTGATCGATCCGGCCGGCCGGCGGGATGTACGCGGCAGGACATGGTCGCTTTCCTCTCGCGTCTCGAGGAAGTAAACGAGCTTCCCGTGGCGGAGGAGCGCGACCAGGCCGACGCACGCGCCCTCCGCGAGCAGGCGCTCGTCCGCGACCACCTTCCGGTGGTGTGGCGCTTCCTCCGCCGCCTCGGGCTCTCGCCCGAGGACGCGGACGACGCCGCGCAGGAGGTCTTCCTCACCGCGGTCCGCAAGCTCGATGCCATCGAGCAGGGCCGTGAGAAGGCCTACCTCTTCGCGGTCGCCGTCCGGCTCGCGTCGCGCACGCGTCGCTCGCAGACGATGCGCGCGGCGAAGACGACCTCCGGCGAGGACATCGACACGTACCGCTCGAACGACCCCACCTCCGACGAGCTCCTCGATCGCAAGGAAGCGCGCGTCCTCCTCGACGAGACGCTCGCCAGCATGACCCCCGACCTCCGCACGACGTTCGCCCTCTACGAGCTCGAAGAGATGACGATGCCCGAGATCGCGACCGTCACCAACGCACCGCTCGGGACCGTCGCGTCCCGCCTCCGCCGTGCGCGCGAGCATTTCCAGGACGCCGTGAAGCGCATCCAGAGAGCGAGGCAGCGATGAAGGAACCGAAGCGCCTCCTCGAAGAGGGCTCCCCGCTCGAGCGTTCGCTGCTCGACTCCGGGCGTGACGAAGGCCCTTCGCCCGCTCTCGAAGCACGCATCCTCGCCGCCGTCGCGGCGATGCCGCGCGCGACCGATGTCTCGTCGAAGCGTCCGCCCGCCGATCGCCCTTCGGGCACGTGGCTCCGTCCGAGCGTCGTCGTCGGCGCGGCCCTCGCGATCGGCGCCGCCGCCGTCGTCGCGACGAACCCGGGCGGCTTTCTCTCCCGTGGCGAAGCGCCCCCGAGCATCTCGGTGCCGGCGCGCGCCACGATGGAGGTCCCGAGCACCGCGTCGACAGGGCCCGCATCCACGGGCACCTCGTCGACCGCGCCTTCCGTCACGCCGGACGACCTGCCGAACGCGCCTCCGCCGCCGGCCTCGCACGTCCGCATCACCCGCGAAGGGCCCGCGCCGACGATGCAGGCCTCCGCGACGCCTCCCCCGCCGCCTGCCCCGACGGCGTCGACGGAGCGCGAAGTGGAGCTGCTCGACATCGTGAAGGCGAAGCTCGGCGCCGGCGCGGCCGCCGACGCGTCCCGCGCGCTCGACGCGTACGACGCGGAGTTCCCGCGCGGCACGCTCCGTCCCGAGGCCACCGTCCTCCGGATCCGCACACTCCTCCTCGGCGGCGATCGCGCGGCGGCGCGCAAGCTCGCCGACGAGTTCCTCGCGACCAACCCGAGCAGCGTGCACGCCAAGCGCGTCCGTAGCCTGCTCGGTGACCGCGACTGACGATTTCGCACACGCGGGACTGATCGATTCGTCGGTCTCGTGAGATGAGTTCCTGAACGTTCGGGCCCCGCGGAACGGCTCTGCCGTGACCCGTGGTTCCACCCGAGCCGAAGCCGGAGACGTCGATGCTCCTTCGGAAGTACCGATTCTTGCCCTTCATGGTCGTCCTCGCGTGGGGACTCTCGTGGGGCTGCGCGCAGACAGAGGTGAGGCTCGGCGACGAGATCGCGCAGGACGCGGGTCCGTCGTTCACGGAGCAGGCGAGCGGCGATGCAAAGGCGGACGCAGGCCTCGATGCGGCGACGACCGCGCTCCTCTGCATCGGGACGTCCTGCCCCGCGCCGTTCGCGACGTGCGCGTCGGAGGAAGGCCCCGCCTACAAGTGCGGGACCGACCTCGCCCACGATCCGAACAACTGCGGGGCGTGCGGGAACAAGTGCCTCGTCTACAAGCCGCTCCGGATGACGTCGCGCTGCGTGAACGGCGCGTGCGAGCTCGAGTGCATGAACGATCCGTTTCGTCCCACGGATCGCCGCAACTGCAACGGCGAGGTCGACGACGGCTGCGAGGTCGACGTCCTCACCGATCCCGAGAACTGCGGCGCGTGCGGAAAGGCGTGCGGCGCCGGTCAGCCCTGCATCAAGGGCAAGTGCGGGTGCCCCGCGAATCAGATCGCCTGCCCGAGCGGCCCCGGCCCGAACGACGTCCGCTGCGTCGACCCGAAGACGGACGACGAGAACTGTGGCGGATGCGGCGTCATCTGCGAGCCGCCGAAGGGCGCATGTGACCCGATGCCGGAGCGCGCCTACTACGGCTGCATGCAGGGCACGTGCGGGAACCTGAAGTGCGCGCCCTTCACGCGTGACTGCAACAACGACGTGAGCCCGAATTCGTGCGGCGGCGACGGCTGCGAGGTCGCCGACGTCCGCACGGACCGGAAGAACTGCGGTGGCTGCGGGATCGCGTGCCAGCCCGGTGAAGAGTGCATCGACGAGGGCAACGGCCCCGAGTGCGCCGTCCCGTGCTCGCGGTTCAACAAGGTGCTCTGCCCGCAGACGGGCCAGTGCGTGGACCTCCTCTCCGACCCCGACAACTGCGGCGGGTGCGGGAACTACTGCAAGCCCTCTGGCCCGAACCAGGTCCGCGCCTGCGACAAGGGCCTCTGCGCGTACGACTGCGCGCCGGGCTTCGCCGACTGCAACGGCGACTCGACCGACGGCTGCGAGACGAACCTCCGCTCGCATCCCGGCAACTGCGGGGCGTGCGGCAACCGTTGCGACATCGCCGCGGGCCAGCCCTGCATCGAAGGCAAGTGCCTCATGACGACGTGCGACCCGGGGACGACGAAATGAAGCTCTCCCTCGTGAAAGCAGCCCGCCCGCTCACCCTCGTCGCTTCCGTCTCTGCCCTCTCTGCGCTCGTCGCGATCGGCGCGAGCTGCGCGGCGGACGAGACGAACGAAGCTCCGCCCGACGACACCAGCACCTCGGTGCCTCCGCCCGACGCGGGGACGACGACGGCGCTCGACGCGTCGACCGACGCGACGCCGCCGTGCGACCCGGACAGCGGGACGTGCACGACCGAGGTCCTCTCCTGCGACGTCGCCGCGTGGTGCCCCGTGCCGACGAACGTGAGCACGCAGTACGCGCTCGCGGCGGTGTGGGGCTCGGGTCCGGGCGACGTCTGGGCCGTCGGCTCCGGCGGCATGACCGCGCACTGGGACGGCGCGGCGTGGAAGGCGTTCGAGACGCCGGTGAAGAACACGTTCCGCGCGGTGTGGGGCACGGGCCCGACCGACGTGTGGGCCGTCGCGATGACGGACGTGATCTTCCACACGACCGGTTTCTCGAACGGGAACGCGACGTGGACGCGGATGGACGGCGCGACGAGCGCAGACGAGGCCGTCGCCGCGACGGCGCTCTGGGGGACGAGCGCCGGCGAGGTGCGGATCGGCGCGAAGACGCGCGGGTTCTACGACCCGAAGAGCGGCGAGATCTCGCGCGTGAACCAGTACCGCAAGGGCACGACGAAGGACGGCGGGCTCGCGTGGGACCCGCTCCCCGGCAGCGGCACCGTCCACGGCTTCTGGGGCGCGCCGAACGACCTCTGGTACGTCGCCGACAACAGCGACGTCACCGACTGGCAGAAGGGCATGACGATGCACGGCACGCCCGAGCCCGACGCGGGCACGCTCGCGTGGAAGTCGATCGACAGCCAGTCGACCGTCGTGCTCGAGGCGATCTGGGGGAGCTCCCCCGGCGACCTCTGGGCGGTCGGTGACAAGGGCACGATCCGTCACTACACCGCCGGCTCGGCGCGCTGGACGATCGTGGCCTCGCCGACGACGCAGCCACTCCACGCGATCTGGGGCACGTCGGCGAACGACATCTGGGCCGTCGGCGACGGAGGGACGATCCTCCACTACGACGGCAAGGCGTGGAAGGCGTCCACCGCCGCCTTCCCGCTCGGGAAGAAGCCCGACCTGCTCGGCGTCTGGGGCAGCTCGGCGAACGACGTCTGGATCGTCGGCGAGACCACCGCGCTCCACTACACGGGGCCGAAGCCGGGTCAGGGAGGTGCACCGTGAAGCGCATGCTCTTCGTGGTCGCGATGAGCGTCTCGGCGCTCGGCGCCGGCCTTCTCGCGTGCTCGGACGGCGACGAAGCGTCGCCCGGCGAGCTCGCGGACGGCGGCGACGGTGGCGGTCTCACGTCGGGTGCCGACGCGACGGCCGAGCCGAAGGACGCCGCGCCCGACGCGTTCGACGCCGGACCGCGGATCTGCTCGAACGACGACTTCTGTCACACCGTGGTTCCCCCGAAGGCGAGCCTCCGCGCGGTCTGGGACGACAGCCTCGGCACGGCGTGGGCCGTGAGCGACCAGGGCGTCGTCTTCCGCTTCGACGCGGGCGCGTGGAAGCAGCACACGAAGCTCGAGGGCGAGCTCACCGCGGTGTGGGGCAGCGGCCCGAACGACGTGTGGATCGGCGGCGCGACCGGCCTCTTCCACGGCACGGGTGCGAGCCCTTCGTCGCTCGTCTTCGCGAAGGTCGACCTGCCCGGTGAGCCTTCCCCGATCGCGTCGATCTGGGGCACCGGCCCGACCGACGTCTGGGTCGTCTCCGGCGAGTTCATGTTTCCGCTCGTCGGGCGCATCCTCCACTACGAGGTCGTCACCAAGGCGATCGAGCCGTCCGACGCGGGCGTCGACGCCGGCGACGCGGGCGCGACCGACGCAGGCACCACGCAGAAGCCCGAGTGGACGCTGGTCAACCTGACGAAGGACTCGCTCCAGCCGCTGTCGGTCTTCGGCTCCGCGGCGAGCGGCGTCTGGATCGGCGCGCGCCGGATGAACAAGGCGGAGTTCGACTACGAGATCGCCCTCTTCCGGAAGGCGCCCGGTGCGCCTGGCTTCACGGAGGTCGCGCTCCCGCCCGATCCTTCCGCGCAGGGCAGCCCGCGCGGGCGGATGGAGCGCCTCTACGGCGCGTCGTCCTCGCCCGACGGATCCACGATCGCGCTCCTTGGTCGCTCGCACACGTCGACGCCCGCCGTCATCCGCGGCACGAGCACGAATCCCGCCGGTCCCTTCACCCTCGCGTTCGGCGCCGACGGCACCTACCAGGAGCCCGAGATGCACGGCGTCTGGGCGAGCGCCGCGAACGACATCTGGACCGCCGGCGAGTACGGCCGCTTCCGTCACTGGAACGGCGCGAAGTGGAAGCAGGCCGAGATCACCAACACCAAGTTCCCCGTGATCGCGCCGCTCTGGGGCGTGTGGGGCGACGCGAAGGGCCGCATGTGGTGCGTCGGCGACGGCATCGCCCTCCACCGTGATCCTCCGCTTCCGAAGCCGTGACGGGAGACCCATGAGAGCTCGCATCCACATCCTCTCTTCCCTCCTCGCCGCCTCCGCCTTCGGCGCGGCCGCGGTCCTCGTCGCGTGCGCGTCCGAGACGGCGCCGCGCGAGACCTTCGAGCTCACGCCGGAGGCGGGCTCGGTCGCGAACCTGCCCGACGCGTCGGTCCCGACCGACGCCGCGCCGAAGGACGCGGGCGACACGCGACCGAAGTTCGATCCGGCGGACGAGCCCGTGACGTGTGCGGGCGGGCCGTGCGCGGTGGAGATCGCCGCGGGCGACCACCACTTCTGCGCGCGGATGAGCGACGGCACCGTGCGGTGCTGGGGCAGCGACGAATTCGGCGCGCTCGGCGCCGGCACGCCGCGGGATCCGAAGGATCCGCCGCCGAAGGACGCGCCCGACGCCGGCGCGAAGGACGTCGACGCGGGCGCCCCCTCGGCCGCGAAGCTCGTCGCGGGCCTCACCGACGCGACCCAGATCAGCGCCGCCGGCACGACGACGTGCGCGCGCCGCAAGGACGGCAGCGTCTGGTGCTGGGGCGGCAACACGATGGGCCAGCTCGGCCTGAGCGACCGCGCGACGTTCGACTACAGCCCGCATCCGGACGCAGGCCCCGTCGCGCTCCGCTCTCCGGCGGTGCGGGTCGACGTCGGTCCCGGCAACGCGTGCGCCGTCCTCACGACCGGCGAGGTCTGGTGCTGGGGGACGAACGAGAAGCTCCAGCTCGCACGTCCGGACGCAGAGGCCGCCTACGTGCTCGGCACCGGCGCGGCGAAGCTCGCGCCGTACGCCGTCGCGCGGACCACGTTCGGGACCAACACGGGCCTCGGTCTGACCGCGACCGGCGAGCTCGTGAGCTGGGGCGCGGTCTCCGGCAAGGACGGCATGGTCTCGGGGCGCCTCTCTTCGGTCAGCCCCGATCCGTCGCCGTTCGGCGTCGCGCAGCTCGCGTCCGTCTCGAGCTATGCGGTCACGAGCTCGCTCACGAAGGGCGAGGGCGGACCGATCGGCGAGCCCACCCTGATCGGCCCCTTCCCTCCCCCGGGCGGGCTCCAGCGCCACGCGCACGCCTGCGCGATCGCGAACGGCCAGGTCTACTGCTGGGGCAGGAGCGATACGGGTGCGCTCTGCACGGGTCTGCCCGATGCCGAGATTCTCCCCGCGCCGGCGCCGGTGAGAAGCGCGAAGGCGTGGCCGCAGCAGGTCGCCGTCGCCGACGAGATCTCGTGCGTCCGCCTCACCGACGGCACCGTCCAGTGCTGCGGTGGCGACGCGAAGGGCCGCCTCGGCCCGAACCACCCGGAGCCGTTCGTTCCCTTCTTCGAGCCCGTCACCTCGTACACCTCTCACGCCGTGCAGGTCGCCGCGAGCATGCGCTCCGTGTGCGCCCTCGCCGTCACCGGGGCGGTGGAGTGCTGGGGCGGGAACGAATTCGGCGAGCTCGGCCTCCTCACGACCGACGACGAAGCGCATCCGACGCCCGTGAAGGTGGCGTTCTGAGCGAGAGGACTTCCACGATGTCATCCGTACCCCGCAGACACCGCATCATCTCGCTCGCGTCGGTCTTCGGCGGCTCCGCGCTCGCCGCGCTCGTCGTCGCTGCCTGCGGCGAGGACCGCAACGGCTTCGAGGAGCGCAACACCGCGTTCACGGGCGCCGACGCGGCGACCCCCGACGCGCCCGTGTGCGGCTACCACTGCTCGCGCGACCTGAAGAAGGTCATCAAGGGCTGCGACGACGGCCGCCCGGAAGAAGTCGTCACCTGCGGCCCCGACGAGGGCTGCGGCGTCGACAAGTGCGTCGACGCGTGCCGGAGCGCGGAGCTCTCGAAGGGCTCCGTCGGGTGCTCGTTCTGGACGCTGCCGCCGGACGATCCGCAGTACGGCGCGGGCGCGTGCTTCGCGGCGATGATCGCGAACACGTGGGACCGCCCCGTCACCGTGAAGGCGGAGTGGGGCACCGAAGCGCTCGACATCTCGCAATCCGTCTACACGGCGACGATGATCGGGGACAAACCGACCTACACGAAGCTGACCGGCGCGCTCGCGCCCGGCCAGGTCGGGATCGTGTTCCTCGCGCAGGCGGCGATCGTCGACGACCCGCAGGCGGTGAAGTGCCCGGAGGGGACCGTCCCCGCGGTGCACATCGACCCGATCCGCCACGGCACGACCAAGACGAAGGCGTTCCACCTGACGACCGACGCGCCCGTCTCGGCGTACTCGAGCTTCCCGTACGGCGGCGCCGAGAGCTACTACCCGACCGCGACGCTCCTCCTCCCCGTCACGTCGTGGGACAAGAGCTACATCGCGGTGTCGACCGGGAAGTTCGGCGACCCGCAGATGGCGAACACGGATCGCCGCACGCTCCAGATCGTCGCGAACGAGGACGGCACGAACGTCTCGATGCGCCCCACGGTCCCGATCGGCGCGGGGAACGACGTCGCGCCTGTCGGCGCCGGCGAAGTGCAGACGTGGACGCTGTCGCGCGGACAGGTCCTCCAGATCACGCAGCGAGGCGGGGCCGCGGGCAGCCCGATCACCTCGAACAAGCCGGTCGGCGTCTTCGGCGGCGCCCCGTGCAACTTCCTCCCCGCCCAGGTCCCCTACTGCGACCTCACCCAGCAGCAGATTCCGCCGTTCTCGCAGTGGGGCACCGAGTACGCGCTCGTGCCCTTCGCCCCGCGGATCCAGAGCGTCACCGGCAGCGCGCGCGAGATGGTGCCGTGGACGATCGTCGGCGCCGCCGACGGGACGAAGCTCACCTACGAGCCGAAGAAGCCGACCGGTGCGCCCGAGACGATCGCCGCGGGCGAGACCGTCTACTTCATGACCGACGAGCTCGTCACGGTGAAGAGCCAGGACTCGAAGCACCCGTTCTACGTCGCGGTGCAGATGACGAGCTCGACCTTCGCGGGCGGCGCGCCGGGCGGCGGGATGACGACGGGCGACCCCGACTTCGTGAACATCGTCCCCTCCGACCAGTTCCTCGACCGGTACGTGTTCTTTGCGGACTACACGTTCCCGGACACGACCCTCACCGTCGTGCGTCGCAAGACCGCGAAGGGCTTCATGCCCGTCGAGCTCGAGTGCGGTGGCGAGATCACGGATTTCCAGCCGCTCGGCTCGAGCGGCGCATACGAGTTCGCCTGGGTGAAGCTCACCCGCGCCTCGGTCCCGCTGAAGATGGCGAAGGGCGAGTGCGGCTACGGCCGGCACGAAGCGCACAGCGACGGCCCCTTCTCCGTCACGGTGTGGGGCACAGGTCAGGACGCGAGCTACGGCTACGCGGGCGGAATGGGCAGCCGCCCGATCAACGACGCGCCGCCGCCGCTCGTGAAGTGACGCGCGCTCACTCGCACGACCACTTCCCGTCGTACATGTTCCCGTCCTTGTGCATCCCGCGGCACGCCGCGCCTGGCACGCCCTGCCCGAGGCGCGCGTCGCCGTAGCACATGTCACAGTCGAGGACGCCCTCGGAGGGGAGGCCCGGCGGCTTCCCCTCGTCGAGCCAGCCCCGGCACGGATCGCCGGGCTTCTTGCCCGGGCCGCTGTAGGCCGTGCGTGCGTCCGCGCACGTGTCGTCCGCCGAGAACGGCTTCGGGCAGACGGTGACGCCGAGCTTCGTCTTCACGCTGCAGCCGCACGAGGGCACCGCGGGTCGCGTGCAGACGCTCATGACGGGGCCTCGGCCGTAGCCGGACACGTCGGCGAGGCACATGCACTTCGCCGCGGCGGACGCGGGAGGAGCCGGCGTGGCGGGCTTCGGCGCCGGCCGCGCGGAGCTCGGCTTCGCGAGCGGCGCGGAGGCGGATGCCGGCGGCGTGCTCGCGACGGACGCGGGCGGGATCGCGATCGCGGGAGAGGCCTCCGTCGCCGCCGGCACGGGCGCGGCCGTCGCGCTCCGTGACGCCACGATCCACGCCGCGACGCCGAGCCCACCGAGCACGACGACCGCGAGCGCGACGACGAGGAAGAGCGCGACATTCCCCGTCCCGCTCGTGCTCGTCGGGGACGTTGTGACCGGCGCGCCGACGTCGATGCGCGGCACCGTCGGCGCGACCGCGATCGGTCCGACGTTCGGCGAACGCGGTCCGCTCCCGGGTCCGGTCGCGAACGGTGCGAGCGACGCGAGCATGTCGGCCGCCGATCGGAACCGCGCATCCGGATCCTTCGCGAGCGCACGCGCGACGACCTCGGACACCGCGAGCGGCACATCCGGCGCGGTCGCGCTCACCGGCGGCGGCACGCGCTCGAGGATTTCCGCGAAGAGGTTCTCCGGATTCCACGGTCGCGTGCCCGTCAGCATCTCGAAGAGGACGACCCCGACGGCGTGGATGTCCACGCGTGGATCCGGCGCCCAGCCGCGCACCTGCTCCGGCGCGAGGTACGCCGGGGTGCCGACGATCGCGCCGAGCGTCGTGTGGACGACCTCCGCCTGGCTGTCCTTCACGATCCCGAAGTCGAGGAGCTTCGCGACCTCGCCCGCGAGCGTTCGCGTGAGCCACACGTTCGAAGGCTTCACGTCGCGGTGCACGAGCCCTGCGCGGTGCGCGACGTCGAGCGCCGCGAGCATCTGCGTCGCGATCCTCACCGCGCGCGACGGCTCGAGCCGTCCCTCGCGAACGAGCACGGACGAGAGCGGCTCGCCTTCGAGCAGCTCCATCACGAGGAACGGCGGCTCGCCGGGAGGCGTCTGGAAGTCGATCACCGCGACGACGTGCGGGCTCCGGAGCGCGCCGGCCGTCGTCGCCTCCTGCCGGAGCCGTGCGACCGAGCGCGGGTCGGCGCCGAAGAGGACCTTGACCGCGACGCGGCGCGCGAGGTCGAGCTGCTCGGCCTCGTAGACCGCGCCCATGCCGCCACGGCCGATCGGCCGGAGGACGCGGTAGCGTCCGCCGAGCACCTTTCCGACGAAGTCGGGGACCGCGTCCACGAAGGGCAGCATAGATCGGACACGTCAGCGGGGCGGCATCGCGTAGAACGCGCCGAGGACGATGCCGTAGACGACGTGGGCGAGGACGACCGAGATCGGCGTCCGCGCGCCGTAGTTGAGCGCGAAGAAGCCAGGCGGCTCGAGCTGCTTCGTGAGCGTCGGCCCGGCGCTCTCCGAGGCCATCCGTGGATGGAGGCTCGGGAGGACGAGCATCCCCGCCGAGAGGACGAACGAGGCGTGGACGAACCCGATCACGGCGCCACGCCACCACGTCGGCCCGCCCCAGGCGTGGAACGCGGCGACGTAGACGAGCGAGAAGAGCCAGCCGTCGACGAGGTGGACGAGGAACCCGACGACGGTCGCGCGGTCCCGGTTCGGCGTGAACATCGAGCCGACCATGTCGGGGATGTTCATCCGCGTCAGATGCGTTCCCTGGCTGACGGCCATGATCGTCGTGAGCACGATCGTGGCGACGAATCCCCAGAGGAGCCAGCTGCCGACGTTCACGACCGCATCCTCTCCGCGATCGTGAGCGCGGCGTTCACGAGGCCGACGTGGGTGAATCCCTGCGGGAAGTTCCCGAGCGCATCGCCGGTCCGCGGGTCGATCTCCTCGGCGAAGAGGCCGACGTCGTTCGCGAACCTGCAGAGGCGGTCGAAGCGCGCGATTGCTTCGTCGATCCGACCTGCCATCGCGAGGTATTCCACCGCCCAGAACGCGCAGATGCCGAACGTTCCCTCCGCCCAGCGCGGATCCTTCGGGTCGTAGCGCCGGAGGAGGCCATCACCCGCGCCGAGCTCGCGATCGATCGCCGCGAACGTCGCCTGCATCCGCTCGGAGCACGCGTCCTCGAACCCGTGATGCGCGAGGAGGAGGAGCGAGGCGTCGAGGTCGTCTCCCTCGAGGGTCGCCACGTAGGAGCCGCGTCTCGGGTTCCACGCATGCGCTTCGATGTCGCCGCGGATCGCGGCGCGCGCATTTTCGAGCTCCGCATGCGGGACGCCGCGGAGCACGCCTCGTTCGCTCATCGCGAGCACGTTGGTGAGCGCGGTCCAGCACATGAGACGGGAGTGCGTGTTGTGCTGCTTGCCCGTCCGCGGCTCCCAGATCCCGTCATCGGGACGTCCCCAGTTCGCGGCAACCCACCGCGCGAACGCGCAGAGCATCTTCTCCATCGTCCGATCGAAGGTGCCACCCGCTGCGGAGAAGCGGGCGGCCGCTTCGATCACCTCGCCGTAGACGTCGAGCTGGAGCTGATCGGCGGCGGCGTTGCCGATCCGGACCGGGCGCGAGCGTGCGTGGCCGGGGAGCGCGTCGAGGGTGCGCTCCGGGCGCGGAGCCCTGCCCGTCACGTCGTAGAGGATGCGGAGCTCGGGCCACGTGAGGCGCGTCGCGTGGAGCATCCAGGAGAGGAACGCGTCGGCCTCCTCGAGGCACCCGAGGCCGAGGAACGCGCGCACGGTGAGCGACGCATCGCGGAGCCAGCAGAAGCGATAGTCCCAGTTCAGGTCGCCGCCGATGCGCTCGGGGAGCGACGTCGTCGGCGCCGCGACCATCGCGCCGGACGGCGCGTAGAAGAGGAGCCGCAGCGCGAGGGCGCTCCGCTCGACGAGCTCACGCTGCGGGCCTTCGAAGTGGAAGTTCGAGGTCCACGCGCGCCACCAGGCGAGCGAGCGCTCGAGGGCCGCGCGCGCGCCCTCGCGGACCGGCGCGAGGACGGCCGGGCCGTCGGACGAGAACGTGAGCGAGAAGCACGCCTCCTCTCCGGCGCGGAGGCGGAAGCGGAGCCGCCTCACGTCGTGGGGGTCGCGCGCCGAACGGGGCTGGTCGGTCCGGAGCGTGAGGAGGCCGTCCGGCGTCTCGACGCGAAGGCCGAGTGGTCCGCGGTCCTCGAAGACGGCGCGCTCGCCTCCGTACGCGGGTCGCGGATCGAAGAAGCCCTTCATCTCGACTTCTCCCGCGACGCACTGGACGATGCGGACGATCTCGCGCTCGGGGATCCGCATCCGACGCCGGTCGTCCTCGGAGGCGACCGCCATCACGTCGGTCAGGACGACCGCGCCAGTGTCGCCGTCGAACCGCGTCTCGAGCACGTTCGTCCCGGGGAGGTAGCGGCGCGAGACGCGCGCCGGCGCGCATGGCGAGATCCGCCACGTCCCCGCGCGTTCGCCGAGGATCGCGCCGAACACGGAAGGGCTGTCGAACCGTGGCCAGCAGAGCCAGTCGATGCCGCCCGCCTTCGACACGAGCGCCGCCGACAGCGAGTCGCCGAGGAGCGCATAGTCTTTGATCCGACTCCTCGAACTGCTCACCTCGCCGTGCGCCATGCTCGTGCTCCGCGTGCGCGCCTGCGCACGAGAGCCCGTTGCAACGCGCACGCCGGTCGACTGGTTCAGCTCCGACCGGTGGTCGTGGACGCCCGCCCGCGGAGCTTCGTGAGCGCCGCCGGGATCTTGCGCGCGAGCTCCGCGACGGCCTCTTGGACGTCAGTCCTTTCGCTTCCGAACGCGCTGGAGCAGCCCGGTCACCACCGACGCGAAGGTGCCGTCGCCCTCGAA
>JBDHVE010000070.1:0-44987 GCA_039809485.1 Polyangiaceae bacterium | reverse complement strand
GAGCAGAGCGGCATCCGGATGTCGCTCACGACGACGTCGACGGCGTCGAAGTTGAAGCGGCTGTTCCGGGCGAGCTCGATCATCAGCGAAGCGCCGTCGGAGACCGCCAGCACCTCGTGCCCGTGACCCCGGAGGACGTCGACGAGGACGCGGCGCATCTGCGCGTCGTCTTCCGCGACGAGGACGCGGCCGGTCACACGCTTCGGAGCCGTCGATTCGCCGGACAAGGACATCGCCGCTTCTCCAGCACGCCGCGTACCAGACGCTCCCGCACGAGAAAACGGGCACGCACCTGTCCTCCGATGCCCCCGTTGGGTCGTTTCGACCCGAACGCCCGCGTTCAAGTGTCGCGCAACACGCCGAGCCGGTCCATGAGACGATAGAGCCGTTTGCGCTCGATCCCGAGGAGGCGTGCGGCGGCGCTCTTGTTCCCGCGGACCGCCTGGAGCGCGCGCGCGATGTACTCGCGTTCGATCTGCTCGAGCGGGACGAATGCGGACGGGTCGTCGACGTCGATGACGAGCCGCGACGCACGATGGTCGCGCACCTTCTCCGGCAGGTCCTCGACCTCGATGTACTCGCCGCGTGCGAGCGCGACCGCCCGTTCCATGCAGTTCTGGAGCTCCCGGATGTTCCCCGGCCAGGCGTAGGTGGCGAGCCGGCGAGCGCAGGCGACGGAGATGCCGGTGATCTCGCGCCCGGACCGGCGCGCGAACTCCGTCGCGAAGCGCTGCGCGAGCGGGAAGATGTCCGCGGCGCGCGCGCGGAGCGGCGGGACCGGCACGTGGACGACGTTGATGCGGTAGTAGAGATCCTCCCGGAAGCGTCCCTCCTCGACCGCCGTCTCGAGGTCACGGTTCGTGGCCGCGACGACGCGGACGTCGATCGGCCGCTCCGTGTTCGCGCCGACGGCGCGGACGGTGCGCTCCTGCAGCACGCGGAGCAGCTTCGGCTGGATCGCGAGCGGCATGTCGCCGATCTCGTCGAGGAGAATCGTGCCGCCGTTCGCCGCGACGAAGAGCCCCGGCTCGCTCGTGCGCGCGTCCGTGAACGCGCCGCGCACGTGGCCGAAGAGCTCGCTCTCGAGGAGCGACTCGGGGACCGCCGCGCAGTTGATCGCGACGAACGGACCGTCCCTCCGCCGGCTCCGCTTGTGGATGGCTCGCGCCACGAGCTCCTTGCCGGTGCCGCTCTCGCCCGTGACGAGCACCGTCGTCTCCGTCTCCGCGACGCGCCCGAGGAGCTCGACGACCTCCCGGAACGCCGAGCTCGACCCGGTCAGCTCGGGCTCCGTCTCCGGGGTCGCCTCCCGTTCGAGCTTCCGTACGCGCTTGACGAGGGTGCGGTGCTCGGCGGCGCGATCGACCGCGATCGCGAGGACGTCGAGCCGGACCGGCTTCGAGAGGAAGTCGAAAGCGCCCGCCCGCATCGCCTCGACCGCGGACTCGTAGCTGCCGAATGCGGTGAGGACGACGACCGGCACGTCCGGACGCCGCTCGACGACGGTCCGGCAGAAGTCGATCCCGTTCGTCTCCGGCATCCGGAGGTCGGTGACGATGACGTCGAACTCGGACTCCTGCATCGCGGCGAGCGCAGCAGCCGCCGAGCGCCGACACTGGACGCCGTAGCCCCGGCGGACGAGATCGAGCTCGAGCGTCTCGGAGAGCGCGGCGTCGTCGTCGACGAGGAGGATGCGCGTCATGCTCCGACTCCACGCGGGATCGCGACGGAGAAGGTCGTGCCCTCGCCCGGCTGGCTGTCGAACCAGATCCAGCCGCCGTGGTCTCGGACGATCCCGTAACTCACGGCGAGGCCGAGGCCGGTGCCTTCGCCGACCTCCTTCGTGGTGAAGAACGGCTCGAAGACGTGCGCGGCGTCCTCACGGCGGATCCCGTGGCCGCTGTCCGCGACGTCGATGCAGAGGCACGGGCGGGCAGGGCCTCCGATGTCGGCGGGCGGCTGCTCCTTTCGCTCGAGGACCCGCAGCTCGACCTTCGCTCCGCGGGGCGATGCCTGGACCGCGTTCATGACGAGGTTCGTCACGACCTGCTGGATCTGTCCGCCGTCGACGACCGCTTCGACCGACGACGTCCGGTCGACGACGACGACGACCTCCACGTTCCGCTTCTGGGCGATCGGGCGCAGGAGCTCGACCGCGCCGGTGACGAGCGCACCCACGTCGGTCGGCGTCGGCTCGCCCGTCGTCCGGCGCGCGAACTGCAGGAGCTGCCGCACGATCGCGGTCATGCGGTGGACGGCCGTCGAGATCGCGTCGGCGTACTCGCGGCTCTCCGCCGGTGACGTCGCGCCGGTCGCGATCATCTCGGCGCGTGCGGACACGACGTTCAGCGGCGTGCCGAGCTCGTGGGCGACGCCCGATGCGAGCTTGCCCACCGTCGTCAGGCGATCGGCGTGACGGAGCTGCTCGAGCGTCGTCGCGAGGCGGACGCACATCGCATTCATCTCCTCGCCGAGGCCGGCCAGCTCGTCGTTCGACGTGAGCGCGACGGGATTCGTGAAGTCGCCGCGGGCGATCCGCTGGGACTTCGCGACGAGCTCGCGCACCGAGCGCCCGACGAGCCACTGGTTCGACGCGAACGCGACCGCTGCCATCACGAGCGACAGGACCGCTGCCGTCTCGAGGGCTTCGACGATGATCTTCGACGTCGTCCGCGGGGACGGCGGAGAATGGTCCGCGAGCTCGAGGACGCCGGTGCGGTTGCCGCTCATCGCGAGGGGGACGTACGTGTACCAATCGGCCGAATCGCGCTGCCCGGCGACGGGAACCCCACGATTCGCGCGCTCGAGCGCTTCCGGCGTGATGTGGAGCGGCGACGCGCCCGTCGGGATCCACCGGATGTCGAGCGCATCGACCGGCTCGAGCATCGTCGCGAGCTGCGTCTTCGCATGCTCTTCGCCGCTCTCCCGCCAGGAGGCGGTGAAGACGGCGCTCGCCGCGCGCGCGACGAGCTCGTCGCGCCGGCGACGCTCGGCGTCGATCGCCGCGGTCTCGCGTCGCACGCGGAAGAACACGTTTCCTGCGAGGACGAGACACATGCCGGCGACGAGCGTTGTCGTGAGCTTGGCGACGATCTTCATGCGGCGGCGGGTCGTTTGAGATCAAACCGATCGTAGCCCGCCGGCACGTGTCTCGTCACGCCGAGAGCGCGACGCGGTCGACGATCGCGCCACCCTCACGTCGCGTCGCAGCGGAGCCGCACGGTGAAGCAAGAGCCGTGACCCGGCGTGCTCTCGACGTCGATGGTGCCTCCGTGCTCGTCGACGAGGCGACGCGCGACGAAGAGGCCGAGGCCGTGGCCCTTCACCGACTTGCGCAGCTCGTCCCCGCGCGAGAACGGCGCAAAAGCAGCCTCGACCTGATCCGGCGTCATCCCGACGCCTTCGTCGCGCACGCAGATCGTCGCGGTGTCATCCGCGGACGCCACCGACAGCTTCACCGTACCGCCCTCGGGCGAGTACTTGATCGCGTTCGTGACGAGGTTCGTGACGACCTGCTCGATGCGGGTCGCATCGCACTTCACCGTCACGGGCTCGTTCGGCAGGTCGACGACGAGCGTGTGTTGGGGCGACGTCCCTGCGAAGAGGTTGGCGACGTTCCGCGCCACGTCGCGGAGGTCGTGCTCTCCGAGCGCGAGCTCCAGCCGGCCGGCACGGAGGCTCGCCGTGTCCAGCAGATCGCCGACGAGCCGGTCGAGGCGATCCAGCTGCCGGCCGACGATGGTGAGGACGCGGTCGGACGCGGCGCTCGCCTGCGAGGCGACGGCGAGGCGCAGCGTCTGGATCGGGTTCCGGAGATCGTGGGCGACCGCGGCGAGATACGTGCGATGCGCCTGCTCCTGGGTCGCGAGCCGATCGACCATGACGTTGAAGGCACGCGCCATCTCCTGGAGCTCGAGGGGACCCCGTTCCTCGACCCGCACGGAGAGGTCGCCGCGTCCGAACGCAGCCATCCGCGTCGAGACGCCGAGGAGAGGGCGGACGACGCGGCGGCGGACCATCGCGATCAACAGCAGCGTTCCGAGGACGACCACGAAGCCGGTCGCTGCGCCGACGACGTTCGCAGTGCGCGCCAGCTCGTCGGCGCGCGCGCGCGCCTGGCTCAGACGGTTGCGCTCGAGCTGCTCGAGCGCGGCGAGCGCGCCCTCGGCGACGACGTCCTCCCGGAACGACGCCGGATCCACGTCCGGCCGCGTGCGATCCGCGACGTGCGCGACGAGGGTGGCGAGGGCGCTCTCTGCCGGCGCGCGCTCCTCGGGCGTCGGCGCGAGCTCGACGACGCGCTGGAGCCGAGCGACCGCATCGCGGCCCAGGTTCTCGCGGAGGGCCGGATTCCGGGCGCGATCGAGGAGCAGCACGTCGCGCTGGACGTCCTCCACGACGAGCTGGCGCTCGACGCACCCGCCGAGCTCTTCGCTCGCCTGTCTCGAACGCTGTGAGAGTACGACGAGAGCGATCGTGCCCGTGCTGCTCAGCACCGCGATCGCCGCGAGGACGACCGCGAACGTCGTGCGGAGCGAGGCCGGCCGGCTCATGCCATAGGCTGTAATCGTCTCCGCGGGACGAGGGAAGCGTCGCACTGGCGAAATCGTTGCGGGTCAAACCATCTCACGCTCGAGGAACACCGAATCGACCGAGGATCGCGTCGACCTCCTGCTTTCGTCGCGCGAGCACGGCGTCGAGCTCGTCGCGGAGCGCGGTGTCGTCCTTGCGGACGCCGACCGCGATCGAGAACGAGAAGGGCAGGCCCTCCGGCGCATCGGCGTCGGGGATCAGCGCAACGCGGAGCGCCGGCGCGTCGCGCTTCGCGAAGTAGCCGGCGACGGGCCCCCACGCGACGGCCACGTCCACCTCCCCGCGGCGGAGGGCTCGGATCGCGTCTGCCAGCGGGCTCTCCTCACGGTAGTCGCCGAAGACGGAGTAGCCGCGGAGGTTCGCGGCGAGCCCGCGTCGACCGAGGGCGATCGCTGGGGACGGGTTCGCGCCGTCGTCGCCGACGAGCGGCATGCCGATCCGCATCTTCGCGAGCGCGGGGGAGCCGAGCGTCTTCACGTCGGGGCCGCCCGGCCTACTCACGAAGGCGTAGCCGGAGCGGTAGTACGGTTTCGTCGTCGCGAGCATGTCCGAGCCCGCCGGTACGCCCATCACGACGTCACAGGTGTGCGCGCGAAGCGTGGCGCGCAAGAAGCCGCGGCGCTGCGGGAACCACGAGTACGCGAGCTCGGCGCCGAGGTCCTCGGCGACGAGCGCCGCGAGCGCGTCCTCGAGCCCTTCGCGCTTCTCGTTCGAGAACGGGAGGTTGTTCGGGTCCGCGCACACGCGGAGGACGCGCTTGCTGCCGCTCGGCGGCGACGTCGCCGCCATCGCGGGCTCGAGGCGTACGTCGACGTGAACCGTGCCGGTTCTCGCGAACCGCAGCGTGAGCGGCAAGGTCTTCGCGGAGACGTCGCGCACACCGAACATCATGACGTGCTTGCCGCCCTTCTCGAGGACGAGGGCGCCGTGCGCCGGCACGTCGAACCCGCTGTCGGCACGCCGCATCGTCGTGAGGTCGCCGTCCTTCACGGTCTCGTGGAGCTGTGCATCGCGGAGCGCTTCCGACTCGACCGCGACGAGGTGGTCGTCGCCGTCGCCGTCGTTGACGATCCGCGCGTACACGGCGCCGGCACCCGACGGCAGCACGCGCGCAACGGGCGCGTCGACGTGGATGCGAGGCGGCGCGTTCGCGCGCGTGCGCGAGCAGGCGACGAGCGCAAGGAGGAGGACCATCCACGAACGAGACATCTTCAGCTCTCTTCCCCGAGGAGGCGCACCGCCGCCTCGACCACCTGCGCGTCCGGGCTCTCGTGGTCGAACCGGTAGCGGAGCCGTCCGCGCCGATCGACGAGCCAGAACCCCGCCGTGTGGTCCATCGCGTAGAACGCCGACGGGTCCACGTTGCGGCGCGCGTACCGCTCCGGATCGGGAAGCCGCTTCCGGACGACGACGTGATAGGCGTCGAGGACGACCGGCAGCTTCGCCGGGTCGACGAAGACGCCCTCGAACCGTCCGTCCACCGTCTTCATGAAGTCGTGGAACGCCTGCGGTGTGTCACGTTCCGGATCGACCGTGACGTACGCGAACGCGAGATCGCGTGCGGCGTCACCCGCGGCGGTGAAGACGGTCTTCGCCGTCGAGAACGTGTCGGGACAGAGCTCGACGCACGCCGTGTAGCCGAACGAGACGAGGACCACCTTGCCGCGATGGTCCTCGAGCCGGAACGGTCGCCCGCTCTGCACCTCGAGGCCTGCGATCGGCGGCGCAGGGTCCGCCGAGAGCGTGTGCTCGTTCCGCGAGCACGCGATCGTGGCGAGCGCGAGGACGACGGACGCTGCGCGCATCTCACCCCTTCTTCCCGGTCGGGAACTGGGCGGGGAGGCCGTTGATGACGTCGTCGGAGGGCTTGCCGCCCTTGCACGACGGATGGCCGTAGCCACTGATGCTGGTGCCGTTCGGCATGTCGAGGATCATGTTGTCGCTCGAGCCCTTCCCGACGCCGCCGGGCACGGCGTCGAGGCCGAGCCCGTGGCGGAGCTTCCACGCGACGACGTGGTCGGCGCACGACGTGTCGCCGCTCACCCCGAGCCCGCCGACGAGCTTGCCGTTGCCGTCGTAGAGCGGGAGGCCCCCGCCGAACACGATCGCGCCGCCGATCGGCTTGCCCACCATCGCGTCGTTCGGCTGGCCGAACGTCGCCGGATCGCCCGTGTAGGTCGCCTGCGGATTCGGCGGCGCGCTCGTGACGAGGCTATAGAGGCTCTGCCCGGGTTGCGAGGCGGCATAGAGGTTCGCGGTCGAGAGCGCGAAGTCCGGCGTGCTGAGCGCGTTCGCCGTGTGCGCCTTCTCGGCCGCGATGACGCGGCTCCCGGGCCACTGCGCGCCGCGATCCGGTCCACTGAACACGACGGCGCAGACGAGCCCGTCGCGGTTCACGACGACGGCCCACTCGTGGTTGCCGAGCCCGGTGTTCGCTTCCTTTCCCTGCTTCACGACGTCGACGAGCGCGCTCCGGAGCTTCGCGTGATCCGGGAGATCGCCGCACGTCGCCGTCGGCTTCGGCCCGGCGGCGGGGCCTGCGGCGCCCGGCGCTGGGGCGGCTCGGCTGTGCGCGAACGGCGCCCACGACGCGAGCACGAAGGCGAGCGTCGCGGGGAGGAGGAGCCAGGGCCAGCGCACTTTCTTCTCGGCGCGGTCGTTCGTCGTGACGGTCGTCTCGGTCGGTTCCATGGGTCCTCTACTGGAGGCTCTCGAGGTAGTGCGCGACGGCCTGGAGCTCGTCGCCGCGCAGCTCGGCGAGATCGGGCATCTGGTTTCCGGGCTTGAGGGACTGCGCGTGCGTGATCCACGCCTGGAGCCACGCGCGCGAGTTCGGGAAGCTCCCCGCAGCGAGCGTCTGCCGGCTCGCGAGGTGGGTGAGGTCGGGGCCGACGCTGGCCTGCGCGCGTGTCCCGCGGATCGTGTGACAGAGCGCGCACGCCTTCGTCTCGAAGAGCTCCTTGCCGTGCTCCGCCATCGGGTCCGCCTGCGCGAGCGCGGGCTCGCCCTGGTGCGCGAGCCATGCCTCGAACTGCTCGATCGGCTCGGCGATCACGGCGAAGTTCATGTTCGTGTGCTGCGTCCCGCAGTACTCGCCGCACTGCCCCTCGTAGCGGCCAGGCGTGTCCGCGAAGAGCCGGATGTGGTTCGTGCGGCCGGGGACGATGTCGACCTTCCCGTGCAGGGAGGGAACCCAGAACGAGTGGATGACGTCGCGCGACTCGAGCTCGACCTCTACCGGCCACCCGATCGGGATGTGGAGCTCGTTCGCGGTCGTCACGAGCTTGGCCGGCGAGCCGGACACGTACTTCACCTCCCACCACCACTGGCGGGCGACGACCTTGATGTCGGCCTTGTAGTGCTCTCCGTCGTGGAGCGGGAACTTGGTCTGCACGCGCAGCGTTCCGACGAAGATCGCGAAGAGCACGATCGCCGGGATGCCGAAGCCGCCGACGAGGATCCAGATGTGTCCGCCGCCGGCGTGCGGAGAGTCGTGCTCGTCGAGGGTCCCGCGCCGGCGGAGGGCGGCGGCGGCGACGAGGACCATCATGATCGCCGCGACCACCGACAGGATCACGACGACCCAGGCGCCGAGCGCGCCGATCCCGCGCGCGGCCGGCCCGCCCGGCGCGAAGACGGACGGATGCCCACCGCACGCCACGAGGAGGAGCGACAGCGCACAGACGCCGATCGAGCCGGTCGTGATGAGGGGATGGGAGGCTCTCATGGCATCTTCGGGGGCGGGGGGATGGTCTGATCGGGAGGTGAGGGCTCCTGATCGGTCCGCAGCGACTTCACATAGGCGGCGAGCTTCCACACGACGTCCGCCGGCAGCTTCGTGCCCCAGGCAGGCATCCCGTGCGCGCGCCCTTCCGCGATCGACGCGAAGACGGCGCTGTCGCTGCCTCCGTAGATCCAGTCGCCGTCGCGGAGGCTCGGCCCCATCCCGCCGCCGGCGTGGTCGCCGTGGCAGCCCGCGCAGTTGTAGCGGAGGAAGTACTGCCGACCCTGGTTGAGCGCGATCGGGTCGCCGGCGTACGGGTTGTCGATGGAGCCGCCGTCGCGCTGCGGACCGGGGATCGGGCCGACGGGCCGGTCGGAGACCGGCGCTTCGGCGAGCGCCATGCTCTCGTGCTTCCCGTTCTCGCAGGCGGACGCGAGCGCGCAGAGGAGGAAGGGAGCGCTCCAGCGGAGGAGCGCGCGCCGACGATCAGAGGCCGAACACATAGACCACGTCTCCGGGAGCGGTGAGGTGCTTGATCTCTTTCATCGCGCCCACGACGCCGAGCGCGGCGTAAGGGTCGTCGGCGGAGATCGTCGGCTGGGCGACCGCACCCATCCAGCCGCCGACCCCGGCGTAGATCGCGACGTACTGCTTGTCGTCGGGCCCGAGGAACGTCATCGGGTTGCCGACGATCCCGGAGGCGAGCTTCTGCTTCCACAGCTCCTGCCCGCTTCGCGCGTCGAGCGCCTTGAACCAGCCGTCCATCGTCCCGTAGAAGACGACGTCGCCGCCGGTCGCGAGCACGCCTCCGGTGAGCGGCAGCTTCTCCTCCTTCACGCTCCACGCCGCCTTCTTCTCGGCGACGTTCCAGCCGATGAGCTCGCCCTGGTAGCCTCCGGGCCCGGGATACATCTTCGTGCTGTTGCCGAGGTAAGGCGTGCCCGCGATGTAGTTCGCGTCGACGAACTCGACATCCATGCACGTGTTGTGGGCCGGCACGTAGAGGAGACCGGTCCGCGGAGAGAAGGCCGTCGGCGCGAACTCCTTCGCGCCCGTCGACGAAGGACAGATGCCCTTCGTCACCTTGCCCATGTGCGGCCGCTTCTCGGGGACCTCCTTCGCCTTGCCCGTCTTCAGGTCGTAGCCGGAGGCCCAGTTCGTGGGCTCGAACTTGTCGGCGGCGAGCATCTCGCCCGTCTCGCGATCGAGGACGAACATGAACCCGGTCCGGCCGGGGTGGACGAGGAGCTTCCGCATCCGGTCGCCCCACTTCATGTCGAAGAGGACGTTCTCGTTGATCTCGTCGTAGTCCCACGCGTCGTTCGGCGCGAGCTGGGTGGCCCAGCGCATCATCCCGTCACTGCGGTTGCGCGCGATGATCGAGATCGTCCACTTGTTGTCGCCGGGACGGAGGTCGGCGTTCCACGGTCCCGGGTTGCCCGTGCCGTAGTAGACGACGTCGAGGTCGGGATCGTACGAGACCCAGCCCCAGATCGTGGCGCCGCCCACTTTCCACTGCTCGGGACCCCAGGTCGTGACGCCGAGGTCCTTGCCCTGGTCCTTCGGGTAGAACGGCTTGAAGTCGGGGCCGATCCTGCAGTCCTCGTCGGACCCGGTGTTGTAGGCGCGCCAGACCTCGCGTCCGGTCGCGACGTCGAGCGCGACGAGCTTCCCGCGGACGCCGAGCTCCCCGCCGCTGTTGCCGACGAGCACGAGGTTCTTCGCGACGAGCGCCGCCATCGTCGTCGTCTCGCCCTTGTCGGGCTCGCCCGTCTTCGTCTTCCAGACCTCCTGTCCGGTCTCGGCGTCGACGGCGACGGTCTGGGCGTCGAGCGTGTTGTAGATGACCTTGCCGTCGGCGTAGCTCGCGCCGCGGTTCACGACGTCGCAGCAGGCGACGCCGACCGCGCGCGCGCTCGCGTGAGGGTCGTACTTCCACTTGATCGGGTGACCCGGCTTCGTGAGATCGACCGCGATCAGGACGTTCGGATACGGCGTCACGACGTAGAGCGTGTTCTTCACCACGAGAGGCTGTCCCTCGTGCCCCTTCGTGATCCCGGTCGAGAAGGAGCTCTTCACCGAGAGTCCCTTCACGTTGCTCGTGTCGATCCGCGCGAGCGGGCTGAAGCGGGTGTTCGCCGCGTCGCCGGCCGGGAGCGTCCACTCGCCGTTCGGCAGCGGGCTGATCGTGCGGACGTCACCGCTCGCCGGAGGCGGTGAGGGGGCGGCGGTCACTTCCGTCTGGCTCGCGGTCTTCTCGGGCGTCTTCTTGCACGACAGACCGAGGAAGAGTGCGCTGACGGCGAACAGGGCGAGGGAGGCTCTCATCGTGGTCCTCAGTCGAGCGTGTAGAGGTAGGCCGCGACGTCGCGTGCGGCTTGCGCGTCGAGCCCGAGCGGCGGCATCGCCGTGCGTGGATGCACGGCGGTCGGGTTCATGATCCAGCTGGTGAGGTTCTCCGGCGTGTTCGGCAGCTCGCCGGCGACGTAGGCGCGATGCGCGAAATCCGTGAGCGGCGGCCCGACCCGCCCGTGCGCGCCGCGGATCCCGGGAATCTCGTGGCAGGCGCCGCAGCCCTTGCCGGTGACGAGCTGCTCGCCGCGCTCGGGGTCGCCACCGACGTGCGCGGTGGCGGGCCCGGTGTTCCTTCCGCCCTTGCACGCGAGGACGAGGAGCGAAGCCGCGAAGAGCGAGAGGACCCGCTTCATCGCGCCACCTCGCAGAGCGATGCGTCGAAGAGCACGCTCGAGAGCCCGCCCCAGACGAGGCCGAGGGAGAACACGACGCCGAGCAGGACTCCCGCCATCGCGAGCATCTCGCGCCAGGCGTCGGCTTCGGCCTCGAACGGGCTCGCCGAGGACGTCGAGAGCTTCCGGAAGCTCCCGAGCGACACGAACGTCGAGGATGCGGTGAGGGCGAGACCGACGAGCGTGAGGACGATCGTGGTCACGCGCACGACGGTCGGCCGACCATGGAGGCAGAACCAGCCCGCGACGGCGGCGCACGCCATCTCGTGGACGGCCCACGCGACGGGCGGTATCGCGAGGGCAGCGAGGATGCGCCGACGCGAGACGGGCGGTTCCGCCTCCGGCGGCTCGGTCCGAGCTTCGTCCTGGGGATAGGCGCGGGCAGTCATCGGTTCACCGGGTGAAGTGCGGCGCGACGTAGAGCGTCCCCACGATGAGGACCCACACGGCGTCGACGAAGTGCCAGTAGCGAGAAGCGTTCCGCAGCACGTGATGGGGCGGCTTGTTCGCGACGCCGAGCTGCGGCGAGAACAGCGTCCAGCCGAGCATCCCGAGGCCGACGAGGACGTGCATGCCGTGGAGCCCCGTGAGCGCGTAGAAGATCGAGCCGTACGCGTTCATCTGCGGCGTGAGCTCGGTGAGGTGGTTCTGGTACTCGAGCACCTGCACGGTCATGAACGCGACGCCGAGCGCAACGGTGACGCCGAGCGCGACGCGCGCCTGGCCGGGCTTGCCCTTCTCGAGCCGCTTCTCGCCGAGATGGAGAACGCCGCTGCTCGTGAGGAGGATGCCGAGCATCACGAGCGCGAGCTCGAGCTTCGGAGGGGGCTCGTCTCCGTACGGGCCGAGGTAGAAGTACGAGAAGAAGAGCATCACGAAGAGCATCGCCTCGGTCGCGATGAAGAGGGCCATGCCCCATCCACCTCGGGACTGGTCGATCTCGCTGACGAGCGGAGCGCGCTCGGCCCCGGGCTCGCGCGGGGTCTCGGGCTTCTTCTCCTCGCGCGGCCAGAGCCACATCCCGCAGACGACGCCCGTCGCGAGTGCGGAGAGGACCATGAACGGGATGCTCTTCGCGAGGACCGCCGCCGAGAGCGCGAGCAGCACGAGCGCGAGGCCGAGCGGCGCGAGCGAGTCGGTCGGCATCTTCGCCAGCGCGATCGGCTTCGCGTCGAGCCACGTCGTCGAGAAGGTCACGCGTGCGTCGTCGAGCACGCGGCGCCCCTCCGGATCGTTCTCCTCCTCGTGCTCGTCCCAGAGCGGGTGCCGCGACGTCACCTTCGGCAGGTGCACCGTGCCGTAGACGAGCGGCGGCGACGTCGTGCTCCACTCCAGCGTGTCGGCGTTCCACGGGTTCTTCCCGGCCCGCTCGCCCTTCCGGAGGCGGGTGGCCGCGTTCCAGATGCTGACGAGGATCCCGGCGGCGAGGACGGCGGCGCCGATGCTGGAGGCGAGGTTCAGCCCCTCCCATCCCTGGCCGACGGCGTAGGTGAACACGCGGCGACGCATCCCGAGCGCGCCGGCGGCGTGCATCGGGAAGAACGCGAGGTTGAACCCGGCGAACATGAGCCAGAAGCTCAGCCGGCCGAGCCGCTCGTCGAGCTTTCGACCCGTGATCTTCGGCAGCCAGTAATAGAACGCGGCGAAGACGGGGAAGACGTTCGCGCCGACGAGCACGTAGTGGAGGTGCGCGACGACGAAGTACGTGTCGGTCACCTGCCAGTCGAAGGGGATCACCGCGGTGACGACGCCCGAGAGGCCGCCGATCACGAGGCTCGCGACGAAGCCGACGGCGAAGAGCATCGACGTCGTCATGACGGGTCGGCCCTTCCACAGCGTCGCGATCCAGGCGAACACCTGGACGGCGCTGAAGATCGAGACGGTCATGCTCGCGGCGCTGAAGAACGTCATCGACGCGTGGTTCATCCCGGTCGCGAACATGTGGTGGACCCACACGCCGAAGCCGACGACGCCCGTGAGCACCGTCGCCGTCGCGACGTACGGGTAGCCGACGATCGGCCGCCGCGCGAAGACGGGCAGGATCATCGAGACCATCCCGGTCGCCGGCAGGAAGATGACGTAGACCCAGGGATGTCCGAAGAACCAGAAGAGCTGCTGCCAGAGCAGCGGGCTGCCGCCGCGGATCGAGTCGAAGAAGTGGAAGTGCCAACGACGGTCGAGCTCGAGGAACACGCAGGCCGCCGTGAGCGCCGGAAGCGACAGCACGATCGAGAACGACGTCGTCAGCGTGCTGTACATGAACAGCGGCATGCGGCTGACCGTCATCCCGACCGCGCGGTGGCGGAAGATCGTGACGATGAAGTTGATCGCGCCTGCCGTCGTCGAGACCGTGAGGAACACGAGCGAGACGCAGTAGAAGTCCATCCCGCGGCCCGGCGAGTACGTCTCGCTCGCGTAGGGCACGTACGCGAACCAACCGGCGTGGGGAGCCTCGCCGAGGAGCGGGCTCGCGTAGAGGAGCAGGCCCGAGAGGAGGAAGGACCAGTAGGTGAACGCGTTCAGGCGCGGATACGCCATGTCGCGCGAGCCGAGCATCAGCGGCACGAGGTAGTTGCCGAACCCGGAGAGGATCGGCGACGCGTACCAGAAGATCATCGTCACGCCGTGCATCGTGAAGAGCTGGTCGTACGCCTCGCCCGTCACGATGTTCTGCTGCGCGCGCGCGAGCTGGAGACGCATCACGAGCGCTTCGATCCCTGCGACGACGAGGAACGCGAATGCGGTCACGAGGTAGCGCTTCGCGATCAGCTTGTGGTCGACGGTGCCGAACCAGCCGAAGAGACCCGGCTCGGTCTCCCAGAGCTCCTCGAGGCGCCGCTCGACGACCGGCTTGTGCGCGCGTGCGAGGGCCCTGCGCTCGCGTTCGCTGCGCCTGCGACCTTCGGCTTCTTCGCGTGGCGCGACGAGGGGAGGGACGTCTGCGGACTGCACGGCGTGAGTCCTTGCGCGCGGCGGCTTCGCCGCGTGGAATGGTTGCAGCACCAACGAGTCGGTCGTCCGCTCGTCGTCGCGCTTCCAGCAGCCGTCGTGCCATCGGGTTTGCCGACGCTCACGGCGCGGATCGCCCGCGCGGCGGGTCGCCGGTTGGTCGGGTACGCCACGGCTGTGGCGGTTCCGCCGGCCGGGGCGCACGCGCTCGCCGAGCGCCGCGATCGGCATGGCGTTGCGAGGGCGCGTGCGACGTGCGAGGGTCGCTCGTCCCATGACCAGGAGAGCTGCTGTCGTCGCCGTCGTCGCCGTCGCCCTCGCCGCGGTGACGGTCTGGCGCGTGCGATCCGTCGCACCGGCTGTCCCTGCGCCGCAGCCGACGACGACGACCACGATCACGTCCTCGCGCGCGGAACCAGCTGCCGCGCGCAAGGGGCTCTCGTTGACGGATCGCGCCGCCGACAAGGTGAAGGAGATCAGCGCGGCCGAGGCGCTCGGCAAGCGGCTCCGGGTGCGCGTCGTCGGCGCGGACGGCGGATTCGACTACGATTTGTTCTACGACGACGAGGTCTCCCCGTTGGACGAGACCTTCGACGCGAAGGGCGTCACCCTCGTCGTCGATCCGCTCAGCCTCCAGTACCTCGACGGGACCGAGATCGACTTCGTCGAGGGAAGGGCCGGCTCGGGCTTCGAGCTCCACAACCCGAACGCGGCGCGCTGAGGCTCCCTCGCGCGCTTGGCGTCGATCGTGCACCGCGCCCGGCCGAGGTGACCCATGCCGGAGAAGAAGACCATCCAGCGCGCGCGCCGCGCGAAGGCCGAAGGGAAGGCCCCCAGCACGCAGGCGGGCGCGTTCGTCGCCGAGGAGATGGAGCACATCCGCGAGGGAAAGCACGGAGCGCGGTCTCCGCAGCAGGCCATCGCGATCGGCCTCTCGAAGGCGCGCCGCGCCGGCGTCGATCTCCCGGCGCCGAAGCCAGGCAAGGCGAAGCGGTCGACGCGCCGTCAGGCCGAGCGCGATCGCGCCACAGGTCGGCGCAGTGCCTCGCGCAAGCCGACGTCGGCGCGGCGCTCGCGCGCGGTGCGCTCCGCGCTGGAGAAGGAAGGGAAGGGCGCCGCGTCGCACGGCGCGCTCTCGCGGCAGGCGAAGACCGCCGCGAAGCGGAGGACCTCGGGCGAGCGGTCGGCGGCGGCGAAGAAGGCCGCGCGGACGAAGGGCCCGGCGAAGCGCTCGGCGGCGGCGAAGAAGGCGGCGCGCACGCGGAAAGCGCGCGCCTCCGCCTGAGGTCTCACGGCCCCGTGTAGGCCGGCGTCCCGGGCGCGCGGTAGCGATCGAGCGGGCTCCGCTTCGCGTCGCTCCCGTAGTAGCGCCCGTTGCCCTCGAGCTCGTCGAAGAGGAGATGCATCGGCGCCTTCGTCCCCTCGGACGGAGGCTTCATCCCCATCTCCGCCGGCGACTTGCCCGACGCATCGGCATACGGCCGCGTCATGTCCGTCTCGATGAAGCCGGGCGTGCACGCGTTCACGTGCAGCCGCGGATGCTCGCGCGCGAGGAGGAGCGTGTACGTGTTCGTGCACGCCTTCGAGAGGCCGTACGGCGAGCCGTCGCCGAGGCCCTTCGCCGCGAACGCGCCCGGGTCGCCTGCCATCGCCAGGCACTCGTCGAGGAAGGCGCGGAGGCGCGGCCACGTCATCTGCGCGTCGAGGAAGAAGGCGCGCCGCTCGGGGCTGCAGGTCGCGACGAAGCTCGGGCCCGAGGCCGACGTGACGTTCACGATCCGACCGCCGTCCGGCGCGAGGAGCGGCAGGAACGTCTCGCAGACGCGGTGGACGCCGAGCGTGTTCACTTCGAGCATCGTCGCGAGGTCGGCCCCGCCGCCCACGCCGGCGTTGTTCACGACCCCGTGGAGCACCTCGCCGCCGGAGCTCGCGGCGACGTGCTTGCCGGCTTCGGCGACCGAGCGTGCGTCGGCGACGTCGATCTCCACGACCTCGAGCCGGCGCTCGAGCGCGGGCCGCGCGCCGATGATCGCCTCCGCCGCCGCGCGCCCCCGCGCGAGATCACGCGCGCCGAGGTACACGAACGTGTCCTCGTCGCGCGCGAGGATCGCCTCCACGATCGCTCGGCCGATTCCCTTGTTCGCCCCGGTCACGAGAGCTCGTCGCATGGGCGATCCCTCGCAAGGGACGGCGCGACCGTCAACGGGCATTCGCGCCGCGCGGCGCGGACGTGCTCAGCGCGCACGGAGGCGCGCGATCCGGAGGAGCAGGTGGTTCCGCTCCGGGATGCTCGCCGTCTTCGCGGCGGCCGCTTCGTAGGAGGGGAGGGCTTCCTCGATCCGCCCCGCGCGCTCGAGCAGGTGCGCGCGCACGGCGTGGAGCCGGTGGTGATCGCGGATCCGCGGGTCGCGGTCGAGCGCTTCGAGGCGCGCGAGCCCCGCCGCCGGTCCCTCGGCCATCGCGACCGCGACGGCGTGGTTCAGCGCGACGATCGGGTTGTCGGCGAGGACCATCAGCACGCCGTAGAGCGCCACGATCTGCGGCCAGTCGGTGTCCTCCGCGCGCGCGGCCTCGTCGTGCACCGCCGCGATCGCCGCCTGGAGGAGATACGAGCCGACGGCGCCGCGCGTCATCGCCTCGGTCACGAGCGCGACGCCCTCGGCGATGGCGTCTCGGTCCCAGAGCGAGCGATCCTGCTCGTCGAGCGGGATGATCTCGCCGTCCCGTCCGGTGCGTGCCGCTCGCCGCGCATCGGTGAGCAGCATGAGCGCGAGGAGGCCGCTCACTTCGGGCTCGTCCGGGAGGAGCGCATGCGCGGCGCGCGTGAGACGGATCGCTTCTGTCGCCAGGTCGACGCGCTGGTGCGCCTCGCCGGCGCTCGCCGCGTAGCCTTCGTTGAAGACGAGATAGAGGACGTGGAGGACGCTCGAGAGCCGCGCGCGTCTCTCGTCCGGCGGCGGCATCTCGAAGCCCACCCCGGAGCTCTTGATCGTCTGCTTCGCCCGGCTGATCCGCTGCGCCATCGTCGCCTCGGGGACGAGGAACGCGCTCGCGATCTCTGCCGTCGTGAGACCGCCCACCGCCCGGAGCGTGAGCGCGATCGCGGAGGGTCGCGTGAGCGCGGGATGGCAGCACATGAAGAGGAGGCGGAGCGTGTCGTCCTCCTCCTCGCACGCTTCGTCCGGCGGCGGCGCGACGCTCTCCTCCTCCTCGCGCGCGATCTTCGTCTCGCGCGCGCGGCGCGCAGCATCCGACCGGAGCTGGTCGGTGAGCTTGCGCGCGGCGACCTGGACGAGCCACGCGCGCGGATCGTCGGGCAGGCCGGTGCGTGGCCACTGGAACGCGGCGGCGGTCAGCGCCTCCTGGACCGCGTCCTCCGCGGCGGTGAAGTCACGATAGCGACGGACGACGGCGGCGAGCACCTGCGGTGCGAGCTCACGGAGCAGGTGCTCGCCGGTCGTCTTCATCGTCAGAGCGAGTCGGGCGGCGCGCTCATCACCTGCCGGACCTCGATCGGGATGCCGAGCGGCTTGCCGCCCGGTCCCGGTGCGGTCGACGCCTTCGCGGCGATCGCGTGGGCGCGGTCCGCGCTCTCGACGTCGACGATCCAGTAGCCGACGAGGAACTCCTTCGACTCGGCGAACGGACCGTCCGTCACCTCCGGCGCGCCTTCGCCCTTCGAACGGACGACGCGCGCCTCGCCGGGCGGCGCGAGGCCTTCGGCGCCCACGAGCTCGCCGGCCTCGCGGAGGTCCGTGTTCAAGTCCTTCATGAACTGGATGTGGGCCCGGAATTCCTCCGGCTTCCAGGAGCTGATCTGGTAGTCGCCGGTCCCCCGCGGCGCGTGCATCATGAGCATGAATTTCATCGGCGCTTCTCCCTGGTTCACGCGCCGCCGAAGGCGGCCTCGAGCGTCGCGAGATCGAGCTTCTGCATCCCCATCATCGCCTGCATCGCACGTCCGGACTTCGCCTTGTCCTCGTGCGCGAGCATCCGGCCGAGCTGCTTCGGGACGATCTGCCAGGAGACGCCGAACTTGTCGACGAGCCAGCCGCACTGGACCGGCTTGCCGCCGCCTTCGGTGAGCGCCGACCAGAGGCGGTCGATCTCGGCCTGGGTCTCGACCTGCACCATCAGCGAGAAGCCCTGCGCGAAGCCGAACCCGGGGCCGCCGTTCAGCGCGATGTACGTCTGCCCGAGGAGCTCGAACGTCACCGAGAGCACCGAGCCCTCCGGCTTCGGCGCGCCGGCGGGGTAGCGCATCGTCTCGACGATCTTCCCGCCGAAGAGCGACGTGTAGAGCTTCGCGGCCTCCTCGGCCTGGGTGTCGTAGGTGAGGAAGGTCGTGATCGAGGTCGTCATATCGGTCTCCTTGTCTAGGCCGGGCCCGTCCCGGCGTCACCCAGAGGACGGAGCCGACTCGCTGGTCTCGACATGGCCCGTGACGATTTTCGCAGGTAGCCTCGAAGTGGCTGGAATTGCGGCGTTCCGTGTAACCTCGGACCGGGATGCACGCGCGCGTCGTCACGCTCCTGCTCCTCGCCGGCGGGTGCACGCGGCACGCCGCCGTGGAGCGTCCGCCGCCGGAGGCTCACGTGGCTGCGCCGAGCGCGCCGGTCGCGGTCGCCGACGCCGGGGAAGAGCGCGAGGCGGACGCGGAGGCTGCGCTCGCGGGGTTCCCCGAAATCGTCGAGCTCCGCGACGGGGCCGAGCTGCTCGGCGTCGTGTCGGTGCCGCTCGGGGCACGCGAGCCGCGGCCGGTCATGGTCGCCCTCCACGGCGGCAGTGATCGGCCGGAGCGCGCGTGCCCGGCCTGGCGCATCGCGGCCGACGCGTACGCGTTCATCGTCTGTCCCCGCGGATGGGGAGGAAATGGCGCGCGCCTCGGCTGGCGGTCGGCCGCCGACAGCAAGGCACGGATCGGACGCGCGGTCGCCGCCGCCAAGAAGCTCTTCGGCCCGTGGGTGAAGGACACGTCGACGGTCGTCCTCGCAGGCTTCTCGATGGGCGCGAGCGCGGTCGCGCGGGTGGCCGAGGGCGATCCGCGGACGTACCGGCGGATCGTGATCGGCGACTCGGCGCACGATCCGCGGCCCGCGCTCGGGTTCTCGCGCGTCTGGGTCGCCGGCGGCGGTGAGCGCGCGCTCTTCATGTGCACGACGAGCGGCTGCGAGCCGACGATGCGCGCCGCCGCGAAGCGCGTCGCGGCGCACGAGGGCGTCGCTCGCCTCGTCATCGCGCCGACGCAGGTGCACGCGCTCTCGGCGCGCTCCGCGGGCTCTCTCCGCCGCGACTGGGCCTGGCTCGTCGCCGGGGCGGAGGGATGGGAGGCCTACCTCCCACCCGCGGAGCCAGACCCCGGCGGCCGGACCGAGGTGTTCGAGCAGGGCCGGTGACGCCGGGTGGCAACTCGACTGACCGTCATGGCCGGCAACTCCGTCCAACGGAAGCGGTTCGCGTAGGCTTCGCTTCGTCGGGAGGATTCATGGTCGCTTGGCGCTTCGTCGGTCTCGGCCCCCTCGTCTTCTGCGTCGCCTCCGTGGCGACGGCGGCATGCGGAAGTGAAGAAACCGGTCCGGGGGGCGACGGCACGAGCTCTTCGAGCGGCGGCGTCTCCGGCAGCAGCGGCACGTCCGGCTCGAGCTCTTCGAGCGGCGCGAGCGGATCGAGCGGATCGAGCGGCAACCCACCGGGACCGACGCCGACTGCGGCGGCGATCTCGGCCGGCTTCGACACGTCGTGCGCGCTCTCCGGCAGCGGCGAGATCCGCTGCTGGGGTGCGTTGAAGCCGAGCCCCGAGCCCGTCCTCGCCGGCTCGACCTTCGTCGAGGTCGACGCGGGCGGCGCGTCGTGCGCGATCCGCAACGACGGCGCCCTCTATTGCTGGAACGCGCGCACACCCAAGCCCTTCGTCCCGGTCGAGGGCGCGTTCGCGCACGTGTCGGCGAGCACCGGCGGGCACATCTGCGCGGTCCGCAAGGACGGCGCGCTCTTCTGCTGGGGGCCGAACTCGAGGGGCCAGCTCGGCACCGGCGACAAGACGGATCGGTTGACCCCGGTGGAGGTCGCGCAAGGCCACACGTGGAAGGTCGTGCGCACCGGGTACGCCCATACGTGCGCGCTCGACACGACCGAAGCGCTCTTCTGCTGGGGCAACGACGAGCTCGATCAGCTCGGCGACGGAAATGGCGGCCCGTCGGTCATGCAGACCGCGCCCGTCGCGATCGCGGCGGGCTCGACGTGGCTCGACATCGACACCGGCCGGCTCGTTTCGTGCGGCATCCGCTCGGATCGCACCCTCCTTTGTTGGGGAGCGCAGAACTTCACCGGCGCGGCGAAGGTGCCGACCGCGGTCGACGCCGCGACGGACTGGGCGCGCGTCCGCGTCGAAGAGGGGCACGCCTGCGCGCTGAAGACGAACGGAACGCTCTACTGTTGGGGATTCAACAACTACGGCCAGCTCGGCGACGGGACGCTGACGAACCGGATGACGCTCGGGCAGGTCGGTGACGCCGGCGAGTGGACCGACATCGCGGTCGGCTACGGGCACAGCTGCGGGTTGCGGAAGGACGGCGTCGTCCGCTGCTGGGGGTGGAACGCCAACGGTCAGCTCGGCAACGGCACGAGCGCGCACCTCTCACCGACCAAGATCGGCACCGCGGCCGAGTGGAACGAGGTCGCCTCGAACCGCTACGCGTCCTGCGGCGTGAAGAAGAACGGAAACCTCGCCTGCTGGGGCGGCCAGGCTCCCGTCGGCTTCGCGCCGAAGAAGGAGCCGTTCGTCATCGGCAGCGGCACGACGTGGTCGTCGGTCCGGCTCGGCGACCAACATGCGTGCGCGACGCAGACCGACGGCACGCTCCACTGCTGGGGGTCGACCCACTACGGCGCGGTCGGCATCACGACCGCGATGCCGACGGTGACGACACCGATGTCGGTCGGGCTCACCGCCGTCACGTCGTTCGGTCTCGGCGAGAATCACTCGTGCGCCGTCGCGGGTGGCTCGCTGTATTGCTGGGGCGACAGCACGTATCGTCAGACCGGCTTCGCCGCGCAGCAGAACGTACCGACGAAGGTCGACGCGTCGACGTGGACGAAGGTGGCGGCGGCCGCGAGAGCATCGTGCGCCGTTCGGTCCGACGGCACGCTCCAGTGCTTCGGGTTCGGCTACGACCAGCCGATGGAGTCGATGGGCAACATCACGACGTGGACCGACGTCTTGGGCTCCGCGGTCGGCGGCAACGACGAGGTCTACGCGTTCCAGGGGGCGGCTCTCCTCCACGTGACCGGTGCGCAGAGTCCCGTCGCGGTGGGCGCTGACTGGAAGACCGTGACCTACGGCCCGCACCACTGGTGCGGAGTGAAGACCGACGGCTCGCTCTGGTGCAGAGGAGAGAACTACAACGCCGAGCTCGGCGACGGCACGACGACGGAGCGCCTCACGCCGGTCCAGATCGGCACCGCGAACGACTGGACGAGCGTCGCCGCCGGCGTCCTCCACACCTGCGGCGTGCGCAACGGCGGGGAGCTCTACTGCTGGGGCCGGAACGACTTCGGCCAGATCGGCGACGGCTCGGGGTGGAGCACGACGCCGATCACGGTGAACTGAGCGCCTGGTTGGACTTCCGCGCGCGGTCGCCGTAGGTAGCGGACCATGTCGCTCGTCCCCACGACCCTCCAGCTCGACCTGTTCCGCGCCGTGGAGGACGTCCACGACATCACGCGGGCGATCGTGGTCCTCCTCGTCGACGAGGACGGTGCGCTCGTCGCCGCGTCGGGTGACGAGGACGACGTGCCGCCGTCGCTCCGCGGCGTGCTCTCCGCCAAGCGGCTGCGCGAGGCGGGGAGCGTGCGCGAGCTGCTCGCGCCGCTCGCCGAGGAGCTCTCGACGACGCGCTTGAACGTCACGATCCTCGACGTCGCCGGCAAGTTCGTGCTCGCGATCGTGTTCGACGCGGAAGCGGACCTCGACACCGTCGTCACCGTCGGCGGCGAGGCGAAGGCGCTCCTCACCGAGCTGCTCGCGGGCTAGCTCGTCTTCGCCGGGATCCGCAGCGAGAAGGTGACCCCGCGAACCTCGCCGTTGCGCCAGGTGACGTCGCCGCCGTGCGCCTCCGCGATCCGCTTCACGATCGGGAGGCCGAGGCCGGTCCCGCTCGCGCGTGTCGTGAAGAAGGGTGTGAAGAGCTTCTCTCCGACCTGCTCGGAGATCCCGTTGCCGTCGTCGGTGACGTCGAACGACACCGAGGCGACGGGGGCGGCCGTGCCGCGCACGCGGACACGAACGCGCTCGGTACGGCCGGGAGCCTGGAGCGCGTTCGTGACGAGGTTGATGAGCGCCTGACGGAGGAGCTGCTCGTCGCCGGAGACGACGGGGAGGTCGGCGTCGACCGCCATCTCGACGAGATCGCCCCCGCCGAAGCCTGCGACGGCCGCTTCGACCGCTCCTTCGACGAGATGCGTCGGCGACAGCGCGGTGATGGACAGCTCGCGCGGTCGCGCGAAATCGAGCAGCTCGCCGGCGACGCGCTTCAAGCGCTCGGCCTCCTCGTTCACGATGTCGAGGAGCGTCGACGCTGCCGGGGAGACGCGCTCCTTGCGGAGCGTCGAGACCGCATTGAAGATGACGGTCACCGGGTTACGGACCTCGTGGGCGACGACGGCCGAGAGCTCACCGAGCGCGGCGAGCCGCTCGCGACGGACGAGCTCGTGCTGCGCGGCGCGGAGCTCCGTCGCCGAGCGCTCGAGCGCACGCGCGTCGGCGACGAACCGACCGATGAGGGTCGTCCCGACGGCGACGACGACGGCGAACTGACCTACGTCGAGCGCGTAGGGCGTCTCGATCTTGCCGGAGGCGGCGAGCGCGTCGTTCACGCCCGCGACGAGCTGGACCGAGACGCCGAGGAAGTCGCCGAGGACACGCCGCCTCCCGCGCCACCACGCGAGGAAGAGGCGCCCGTCGATGAAGCAGGTGAAGACGAGGAGCGCCGTGTAGGTCGCCATCCCGAGCACGGTCGGCCGCGTCGTCGCGTACGAGACGCCGAGCCACGGCACCGTCCGGACGAACACGTCCGACGTGCGGCAGACGCCGGGTACGAGCCAGGCCAGCGCGATCACGATGATCGCGACGACGATCCCCCGCTCCCATCGCGCGAGCGGCCGGCCTTGCCGTGCGACGAAGTAGACGAACCACGACGCGACGATGAGGGTGGCCGACGAGCCCCCGAGGCGTGCGAAGAACAAACGCGCGAAGGGGCCCACGTCGAGCATCGTGGCGAGCGCGCACATGCCGTAGACCGAGGCGCAGAGCGCGGCGATCCCGAACCAGCGGAGCTCGCGCCAACCCGGCCCGATCGACAGCGCGATCGTCCCGATGCCGACGAAGAGCGCCAGCACGATGACGACACAGGAGGCGACGGCGGGGATCGGCAGGAGCACGGGGAGGTGAGGGCCACTGTGCGCCCCGACGGCCGTGCTGACCAGCGGCAAGGGCCGCCTCGGAGCGACGCGGGCGGGCACACGGAGACGCGCGCACCCCATCCCGGCTAGTCTCTGCAAGAACGGGGAGGCTCGGATGACGGCGATCAGGTCGACAGGGCTCGGCATCGCGCTCGTGGTGCTCGCGGCCGGCGCGTGCACGAGCGCGCACACGCCCGAGCCGCCCCGTGCGGCGCGCGTGGTCGCGCCGCCCGTCGCACCCGACGCGGAGCCGCGCCCGCCCGAGGTGCCGACCGACGGGACACCGGCGATGAACACGGAGTACTTCCTCGGCTCCGAAGCGGAGGAGACCGCGCAGTTCGCGGCGTTCGCGCGCGAGATCCAGGCGATCCAGGACCAGGCCGCGGCCGATCGCGGTCAGCCCGTGCAGCGCGGCTTCCACGCGAAGTCGCACGGATGCCTCCACGGCACGCTGGTGCTCGACCGCCATCGCGATGCGCGCACGCGGTTCGGCGTCTTCGAAGGCGGGCCGGCGCCGCGGAAGGTGATCGTCCGTTTCTCGAACGGCGTCGGCTGGCGCCAGGCCGACAGCGAGCTCGACGCGCGCGGGATGGCGATCAAGGTGTTCGACGTGCCCGGGCCGAAGTACCTCCCCGACGAGCGAGATACGCAGGACTTCCTGATGACGAACTCGCCGGTGCCGGTCGGGCGCGACGCGGTGGAGTTCATGACGTTCGCGCGCGCGAACGTGAAGGGGCGGCTCGCCGGTCTCTTCTTCCTCGCCGGCCACGCGCCGACCGCCGCCGCCGCCCTCTCGCGTACGAACCCCGTCGACAGCATGGTGACCGAGCGGTACTGGAGCGGCGGCGCGTTCCACCTCGGGAGCCACCAGGCCGTGAAGCTCAGCGCGCGCCCCTGCGACCTCGCGCTCGTGCGGGAGCCGAAGCGCGACATCGACGACTACCTCCAGCGCGACCTGGCCGACGCCGCGGCGAAGGATGGAGTCTGCATGCAGCTCGTCGTCCAGCTCCAGACCGATCCGGAGCTCACGCCGATCGAGAACGCTTCGCGGATCTGGAGCGAGAAGGACTCGCCGCCGCTCCCCGTCGCGAAGGTCGTGATGCCGCCGCAGGTCGTGGGTCGGGACCCGAAGACGTGCGACGCGCTCGCGTTCTCGCCGTGGCACGCGATTCCCGCACACAAGCCGATGGGGCACATCAACCGCGCGCGCCGGTTCGTCTACGCCGCGAGCCAGGCCCATCGCGGCGTGCCACAATCGCCGCGATGAACGCCCACCACGATCTGCTCGGTCGCGTGAGCCTCGTCCGCGTGGTGCGGTTCGGGGCGCCCGGCGCGTTCGTCGCGCCGCCGGGCGCGGCGGACGACGACGTGATCCTGCTCCCCGGCGCGGAGATCCCGGAGGGATGCGCGGTGGGGGACGAGCTCGAGGTGTTCGTCTACCTCGACTCCGAGGACCGCGCCGTCGCGACGACGCGCGCACCCGCGCTCGAGATCGGCGAGGTCGCGTTCCTCGAGGTGACCGATGTGACGCGGATCGGCGCGTTCTTCGCGTGGGGCCTTCCGAAGGACCTCCTCGTTCCGTTCGCGAAGCAGACGCGCGAGGTGGCGGTCGGCGAGCGGCATCCGATCGGCCTCTACGTCGACTCGAGCGGGCGGCTCGCCGGGACGATGCGCGTGAGCGAGATGCTCGACGTCGACGAGGTCGAGTTCGTGCCGGACGAGTGGGTCGAAGGCGAAGCGTGGCGGAAGGATCCCGAGATCGGCGTGTTCGTCATCGTCGAACGCTCCTGGGTCGGTCTCGTGCCGAGGAGCGAACCGAACAACCTCGTGCGCGGGCAGGCCGCACGCTTCCGCGTCGCGCGCGTGCAGCCCGACGGGCGGATCGAGCTGTCCCTCCGCGCCCACGCGCACCTCGAGCGCGAGAACGACGCGGAGAAGATCCTCGCCGCCCTCCGACGCGGAGGCGTCCGGATCGGCGACGGTTCGAGCCCGGAGGAGATCCGCGACCTCTTCGGGCTCAGCAAGAAGGCGTTCAAGCGCGCCGTCGGGCAGCTCCTCCGCGACCGCGCCGTCGACGTCGACGACGAGGGGTTTCTCGTCGTGCGATCGGGATGAGGGCGATCACCGTTCGTGCGCTATGGTGCGGACATGTCCAATTCGAGGTTCGGCGGTGGTGGCGGTCGTTCTCCCGAGCCGGAGCTCTGCGGCGTCTGCGGAGGAGACGGTCACATCGAGAACGCCTGGGGCCAGCGCGCGAAGTGCCCGAGCTGTCACGGCAGCGGCAAGCGGCGCATCGACACCGGCTTCCACGACGTGACGAAGACGAAGGAATCCCACCATCGTCCGACGAACCGCGCCGGCGTCGTCGAGAAGCAGACGTGGCCGTCGTCGGTGACGGGCGCCGCGCTCGCGACGCAGATCAAGGCCTCGACGACGCTCTCCGACGCGACGAAGGAGCGCCTCACGCGCGAGATCATCGAGCACGAGACGACGCACGGCGAGCCGACGAAGACGTTCCTGAAGAAGGTCCGCAAGGAGAACGGGCTCCTCCCGCCGAAGCCGTGAACGGCTCGCCGTCCACACTCGCACCGTGAACGCGCGTCCGCGCGTGCGCCCCGGGCATCGCGCGGATTCCGCGTCGGCGAGGCGGCATCGCCCTTGCTTTCCGCGCGGCATGCGCCTCGCCGCTCTCGTCGTGTGCTCCGGCTCCCTCGTCCTCCTCTCCGCGTGCGGGCACGGTTCGATCGATCGCAAGCACGATGCGATGCTCGCGGAGGCGGATGCGCACGCCTCGGCCCAGATGGTCTACGTGCGCTGCCCGAACGGCGCGCACATCGGACCGAGCTGCGGCTCGGTCCTCGAGCTCGCGAGGGGAGAGGCGTTTCGCACGAAGTTCCGAGACCGCTTCTGCGCGGACAAGACCGACGAGGCGTGCCAGACCGCGTTCCAACGCATGATCGACGCCGAGCTGCAGAAGCGGTACTCCGGAGCGGACTTCGGCGCCGTCGCGCGTCACTGCGACGCCAACCCGGGGACGTGCGACGACCCGCTCGCGTACGAGACGCTCCTCGCGCGATCGCACAACGACGGCGTGCAGCGAGGCCACGCCGACGTCGAGAGCGAGATCGAGACGTCACGAAGGCACGCGAAGGCAGCCGCCGACGCGCAGACGGCGGCGATCGTCGGAGGCGCCGTCACCCTCGCCGCGATCGCGGTCGACCGGCCACGCTGCCTCTCGTATCCGAGCGCGCTCACGGGGGTGTGGGTGGTCCACTGCCGGTGACAGGCGTATCGCGCATGCCCTCGAGGACCGCGTTCACCTCCGCGCCGACGACGAGCGCGAGGCTGGTGAGGTACAGCCACAGAAGCGTGACGGCAACGGTCGCGAGACTCCCGTAGAAGATCGCGTAGTCGGCGATCGTCTGCACGTAGCGGCCGAACGCCCACGACACGAGCACCCAGATCACGAGCGCGACGAAGGTGCCGATCCAGACGCGGCGCCTCACGCCGGGCGGATGGCGCACCGCCGTCCGATAGAACAGCGCTAGCCCTCCGCTGAGGAGCGCGGTGAACACGACGACGACGCCGAAGCGCCGCCATCCTTCGGAGAGGAACTCGCTCGCGTTCCGGAGGAGGGCGGGGACGTGGGCGCCGGAGAACTTCGCGACACCGTTGATGGCGAGGAGCGTCCAGGTCGTGACCGCGACCGCGCCGACGCCGCCGGCGACCCAGAGCGACGCGATCGCGCGCTGCTTCAGCCAGCCGCGTGGCTTCGCGCCGACGAGGATCTCGAAGACGTCCATCAGGTTGTGGACGCCGTTCGTCGTGAGCCACATGAAGCCGAGAATGCTGAGCGGCGCGACGGTCCCGGCGTTCGCGTCCGCCATCACGGTGAGCTCGTGGCGGAGGAGATCCGACGCGGCCCGCGGCATCGCACGGTAGAGCGGCGAAGCGAGCTCCTCGACGCCCTCCCGCTGCACGACGGAGCCGACGAGGAGACCGACCATGAGCAGGAGCGGGATGCTCCCGAAGAAGAAGTAGAACGCCATCGTCGCGGCGTGGTCGAACGCGTGGTGGACGAAGAGGCCGCGGAAGACCTTGCGGGTCGTGCGCCAGATGCGCCCGAGGAGGGCCTCCACGCGCTCCCGGAGGGCTCTCGACGTCGCGGTCATCGGCGCGATCCTACCTCACTCGCGGCGGGGATCTCGCGGTCAGCGAGCGACGGCGGCCCTCGCCTTCACGCGCCCGAGCGACCGCACCACGTCGTCGAGCTTCTTCGGCTCGTTCGTCACGATCGCGCGCGCGCCGGCGTCGAAGTGGCGGCGCATCGCGTCCTCCGCGTCGAGCGTCCAGACGTAGGTGAGGGTCGAGCCGGCTCCGCGCTCGACCTCCGCGCCGCGCGCGACCGCCTCGACGAAGTCGCCCGGCGAGCACGCGCTCACGCCGACGCCGTACGCGCGCCGGCTCGTCAGCCCGGCGAGGGACGCGAGCGTGCGCTCGGCGCCTTCGGCGTCGTCGCCGTCCTCGTCGAAGGTGTAGGATACACGCGACGCCCACGCCGTCGCCTCGAACGCTCGCGCGGCCGCGCCGAGGTAGGGCGCTGCGTCGGACTTCGGCGCGGCGAGCACGAGCTTCCCGCCGTAGCCGCGCCCGAAGAGAGCGGCGCCGAGCGTCTCGGCCGCGCGCATGCCGGCGGCCTCCTGCACGGCGCGGTCGACGTCGCCGGTCACCTTCGAGTCGACGATCACGAGCGCGAGCTCCGGCAGCGCGGCCAGCGTGGCGAGAAGCTCGGCGACCGGCGTCGACGCCTGGCAGCCGCCGGCGAGGACGGCGCAGACGTCGTCGTCCTCTCCGAGCGAGCACGCGCAGTCGCAGACGCCGTCGTGGAGGAAGTTCTTCGGCGATCCTCCTTCGTCGAAACGCAGATCGACCTCGACCCCGTTCGCACCCTGGGAGACGGCCCAGCGCGCCGCGTCCGGCGTGTTCGTCATGTGCGCCACGACATAGACGCTTCCGTGCGTCGGCGCGCCGACGTCCGCGTCCGATCCCGCGAGCGGCTCGATGGCGCATCCGGCGAGGCCGAACGCCACCGTCGTCACGAAACCGGCACATCGGAGCGCTCGTGGAGCCTGCAGGATCGAACGTGGAAGTTGCACGCGGCGGTTTCGGAGCACGGGACGTGCCGCGCTCAGGCGGGATACGACCGAGAGGCCACGAGCGACGCGTGGGCGGGGAAGTCGGTCGGAGCGCTCCCGAGGACGCGGACGAGCCCGAGCGCGCCCTCGAGCCGTCCGACGTGGTGGTTCTCCGAAGATTACACGAACGACGAGCACGGGGGCGTGCTCCCGATCGCCTGCTCGAAGAGCCGGACGTACGAAGGACCGAAGTTGCCGAACTCGCCGAGGACGCGATCGACGTACGCCCGCGTCCGCTTCCGGCGCGCGCGCGTGAGCGGACGGCGCCGGGAGCGCGCGACCGACGACGGCGAGCGCGGAGACCGGATCGTCTCCGACGAACGTGCCGTGCGCGAAGACGACCGCTGCGACGCCGCTTCCGCGGAGCCGCTCCCCGACCGCGGCCATCGCCGCGCGCCACTCGCCGGCGTGCTCGTCGAGCGCGGCCGATCGCGTCCCGCGCGGAACGCCGGCCTCGAAGCGGACGAGGGCAGGAGCCCGCGGCGGTAGCGGGGGAAACGCCTCGGGTGAGCCCTCCTCCCGCGAACGCCGCGACGACGGCGCAGAGGACGAGGGCCGCCATCTCGGTGGTGGCGGTAGCACCTGCCGTGCCGGGTCAGACGCGCTCGAGGATCGTCGCGATGCCCTGGCCGCCGCCGATGCACATCGTGACGAGGGCAGTGGCCCCACCGCTGCGCTCGAGGGCGTCGAGGGCGGTGCCGAGGAGCATCGCGCCGGTCGCGCCGAGCGGGTGACCGAGCGCGATCGCCCCGCCGTCGACGTTCACGCGCTCGGGGTCGATCCCGAGCGCGCGCGTCGTCTGGAGCACCACCGCGGCGAAGGCCTCGTTGATCTCCCAGAGATCGATGTCGCGCGGCTCCATCCCGGCGAGCCGGAGGACCTTGCGGCTCACCGGCGCCGGCGACGTCAGCATGATCAAGGGCTCGGTGCCGAGCGTCGCCATCGCGCGGATGCGCGCGCGCGGCCGGACGCCGTGGGCTTTCACGTAGTCCTCCGAGGCGAGCACGACCGCGGCCGCGCCATCGGCGAGACCGCTCGAGCTGCCGGCGGTGTGGAGGTGCTGGATCGCCTTCGCCGCGGGGTAGGCCTGCAGCGCGATCGCGTCGAGGGTCTCTCCGTGCGGGCCGGCGGCGGTTCCACCGAGCGCGACGAACGACGGCGGCAGCGCCGCGAGGCGTTCGAGCGTCGTGTCGGGGCGGACGGACTCGTCGCGCGCGAGGAGCGTCGCGCTGGTCGCGGGGTCGACGACCGGCACGATCGAGCGGGCGAAGCGCCCTTCCTCGAGCGCACGCGCCGCGCGCTGGTGGGAGGCGACCGCGAACGCGTCGAGATCCTTTCGCGAGAAGCCCTCCAGGGTTGCGATCAGGTCCGCGCTGATCCCTTGCGGGACCTGGTGGACGCGCTCGCGGAGGCGGACGTTGTTGCCGTCCTGCCCGCCGCCGTCGGAGCCCATCGGGACGCGCGACATGCTCTCGACGCCGCCGGCGACGACGAGGTCCATCGCGCCGGCCGCGACGGTGGCCGCGGCGAAATGGACGGCCTGGAGGCCGGAGGCGCAGAAGCGGTTCACGGACGTGCCGGTGACCGCGTCCGGCCAACCCGCGGCGAGGACGGCGTTGCGCGCGACGTTCGCGCCTTGGTCGCCGACCTGCGAGACCGCGCCGACGATCACGTCGTCGACGCCTGACGGTTCGACGGTGCCGCGCCGGGCGAGCGCGCCGAGCACCTGGGCGAGGAGCTCCTGGGGATGGATGCGGGCGAGAGCGCCCTTGTCGGGTTTGCCGCGGCCGCGTGGGGTGCGGACGGCGTCGAGGACGTAGGCAGGGGAGATCATGGTCGACTCCTCGGGTGAGTATGATGATAGTAATATGAGGATCGTAATGTACCGCGTCAAGCCCGAGCGGCTCGATGGCGCAGGCGGAGGCCGAACGCGACCGTTACGCTGCGAGCCGACGCGCATGCGACCCACGCTGACCGACCACGTCGTGCTCGTGTCCATCGACGGGATGCGCGCCGCCACGTACCGCGACGACGGCTGGCCGGCGCCCGTGCTCCGCGAGCTCGCGCGACGCGGCGCGATCGCGCTCGCGATGCGCAGCGTGTTCCCTGCGCTCACGTATCCCGCGCACGCGACGCTGGTGACCGGCGCCCTCCCTGCGCGTCACGGCATCGTCGACAACGAGCCGTTCGAGCCCGTCGCTCGCACTGGACGGTGGGTCTGGGAGACGGCCGCGCTGCGCGCACCCCCGCTCTGGGACGCCGTCCGCGCGCGCGGCGGGACGACCGCGGCGATCTCGTGGCCCGTGACGGTGGGCGCCACGATCGACTGGAACGTGCCCGACGTGTGGGCGCCGGAGGACCCTGGCTCGATCGCGCCGATCCGCGCGGCGACGACCCCCGCGGGGCTCTTCGAGGAGCTCGAGCGCGAGGCGACCGGCAAGCTCTCGAACGAGACCTTCAGCCTCGGCTCGCTCGGCCGGGAGGACGTCGTCGGCGCGATGGCGTCGTACCTCTTCGCGCTCCACCGCCCGACGCTGATGCTCGTCCACGTCATCGCGCTCGACCACGTCCGGCACCGTCTCGGACGCGAGAACCCGATCGCGCTCCGGGCCGTCGCGGCGGCCGATCGCGCGGTCGCACGCATCGTCGAGACGGTCGAGCGCCTCGGCCTCGTCGACCGCACCACGTTCCTCGTCACCGGGGATCACGGGAGCGTCGACGTGCACACGACGCTGCTCCCCAACGTGTGGCTCCGCGACGCGGGCCTCCTCGGTCCGACGCCGGACGGTACGCCGTGGCGCGCCGTGTTCCACGCGAGCGGTGGCTCGGCATTCCTCCACGTGCACGCGTCGGCACCGGCGGGGACGCTCGAAGCGGTCCGCGCGATGCTCGCCGCGCTCCCGCCCGGCGTGCGCACGCTCTTCCGCGTCGTCGAGCGGCGCGAGCTCGACGAGCTCGGCGCCGATCCGGACGCCGTGTTCGCGCTGACCGCCGTGCCCGGGATCGTCTTCTCCCTCGATCGCGACGGCGCGCCCACGCAGGCGGCGCACGGCGCAGGCCACGGCTATCACCCGGACCTCGGCGACATGGCGACCGGCTTCGTCGCCGCCGGCGCCGGGATCCGCGCCGGCGCGGTCGTCCCGCTCATGCCGATGCAGCACGTCGCGCCGCTCGTCGCGGCGCTCCTCGGGCTCGATCTGCCCGACGTGGACGGCACGCTCCTCCCCGGCCTCCTCGCGGGGGAACCGTCACGCCGTCCGTGAGCGTGCGCTACCGGAACACGCGCACGACGACGGGAGGCGTGAGCCGCTCGAATGGCTCCTTCCGGAACGTGCCGTCGCTCGTGAAATAGATCGCGCTGTCGTCGACGGCGACGTGCGCGAGGGTCCCGTCCTCGACGACGCGCACCGGCTCGCCGCCGGCCTTCGGGACGCGGAGGACCGCGCCGGGTCGGCCGGAGCGTCCCGTCACGACGAACACGTCGTCGCCGGAGACCCACGCGCCACGCGCGGTCGGGATCCCTTTCGCCAGCACCTCGAGCGCGCCGCCTTGCTTCGGGACGCGCCCGACGACGCCCTGCTCCTGCGTCGCGCTCGAAGACCAGGTCACGGCCGAGACGTAGACGTGCGTGCCGTCGAGCGCGATCGCAGCCGGCTCGTCCGGCAGGCCGCTCGCGAGCACGGTCGGCGCTCCTCCCGTCTTCGCGATGCGGAGCACGCGGCCGCCCTTGTTCGTGAAGTAGACGTGGTCCTCGTCGACGGCGATCGCGAGCGCCCCCTTCGCGCTGGAGGGCGCGGCGGCGCCGCCCTGCTTCGGGATCGAAGACCCGTCGAACCAGACGCGTTCGCGGTCGACGGCGATCGCGTGCGGTTCGATTCCGGTGACGAGATCGGCGGGAGCACCGCCGCGGAGCGGGAGTCGGAAGATGCGTCCGGTCGGCGTCTTCGCGCGCGTCGTGCTCATGGTCGAGAGATCGCGCGTGACGGCGACGTAGAGCATGGTGTCGTCGGCGGCGAGCGTCGCGAGGCCTTCGAGGTCCATGTGCTTCTCGAGCTCTCCGCCCGTGAGCGGGACCGAGAGGAGGCGCGCGGCGGGCACGTACATCGGCCCGGACGTCCAGCGATTGACCTCCGTCACGATCCAGAGGCGGCCGCCGGCGATCAGCATCTTGTCCCACGAGTCGCTGTCGTCGCGGCGCGTCGCGAGCTGCTCGCGTGTGCCGGCCGTGCGGCGGGGAGGGGGCTCCGGCTTCGCGGGGCGCTCCGCTCGCGCGGGCGGAGCGGAGGGCTCCTCTGCCGGAGGGGGAACGACCGCCGGCGCGGGCGGCGGCGCGGGAGGTCCGCACGAGACGACCGCCGCAGCGGCGACGAGACCGAAGAGCGAACGACGCGCAGATCCGTTCATGTGACGCGCAGGCTAGCCCATGTCGAGTCCGCCTGCGTGCCGTCGCGTCGCGCGATCAGTCCCGGTGGTGCCGCTCGAGCGTCCCGGCGCCGCCGCCGCCCAACCCGAAGGTGAGACCGACGAAGCCGACGTTCCAGCGCGACCACGGATCGACACCCGGCGGGACATCGCGGAGCTCGCGAACGTCGGTGCTCGTGAACATCGCGCGCGCGCAGGTGCCGATCGGCAGCTTCAGCTGGCCGACTTCGGCGATCGTCAGGCACATCCGACCCGTCGCGTAGCGGATCGTGCTCCGGCCGTCGTCGGGCCAGATCTCGATGTAACGGCCGTCGAGCGCGAGCCGTTCGCCGAAGCCGAGCGTCGCGCCGAAGCCGCCTTCGAAGGCGGGATCGATCTGCCGGCGCGCGTCACGGTCCTCGAAGCGCCGCCCGGCCGAGAAGTCGCCGACGACGGCCGCCCCGAACCGCGCGCCGACCTGGAAGCCGAAGCCCTCCGTGACGAGGGACCAGCCGAGCTCGGCGTACGGAAAATCCATGATCCGCGCGAGCACGACGTTGTTCGCGAGGTAGAGCGCGGAGATCCCGGTTCGCGCGAAGAGCCCCTGATCGATCACCCGCTTCTCCGACGTGATCCCGCGGATGCCGATCGCGACGAGCGTGTCGCCGCTGTACTGCAGACCCGCCCAGCCGACGCCGACGCCTTCGTCGATCACGAGCTGGTACATGAAGCGCTTCGACTGCGCGAAGCCGCCGGCGACGAGGGTGGCGTCGAGCGCGAACCCGGGCGGTCCTTCGGAGCGCCCGGACCGGAGCACGAGCGCTGGCTCGAGACCGAGCGCGATCGCGCCCACGCCGCGAAGGCAGCTCTCGCAGGAAGGTGCGGGCTTGGGCGGAGGTGGCGCCGGCTCCGCGCCGAAGCCGCCTTCTTCCTCCGGGATCGCGGCGGACGCCGTCGACGGTGCGAGCAAGAGCAGCGCCGTCACGACGAGCGCGCGTCGAAGTACCATCCTTCCATCCTACGCGCAGGACGCGCGAAGGATCCTGCGTGCTCGAGTCCGCGCTAGTTAGGTACCCCGGAGCTCGGCGGCGCGCGCGAGCAAGAGGGCACGCTCACGCGCGTTCGTCGCGAGGTCCACAGCGCGCTCGAGGTCGGCGCGGGCTTCGGCGTGTCGTCCGAGCTTCGCGAGGAGATCGGCCCGCACGCTCGGCAGGAGGTGATAGGCGCGCATCGCGGGCTCCTCGAGCAGCGCGTCGACGAGCTCGAGCGCCTCGGCGGGGCCGAATGCGAACGAGACGGCGACGGCACGATTCAGCTCCACGACCGGCGACTGGGTGATCTCGACGAGCGCATCGTAGAGCGCCACGATCCGGATCCAGTCCGTCTCCTCGCCCGTCCTCGCGCGCGCGTGACACGCGGCGATCGCCGCCTGGAGCGCGTAGGGGCCGAGCGGCTCATGGAGCGCCTCGGCGCGCGCGAGCGCGGCGAGCCCGCGCCGCACGAGGAGGTGGTCCCATCGCGAGCGGTCCTGGTCCATCAAGAGGACCGGTGCCCCGTCCGGTCCGACGCGTGCGCGGAGCCGCGAGGCCTGGAGCTCCATCAGCGCCACGAGACCGTGCGCTTCGGCCTCGTCCGGCGCGAGTTGGGCGAGGATGCGTCCGAGCCTCAGCGCTTCGTCGCAGAGCGCGGGGCGCACCCACGCATCGCCCTTCGTCGCGGAGTAGCCCTCGTTGAAGACGAGGTAGATGGCTTCGAGGACGGAAGCGATCCGTGCGGACAGCTCCGGCCCGCGCGGCACCTCGAACGGCACCCGCGCCTCGGCGAGCGTTCGCTTCGCGCGCACGATGCGCTGCGCGATCGTCGGCTCGGGGACGAGGAACGCGCGCGCGATCTCTTCGGACGTGAGACCGCCGAGGAGACGCAGCGTGAGCGCCACGCGCGCCTCCTTCGACAGCACGGGGTGGCAGGCGACGAGCATCAGCCGGAGCACGTCGTCGCCGACGTTCTCGTCGACGGCGGCCTCGAGGTCGGGCGTGGTCTCGCGGTCCTCGAGGCCGTCGTCCGAGACGAGCCTCCGCTCGCGGCGGAGGACGTCGATCGCGCGGTTCTTCGCGGTCGTCATGAGCCACGCGCCGGGGTTCTCCGGGATCCCCGCCGCCGGCCACGTCTCCATCGCGGCGACGAACGCCTCCTGCGCGGCGTCCTCCGCGAGGCCGACGTCGCGCAGCAGCCGCACGAGCCCGCCGATCAACCGGGCGGACTCGATGCGGACGACGGCTTCGACCGCGCGGCGCGTCGCTTCGGTGCTCACGCCTTCGTGCGCTGGCGCGCGATCTCGCTCTCGAGCTGCTTGCTCTTGTCTCGCAGCTCCGGCGTGAGCTCCTGGCCGAAGTCCTCCGGGCTGAACATGGGCCGGAGGGTCACTTCCGTCCCCTCGTCGAAGGGCGCCCGCTTCAGCCACTCGACGGCTTCGTCCATCGACTTGACCTGCCAGATCCAGTAGCCCGCGACGATCTCCTTCGACTCCGTGAAGGGGCCGTCGATGACCGTGCGCTTCGACCCCTCGAAGCGGATCCGCTTCGCCTTGGAGGTCGGGTGGAGCCCGTCGCCGTCGAGCATCACCCCGGCTTTCACGAGCTCCTCGTTGTATTGCATCATCTTCGCCATGTCCTCCCGCTTGGGCATCTCGCCGGCTTCGGTCTGCGGGTTTCCCGGCACGAACACCATCACGCGCATCGTCGTTCTCCTTCGTTCTCGGCGGGGCGAGAGCGCCCCTTCTGACACGGCGACGAACGAGCGAAGCCTAGATCGACACGGCCCCGATCTTTTTTTCAACGGCGGGGGCGTGCGGCCGATTTCCTCAGATGCGGGGTCACTCTGCGGTCGTGCCGAGCTCGCGGAGGCGGCCACCGAGGCTCGCGAGGACGACGAGGAGCTCGTCCGGATCGATCGGCTTCGAGACGTGCATGTTGAAGCCGGCGAGCATCGCCCGGCGACGATCCTCGGTGCGCGCGTAGGCCGTCAGCGCGACGGCCGGCGTGGCTCCGCCGCGCTCACGCGGCAGTGCGCGGACCTTCTGGATGAACGCGTAGCCGTCCTCGACCGGCATCCCGACGTCGGAGAGGATGACGTCGGGGGTCCACCCGTCGAGGTGCTCGAGCCCCTCGGCCGAGGATGCTGCCGCACGGACGTCGACGGCGCGCTGCTCGAGGAGCGCGACGAGGAGGTCGCGCGCATCGGGCTCGTCCTCGACGACGAGCACGCGGAGGCCGTCGAGCCACGGGCCACGCTCGACCGGTGACAGCGGTTTCGCATGCGCGGCCTGGGCGCCTTCGCGGACCGGGAGCGTGGACGCGGTGCGCGCGACCGCCATCGGGAGCGAGACGCGGAAGGTGGTCCCGCGATTCTCGCCGTTGCTCTCCGCGTGGATCGTCCCGCCGTGGAGCTCGACGAGGTGCTTCACGATCGCGAGGCCGAGGCCGAGGCCGCCGTAGCTGCGCGTCGTACCGCCGTCCGCCTGGCGGAAGCGCTCGAACACGTGCGGGAGGAACTCTGCCGAGATGCCTACGCCGGTGTCGACGACGTCGACGTGCGCGGTCGCGTCGTCGGTGTGGACGCGGACGTGGACCTCGCCCCCGCGCGGCGTGAACTTCACCGCGTTCGAGAGCAGGTTCCACACGATCTGCTGGAGGCGCTCCGGGTCGCCCGTGATCTGCCGTGCGCTCGGCTCGACGGACCTCTCGACGAGCACGCCGCGCGCGTCCGCCGCCGGCTGTACGGTCTCGACCGCGGCATCGACGACGTGCGCGAGGTCGACCGGGCCGACCTGGAGCCGGAGCTTTCCTGTCACGATCCGCGTGATGTCGAGGAGGTCTTCGATGAGCTGCGTCTGCACCATCGCGTTGCGCTCGATCGTCTCGAGCGCCTTCGCCTGCCGGCTCGGCTCGACACCGCCGCTCCGGAGGAGACGCGTCCAGCCGAGCATCGCGTTGAGCGGCGTGCGGAGCTCGTGGCTCACCATCGCCAGGAACTCGTCCTTCGTGCGGCTCGCTTCCTCCGCGCGCAGGCGCTCGCGCTGCGCGAGCTCGAACAGGAAGGCGCGGTCCATCGCCTGCGCGCACAGACGTGCGAGGGTGACGGTCTGGGTCTGATCCGCTCTGGGAAACTCGTGCGGGTCGTCATAGACGAGGCCCATCGCGCCGAAGGTCCGTCCTCCCACGGTGAGCGGCAGGACGGCGAGCGCGCTGTCGCCGGGCGAGCGCTGATCCGCGAGATGCGGGAACGCCGCCGCGACGTCCTCCGGCGTGGCGTAGAACGCCGGTGTCCCGCGCCGTACCGCATCGGTCAGCGGAGCGGAGAGGCTCATCGGGACCTGTCGCCACTTCGCGACGGCCTCGGCGGGGCCGCGCATCAGGATGACGTCGAGCGTCGTGTCGCCTTCCGCGAGGACGCCGACGAGCCCACGCTGCGCGCCGGCGGCGCGGGTCCCGTGGGACATCGCGACCTCGGCGACCTCGGTCGGCGTCCGCGCGGCCGAGAACGCCTCGGCGAGCGCCTGGAGGCGCGCGACGCGATCGCGGTCGCTCTGCGCGGCGGCGAAGAGGCGCGCGTTGTCGATCGCCACGGCGGCGCGATCGGCCAGCTCCTGGAGGAGGACGAGATCCTCGGCGGTGTAGGCGCGCTCCGGACGCGCCACGGTCAGGGTGCCGACGGTCCTCCCCCGGAAGGTGACCGGCACCGTGATCTCGTGATCGCGGTCGGTGCGCTCGCCAGAGGCGTCGTCGACGATGACACGACGGATGCTCTGCTCGTCGTACAGGTCGATCGTGACGGCCGTCGCCATCGACTCGCGGAGCGCGCCGGCGAGGGCGGTGAGGCGCTCCTCGACGTCGAACGACGCGGAGAGGAGCTCGCTCGCGTGCGCGAGGAGGGCCGCGCGCTTCGTGTAGAGCTCGCGCTCCTCGGCGACGCGGCGCTTGTCGTCGACGTCGACGTTGACGCCGACCCACCGCACGATGCGGCCAGCCCGATCGCGGAGCGGCGTCGCGCGCGTGAGGAAGGACCGGAAGCGGCCGTCCGCGCCGCGGAGCGGGAACTCCATCTCGAACGGCTCGCCGGTCTCGAGGCTGCGGCGCCATCGTGTCAGGACGGCCGGCAGCACGCTCGGGTCGTGGACCTTGCTCCAGCCCCAGCCGTCCATCTCCTCGAGCGTCGCTCCGGTGTAGCGGTACCAGCGCTGGTTGTAGAAGGTGATGTGGCCGTCGGGGCGCGCGGTCCAGGCGAGCTCGGGCAGGTTCTCGACGACGCTGCGCATCTCCTCCTCCAGCGCGCGCAGGTCGGACGTCGTGCGCTCGAGGCTCTCGAGGACATCGCGCGTCTGGTATTGCCGCCGCCGCGCGCGGAGCGCGCTCGCGACCGTGCCGAGGAGCGCACGGACGCGGACGGGCCGGTGGAGGGCGACGACGTTGACCCGCGCTCCGAGCGCGAGCTGCATCTCGTACTCCTCTTCGACGACGCTGACGACGACGGGCAGGTCCGACCACGTCGGCTGCGCTTCGAGCAGATCGACGAGACGCGCCGCGACCTCACCGACGAGCGCCTCCTGCGCGACGAGCAGCGCGCCGGCTCCGCGCGCCGTCTCATCGAGGAGCACCGCGAGGCTCTCGCACGTCACGGCCGTGATCCCGCCGTTCGACAGGATGTCGGCCGTGAGCGCCGCGTCGGCTCCGAAGAGACCGAAGACGAGGACGCGGTCTTCGAGCGAGCGCGGCATGTCAGCTCGTCGTCGCCAAGTGGGGCACGCCGGTGAGGATGCCCTGGAAGTGCTCGAGCGCTGCGCCGACGTGGAGGCCGCCCTCGCCGAGGGAGAACTCCCGCAACGACCGCTCGTGCGCTCCGCCCCGCCGCTTCACGATGGAGATCGCGTTGCACACGCGACCGGCGGCTTCGTAGTAGCGGAGGAGGATGACGCCGTCGGCGAGGTAGCTGACGTCGACCGGCGCGGCGATCCCCGTCCCGATGAGGCCGTGCTGGGTCGAGACGAGGATCGTCACGACGCCGTGTTGGCCGAGATAGCTGAGGAGCTCGTGGAGCTGGTTGAGGAGGAACCGCTCCTCCGGCATCGAGCTCAGGTAGCCGGCGATGCTGTCGATGACGACGACCGAGGCTCGGTGTACCTCGACCGCCCACCTTATCTTGTGACCGAACTCCCCCGGCGACATCTCGGCGGGGTCGAACTGCTCGACGTGGAGCCGGCCCTCCGCGACGTGCTTCCGAGTCGGAAGCCCGAGCGAGTCCGAACGGGCGTGGAGCGTGTCGATGCTCTCGTCGAACGAGTAGATCGCCGCGTTCCTCCCCGCGTCGGCAGCGGCGCACGCGCACTGGCTCGCGAGCGCCGACTTGCCGGAGCCGGCCGGGCCGACCACGAGCGTCGCGCTCCCGTGGTCGAGCCCGCCGCCGAGCATCCTGTCGAGCGCGGGCGCACCCGTCGGCATGAGGCCGCGTGCGAAGCCCGGCTTGTGCTCGCCGGCGACGAGGCGCGGATAGACGACTAGGCCTCCGCGCTCGATCGTGAAGTCGTGGAAGCCGCCGCGGAAGCGGACGCCGCGGAGCTTCTCGACCTCGAGGCGCCGGCGCGTGCCGCCGTAGACGGGCGACTGCCGGTCGAGCGTGACCACGCCGTGCGCGACGCTCTCGAGGTGGTTGTCGACCTCACCGCTGTGGTCGTCGAGGAGGAGCACCGTGCAGGCGCTGCCCGCGAAGTGCTGCTTCAGCTCGAGGATCTGTCGCCGGTAGCGGAGCGGCTGCTGTGCGAGGAGGCGGATCTCGGACAGAGAGTCGAAGACGACGCGCGACGGCTTCACGCGGCGGACTTCTTCGAGCAGCGTCTCCATCGCGCGTCCGAGCTCGACCTCGGAGGGGTGGTACATCGTGTACTGCCCGGCCGCGGGAGAGGCGTGCGCGAGCTCGAACACGTCGATCCCGTCGAGCGACATGCCGTGCGAGGCCGCGACACCGCGCAGCTCGTCACGCGTCTCGGAGAGCGTGATGTAGAGGACGGTCTCGCCGCGCACCGCGCCGGCGATCAGGAACTGGAGCGCGAGCGTCGTCTTGCCGGTGCCGGGCTGTCCCTTGACGAGGTAGAGGCGATCTCGCGGTAAGCCGCCGCGGAGGATGTCGTCGAGGCCTTCGATTCCCGTGGCGGCTTGGTGTTGCGCGAGCGTCATTCGGAACGTCGATCCATAGGCCGAGGAAAGCGCCGCGTCGTCGAGATTCGCGGCCGAGATCGGAGCTGCGACACGCGGGCGCTCCGGAATGCGGCGCTCGATCGAGGCCGTTCAGAACTCGGTCACGAACGAGTCGCGCCTGCGGCTCGGTGGCCACGTCGCGGAGCGCACCGCGTGCTCGAAGCACGAGACGATCTTCGCCTTCGTCTTCGCTTCGGCCTTCGTCGCCGCCTGCGCCGCTCGGAGCGCGGCCTTCGTCGGCGGCTTCTTCCTCTTCGGCGGTGGAGCGTTCGTCCGATCGATCCGGACGTCGACCGTGACGCCGATCGCGCGTCCATTCTGGACCGCCGTCTTGATCGTCACCTTCGCGTTGCGCGGCACGCGGCACGAGGCGAGCACGGCGTTCATCGGGCCGCGGAGCTGGGCGTCCGTCAGCTGCACGCGGTCGTCCTTCACGTCGACCGCTTCGGGCGTCGAGAGCGCCTCTTCGTAGCTCGTCGTCGTGACCGGTCGCGCCGGCTCCGGCGTCGTCGCGGGCGCGCTGTCCGGAGCGGCGACCGCGGGAGGGTCGGGTGTGGCGGCGTCCTCGACCGCTGCCGGCGGCGGCGCCGGCCGCTCTGCGCGCGGGGCGCTCCCACATGCGAAGAGCGCCACGGCGCCGAATGCTGCCGCCGCTTGCCGGAGCCCCACGCGCCGAGCGTAGCCGACCCGGCCGCGACGTTCGAGGGGCACCTCGCGGCAGGCTCCGGTACGGAGCGCTACGCTTGATTCATGTCGCCATCTCCTCCCGGTGCGCCGACCCCGCGTCCGCTCGACGTGCTCGGTCGCTTCGCCTGGCCGATCGCCTTCGTCCTCGTCGTCGCGATGACGCTCGCGTATCTCCGCTCGGCGACCCCTCTCCCGGCCTCCACCGTCAAGGTCGAGCACTCCGGGGCGGACGTCGTCCGCGAGCTCCGCGCCCTCGCGCGCCTCGAGACGGCGGCGCTGCACGTCGAGAAGGTGATCGACGTACGCGATCAGCAGAAGCGGCTCGGCGGGCTCGTCGACGCGAAGGACGCGCTCCTCTTCGTCGCTGCCGGCGAGGTCATCCTCGGCGTCGACTTCGCGAAGATCGGCGAGGGCGACGTGAAGCTCGACCCCGCGAAGAACACCGTAGAGGTCGGTCTTCCGGCGCCGGAGGTCCTCTCGACGCGCTTCGACGAAGGGCGCTCCTACGTCCACTCGCGCTCGACCGATGTGCTCGCGACACGCAACGAAGCGCTCGAGAGCGCTGCCCGCAAGGATGCGATCCTTGCCTTCGAGGCGGCCGGACGCGAGCCGCGCGCGATGGAGCTCGCGCGCCGCAGTGCGGAGGCTCACGTGCGCGCATGGGGCAGGACGTTCGGACGCGACGTCGTCGTGTCGTGGAAGGACGGCCCGGGCGCCGTCTCCGAATCGCGGTAGGCTGTCCTCCGTGAACGTCACTCACTCGAAGACCGCCGTGACCCTGCTCTTCGGAACCATGTGCGCGACGTCCCCGCTCGCGTCGTGCACCGAGAGCGAGAGCAGCCGGCCGTCCGGCGCGAGCAGCGGGACGGCGTCGAGCTCGAGCAGCAGCGGCGGCACGACCCCCTCGGGTGACGCGAGCACGGCGGGCCGGTCCGACGGCGGCATGGACGCCGCGAAGCCACTCGGTACGCCGCGTGTCTACGTCGGATCCGGCGACGGCAAGATCCGGATCTTCTCCTTCGACGCGGCGACCGCGGCGCTCGCCCCGGTCGCGACCGTCGCGGCCGGCCAGAACCCGTCCTTTCTCGCGCTCTCCCCCGACACGAAGTTCCTCTACGCCGTCGACGAGGGCGCTTCCGAAGTGCAGGCGTTCGCGATCGAGCGCCCTTCGGGGAACCTCGCCGCGCTCGGCAGCGTCGGCTCCGGCGGAAACGGACCGGCGCACGTCTCGGTCGACCGCGCCGGCAAGGTCGTGATGGTCGCCAACTACGGCGGCGGCACGATCAGCGTGTTCCCCCGCATGGCCGACGGGCGTCTCGGCACGGCGAGCGCGACGCGGTCGTTCGGCAACGGCGCGCAGACCCACCAGATCGTCACCGACCCGACGAACGCGTTCGTCCTCGTGCCGAACAAGGGACGCGACGCGGTGAGTGTGTTCCGTCTCGAGGCGAACGGCACGCTCACCGACGTCCCGAACAACGGATTTGCGGCCGGCGACGGCGCACGTCACGTCGACATGGACGCGGCCGGCAAGCGTGCGTACGTGATCGACGAGCTCGGGAGCACGGTGAACGCGATGTCGTTCGATCCGACGACCGGTGCGCTCGCGAGCTTCCAGTCGATCTCGACCCTGCCCGACAGCTTCCAGGGCGCGAACACCGGCGCGGAGATCCAGCTCACGGCCGACGGCAAGCACGTCATCGCCTCGAACCGCGGGGACGACAGCCTCGCCGTCTTCGACATCGACGCTGCCACCGGTCGGCTCACCCGCACCGCGCGCGTTCCGACCGGCGGGACCACGCCGCGTCACTTCTCGATCGACGCGACCGGCCGCTTCCTGTTCGTCGGCAACCAGGGGTCGGGGAGCGTTGTCGTCATGAAGGTCGATCCCGTCACCGGCGTCCCGGCGCCCGTCGGCACCCCGCTCGCGGTGCCCGCGCCGGAGTTCGTCGCACTCGTGTACCTCGATCCCTGAATGCCCGCTGCGATTCGTTGTTGACTACACGGATCGCGAAGGGCGATAACTCGTCGCCGATGGCGGTGCGATCCGCAGTTGCGTACATCCGCGTCGAGCCGGCGGGCGCCGAGCCGACTCCGCAGCAGCGCGCGATCGAGGCGTGGGCGAGGCGCGAGCAGGTCGCGGTCGCCTCGTGGCACGTCGACGAAGGCGTCGACGGCGCGACGCCGATCGCGGAGCGACCCGCGCTGATGGCCGCGTTCGGCGCCGTCCGCGTCCACGGCGCCGGGATGCTGGTCGCTGCGAACGCGACGGCCTTCGGGCACGAGGAGCTCGTCTGCTGGCTGATCGAGCGCGCGGCCCTCGTCGAGGGCGCGCGGCTCTGCACGGCGGACGGGTCGAAGACGAAGACGCGCGAATCGGTGTCCGGAGCGGACGAAGCGGCGTACTCGCGCGGCGCCGTCGAGCTCGCGCGTGCGTACCGCCGCGTCTCGACGGCGGCGCGCGTGCGCGCCGTCCTCGCCGCGAAGAAGGCGAGGGGAGAGCGCGTCGGGAACGTGCCCTACGGCTTCCGTCTCGCGGAGGACGGCGTCCACGTCGAGCCCGACGCGCGCGAGCAGGACGTCATCGCGGCGGTCCGCAAGCTCTCGGCCGAGGGCTGCTCCCAGCGCGCGATCGTCGCGCGGCTCGCGGCGGCGCAGGTCGTCGGCCGGACGGGCGCGCCGCTCGGGCAGACGCAGGTCGCGAAGATCCTCCGCTCCGCCGGCTGAGGCTCCTCCCGTTCACGCGCACGGTCACGGCCGTGCGCGCACGCGTGCGCGGGCCCTCCGGAGGGGCACGAGGTCGGTTTTTTCGGCATTTCGTGCGTTGGCGAGTTGCTTGCTCTCGACCTCCTCCACGGCGTCGGCAGACGACGTCGAAGGGAGAAAGGTCTCGTTCATGCGTACCCGTTCGATGCCGTGGTTCATGGGTCTCTGCCTCTCGCTCGTCGCGTGCACCGTGACGGTGGAGAAGATGGGCGCCGGGTCCGACGACCCGAAGGCCGAGCCCGGCACGAGCGAAGGTCCCGCCGAGGCTCCGGCCGATCCGAGCGCGCCGAGCACGCCGAGCGACCCGAGCGACCCGGGCGCGCCTGCCCCGGCGGCCGACGCGGGCGTGCCGCCGCTCGCGGACGCGGGCGCCGACGCGGCGGCTCCTCCGAAGCACCAGATCCCGGTGCCGACGTTCGGCCGGCTCCAGGCCTCGTCGAAGGCGGGCGACGTCTGCGTGTTCACCGTCGACGGCATGATCAAGGGCACGTCGACGTTCCTCGACGTGTCCCTCGTCACCGGCACATACACGGTGGCGTGCAAGCGCGCCGACGGCGTCGTCGCCTCGCAGACCGCGGTGATCTCCCAGAACCAGACGACGACGGTGGTGTTCGACTTCCCCGCGAACGGCACGCTCGTCGCGGTCGCGATCGACGGCGTCTGCGCCTTCTACGTGAACGGCTCCTCGAAGGGGACGACGAGCACGCTGAAGCTCTCGCTGCCTCCTTCGACGTATCTCGTCGAGTGCAAGCCGGCGGGCGCAGCGACGAAATCGCGGACCGTCACGATCAAGTCGGGGGAGACGGCGATGGCGATGTTCCAGCTGTGAAGGCATCGCGCTCGACAGAGGGGGAGAGAGAACGGGGAACAGGCGACAGGCGACAGGCAACGGGCAACGGGTCGAGAGTCCGCGTCACCGACGTGGTCTTCGACGTTGACGTCGACGTTGACGTGGACCTTGACGTGAACGTGGACGGGGTCGTCACACGTTGACGAGCGTTCGAGCTCCGCTACCCGCTCTGCCCACCAACCGGCTCACCTCTCGCCATGCGGGCACGGGACGGCGGTCAACGCTACCGCTGCGGCCGGACTCCTGGCGAGCGGCAACGCTGCGTCGGGCGAACTGGCAACAGGCACCCGGCGGGTTCCTCTTCTCCGTCACATAGCCGACGCGAGCTCGAGCGCGTGAGGATCTCACCTCCGCGGCACACGTGCAGAG